>NZ_JACRSP010000002.1 GCF_014384765.1 Feifania hominis | reverse complement strand
GTGTAAGTGCAGTAATGTATTTAGCTGACCGGTACTAATAGGTCGAGGACTTGACCTTACTACGGTTTGATTTGTGAGTTCTGCCTCTTCTCTTTTCATTCAATTTTGAGGGTGTGAACTGCCCTTCGATACCGAGGGGTGTGTGACTTCCCTGTTATGCGCCTTTAGCTCAGTTGGTAGAGCAACTGACTCTTAATCAGTGGGTCCCGGGTTCGAGTCCCTGAAGGCGCACCATGGCCCGTTGGTCAAGCGGTTAAGACGTAGGCCTCTCACGCCTGAAACGGGGGTTCGATTCCCCCACGGGTCACCATTTTTTCCCTCGTATGCGCGAGGGTTGACAATCAAATAGATAATGTAGTAATATACTATATTATTAGCCGGTGTCAATGACGCTGAGGATCCACCCGTTCCCATACCGAACACGGTAGTTAAGCTCAGCAGTGCTGAAAATACTTGGTGGGAGACCGCCCGGGAAGATAGGTCGATGCCGGCACAAACATTCCTCAATAGCTCAGTTGGTAGAGCATGCGGCTGTTAACCGCAGGGTCGTTGGTTCGAGTCCAACTTGGGGAGCCATGTCAAGCCGCCGATAGAGGAATTTATCGGCGGTTTGTTCTCTTTTGGGCCTTTAGCTCAGTTGGTTAGAGCCACCGGCTCATAACCGGTTGGTCCCGGGTTCGAGTCCCTGAAGGCCCACCAATAAAAAGGACGCACGCAGGTGCGTCCTTTTTATTGGTGGGCCTTCTTTCGGCAGAGCCGAAAGTGGGCTCGTTCATCGCCTGCGGCTCGAACTCACCTCACAGGGACATCGGGCTAAAAACATGCCACCGGCATGTTTTTTTAACGCCCTCACTGAAGGCCCACTGCTGTTGACGTATGCAGGTGCGTCCTTTTTATTGGTGGGCCTTTCTGCGCCTGCTGACGCAGACGAATTCACGCAGGATCCTCGAGATAACAAATATGCTGTAGAATTGGCGTTGCGTTGTCTGCCTCACTTTTTTATGACGGAGTTGGTATGGAATAGTATTGCCGCGCCATTGGACTGCACCAATGGAATAAATGGTATGTGCACAATGTGATTTTCTCAAAGGAACCACTGCTTTTCTCGCATCTGCAATTGCCCGGTGCGGGGCAATGAGTTATGATAATATCATACAATAATAATACAAGAGGGGAAGTAATTCCGTTGGGGAACCTACTGTTTAGTATCAATACTGTCATGCCACTGTTTCTTATTATGATAATCGGCTGGTTTTTACGCCGGCTTGGCATGATAACCGCCGAGGTAGTGCAGAAAGTCAACCAGATTGTCTTTTATCTTGCACTGCCGGCAAGTATGTTTCTTGACCTTGCCACGGCGGATATCCGAGAGGTCTTTGACGCCAAGTTTGTCCTATTCGCGGTGGGAGTGACTGTTGTTGGCTTCATCGTCGCGTGGGTGCTTGGTGAGTTGGTTCTCAAAGACAAATCTCAAGTCGGCGCTTTTGTGCAGGGGGCCTTTCGCAGCAACTATGTCTTTATCGGCGTGGCTCTCGTGAAAAATGTATTGCAGGTGGATGATGTCGCAGTGGCACAGCTGGTCATTGCCTTTGTCATACCGTTTTACAATGTTCTGTCTGTGCTTGCGCTTACCACGCGTGGTGTGACCAAAGAGAAAGTCACCGTGTCAAGACTGCTGAAAAACATTGCGACCAATCCTCTGATCATCTCCATTCTGATTGCGTTGCCGTTTTCGCTTTTACGGGTACAATTCCCGTTTCTCGTGACCAAGACACTGGACTACTGCGGAACCATTGCAACGCCTCTGGCACTGATGATGATCGGTGCCAATTTCAACTTCGGTAATATCAAAAGCCGCCTTGGCGGGACACTTCTCGCCTGCGCCTACAAGCTGGTACTTCAGGGGTTGATTTTCATTCCCATCGCTGTGAAGCTCGGATTTGGCACACAGGAGCTTTTGGTGTTGCTGGTCATGCTCTGCTCGCCCACGGCGGCAAACAGCTATATCATGGCGAAAAATATGGGTGGAGACAGTGAATTGGCATCCTCTATCATCGTCGGGACAACACTGTTTTCCGTGGTCACATTGACGGCCTGGATCTTTGTGTTCCGCACGGTCGGCATCCTGTAGGAGGCTGATATGGTCATTGAGGTTCTTCCATGGGAATTTTCGGTCTGCAAGGTTGAGGCCGTTGTGTCGAATCTGCTGAACCGGCCGTTTGTCTTTACCGCCACGACGGATATGGAGTGCTCGCTTGTCTGCCGTACACAGGATGTCCCACCGGAGACCGTGGCGCGGGAGGACGGGTGGAGGGCCATGCGCATTGAGGGACCGCTGCCGTTTTCCATGGTGGGTATCCTGGCAAAAATCAGCGGGGAACTTGCGCGAGAGGATATCAGTCTTTTCGCTGTTTCGACTTTCGACACAGATTACATACTGGTGCGGGCGGAGAACTTGAACCGGGCCGCAGTTTGTCTCGAGACACTGCCGGAAATCACGGTGCGACGGGGGAAAAGTGAAAGCGCTTCTTGACAGACTGCGCCGTTTGTTGGTATAATGAAATCCGCCGTAAAAAGGCGATATAGGGGTATAGCTCAGCTGGTAGAGCAGCGGTCTCCAAAACCGCGTGCCGAGGGTTCGATCCCTTCTGCCCCTGCCAAGAGAGAATCCGAGGAGACTCGGGTTCTCTTTTTTTGCGCGAAAACAGTACAAGCGGGATCGAACCCGAGAGGGTTTCGGCGTTAAAAAAACATGCCGGTGGTATGTTTTTAGCCGAAAGATCGTCGCCGCAAGCTCCATATCGTTTGCGACAACTTTTTTCAAAAGTTGTCGGCGCACTCATTGCGCTGCGCCTCCTCATCCCCACGAAAACCCCGTGTTTTCGTGGGGACCCCTGAACGAAAGGCCGAGCGTATGGGACGCGAAGCGGCCTGCGATCCCTTCTGCCCCTGCCGAAAGAGAATCCGAGGAAAATCGGGTTCTCTTTTTTGCGCTGCGAGATAAAAGAGCCGCCCTGCTGGGGCGGCTCTTTTGTTACTGGTGAAAAATTTATTTTGGCGAGCCCAACTCGAATTGGAGAAAGTGAATGTACAACAGCTTGTACTTATATTGTCTCGACCACATCCACGATGACGCCCGCTCGACGGATATCATCCAGCTTGGAAGGGTCTGCGTTGGAATCGGTAATGAGGCGGGTAACGTCGGCCAGATTGCCCGTAAAGAAGTTGTGTTCCAAGCCGATCTTGGTGTGATCCGCAACCACAATTTTTTCGCCCGAACAGCGCTGAAGCATGGTACGGTTGATGGCGGTCTCCTGGATGACGCGGCTTGTGATACCACCCTCCACACTGATGCCGCTGACGCCCAGAACACACTTTGTCGCTGTTATGCCGGAGAGCATCTGCACTGCGAATTCACCGACCAGACTTTGCTTGTTGCCCGAGACTTCGCCGCCGGTGAGCAGCAGCTCCACGTTGACGGGGCGATTGACCAGAAGACTTCGGCCGTTGTTGGTTATAACCATTACATTTTTGGTGATGTAGGGATAGATGAGCAGGGCGGTGGCACTCGAGTTGATAAAAACGGTATCGCCGTCCTGCAAAAGCTCGGCCGCCCGGCGAGCAACCGCCTGCTTACAGTCCAGATGCTGCGTGGTGGTGCTCAGGTAGGCAACCTCATCATCTTCGGTGACAGAACCAACTGCCTGGGCACCACCAAAATAGCGGGTAACCAGCTTCTGCTCTTCCAGGTAATCGAGATCGCGGCGAATTGTGATGGGGGAAACCTCCAACAGTTCGGCGAGATCACTCACCGAGGCAGAACGCCTCTGACGAAGAGTCTTGAGCAATTGGGTCTGTCGATGCTGGATGGTAGTGCGACTGTTTTTCATGAAAAACCTCCTTATAGACCCGGAGTGAGCAGGTCGGTGAGCTGCCGACCAGGGATGCTTTCATACAGGATTCGTCGGGCCTGGTTGATCCGTCTGTAAAGAGAGACACGCTCTGGATTCGGTGTGTAGTGCCCGTTCCCTTGGCTGCTGCTGAAAAGGGCGGCTTCCTCTGGGGAGCCAATCTGCCCCAGAGCACAGGCAGCAACTACGAACGCACCAATGGCTGTGGCTTCCTCATTATGGCATTTATTGACAGGAAAGTCAATCATATCAGCGATTATTTGATTGAATATACACGATTTGGTCAGCCCTCCGGTCACACTGAGACCAGCCAGGGAGGGAAGCAGTTCCCGAAAGACCTGATAGCACTCGGCAATCTCGGCGGCGAGCGCTTCCAGCATGGCGCGGGCGCAGTCTGAGCGGGTGGTGGAGAGCCCCATGTTATAAAAAATACCGTGGGCGTAATGATCCCAGTCCGGACAGCCCTTTCCCGCCAGATCGGGAAGCATTAAGACACCGTTGGCTCCGGGTGGAGCAGCTTCGATCTCGTGATACAGATCTCTCAATGGAGCACAGCTGCTCGAAGGGCCGTAGAAAGTGCGGTCGAACCAATCCTGTACGGTGCCGCTGGAAAGCGTGCTGGCCTCCAGAATCCAGTGCCCGGGCGTCACAGCGGCATTCAAGTTGACTCGAGCTTTGGAGTCGAAGACGGGCTGATTGGTAACGGCGGCCAGATATGCGCCACTGCCGCAGGTAAGCCCTGCCATGCCGGGGCGAAACAGGCCCTGCCCCAGAACGCTGCACTGCTGATCGCCGCCGGCCGAGACGACCGGAATTCCAGCGGTGAGACCGGTGGCCTCGGCAAAGGTGGGCGTGACGTATCCCGCGACGGACCCGGCTGGCAGCAGCTGGGCCAGCTTTTCCTGATCGACCTCAAAGATCTCCAGCAGACGTGGACTCCAGGTGAGAGAGCGGGCATCCATCAGATTGGTCCGGCTCGCCAGAGTCACATCGGTGACGAGTTCACCAGTACAGAGATAAATCAGGTAGTCATGGATGCCCAGAATTTTGTGGGAGGCGGCATAGATCCTGGGTCTGTGACGTCTCAGCCAGGCGATCTTGGGGGCGGAGAGAACGGGGGTGGGCAGCATACCGGCAATCCGATAGATCTCCTGAGCGTGGCGCTGCTTTAACTCTTCACAGATGGCTGCGGCCCGTTTGTCATACCAGGTCATAATGCGGCCGAGAGGCTTGCCCTCGGCCGATAGGGGCAGGATACTGCTGCGCTGGCTGGTGAAAGAGAGCGCGCCGATGGAGACGCCGCTGTCGCCGGCCCACCGGACACAGCAGCTACAGATCGCCTGAAGACAGCTCTCAAAATCGCCGGGGTCATACTCGGCGATGCCGCCGGGCGCAGTATACATGGTGTATTTTTGCTGCCTGGTGAATGCCATACGGCCCTCCTCATCAAACAGAATTCCGCGCATGCTGGAGGAGCCGGTATCGATGACCAGAATGGAAGACATGACAGATCACTCCCTATCTATCTGAACAACTTTACTTCTACAATAACGAATAATACTCAAAAAATCAATCATAAAAATATTATAATCTAAAATAAAAGAGTAAAATTCAGAAATATTTACAAATTTAGAATCGAAATTAGGACTAAAACAGAAATAAATCTGCTATTAAAACGCTAAAATAATCATTAAAAGATAATAAAAAGAATAAATTAAGACAAAATTCACGAAAAAGTCAAATTGATAAGAGTTGACTTTGTAGAAAAATGTGCTACAATACGCCTATAGATCAATATGGGTCATTAAAATAATCATAAAATAAATTATTTGTTCATTTAATTAGATCAGAGGGGAGAGGCGGGAAATGGTAAAGTATGTGTTAAAACGAATTCTTCAGCTCATTCCGGTACTCATTGCGGTGATCTTCCTGATTTATGTGCTCCAGTTTATGGCCAAGGGCGACCCCGCGTTGATGAAGCTGGGGCCTGACGCCACGCCGGAGCAGCTGGAGGAGTGGAGAGAATCTTATGGGTTAAACGATCCGCTGCTTGTTCAGTTCGGCAAATACCTGTGGGGCATTGTGACCAGAGGCGATTTGGGGACCTCCTACCGGACGGGTCAGTCGGTCACCTCCGAGATCCTCGCCCGCTGGCCGGTGACATTTGTTCTGGCCATTGCAACCAATGTGGTGGGCTTTTCGCTGGGATTGATTCTCGGGGTCGTATCGGCTCTGAACCGCGACACATGGAAAGATAATCTGGCCCGTGTCTTCGGCATGCTGGGAAGCTCAATACCGACTTTCTGGTTTGCGTTGATGCTGATCATTCTGTTTGCCGTCCAGCTCAAATGGTTCCCAGTATCGGGGTGGTATGGACCAAAATACTGGGTGCTGCCAGCTCTGGCGCAGGGCATTCTGTCCGCTGCGGCCTACATGAGAAATGTGCGCGCTTCGGTACTGGACAATGTGCGTCAGGATTTTGTCCGGACAGCGCGGGCCAAGGGGCAGAAAGAGAGCGTGGTGGTATGGCATCACATCATGGGCAATGCCATGATTCCCATCGTGACCGCAATTGGAATGCACTTTGCCACCGCCCTGGGCGGCACCATGATCATTGAACAGATGTTTGCCATCCCCGGGCTGGGCCGCTTCATGGTGGAGTCGATCAACAACCGGGACTTCCCCCAGCTGCGGGCCTCCATCATTCTGACTGCTATCACGGTTACGGTTATCAATCTGCTGATCGATGTGGCGTACGCCTTTATTGACCCGAGAATCAAAGGGACGTTTGCCCGGTCGGCAAAGCGCTCAAAAAAGAGAGAACTGCCGGAGGAAGGAGGAGCTGCAGCATGAGTAAGACCACGAGAACGATTCGCCAGCGCTCCCTCTGGAGCGAGGCCATGGGCCGCTTCATCCGAAACCCTCTGGGTGTGCTGGGCCTGTCCATTATTGTCATTATGGTAGTGGCCTGCCTACTTGCCCCGGTGCTCTATCCCGGCGGATACGATGTGCAGGACACCAGCCAGATGTTTCTCTTCCCCAGCGCGGCCCATCCCTGCGGAACGGATAATCTGGGGCGGGATGTTCTTTGTCGGCTGCTCTACGGCGGGCGGACCAGTCTGCTGATCGGCGCAGCGGCAACTGCATTCGCCACTGTGTTCGGCACGCTGCTCGGCGCGCTGGCCGGCTTTTACGGTGGCCGGGTGGACGCCGTCATCATGAGATGTATGGATATTCTGAGTTCCATACCCAGTGTGCTGCTGGCCATTGCCATTTCCTCGGCGCTGGGCGGAGGTCTTCAAAACGCGATTCTAGCCATCAGCATTTCCTTTGTCCCGCCCTTTGCCCGGATGATGCGCGGGCCGGTGCTGTCGGTCAAGGAGCAGCAGTACATCGAGGCTGCCCGCGCGACTGACGCCAACGATCTTCGGATTATCTGGAAGTACATTCTCCCCAATGTGTCGTCTCAGCTGATTGTGGAGATCACCATGCACATGGCTGTGGGTATCCTGACATCCTCCTCGCTGGCTTTTATCGGCCTGGGCGTGACGCCGCCTACCCCCGAATGGGGCAGCATGATCTCTGCCGGCCGAAATTACATTCTCAAGCAGGCATATCTGGTCACATTCCCCGGCATCTGCATTGCGCTCACCGTACTGAGTTTCAATCTGGTCGGCGACGCGCTGAGGGATGCGCTGGATCCCAGACTGAAGCGTTAAGGAGGGAAGAACAATGGCTGATGTGAAGCACGGCGTCATTCCGGGCAAAAAGGATGTCGAGCTGGGCGAGGAGCTTCTGAAGATCGACGATCTTTCTGTTTACTACATCTCCAGAGAGAGTACCAGCAAGGCGGTCAACCATGTGTCGCTCACCATCAACAAGGGAGAGACTCTGGGACTGGTGGGAGAGACCGGAGCGGGCAAGACCACCATTGCCCTGAGCATCCTGCGGCTGCTGGACAGTCCGCCGGGCAAGCTGGTAGGCGGGACGATCGAATACAAGGGCATGGACATCTACAGACTGAAAAAGAGAGAGATGCGGCAGATACGGGGCTTTGAGATCAGCATGATTTTCCAGGACCCCATGACCGCTCTCAACCCGGTCGATACCGTGGGTGAGCAGATCACCGAGGTCATCCGGCTTCACAGGCAGTGCAGCCGGATGGAGGCAAGGAAGCTGGCGGGAGATATGATGGAAACAGTGGGCATTCCCCGCGAGCGGTACGACGAGTACCCCCACCAGTTTTCCGGCGGTATGATACAGCGTATCGTGATCGCCATCGCCCTTGCATGCTCTCCGGAGCTGCTGCTGGCCGATGAACCCACCACCGCCCTGGATGTGACCATTCAGGCCCAGGTGCTGGATATGATGAACGACCTGAAAAAGAAATTTGGAACATCGGTGCTGATGATCACCCACGATCTGGGCATTATCGCAGAGATGTGCGACCGGGTAGCGGTGATCTACGCCGGCGAAGTAGTGGAGCTGGGCGACCTGGAGGCCATTTTTCACCACACCGCCCACCCGTATACCAAGGGTCTTTTTGACTCTCTGCCGAACGCTGCAGGGGACAGTAAGAGGCTGCAGCCCATTAAGGGGCTGATGCCGGACCCTGCAAATCTGCCGGAGGGGTGCAAGTTCTGTGAGCGTTGCCCCTACGCTACGCAGGAGTGTGAAAGCGCTCTGCCGGAACTCAGGGAGATATCTCCCGGCCATCTGGTTCGTTGTCATCACCACTCCTGCTTTAGAAAGGGGGAAGCCGATCATGTCTGAGAGAGAACCCATTCTTGACGTCAGACACCTGAAAAAATATTTCCCCGTCGCGGCAGGCGTTGTTCACGCGGTGGATGATGTCACCTTTACCATCGAGAAAGGCAAGACTCTGGGCGTAGTGGGAGAATCCGGCTGCGGCAAGTCCACTCTGGGGCGGACGATCCTCCACCTGCAGGAGAGCACCGCAGGACAGATCTTCTTTGAGGGACAGGACATCACGCATGTGAACCGCAAGGAGCTCTCCCAGCTGCGCCGGAAGATGCAGATCATCTTTCAGGATCCTTTCTCCTCTTTGAATCCCCGCATGAGCCTCTACCAATCCATCGCCGAGCCTCTGCGCATCATGACCGATGCAGGGGAAGAGGAGATCAAGCAGCGCGTCTATGAAACCATGAAGATCGTGGGGCTTGCCGAGCGATATGTGAACACCTACCCTCATGAACTCGACGGCGGACGGCGGCAGAGAATCGGCATCGCTCGGGCGCTTATCATCAATCCCAGCTTCATCGTCTGCGACGAACCGGTGTCCGCTCTGGATGTGTCCATTCAGGCGCAGATTCTGAATCTGATGCGCGACATTCAGGATGAGCGGCAGTTGACCTACATCTTTGTGACGCACGACCTGTCCGTGGTGAAGTACATATCGGATGACATCATGGTCATGTATTTGGGACAGACGGTTGAGAAAGCCGCGTCAAACGAGCTGTTTGAGTACCGGCTTCACCCCTACACGAAAGCGCTGTTGTCAGCTGTGCCTCTGCCCGACATCGACCACGAAAAGAAGCACATCGAGCTCAAAGGGGAGATCACTTCTCCCATCAATCCCAAGCCCGGCTGCCGGTTTGCTCCCAGGTGTCCCTATGCCGCCGACGTCTGCTTCCGGACTACGCCAGCCCACGAGGAGGTCAGACCCAATCACTTTGTATCCTGCCACCGTGTTCGAGAGCTGAACGGACTGTAGGCGTATGACTCTGTACCCCATCCGCGGAAACCGGAAAAATAAACAAAGACCAAGGAAAGGTGGAATTACCATGAAAAAGAGAATCATCGCGATCTTTCTGGCTGCCGTCCTGTGCCTGTCACTGGCGGCCTGCGGCCCCAAGGAGAGTGTCGATCCCCAGAATCCCGACGGCCCGCAGACTGGAGAGGTGAAAAAATCCTCCAAGGATACGTTGACCATCGCTGTGGCGGGCGATATCCCCTCGCTGAAAGGCGGACAGAACAGCCGCACCACTGCCAGCCTCTGCTGGCCGACGCTCTTCACTCTCAACGAAACTGCTGAGGGCGGCTACGAGTATGTCATCGATGAATACAGTGCCGCGGAGTCTGCCGAGTGGAGTGAGGATCAGAAGAGCCTCATCGTCACACTCAAAGATGGGATTACCATGCACAACGGAACACCCCTTACTGCGGATGACGCTGTTTTTTCCATCGCCTATGAGTGCACCACGGGAAACACCTTGAACGCCTCCCCCAATATGCCTGAGGATGGTTCCGGCGTGGAAAAAGTGGACGAGAAAACCGTGAAACTGACATTCAATACCGTCAGTGTAGACAACTGGAATCTGGCGGCACAGTTCCGTATCTTCGACAAGGAGTCCTTTGAGGCTTCGAATGCCTCCGATCTGACAGTCTACGGCGCAGACGCCAAGAACTTTGTCAGCTACGGCCCTTACAAACTTAAGGAATTTGCCGTTGGCGACCATGTGACCTTTGAGAAGTTTGACGACTACTTCGCCGGAAACGACTCCACCATCAAAACAGTGATCGTGCGTCGCATCGACGAATCTACCGTGGCCATGATGGAGCTTCAGACCGGCGGCGTGGATGTGATCATGTATCCTGCTGAGAGCGACATCGCGGATGTGGAGAATGGAATGTACGACAACATCAAGTACAACTCGGCGGCGGGACTCTATCAGCAGCTGATCGTATTCAATCTGGACGGCAACTCCCTGTGTTCCAACGTCAATGTCCGCAAGGCTCTGTGCTATGCCATTGACCGCAAGGCCATGTGGGAGGGAGCTTTTGAGTCCAGTGGTCTCTTCGCCGATACCCCCGTGTCCCGAACCCAGGAGTTCATTCAGACCTATGAGGAGCCCTATCCCCAGGATCTGGCCAAGGCCAAGCAGATGCTCGAGGCCGAGGGGATTGAAGAGGGCACCACGTTTACCGTACTCGTGGACAACGACGCCTACCGCACCACTGCTGTTGAGATGTTCAAGAATGTCATGGTGGAAATGGGTTACAACGTGGAGATCCGCACCGGTGACAATGCCGCGTACCTCAACGATGTGCTCAATACCACCGACTGGGATCTGGAGTTCGGCAAGTCCGGCATGATTGGCTCTGTTGCCTACTGGATTGGCAGCCAGTGGCCTTTCTTCCACCACGGCAACACCGCTGTGGAGGACTTCAGCGACTTCTACGCCATGCAAAACGCAATTCTGGCTGAGTTTGACGATGCCAAGCGCAATGAGCTGACCCAAGAGTTTATGGATGCCTATGTCAACGAGTACTGCATCAGCTACCCCATCCGCCAGGATGTCTATGGCAACCTGATGGCCAAAAATCTGGAGGGCGTGACCCGCTGGGGCGAGCAGTGGAATCTGATCGGAGCCTATTTCACCGAGTGATTTCCTCCACACTCGTGATTGCCTGAGAGGGGAATCACTGCTCAAACGAAACATCGCTGCGCCATTCCGACAGGCAGTTGCGTCGGAATGGCGCGGCGGTATGCCAGAGGACCATACGAAAGTTGAGAGGGATAACTTATGAACAAAGATTGTGAACAGGTGCTGTTTGTCACCTTTGCCAAGGACGGACTCTACCAGATCCAGTGCAGCGGGCTGGTTCCCGGCCCTGGTCATGTCTGCTGCACTCTGATTGTGGGGCAGGAGAAGTGCCTGCTGGTGGACAATGGCATTGGAGACGACGACTTTGACGATTTCCCGCCGGAACTGGTGCCGCTAATGGCGGGAAAGGAACTCATCTGTGCGGCCACCCACGGTCATCTGGACCATGTCGGCGGCTCAAAGTGGTTTGACTCCATCTGGGTCATGCCGCAGGACAACCATCTGGTAAAGAGCACATTCGGCTCAGAATACGATGAAAAGGCGGGCCTTATCGCCGGGAAGACTAGAGTTTTGCCTCTGGAGGACGGCCAGATCTTCGATCTGGGCGGCAGATCGGTCAGGGCCATTGCCACGCCCGGCCACACGTGGGGAAGCTGCTGCTTCTACGATGACAGGGCTGAAATCATGCTGACCGGAGACGCTTTGAACCGCCATGTGATGTATCAGTGTGAGATGCCCCCTGTCCCGCTGAGAGTCTGCGCTCAGGGCCTTGAAAATCTGCTGACCTACCCCTTTGACCTGTTTCTGGGCGGGCATCACGGCGAGCCGTTTGCGCGGGAGTTTGTCAGCCGGATGGTGAAGCTGATCCGGTCTTTCGACATTGAAAAAGCACCGCCCTACAAGCGGGAGGGCATGCCCGAAAACATCCGCAACTTCCACGTGGGGCGCGGTTACGGAGACCCGGAGTATGTCTCCATCATCGTCAATGCAGATTACCTGGAAGACTACCTCAAATAGACAGGGAGACTTCTTATCAGGAGGCGGCGGGATGAAAAAATATGCGGCGAATCCTGTGGGACTGGGCGTCTTTGCGGGCAGTGTTCTGATTCTGCTGCTGCTCGAGGCGGTCTATCTGGCGCTGGGCAATTTCCCCGCGGCGGCGCTCTTTTTGGGGTTGATTGTCCTTTACGCAGCCTTTCATGTCAGTTCCCTGCACACTGTCCATTTGAGCAGAAAAGGTATTTCAAAGCACATTCTCGGCTTTCAAAGTGCCGCCTATCACTGGTCGGAAATCCGTGAGGTGGGAGTGCTGTATCCAAAGGTCACAAAACGGCTGGGAAAAAACAGACGCGCCGGCCAGTGTTTCATCTACTTTTCACCTCGAAAGATGGACTCGCAGACAAGACTGAAAGCCTGTGTCAACTGGCCGCCAAAGGATATCATCGCGATGACCTATACCCCCGAGCGTTTTCGGCAGAGTGTTTCTCTGTGGGACGGGAAGTTTGTCTTTTTCAACATCACGACACGGGAGCTGTTTGGGCAGGACACCGCCCTTTTTGACTTCGATGTGCAGGAGATACGGTACTGAGGCCACAGATCTGCGACGCCGCAACAAAAGGAGAGATCAATATGAGTAAAGTGAGTGAGCTCACCAGAGAGTCCTGGATCATGTCCACTTTCCCGGAGTGGGGGACCTGGCTGGTTGAGGATATTGAAAACGAGGTTGTCCCGCCGGGGAATATCGCCATGTGGTGGCTGGGCTGTACCGGTATCTGGTTCAAAACACCGGAGAACACCAACATCACCATCGATTTGTGGTGCGGAAACGGCAAGCGAACACATGGCGATGGAAAGATGGCCGTGGGACACCAGATGGCCAATATGTGCGGGGCCAGAGCCATGCAACCAAACCTGCGCAATGTGCCCTTTGTCATCGACCCGTTTGCGTTCAAACACGTCGATGCCGTGCTGGCGACCCACTACCACCAGGATCACATGTCCGCTGAATGGGCGGCACATGTGATTCAGAGCGGTATGACGACCACGGATCATACGGGAAAGACCATTCCTGTGCCTTTCATCGGCCCCAGTAAATCGGTGGAGACCTGGGTGAAATGGGGAGTCCCGCCGGAGCGGTGCGTCACGGTCAGGCCGGGGGACATCGTCAAGATCAAAGACCTCGAGATTGTCTGCCTGGACAGCTTCGACCGCACCTGCATTGTCACCACCGACTCCACCGGTCCCGACCGGGAGGAGCTCAGCGGAAAATGTCCCACGGACATGGACGACAAGGCGGTCAACTACCTCATTAAGACCCCCGGCGGGAACATCTATCACTCAGGCGACAGCCACTTCTCGATCTACTTTGCCAAACACGGCAAGGACTACGACATCGATGTGGCGTTCGGCTCATTTGGAGAAAACCCCATTGGAATGCAGGACAAGATGTCCTCGGTGGACATTCTTCGCATGGCGGAGAACCTGCGCTGCAAGGTGGTCATCCCCATCCATTGGGATGTGTGGACCAACTTCCAGGCCGACTGTGAAGAGATCAGGCTTCTCTATGACTTTAAGAAAGATCGCAATGAGTACGGCTTTCATCCTTTCTTCTGGCAGGTGGGCGGAAAGTATGTCTATCCCCAGGACAGGGACAAACTCTACTATCATCATCCTCGGGGCTTCGAGGACTGCTTTGAAGCGCCGCAGAACATTCCCTACCGATCCTGCTTGTGAGAGAGGCGAAAGACGGCATGAAGTATCGTAAAAAAACAATACAGAAGCTCGACCACTGCTACGCCGTAAATGTGATGGATGTGGCAGGAGAACCCTACGCGTTTTTTGCCGCTGAGAATAAAAACCCGTGCATTGCCGTGGACTGTGCCACGCAGAGCAGACACCTCACAGTGTGGGAGGAGCCCGGCGGCACCATGGGCCTCGTGCCCATCCCCGGCCGGCCGGGTGAGTTTCTCGCCGGTCAGAAGTTCTATCGTCTCTACGAGTGGGAGGAGGCCTGCATCGCATGGGTCAAGCCCGACGGCAGAGGGGGTTACATCTCGAGAGAGATTTGCACCAAACCCTATCTTCACCGGTTTGATCTGCTTCAGCGTGACGGCAGAACCTGGCTGATTGCCTGTACGCTGGCCGCCCACAAACAGACCAGAGAGGACTGGACCTGGCCGGGAAGTATCTATGTTGCCCCCTTCCCCGACGACTGGGACGGGGAGCTCGACCTCACTGAGCTCAAAGGCGACTGCTTTCAAAATCACGGCTACGCCCGCATTTCCCGGGATGGCCATGATGTGGGGCTGGTCACCTGTGCACAGGGAGTGTTCGAGTTCTTCCCGCCCCGCGCGGGGAGTGAAGACTGGGAAATCAGACAGATCATGACCCAGGCCACCAGCGATGCCGACATCATTGACATCGACGCAGACGGCCAGGAGGAGATCGCAACCATTGAGCAGTTCCACGGCAGCTATTTCCGCATTTATAAGAAGATTGACGGGAGATACCAACAGGTCTTTGAGCATCCCGAGGTCACCGAGTTCTACCACGTGGTCAAGGCCGGCCGGCTGGCGGGAAGACCCTGCTTTGTAGGCGGATTCCGCCGGGGAAAACAACAGCTCTTCGTGGTCTGGTGGGACGAGCACAGACAGGAGTTTGTCGTTGATACTGTCGACGAGGGCGTGGGCCCCAGCAACGCCTGTATTTACAATGGCTCTGACGCAGACGCCCTGTATGTCGCCGACCGGGAAGTCGGTGAGGCAGCCGTCTATTTTGTGGAGGAATGAGCATGGAATACGAATCGCTCAGAGAGCGGGTGTGGAGAGCGAATCTTCTTCTGCCCGGATACAAGCTGGTCACGTTTACCTGGGGAAATGTATCCGAGGTTGACCGTGCCGCAGGAGTTTTTGCCATCAAGCCGTCCGGCGTGGAGTACAGCGATCTGCGCCCGGAGGATATTGTGGTGTTGGATCTGGCGGGACATGTGATGGCGGGGGCTCTGAATCCCTCGTCGGACACCGAGACCCACCTTGAGCTCTACAATGCCTTCCCCTCCATCGGGGGCATTGTACATACCCATAGCTCCCATGCGGTGGCATGGGCTCAGGCGGGGGAGGATATTCCCTGCTGCGGAACCACACAGGCCGATTACTTTTATGGGCCGGTGCCCTGCGCACCCCATCTGACACAGGCTGAGATCGGCGAGGCATATGAGAAGAACACTGGCCGCTCCATAGTCGAGACGTTTCTGAGCCGGGGATTGGATCCGACACATGTCCCCGGTGTTGTATGCGCCAGCCATGGCCCTTTCACCTGGGGCAGAGACGCGGCGCAGGCGGTCTATCACGCCGTGGTTCTCGAGGAAGTGGCCAAGACGGCGCTTTTGACCCGCCAGGTTTGCGGCGAGGCCCGGCCGGCACCGCAGCGCTATCTGGACAAGCACTTTCTGCGCAAGCACGGCCCCAATGCCTACTATGGGCAAAAGGCACGAAAGGGGGAATAATGTGGCGGAGTATCGGCTGGGGCTCTATGAGAAGAGCATGCCGGACACCTTGACGATCCGGGAGAAGCTCGAGCACACCAGACAGGCGGGCTTTGACTATATGGAACTCTCCATTGACGAAAGCGATGCCAAACTTGCCCGCCTCGACTGGACGGCGGAGCAGCTTTACAACCTGCGCGCGGACATGTGGCAGACGGGAACGCCCATTCACTCGATCTGCCTTTCGGGGCATCGCAAGTATCCTCTGGGCCATCCCGACTTCAAGGTGCGCCAGCGGAGCATGGAGATTATGGAGAAAGCCATCGTCCTGGCCTCCCAACTGGGGATCCGGCTGATTCAGCTGGCGGGCTATGACGTCTACTATGAAGAGGGCTGCGATGAGACCAGGGATTACTTCCTGGAGAATTTGAAAAAGGCGGTTCTGATGGCTGGGAAGTACGGCGTGATGCTGGGCTTTGAGACCATGGAGACCCCCTTTATGAATACCGTGGCCAAGGCCATGGCCTATGTGAACGCGGTGGGAAGCCCCTGGCTCCAGATCTATCCGGATCTGGGCAACCTGACCAATGCGGTCGGAGAGGAGGTCCCGACTGATTTGGAGGCAGGAAAGGGGCATCTGGCAGCACTCCACCTGAAAGAGACTGTCCCGGGAGTCTTCCGGGAGGTGCCCTTTGGCACGGGGCATGTGGACTTTGTCAGCGGCGCGGGAAAGGCCCTGGAACTGGGTGTACGGGCTTTTGTGGGAGAGTTCTGGTACGTCGGCGCGAAAAACTGGGAAGAGGAGCTGGCCGTGGCAAACTCTTTTTTGAGAGAGAAACTGCACGAGGGGGCGCAGCACAGCCGGACAGACAGCTGAAAACAGCCGCCGTTAGTCGGCGGCTGTTTTGACTGGCAGCGGAGAGGGTGCTCTGTGAAAAGAGCGTCGAACAGATTTTGTCCCACTGCGGCCGCGGGTGCCGGCAATGGCCTATGCAAGGCACGCGGGATATCGGGCAAAACCCCATAAAAAAAGAACCGTCTTTGAGACGGTTCTTTTTTTATCGTGTCCACTGCTGTGAAAAGCTGACAGCGGCGTCAATCAACGGGGAGGCGGCGTCACGCCGCCAGGATATGCCGACCTCTTTGACGATGGGCTCTCTGATTTTGAGCTCACGCACACCGGTGATGGAGCGGTGGCGAAACTCCTCCGAGGGGAGAAGTGCGACGCCGAGCCCACCCTGAACCATGTACAGGCTGGTTGTGGGGCTGCTGGAACGGCAGACAATGTTCGGCTCAAATCCGGCGCGCCGGCAGGCCTGCAGGCACAGCTCAGAGGCGACCTGGTTGCTCTGGTGAAAAATAAAGTGCTCCTCTCTCAGCTCCGACAGGCTCACACTGGTTCGGGCCGCCAGACGGTGGGGAATCGGTATGGCCAGAGAATAGCGGTCCTCCCCGAGCTTTTGAAAGTGGAGCTGTGAGGGAAGATGGTTGACGGGCCGGTTCATGATGGAAACGTCCAGACTCCGGTCGACCAACCGCTCAATCAGCTGATGGGTTCCCCCCTGCACAATGTTCACCGATATGTTGGGATAGGTGCTGCAGAAAGCCGACAGCATGCCGCCGAAGTCAATGCACTGCAGACTGGTGATGATGCCGAGATTCAGAGAGCCTTTCTGCACGCCGGAGAACTTTGCCATTTCGGCGTGAAGAGCATCCGCCTGCTGAATGATTTCTCTGGCCCGCCTGACAAACTCCTGCCCCGCCTGTGTCAGCGTGACCCCGCGGCTCCCGCGGGAAAAGAGCTGCACGCCAAGCTCGGACTCGGCCTTTGCAACCTGCTGCGACAGCGCCGGCTGCCCGACATGGCATGCCTGGGCCGCAAGCGAGAAGTTCTCGTGTTCGGCGACGGCTATGATGTAGCGCATGGAGTAAAGATCCATTTTGTCCCCTTTCGGCCTATATCACAAAATATGAGTGGCAAATTTGTACAAATAGCACAGAGCCTTTGACCAGGCGTTGCTCGTTGGGGGCACGCCACACCTGTAATATCCCTGTTTTTTTCGCATTTGTCAAGACAAAGCCCCCTTACTATTCATTTTTCTAATAGTAATTGATATTAAGAAGAATTGGACTTTGCACTGCCGATTGGCTATTCTTAAGCTACAGATTCACTCGTGAAGAGGCGCCTCGCGACGAAAGATTTACGGCTGTGAACTTTGAAAAAAAGAAAGGGGATTTGTGTTATGACGGTTGCGTCTATCTATGAAGACCTGGTTATATTCGGGCTGCTTCTGCTGGCCGGGTTTGCCGTGCGTGAGATCATCAAACCCATTCGCAAGCTGTATCTGCCCGCTTCGCTGATCGGCGGCGCGATTGGCCTGATACTCGGCCCACAGATCTGCGGTATCATTCCACAGCCCGAGAGCTTTTCGAGCTTTTCGGGAACGCTGATCAATCTGATGCTGACGGGCATTGTCTTCGGCGTGGTGATCAACAAAGACAAAGTGACAAGCTATTTGGACTACAGCGTTGCCAACCAGAGCGTCTACGGCATGCAGATGACGCTCGGGCCCGTAGTGGGTCTCCTGCTGGCAACCATCTGGACCTCTCTGCCCGAGAGTTGGGGCATCATGGGGCTCTACGCCTTTCACGGCGGCCATGGCACAGCAGCTACCGCCGGGGCTCTGTTTGAGGAGCTGGGCGTTGCCGACAACCAGACTGCGGGAGCCGTTCTCGCGACGATCGGCCTGATTGTTGCCATGACGATTGGCATGGCCGTTGTCAATTTCGGCATTCGCAAGGGCTGGGCAAAGTATGTTAAGGAGCCGCAGTCCCAGCCGGCGTGGGCTCTGGGAGGGCCTCTGCCCAAGGAAAAGCGCACGTCCATCGGCACCACGGTCACAAACTCCATTGGCATCAACCACCTGGCGCTTCAGCTCTCGTGGCTGTTTTTGTCCTACTTTGTAGGAAAGTGGCTGATCAAAGGCCTGACGATGCTCTGGCCCGCCGCGTCGAACATTCCCAGCATGCTCTACGGAATTCTGGGGGCGATGATTGTCTGGCCGCTGCTGAAAAAGCTGAAGCTGGACTGCTACGTTGACAAGCAGACCATCAGCCAGCTCTGCTCGCTGTGCATGGAGATTATCGTGCTGACCGTTGTGGCCACGCTGAACCTGAAATTCCTGGCGGCGAACATTGTTCCCATTTTGATCTACTCGGTGATTCTTGTCGCCATGACGCTCTTCCTGTCGTTCTATCTGCCCTACCGCTTTGCGGAGGACGAGTGGTTTGAGAAAGGCTGTATGATCTTCGGCCACACCACGGGCACCGGCGCGACCGGTTTTGCACTTCTGCGCGCCGTTGACCCGGAGTCGAAATCATCTGTAGGCGACGCCCATGGCGTCTACTCGGCGCTCTCCTGCTGGCAGAACGCGCTGCCGGCGGTTGTTCCTATCTGGATGATGTCGGGAATCGCTCTCACGGTCGGCGTCGGCGGTGCGATGCTGGTGGCCTGCCTGATCGTGGGATTCGGCTACTTTGCCCGCAGAAAGGCAAAGAGGAAAAAGGAAGACAGACAAAAGGTTGAAATCGGCTAGGCCGGTATTCACTCACAGGTTCCGGTACAGGCGGCCGGTGGCATGCGCCGCCGGCCGCCTGTACCACTCACTCGGGAGGAGTTTTTTTATGACGTTTGACATACTCTGCGCGGGGCTTGCCACATACGATACGCTTCTATCACCCATCCCGGAGGACATCATGCAAAAAGACGGTGCCATCGCGCAGGAAGTGCGCACCGGCAGCGGCGGCGATGCGGTGAATACGGCCATCAGCCTTGCGAAACTGGGAATCCGGGTCTGCGTATGCGGCTGCGTCGGCGACGATTCGTTTGCCGACATCATCCAGTCGGACCTGGAGCGCGCCGGCGCCTGCGCAGACGGGCTGGTGCGGGAGCCCGGCCTCTTTACCAACGCTCCGGTCGTACTGGTGTCGCCGACGGGAGAGCGCCACATCATCCGCACCGCAAAGGGCGGGAACCGTTTTTTCAACAGCGGGCACATCGCCCGCAGGCTGCTGGAAAACACGCGTCACCTCCATATCGCCAGCGTCAACATGCTGCCCGGGCTCGACGGAGAACCGCTTGCCGAGCTGTTTCGCACGGCTCACGAACTGGGCATCGGAACCTCGATGGACGCGTCCTTTGACCGGGAGGGCCTCTGGCTGAAACGCATTGAGCCGGCGCTGAGGCACTGTGACATCTTCATTCCCAGCTACCAGGAGGCGACCCACTATGCCGGCTCAGAGGATCTCGAGGAGATCACAAGGACCTTTTCGAAATATGGGCTGAAATACTTTGGCGTCAAGCTGGGGGCCGACGGCGTCTTTGTCACCGACTTTGAAAGGCGGCATTTCCTGCCGAGCTTCTTCCGGGGAAAACCGGTGGACACAACGGGGGCGGGCGACGCCTTTTTTGCCGGCTTTCTGGCCGGCTATCTCAGAGACATGGATTTGCCGCTCTGCGCCGCGCTGGGCAGCGCCCAGGCGGCGTCGGTCATGCGCGCAGTGGGCGCGAACCGCAGCGCGGGCTCGTGGGAGGACGCGGTGAGCTGCCTGAGAGAAAACGGATACGACTTACCAAGGAGGGATACGGCCGATGAGACTGGTAAACTGCAGTGAAATGCTGTGCCGCGCCGTGGCCGGACACTACGCGGTGCCGCAGTTCAACATCAATGGGCTCGAGTGGTGCAAGGGTGTGCTGGAGATCTGTCAGCAGCTGCGCTCGCCCGTTATTCTGGGAACCGCCATGCCTGCGGTGAAAGCCATGGGAGGCTATCGGACCGTAAGAAAACTGGTCGGGGGGCTTTTGGAGGATCTGGACATTACCGTCGCGGTCGCGCTGCATTTGGACCACGGCGACTACGAGGCCTGTCAGCTCTGTCTGAGAGCCGGCTACTCCTCGGTCATGTTTGACGGTTCCAGACTGCCGTTCTCTGAAAATCTGGCGATGACCCGCGAACTGGTGACGCAGTGCCGGGAGGCCGGCGTATCGGTTGAGGCGGAGGTGGGCGCCATTGGCGCCGTCAAAGGCGGGAAAGCGGGTATGGGCGAGTGCGCGGATCCCTCGCAGTGCAGAGAGATGGCCGCCGCGGGAATCACCATGCTGGCCGCGGGAATCGGCAACATCCACGGGGTCTACCCGCCCGACTGGCCCGGTCTGAGCTGGCAGCTGCTCGCAGAGATCAAAGAGGGCGTGGGAGAACTTCCGCTGGTTCTTCACGGGGGCAGCGGCATCCCTGTCGATATGCTGCAAAAGGCAATTGGGCTGGGCGTGGGAAAAATCAACATCAACACAGAGTGCCAGATCGCCTTTATGCAGGGCGCGCGCCGGTATTTTGAGACGGGCCGCGACAGGGAGGAAAAAGGATATTTTGTCCGCAATCTGACAGCCGTCGGGGTAGAGGCGATGAAGCCGGTCATCCGGGAGAAGATCGAGCAGTTTGGCTGTGCGGGCGCGGGTTGAATTCCGACGGAATATCGAAGACACATTCACAGGAAAGAGGGGTGCTTTGGTGAGCAGCTTCTACTATACAGCCGGCGATCTGCGGCGGCTCGAGGTGCAGGCGGCCCAAATCCGCAGGGACATCGTCACCATGATTCACGCCGCAAAAGAGGGACACCCCGGTGGTTCCCTCTCGGCGGTGGAGATCATCACCGCCCTGTACTTCAGCGTGATGAACATTGACCCGCAGAGGCCGCAGTGGGCCGACCGGGACCGGTTTATCCTCTCCAAGGGGCATGCGTGTGTGGCGCTGTACGCCGCCCTTGCGCGGCGGGGCTACTTTGACCCGGCGCTTCTGAGCTCGCTGCGCCGGTACCACTCCATTCTTCAGGGCCACCCGGATATGAACAAGACGCCCGGCGTCGACATGAGCGCGGGGTCGCTTGGAAACGGCCTGTCGGCCGGGGTGGGTATGGCTCTGTCGGGCCGGCTGCGCCGGCGAAATTACATGACCTATGTCATGCTCGGCGACGGCGAGCTCCAGGAGGGGATTGTCTGGGAGGCCGCCATGGCGGCGAGCCACCATCAGCTGAAAAACCTGGTCGCCATCGTGGACTGCAACGGCGTGCAGATCAACGGCTGGACCAATGACGTCATGACCGTTGAGCCGCTTGCGGAGAAGTGGCGCTCTTTCGGCTGGCGTGTGATCGAGGCCAACGGCCATGACATGAGGCAGGTGCTCGATGCGCTGCATACGGCGAGGACGATGTGCCACCCGACTGCGATGCTGATGCGCACAGTAAAGGGAAAGGGCGTCTCCTTTATGGAGGATGACGCCGGGTGGCATGGCAGACCGCCGGACGACGAAGAAATGGTCAGGGCCATTGCCGACATTGAGACAGGAGGTGCGGTGTGATGGTGCAGCCGCCGGCAACCAGAATGGCTTTCGGCCGGGAATTGATGGAAATTGCGAAGACCAACGACAGCTTCGTGGTGTGCAGCGCGGATACGAAGACCTGCGGCCTGGAGCAGTTCGGGCAATTTTTCCCCGGCCGGGAATTCTCCTTTGGAATCGCCGAACAGAATCTGGTGGCGGCCTCTGCGGGTCTTGCCGCCTGTGGGGAAAAGGTGTTTCTGGCAACCTTTGCGGTGTTTGCCTCCATGAGGGCATGCGAGCAGGTGCGCACATTTGTGTGCTACCCCAATCTCAACGTCACGATTATCGGCACCCACGCGGGTCTGCAGGTGGGCGGCGACGGGGCCACCCATGCGGCCATTGAGGATGTGGCGATCATGCGTGCCTTTCCCAACATGACCATTGTGCAGCCGGCGGACGCCGTGGCCGCCCGGGCGCTGGCCCATGCCGCGGTGGACTTCAGGGGGCCTCTCTACGTCCGTCTACACCGGAACCCGGTGGCGGACTGGTACTGTCCCGAGAGCTTTCACTTTGCGTGGGGCAGGGCCAACACAGTGGTTGAAAACGGCTGTGATATGACGATGATCGTCTCCGGCATTCTGCTCGGCAAGGCGGTGAAAGCGGCCGAGATTCTAAAACGGCAGGGTGTGGGGGTGCGCGTGCTGGATATGATGACCATCAAGCCTCTGGACCATGAGGCGGTTGTCCGGGCCGCCCGTGAGACCGGGGCGATCATGACCATTGAGGACCACACCGTCTTCGGCGGACTGGGGTCGGCGGTGGCGGAGGTTGTGGTGAGCAACTGTCCCGTGCCGATGGAGCTTGTGGGTGTGCAGGACCGCTTTGGCGAATCGGGGGACCCGGAGCTCATCTACCGGGATCACGGGATGGATGTGGAGTCTATTGTAGAAAAGGCGAGGGCTCTGCTGTTGAGAAAGAGAGGATCGAGATGAAAAAGCCGCATGTCTGCATTTTACAGACCAGCTTTGCCAGGCGGGATGACACCGTGGCATTTTTGAAAGAAAACGTTCCAGGAGTGAGAGTGGAATTCATCACCGACAGCACCATTCTCGCCGATGTGCGGGCAAATGGGGGCCCCACGCAGGAGATCATAGACCGGATGACGCTCTATGCCAGAGCGGCCGAAATATCGGGGGCAGACCTGATTGTCAACTCCTGCTCCACAGTGGGGGAAGTGGCTGACATCTATGCGCAGGCGGTTCACATTCCGGTCATGAAGATCGATCTGCCCATGGCCAGACAGGCGGTTGAGCTGGGTGAGAGAATCGCGCTCATTGCCACGCTGGAAACCACTCTCGGCCCGAGCGCACGGCTGATTGAGAGCGTGGGGCGGGAGCAGGGAAAACAGATGCGGTGCGACTCGTATCTGCAAAACGACGCCTGGGATGCGCTGCAGGCTGGAAGACCCGAGGAGCACAACCGTCTGCTGATGGAACAGATCCGCAAGCTGGACGGGATGCGCTATGACGCCATCGTCATGGCCCAGGTGTCCATGCGCGCACTGTTGCCGGAGCTGGGAGATGTGACAACGCCGCTGCTGTGCAGCTTTTACTCCGGCTACGGCGCGGTCGCAGAAAAGCTCAATGAGATGGCGGCTGTCTGATGTGAATTCAGCAAAAAAGGCGCCCGGCTGACAGCCGGGCGCCAAAACCATGTTCAGGATGGAAACGTGTTGAGATTGGGTACATTATTCAGTGAGGCGGGTCTTGTGCGCGAGTCGTAGAAAGTCACAAACTTGATGGAGTACATGTCGCAGACCGTGTAGTTGTCGGCGAGCGGGTCATAGAGCGTGACATAGTTGATGCCGACGGCATAGAGAACGCCCTCGCGCGCGACAAGCGTATTGGTGCCGATGAGAAATTGAATGACGACATAGTAGCCGATGTTGTCGGAGAGAACCCCCTGTATGGAGCCGCCCACAACCTCCTCGTTGGTCTGGGGATTCGCAAGGACCGCCTCGCTCTCCGTGGGGCGCGGCGACAGCTCCTCGGCCGGTTTGAAGTTGACATTGTACATGACAGATTCATTCCTTTCTCAGGTAGAATAATAGGCGTCAGTCGGGTTGTAAAAACAGTGGTCTCCGATGCGGACGACAAAAGTCCCGACGGTGGTGGGGAAGTAGGGGGGACAGGTCTCAGAGTAGGGGTTGAAAAACCACAGCGCCTGCCCCAGATTGTAAAGGCGGTTGCCCGCGATTGCCCAGTCGGCAATGTCGTAGTGAATCTGCTCCGGGCGCATGTTGTAGATGTTCTGCATATAGGGCTGCCCGCCGAGAGAGGTCTTCAGACAGGTGAACTGATCCTGCTGGTAGATGATGTTGCGGATGCTCTGCTGCCCGACGCGGGCATATTCGCCGCCCGGGGCATGCACACGGTTCATGACCACGCTCGCCACGGCACGCATGCCGTTGTCACCCTCGCCGCCGGCCTCGCACTGGATGAGACGCGCGAGCAGTTCCCGATCCGAATAGGCCATTGGCATCACTCCTTTCCAATAGTTCATCATATGAGACGGCGGGGGCAAACTATGAATAAAATCAAATAAGAACTTGACAGCAAAGGGCAAAGCCGATATAATAAATAAGCCGAACGGCCCAATATGCGTTGTGAGGCTTTTTTATTCGTCCATGTGGCCGAGTAGTTCAGCTGGTTAGAACGCTAGCCTGTCACGCTAGAGGTCGTGGGTTCGAGCCCCATCTCGGTCGCCAAAGACAAGCCCGGTTCTGTTTTCAACAGAGCCATGAAATAGAGAATCGCCCATTGGGCGAGAACCCGAGAGGGTTTCGGCGTTAAGAAAACATGCCGGTGGCATGTTTTCAGCCGAAAGCGGGAGGCCGCAAGGCCGAGCGTATCGCCTGCGCAGCAGGCGGGATCCCCATCCCGGTCGCCATATGCTGCTGTAGCTCAGTAGGCAGAGCACTTCCTTGGTAAGGAAGAGGTCACCAGTTCGAATCTGGTCAGCAGCTCCATAGAAAACCCGAAAGCCTTGATACAAGTGGCTTTCGGGTTTTTTCTTCGCCGGGGCTTTTGTGCGCTTTCTGCACGCGGAAAGCCTTGATACCAGCTAATTTTCATATCTTCAGAGTACCGCAGACGGGGAGCGGATACAGCGTGATTTTACTTCGGCGCAAAATGGGCTCGGGGGGAGAATTGGTCCGCTGAAATCTCCATTGGTCCACTTTACAAAGCCGGCGTGAAATGATATGGTAGAGACAGTTGATAACCTTAAAATGGAAAGAAGCTCTCTTGTGGCCCGCACCGGCATGTGTACGGTGCGGGATGAAAAGGGAATCAGGTAACCGCCGCCCGGCGGAAGTCCTGAACGGCCGCCGCCACTGTATGCGCTGAGGCTGTCCCCACGACGAAAGTCGGCCACTGGCTCTCGGGCTGGTAAGGCGGGGACAGACCGCTGACCTCTATGTCTGAAAGCGCAAGTCAGGAGACCTGCAAGAGAACTGCGGGTTCCGCTACGGTGTTGTATGGCGGACAGGCAAACAAAACGCGGAAAAACGGCCGCGGCATCATTCTTCTATGGAATGGCGCCGCGGCCGTTTTATTGTTTCCCAATAAAACGGCTGAATCCTGTCGGCGGGGTTGAAAAAACATAGCCACTGGCTATTTGAGATATTGTGCAAAGAATGAGGAGGTAAAACATGAAGAAGAGAATTTTGTCTCTGGCGCTTGTATTGGCGCTGGCTTTCAGTCTGCTGCCGGTGCCCGCAGTGGCCGCACAGGCGCAGACAACAACTCATATCATCGAGAGCGAAGAGGATTTGATCGCTCTCGGCGGTACAGAGATCACAGGCGACGTCGAACTCGCCTGCGATCTCAATATGGCAGGCAGACAGATGCAGCCCATTGCAAAGCTGACGGGCACGTTTGACGGCAATGGGTACACCATTTCCAATCTGAGTCTGTCGGGCGCGGCGGGAACCATGTGGGATCCTGTGTATACCGGCCTGATTGCAGAGCTCGACGGCACAGTACGCAATGTTGTCGTCGAGAATATCACAATAACGGCCGACCAGAACTACAACCATCTGGGTACTCTGGTTGGTGTGATACAGGCCGATGAAAGCAGCGTGGAAAACTGTCGGGTCAGCGGCGCGATCACGAGCACACATTCAACGGGCACCATTTACCTCGGCGGCCTGATCGGCTATGTCAACGGCGCAAGTGTCACGATTGAAAACTGTGTCACCGACGTTGCGCTCACCGGAACGGGAACGGATCAGCTCGGAGGAATGATTGGGTATATCGGCTATGCAAGCTCGGCGGCATTTGAGAACAGCGCGGTGCTGGGTGACGTCGCAGCTGGCAGCTCGAGCGGCCGAGGCGGCGGCTTCATCGGAAGCATTACCAGCGTTTCAGGCACCATTACGCTCAAAAACAGCTTTCTCGGCGCCAAGGTGACGGGCGGCAAAAAAGGCGGGATCGCCTATGTCGCATCGGGTACGCCGAGCGTTACTGTTTCAGACACTTTTTACTATGATAAGGAGAAAAACCCCGACAGCAGCGCATACAGCCCATTTGAAATGCTCCCCAAGAGCAGTGGGGCGGCGACACTGAACGGCACGGCTGTCGGGAAGACCACGGCCGAATTTGGTGAACTTGTGCTGGAGGGCTTTGTCAGCGACAGCACGGGCGGCTATCCCGTTCCGGCGTGGACAGCTGACCTGGCCGAGAGCGGCCGATCGCTGACTGTCACAGCGCCGGGAGCCAAGGCTGTCACACTGAGCGGGGACCACGTACTGAGTGCGCAGGGTGAAACCGATGCGAATGGCGTGCCTGCTTCGGGCCGGTTTGCCATTGAGGGCATTTCGACGGGTGTTTACACCTACAGCGCCACATCGGGCACGGCGGACAGAGGCGACGCGACCGGCAAGCTGGTTGTGGGCAAGATCCGGGAGAACAGCAAGACCATCGTCCTGCCCGAAAAGGTGCCGACCTACGCCGTTGTGCTGGCCGTGACACCGGTCCATGCGGAAGTGACCCTCTCGCGGGGAACCTCCGCCGGCGGTGAGACCGTCACAGCCAGTTCCTCGGAGAACGGCGCATGGACCTATGAGCTCGAGGCGGGCGACTACTACTACACGGCGGCTGCATTTGGCTATGAGAGCGGAACGGGGACTTTTCAGGTCTCTCAGGCCGATCGGATTGAGATCTCACTCGTCGGTGAGACGACAAGCGACGTCACTTTTGCCGTAGACGCAGGCGGTGAGACTGCAAGCGTGAGTGTCAAGCACGGTGAACTTGTCATGCAGCCGAAGCCGGACAATGCGCTCTGCTTTGCTCTGCCAGACGGGGAATACACCTACACGGTATCGGCTCCGGGCCATCTGCCAAAAGAGGGCAGCTTCACTGTCCCCGGCACAACACAGCTCGCTCTCACACTGGAGAAAAACACCGCCTGGGATGGTACCCTCGCCCAGTCGCTCGAGGGCGAGGGAAGTGAGCAATCGCCATATCTCATCCATGACGGACGAGAGCTCGCGCTGCTGGCCCAGAAAGTAAACGACGGCGATGCCGCCTACTCCAAGGCGTATGTGGAACTCGCCGGAGACATTGATCTGGGAGACGTCTCCTGGACGCCGCTTGGCAGCAAGTCGGTCAATCCCTTTATGGGTCACTTTGACGGAAAAGGGTATACGGTCAGCGGTCTCAACGTCGAGGAAGCCTTTGGTTACTATGGCTTCTTCGGTTGCCTTGTCGACGCAACGGTTGAGAATCTGACTGTTGACGGTGAAGTCTACTGCCCGGAGCCCTACGGCAGAGTGGGCGGTCTCACCGGTTATGCCCGCGGCAACGTCGTCATTCGCAACTGCACGAATCTGGCCACGGTCTCCTCGCTTGCGCGGGGCGGCGAGGGCATTGGCGGTCTGGTCGGCGGCTATGATGACAATGTGGAGTACCAGTGGGTCAGTGTCAGTCTGCAGATTGAAAACAGCTGCAATGCGGGCCTGATTGTCTGTACGGGCGCTGACGCCGAGCGCAAGGTCGGTGGACTGGTCGGCGCGAACAAGAACTGTGTTCAGCTGAAAAACAGCTATAACCTCGCCCCCATCTATGCGCCCGACGTCTGGGCCGCGGGGCTCCTCGGCGAGGCTGGCAGCCAGACGGGCAACTGCTACCCGTCCATCACAGATTGCTACAATACGGGAACAGTCACCGGCGCGACCGGCAAGAGTTTTGCGCTCTACGGCAAGGGGACCATTGCCCAGAGCCGTATTGCGGGCAGCTATTCTCTCGCCGGTGCGGCGGCAGATGCCCACGCGGGTACGGCTGTCGCCGATCTGGAGTCGATCAGAACACTCGCACAGAGACTCGGTCACACCTGGCCCGAAGTCTCCGAGGAGCTTCTCACCGAGTCGCTCAAATACAGCGATGTGATCGCGGCGCCGTCGGGAACTTCGATTCCCGGCAAGTTGACGCTGCTCAAGGACGGTGAGACCGCGGACCCCGATGTTGAGCTCATCTGCAGCCAGAGTGCCGATGATATTCAGAGCGGATATCTCCAGTGTGCAGACGGCGCCATTACGCTGATTAAGGCCAACATGCAAAACGAAGCGGTGACGGAGACGGCCACCCTGCGTTGGAGCAGAGACGGCAGACATTTCCGCAAACCGGTGTCGGTGGTCATCTATCCGTCCGCCTCTGTGCGCGCGACGATCGCAAACAACATTGCCAATTCCTATGTCGGAAAATCGGGAGACTGGGTCGTCTTCGACATGGCGGCGTATGAAAAGCTGGGCCTTGGTGAGGCAAAAACCTCTGAGGCTGCCCGGCAGAACTATCTGGATCTGACCATCAACGCTCTACAGAGCAGCAGCGCGCTTGTCACCGATCGCGCCAAGGCCGAGATCGTTTTAGCGGCAATCGGTGTTGACAGCACGCAGCTGACCGCGCTCGACGGTACCGTTTACAACAACGCCGAGAAGCTGCGTACAATGGACCTTGGCAGCAGTTACTATGCGGCGCCCTGGGTGCTTCTCGCCGATGAGCAGGGCAATGTGAACCTGAGTGAAAGCCAAATTCAGCGCATGGTCTCGCTGCTGACGGGTGCACAGGGAGACAACGGCCTGTTCTACTCCATCTGGGGCAATGAAAAATACGATGACGTCGACACCACCGGCACGGCTCTTGCTGCTCTGGCGCGATTCTATCTGGCACAGGAGGATCCCTACGGTGTCAAGTCATCCGTGACGGACTTTGTCGATCGGGCGCTCACGGGACTGAGTGCGGCTCAGGGGGCTAACGGCTCCTATGGCAACGTCAACTCCGATGCGATGGTGGTGACTGGGCTGGTCGCGCTGGGCATTGATCCGGGCAGCGACCCGCGGTTTGTCAAAAATGGCTGCAGCCTGAGTGATGCGCTCATGCTCTATGTCAATGAGAGTGCCACGGGTTTTACCGCCGGCTATGTGTCGGGCGAACAGGGGGAAAAGGCCCAGGCGCTGGCAACCGAGCAGGGCTTCCGGGCGCTGGTTGCCCTTGAGAGCTTTGAAGAACGAAACGGTGTGAGACGGGCGGCAGTACAGCCGTTTAACATCTACTGCGCAAGCGATGTGGTGGGCGGCGAACCCGTTCTGACCCCTGCTGGAGCCAATAGTGTTGGCAAGGTGGAGGCTTCCACCGAGCTCCCCGAGAGCGACACCAATGTGACGGTCGTATTCACGGTGCTGCCGGATGAGAGCAGCAGCTGGCTTGCCTCGAGCGTCACCATGCCTGAGGGCTCGAGCGTCGCACATCTATTGCAGAAGGCCTTTGCGGATGCCGATATGACCTGCGACGGCCTCAGCGACGGATACATCAAGTCCATTACCAAAGGGGCGGTCACTCTCGCTCAGTTTGACAGAGGGCCGAACAGCGGTTGGATGTTCAAAGTCAACGGCAAGATGCCGAGTGTCGGCATTGACGACTGCATTCTCAAGACCGGCGATCAGGTTGTCTTCTATTACACCGATGACTGGAGCAGAGAATCCGGCACCGATGACTGGGGCGCGGGCGGTACAACGGTCACAGCGCCCAGTGCGACTCTGACACCGAAAGCCTCGGTAGACGCTGACGGCAACGCCACGGCATCGGTGACAGCAGCCGAGGTCAAATCGGCAGCTGCTGCGGGTGGCCAGGTGGTTATCATCCCAGCTGATGCCGACGGAGCAGACAGTGTCGGCGTCACGCTGGCGAACGGCGCCGCACAGGCGCTCGCCGACGCCAAAGTTGGCGTCAGCGTTCAGACCGCGGTGGGAAGTGTGGCGCTGACCGCCGCCGGTGCGCAGCAACTCGCCGCCGAGGGCGGCGAGGTAAGGTTCTCCCTTGCCAGAGAGACCAGTGCCGCAGAGGAGACCGACACGTTTACCGTAGAGGTGAAAGTGGGGTCGCGGACACTTGAGACAATCGATGGCGGTATTCGGGTAAATCTGCCTGCCGGCACATCATCTGTGTGGGCGGTAGTCGCCGCTGTACAGACCGACGGAAGTCTCGCGGTGATCCCCAAGTCCGCTGTGGATAAGACCGGAGCGAAAGCTCTGCTGGATGGCACTGCCACGCTGTGTGTTATCGACAGCCCCAGAGCGTTCTCCGATGTCAGAGAGGGCGACTGGTTTGAGAGCAATGTGGCCTTTGCAGTGGCGCGCGGACTCTTCCAGGGGGTCAGTGAGACTCAGTTCGCCCCGAATGATCCGATGACCCGCGCCATGTTTGTAACGGTTGTCCACCGGCTCGAGGGGCTGCCGGCGGGCGGCGAGGGACGGTTTGACGATGTGCCGGCGGAGACGTGGTACTTTGAAGCGGTCAACTGGGCGGCGGAAAACGGCATTGTCGACGGCAAGGGAGACGGTTTTCTGCCGGAGGACTTCATTACCCGCCAGGAGCTCGCCGTCATGATGTTCCGCTATGCAAACACGCTCGGGATGGATCGGTCTGAGAGTGCAGAGCTCTCCCGCTTTTCCGACGGGGAGAAGACGGCCGACTGGGCAAGAGAGGCCATGCAGTGGGCGGTCGGCTCCTGGCTTGTTACAGGCAGGGAGGGAGCCGTACTCGACCCGACCGGAACCGCAAGCCGTGCGGAGGTTGCGACCATGCTTCAGCGGTTGATACAGGCACTTCTCAAATAGAAAAATTCAGCGCGAGAGGGCCGTCCTTTGGACGGTCCTCTTTTTTTGCTATGAGAAAGCCCGCTGCAGGCACTGTCTGCAGCGGGCTTTCTCTGTACGGGGGCAATAAGCGGCCTGGATGGTTACAGGCCGCGAACGGCGATGATCTGACAGGGAAAGGCATCCATGTGCTCGGCGGGCACCGGCAGAATAAACACGGTGGTACGCTCATTCTCGATCTCGCCGAGATTGGTCAGAGATTCCACAATGGCGACGTGGTTTTGAAAGCAGGTCACATGGATGGGTTCACCGTAGAGCTCTTTCATTCTCCCCGTGGGAGAGTAGCCGTCCACAATCTCGACGCCCGAGGCGTCTGTGCCCAGCACCTTGATGTCATTGCTCAGCAAAAATTCCAGCGCATCCATAGAGACATAGGGATACGGCTGCCAGTTCTCCTCGCGGAAGTACCGGTCGTAGCCTGTGTGGAGAAAGACGATATCGCCCGGGCGGATCCGGTCGGCATACTGTTTTAAGTCCTCGGCGGTGATGGCTTCACCCGGCGCCTTTCCCTCACAGTTCAAGACCACGCACTCACCGATGAGATCCTGCACAGGATAGCTCATGACGTCTGCGCCGTGCCGGTCGTGGTGGTAGGGTACCTCCACATGGGTCCCGCAGTGGGAGCCGAGTTTGCAGACACATTCGATATACCAGTCCTTGTCCTTTCGGCCGAGGCACTCCACCTCGTAGGGAAAGTTCTCCTTTCCATTGTCCAGCAGAGAATGACTCAGACTGACAATCTGATCTTCACGAAAAATCATAGCTTACCCTCCTTTTGATAAATTATGCTAACATTTTAGCAAGAAAAGCAAAAAAAGTCCAGCAAAAGTTATCTCTTTTTATAAATAATATTAAATTTCGTTTAATTTTAGCTTGATTGTTAAAAAGAAATGTGCTATTATTTAACCAAATTAAAGAAATTTATTAATAAAAGTGATAAAAATTAATAAATATTTCCTATTTTTACAAAAAGAGGGATTATGAAACGCTTTATCTTGGCCATCGACCAGAGTACAACATCCACAAAATGCCTGCTGTTTGATGAGACGGGCTCTCTGATTCAGCGCGTGGACCGGCGCCACCGAACGATTCGGCGCGACCCCGGCTTTGTTGAACACGACGCCCTGGAGATCGCGGCGATTGCCGAAGAGGGAATCACACGGCTGCTCGGCGAAGTTCCCGGCGAAATTGCGGCGATTGCCCTGTCGGTTCAAACGGGTGCGTTTGTCCTGTGGGACAGAACGACGGGTGAGCCGATCTGCCCCATGGTGGGCTGGCAGGACACACGCGGCGAGTCGGTTCTGCGCCGGCTTGACCGTTCGTATCTGTCCGCTCTCGAGCGGGCGGGCTATGCGCCGTCGGGCCGGACCATTCCGACAAAGCTGCTGTGGCTGCGCGAGCAGGTGCCGCGGTTTGATGAGCGTGCCCGCAGCGGGGAGCTGCTCTTCGGCACGGTGGACAGCTGGCTTGCCTGGCGGCTGTCGGGGGGCGGGAGACATGTCTGCAACGCGTGCAATGCAAGCATCACACGACTCTACGACCCGGCGGCAGGCGAGTGGAATCACGAGCTTTTGGAGCTTCTGGGAATTCCGCCGGTCATACTGCCCCGGGTGATTCAGGACGACGGGCTCTTTGGCACCTTTGAGACTGCGGGATGGAGGATTCCCGTCACGGGCGTTATGGGCGACAGCGCGGCGGCGCTCTTTGCGCAGGGCTGTTTTCATCCGGGCGATGTGAAAGTGACCTACGGCACAGGGGCGTCCTATCTTCTCAATATTGGCGGCACACCGCTGCCCCCGCCGCCCGGCATCAGCCTCAACATCGCCTGGAGCACGGAGTTCTCAAGGGTCTTTGTCTGGGAGGGAACGGTTGCCTATGCGGGAGCGGCGCTGTCGTGGCTGTCCGACAGCCTCTGTCTGCCCGTCGCGGCGGACGACTCCGAGCGGGGCGCCTCACGCCTCGCCGCCGCTCTGCCGGACAACGGCGGGGTCTACTTTGTGCCCGCATTCAACGGCCTTGGCGCGCCCTGCTTTGATTCCGACGCACGCGGATGCATCTGTGGAATCACGCCTGCAACAGGAGTTGCCCATCTGGCGCGCGCCGCACTCGAGAGCGCGGCCTATCAGGTCCGCGACATTGCGCAGTATCTCGCCGACTATGGAGGCGCTCCGCTTCCGAAGAGCATTGCGGCTGACGGAGGCGGCTGTGCCAACCGCTTTGAGATGCAGTTTCAGGCTGATGTCCTTGATGCACGGGTAGTGTGCGGCTGTGTTGAGGAGAGCTCGGCCCAGGGGGCGGCCTATATGGCAGGCCTCGCGGTGGGGCTCTGGAGCCGGCCTGAGGAGTTCTTGGCAGAGCGAAAGACGGGAGCCGTCTACTGCCCCGCGATGGAGCCGCAGACAAGGGAGAGGACCCTGCAGGGTTGGAGACGGGCCGTTCAAAGGACCCGTGACAATAAAAGGGAAACGGAGGACTGACCGATGGCACAGACGCAGCTGATTGTGATGCTGACCTGGCACGATGTGACGGTGCAAAACGCAAAGGAGATCTTTCTTGAGGCGAGGGACGCCCCGGCGAAATACTGGGGATTTAAGGATGTGGGAATCGATCCGGAGCAGATGAAAGATCTCGTCGCCTGCATGAAAGACGCCGGCAAGACCACGTTTATGGAGTGCCTTGCGACGGATGAGGCGGGCACCGAGAGGGGAATCCGAATCGCGGCGGACTGCGGCTTCGACTACCTGCTCGGCGCACACTACTATGAGGCGACAAACCGGCTTGCGGCCGAGAAGAAGCTGCGGCACATGCCCTTTGTCGGAACGCGGCGAAACCACAACCTCTACGGGACGATCGAGGAGATTGCCTCCGAGGCCGCACAGGTGTGCCGCAGTACGGTTACCGGCATCAACATCTCCGCCTACCGCTACCAGGACGGTGATCCGCGCGAACTCATCTGCTCGGTGCTCGCTGCGATTGACAAGCCTCTGAGCGTGGCGGGCAGCGTGAGCACCCTGGAGCAGATCGACTTTCTCAGGAGCGCCGGCGCCTGGGCTTTCACCATTGGCGGAGCATTCTTTGAAAAGAAGTTCGGCGAAACGTTCTCCGAGCAGATCGAGTTTGTCGATCGCCGCCTGAGGGAACCGTCCGCCGCCGGCGGGGAGGATTAAAATGGACGCTCTCACCTGTCTGATGACGCGCCGCAGCGTACGGGACTTTACCGGAGAGCCGCTCTCGCATGAGCAGCTCGAGGAACTCATTCGGGCGGGACAGCAGGCGCCGTCAGGTCACAATACACAGCCCTGGGTCTTTCTCAGCATCCGCCGGCGCGAGACGCTGCTGCGCCTTGTTCCTCTGACGCCCTGGTGGGGGCTGCTCGAGAACTGCGGCGCCGCAATCGTGGTATGTGCCGACACCAGAGTGCTCGGACAGAAGCCGATGCCCCGGGAGTTTCTGGTGCACAGCTGCGCTGCAGCCATGGAGAATATGCTTCTCGCAGCGCACGCGGCGGGCCTCGGCGGCGTCTGGCTCGGCATGTGCCCGGACGCGGAGAATTACGGGGAGTTTTGCCGCATTTTGTCCGTTCCGACGTGGGCCCGGGTGGTCGGCATGGCGGCCTTTGGCCGTCCCAGCACCACGCCGGCGCCGATCGCGCGCATGGATCCGGGCAAGTGGTTTGAGGAGCGATTCGAATAAAAAAGGCCGCCTCCCAAAGCTCACATGGCTCTGAGATGCGGCCGCTGCGCCGGTAGGTACTAGAGGGAGGACGGGGTCAGAAAACGGATGTTCTTCTCCCGGAAGAGTTCGCGGTAGCTGTCGGGGATGTCGTCGTTTGTGATGATGGTGTCGGCATACTCCAGATCTCCCAGCCGGAAGAACGCGGTGCGGTCAAACTTGCCCGAGTCGATGACAACGATGACCTCGCGGGCAATTTTGCGGATGAGCTCAAGCGTCTGACACTCGAGCACGTCGCCGACCGTGAATCCGGACGGGTCGATGCCGGCGACGCCGATGTAGGCCTGGTCCACCGTGAGCCCCACGAGGGCTTTCTGATACCACTCACCGTTGAGCATGAGATAGTTGTAGTGGCGGCGCAGATAGCCGCCGGGGATGAAGATCTCCACCGTGCTGCTCTCGCTGAGAATGACGGCGGCGTCGATGTTGCCGGTGACGACCCGAATGTTCTGGTTGAGCAGGCTTCTCGCTATTTCGCGGCAGGTGACGCCGTAGCCGAGCATCACCCACGACGCGCTCGCCACATGCCGCTGCACCACACCGCCGAGCTCGGCGAGACGCCGCATCTTTTCACTGGAGTCAGCTGGCACGGCTGCCGCAGAATCGGAGGCGTTCCCGTCCTTTCGCAGGACAGCGCCGCCGTAGGTGCGGTGGAGGAACCCCTCCTCCTCCAGATGGATCAGATCGCTGCGGATGGTGACCTTGGAGACGCCGGTGAGCGCACAGAGGGTCTGCGTATCGATCGCTCCCCGCTCGGTGAGAAGCTCTTTGATTTTCATCAGTCGTAAGGCCTTGGCCATAATGTTCTCCTATCTAAATATTGGTAATCGTATTATACCAATGCTTACAGAAAGTTACAAGTTTTTTGCAAAATTTATTTTGTTTGATAAGTTTTTGGCTGTTTGATAATGGCCGCGGAGAATGTGCGCTCCCATAGAGCGAACTTGCTTCACCATTCTTCGCTGCCTGTTAAAAAATGATGGAAAGCAGGTATGATATGGAGCTTAACGATTTAAAAAAGAAAGCGGTGGATGTGAGAGCGGGAGCCCTCGGCCTTGCCCACCGCTCCAAGGGACACATTGGCGGTACGCTGTCCAGCGCCGATCTTCTCACAGCCCTGTACTATCACATCCTGCGGTTCGACCCGGCAAAGCCAAACGACCCCGACCGGGACCGCTTCCTGCTCTCCAAGGGGCACACCTGTGAGGCCTACCTCTGGATTCTGGCGGACTGCGGCTATTTTCCGAAAGCCGAGCTGCAGCAGTTCAACGCATTCGGCTCAAAGTACATCTCCCACCCGAACAACGCCATCAGCGGTGTGGAGCTCAACACCGGTTCTCTGGGACACGGCCTGTCTCTGGCCTGCGGAATTGCTCTCGGGGCCAAGCTGTCGGGCAGGAGCTTTAACAGCTATGTTCTGCTGGGCGACGGCGAGACCGACGAGGGCTCCGTCTGGGAGGCGGCACTGTTCGCCTCGGCAAAAAAGCTCGACAATCTCTACGCAATTGTCGATCGCAATCACTTTCAGATCACCGGGCCCACCGAGCAGGTGCTGCCCCTTGAGCCCTATGCCGACAAGTGGCGTGCGTTCGGCTTTGAGGTGGTGCAGATCGACGGCAACGATATGGGCCAGATCCTGGGCGCCTTTGCCGACCTGCACGGCCGAAAGGGCGCGCCCAAGCTCATCATTGCCGACACCGTCAAGGGCAAGGGAGTCTCCTTTATGGAGAACAACAGAAAGTGGCACCACGGCTCGCTCACAGACGAGCAGTACCGCCTGGCGCTGACGGAGCTTGAAAGCACACGAAAGGAGCTGGAACAATGAGAGAAATGGCACTCAGAGAGGCCCTGACGCAAACTCTCGAGACGTTGGCGCAGCGGCGCGGCGACCTGGTTGTGCTGACCTCCGATGCGACCGGCTCGGCGAGCCTTGACGGGTTTGCAGAGCGCTGCCCGGAGCGGCTCATTGAAATGGGAATCGCCGAGCAAAACGAGATCTCGGTTGCGGCGGGCCTCTCCACCTGTGGATTTACGCCGTTCGTCTGCGCGCCGGCGGCCTTTCTGACCACCCGGGCACTTGAGCAGCTCAAAGTGGATGTGGACTACTCCGACACCAACGTCAAGATCATTGGAATCAGCGGCGGTGTGAGCTACGGCGCGACCGGAGCCACTCACCATGCGACGTCCGATCTGGCGGGCACATTGGGACTGGACCGGCTGACGGTTCTGCTGCCGGCGGACGCGGTGCAGATGGCCGCGCTGGTGCAGCAGATGGCCGACACCTGGGGGCCGTTCTACGTTCGCATCGGGCGAAATCCCGTCCCAGTTCTCTATGGTGAGGGGGAGAGCTTTCCGATTGGAAAGGCAAAGCTGCTGCGCGACGGCGAGGATCTGACCATTCTCTCGGCGGGCGAGGTGCTCTTCCATGCGCTGCAGGCGGCCGAGATTCTCGCCGCGCGCGGAATCTCGGCGAGGGTGCTCGACCTGTACAGTGTAAAGCCGATTGATACCGAGGCCATTCTGACGGCGGCGCGGCAGACCGGGCGGCTTCTGGTCGCCGAAGAGCACAACACAAAGGGAGGCATCGGCTCGCTGGTCTGCCAGATTGTAGCGGGCACTTGCTGCGGCGTACCGGTCAGGTGCCTCGGTATTCCGACCGGCCATGCCATTGCGGGCACAAGCGCCGAGCTGTTTCACTACTATGGGCTTGACGCCGAGGGGATTGCGCGGGCCGCGCAGACACTTGTGGGGGCCCCGACCCCGCTTTCAGCAGCCGCCCAGTAGCGCCAGAAGCTGGGCGGGGAGCATCCCGCAGCAGGCTTTGAACTCATGCAGAAAATGCGACTGGTCGTAGTAGTTGAATTCGTACGGGGTAAAGGGGACGTCTGTCGGCTTTACCAGCCGGTAGAGGGCATTTTGAAAGCGCAGTGCGCGGGAAAAGCTCTTGGGGCTCAGGCCGACGCGCCCGCGAAAGATGTTGTAGAGCTGGCGCGACGACAGCCCACAGGCGGCGGAGAGACCGGCGCCCGTAATCGAGCCGTTTGATACGATGATGTCCGAAATGGCCCTGTGCACGACGGGGTCAATGGGCGAATGCCGGAGCTTTGTGTCAAAGTAGGCGTTGATCGCCCTGCGCGCCTGTGCACGAACAGGCTCTCCGGACAGGGACCGGCACAGCTCGCCGATATCCGGGAATATGGCCCGCGCGTCGAGAACCCGGCCGGAGAACTCCCGCATACCGCCCAGAACCCGATAGAGCGCGTAGGAGGAGAGGGGAGTAAAACGCACGCAGTAATAGGCCCCCTGCGGCAGATCGAGACTGCGCTCCGGCGCATCGGCGGGCGCCGCCATCACGGGGTCAAAGTCCCCGCCGCAGCGCAGCAGCAGCGACGAAAAGCAGTCGGGCACCAGCTTCACCTGCGTGTGCCGGGCCAGTTCAAAGCAGGAGATCTCCGTTAGAAAATGGTCACGGGAGTGCTGCAGCTCGCAGTAGGTTCCAGCGGAGGCGGCCATGAGAAACGGCTGTACGGAGACCAGGCTGAGATGCGAGACGCTCATTGACGGTTCCTCTCTTTCCTCTTTCTTCACCTGGGGATGGAGCTTTCTGGAAATTCTTCTTTTGACTATTATAATAAATAAATTTTCTTAATTTTACAATATAAAATTAAGATATAACAGTAAAATGAACAAAAAATAATGTTTATATGGCAAAAAGTTGTTTTATTTAGACAGTGCGGCCGGGAGCAGGGGAAATGTTTCACGGCCGGCAATGAGAAATGGAAGAAGAGGTGGTTGCAAAGTGTACTACGGGGCAGTCGTTCAGGGTGTTGTGATGGGGTGTATCTATGGACTGACCACTCTGGGCGTCAACATCATTTTCGGAATCATGAAAATTGTCAACTGGGCCAACAACTCACTGCTGATGGTGAGCATGTACATCATCTTCGGCGTCGTCACCCTGACGGGAACCAATCCCTATGTTGCAATGCTGGTGGCGGCCCCCATCATGTTCTGCTTCGGGTGGGCCTTTCAGCACACGGTGATTCGCCCGCTCTACCGGCGTGAGACCGAAAAGAATCCCTACGGGCTTCTGCTGTGCACGGCGGGTCTCGGCATTGCGCTCGAGAACATCACGCTGATGCTGCTCAAGTCCACCCCGCGGACCATCAAGATGGGCATCACGCAGATCTATGTCGACGTCGGCTTCGGCGCATCGGTGAGTCTGGTGAAGATCATCGGAGCGGTCATCGCCGTCGCAACCACGGCCACTCTGTGGGCGTTCATGTCAAAGAGCTACGCGGGCCGGGCGCTGCGCTCCACCGCGCAGGACCGCGACGCCGCGCGGTTGATGGGAATCAACGTGATGCGCTACTACGATCTCGCTTTCGGTATCGGCTGCGGCATCTGCGCCATTGCGGGCTGCGTCTACTCCACCTTCTACCAGATCACCCCCTCGAGCGGGGCGACGGTCGGTCACAAGGCCTTTATCATCCTGGTGCTCGGCGGAATCGAGAGCGTACCGGGGTGTCTGCTCGCCGGCGTGCTGCTCGGCGTTGTCGAGGCCGTGGGGGCCATGCTGTTCAATTCCTATATCGGCGAAATGCTCTGCTTCGTGGTGTTCGTGCTGGTGCTGTTCTTCCGGCCCAACGGCCTGTTCGGCAGAAGAGCGCGCTGAGAGGAGGGGAGAAAATGAAAGCAAAACGATTCGGATCAGTCAAATTCATTCTCGGCGCTGCCGTGCTCGCGGCGGCCGTGGTGCTGCCCCGCTTTGTCAGCAACTACTACCTGTCGATCTTTGTGGAGATTGCCCTGTTCGCCTATCTCTCCTCGGCGTGGAACATTCTGGGCGGCTTTGCCGGGCAGTTCTCACTGGGGCACGCGCTCTACGTCGGGCTCGGCGCCTATACCTCCACGGTACTCTTCAACAACTGGGGAATCTCCCCGTGGCTCGGCATGCTCGCGGGCGGGCTGCTTGCGACACTGGTCGGCATTCTCATCGGGGTGCCCTGCTTCAAGCTCAGCGGCACGTTTTACACCCTCGCGTCGCTCGCGCTGTGCACCATCACCATGCTGCTCTTTCAGAGTACGCAGAAGATCGGTGACATCCGCATCGGCGGCGGCACGGGTCTGCCGGTCAAGGCGGTGCCGGGCAACAACTTCTGGCTGCTGCAGTTTCGCGACAAGATTTACTACTACTATGTGATGCTGGCGTTTCTGGCGGCGATTCTGCTGCTTTGCCGCTTCATCAAGAGATCCAAAATCGGCTATCAGCTCGCAGCTGTCGCAAACGACCAGAACGCCGCTGAGGCGCTCGGCGTCAATTCGCGAAATCTCAAGCTCAAGGCCATGGCACTGAGCACCTTTACTGCGGCGATGGGCGGTACGCTCTACGCGCAGTACATCATGGCGTGCAGCCCGGCGAAGCTCTTCGGCGAGCCCCTGTCGGATGAATTTGTCATCATCTCTCTCATCGGCGGCAAGGGAACCATTCTCGGGCCGACCATCGGAGCCTGTATCATCAAGCCGCTGGCACAGCTGACCACGGCTACCTTTGGGGCGAGCCTGCCGGGACTGAGCCTCGCCATCTACGGCATTCTGCTGGTGGTGTGCATCCGCTTCTTCCCGGATGGACTGTACTCTCTGCTCATCCGGCTCAAAAACCGCCTGGCGGAAAAGGCGGCACGCAGACGCTCCGTCGGGGAGCGGGCGGAGGTGAAGAAATAATGGAAATTCTCAGAGTGGAAAACCTGTCAAAGCAGTACGGCGGCCTCAGGGCGGTCGACGGTGTGAACCTTTCGGTGGAGAAGAACACCATTCACGGTCTGATCGGCCCGAACGGGGCGGGCAAGACCACCTTCTTCAGCCTGATTTCCGGCTTTGAGACGCCCACGGCCGGAAAGATCGTACTTGACGGCGAGGATATCACCGGCAAAAAGCCCTACACCCTGTGCCGGAAAGGACTCGTGAGGACCTATCAGATTGTAAAGCCATTCAAAGGTATGAGCACAGTCGACAACGTCATGGTGGGCAGTTTTGTCAACACCGACCATGTCGCCGCGGCCCGGGAGAAGGCCATGGACAGCCTGCGCCGGACCAAGCTCGACCACAAAGCCGGCGTCTTCGCGGGGTCTCTCAACCTCTGCGAGCAGAAGAGACTGGAGGTCGCCCGGGCACTCGCCAGCGACCCGAAGATTCTGCTGCTTGACGAGGTCATGGCGGGGCTGACCCCCTCGGAGGTCGCCGAGGTGATGGAGATCATTGTCGACATCAAAAGAGCCGGCGTCACCATCGTCATCATCGAGCACATCATGCAGGCGATCATGAGCATCTCGGATACGATTTCGGTGCTCAACTTCGGGCGCAAGATCGCCGAGGGCGGCCCGAAAGAAATCTCCACCGACCGGGAGGTCATTGCGGCCTATCTCGGCAGTGAATTTGCGCAATAACCGCATCCAACTGCGCGTTGCAGTTAAATAGAGAGGAGAAAAAACATGAAGATGAAGCGATTTCTGGCACTGTTTCTGGCGCTTGCACTGACCTTTACTCTCACGGCCTGTACCCCTGCTGACAATCCGGACTCCCCCGGCGGCACCGGAACCGAGGACGGGGAACTCGATCTCTCCCAGGGCGTCAAGATCGGCGTGCTCTTCCCGGTGACGGGAGCCGCCGCCTCAGTCGGCGAGGATGCCCGCAAGGGCATTGATCTCGCCATTGCCCACATCAACGAAAACGGCGGCATCGAAAATCTCGACGGGGCGAAGCTCGTGCCCGTCTACGGCGACACCCAGTCGGATGAGTCGGCGGCGGTCATCGAGGCCGAGCGTCTGATTGTGGAGGAGGAAGTCGTCGCAATCATCGGCTGCTACCAGTCGGCGATCACCATGCCCGTGCGCACGGTCTGTGAGCGGTATGGGTGCCCGCTGCTGATGTGCTGTTCCTCGAGCGACACACTCGTCGAGGGGGAGCACGAGTGGAGCTTCCTTGTGCATGAGACGAACTCCGTCAACAGCCGCTGTCAGCTCGACTACATCCGGGGCATCATGGACGAGGGCTTTGAGATCAAGACCGCGGGTCTGATGTACGAGAACAACGACAACGGCCAGGGCCTGCACGAGCAGTGGACCGCCGCGTTCAAAGAGATGGGCATTGACATCGTGGTTGACGAGACTTTCGCGATGGATGTCGCCGACGTCACCCCCATTGTGAATAAGCTCCAGTCGGCGGATCCCGACATCGTCATGTGCTTTGCAAACTTCGGCGCGATGGTGCTTTTGACCGACACCATGATGGGCAAGGGCTATGCCCCGAATCTGCTCATGTGCGCCTCGGGCGGCGAGCAGAACTCCGACTTCATCCCGACGGTCGGAAACAATGCGGACGGCTTCATGACCGGTATGGGCTGGGGCATTGACGTGCTCAACGCAAAACCCGATAAGCTCTGGATTGCCGAGGATTATGCCGCCGCCAACAACGGCGAGACTTTCACCGGCGAGTCGGCCGCCGGATGGGCCGATGTGTTCCTCGTCTACGAGGGTCTCAACGCCGCCGGCACGTACAGCCGCACCGCCCTGCGCGACGCACTGGCGGAAATTCACATCACCGAGGACGCCTCGTGGAACATCTACCCCTATGAGATTTGGTTTGATGAGACCGGGGCGAACCCCAATGCCATCACTCCCATCGGTCAGTTCCAGGATGCCGCGGTGAGAATCATCTGGCCGGAGAGCGCCGCGCTCGAGGGAACAGCCGTGGTTCTGCCCGGCAGCGAAATTTCCGCCATCAACAAGTAAACCGTTCTGCAGCGGGCCGGCTGCGGCCGGCCCGCTGCAGAACCCATAAGGGAGAGAGTATTGTCATGCATCTTCTGGAAACAAGAGATCTCTGTGTCAGCTACGGCGCCGTCTCGGCGCTCAAGGGCTGCAGCCTGTATGTCGACGAGGGAGAGCTGATCAGCATCGTCGGCTCGAATGGAGCCGGCAAGACCACTGTCTGCAAGGCGATTTCGGGGCTGCTCGACGCCGCGGACGGCGAGATTTTATTCTGTGGCGAACCCATCACGGCTGCGCCGAGCCATGACCGCGTCGAGATGGGAATCATCCAGTGCCCCGAGGGGCGCCATCTGTTCCCCGGCATGACGGTGATGGAAAACATCCAGATGGGCGCATTCTGCCGCCGCGCGCGGGCAAAGGCAGCCGAAAACACGCAGTATGTCTTCGGTCTCTTCCCCCGCCTGTTTGAGAGAAAGAGCCAGTATGCAAACACCCTCTCGGGCGGTGAACAGCAGATGCTGGCGATCGCGAGAGCCCTGATGGCCATGCCGAAGCTGCTGATTCTCGACGAGCCGAGTCTCGGCCTGTCGCCGATCAACGTGCAGCTGATCTTTGAGAAGCTCGAGGAGATCCGCTCCGGCGGCACAACGGTTCTGCTTGTGGAGCAGAACGTGGAGCGCGCGCTTCGGGAGTCCACAAGGGGCTATGTGCTGGAAAACGGCAGAATCGTCATGTCGGGCCGGGGCGATGAGCTGCTGGGCGACGAACAGCTGAAAAAAGCCTATCTCGGCATTTAGCGGCGCGGGGAGACTTAATGGGAAAGAGACAAACTCTGGGCATGATCTGCTCCGTTGCCTCAGCGGCGCTCTTCGGTCTGTGTGCGGCGCTGACAAAGCTCGCCACGGCCCGCGGCGCCTCGGTGGGAGTGATACTGTTCGCGAGAGGCCTGCTGGGAGCGGCCTTTCTGCTGCCGTACGGGGCACTGACCCGGCGGCCCGTGAGAGTCAGCCGGGGCAGTGGGAAAAAGGTGCTGCTGCTCGGCCTTGTGGGTACGGCCGCCACGCTTCTGCTTCTCAATCTCGCGTACTGCTTTCTCCCGGTGGGCACGGTCACCACCATACACTTTCTGTATCCTGCGGCGGTGAGCGCCATCTCAGCGCTGCTGTTTCATGAGAAAATTCCGCCCGTGACTGCGGTGGCGCTGGCCGTATCGACCGGCGCGATGGCACTGTTCTTCGAGCGCTTTACGGCCGACGCTCTTGCGGGGCTGCTCTGCGCCGCGGCCTCGGTGTTCACCTGGGCCTTTCAGCTTCTCTATCTCGACCGCTCGGGACTGCTTCACGAGAGCAAGAGCGCCGTCGCCTTTTGGATGTGCTGCATCACAGCGGCGGTGGGGGCCGGCTACGGCCTGCTCACGGGTGAGTTTGCACTCGGCGTGCTGCCGGAGATTCTGCCGGTCATGGCGGTGATCGCCGTGCTGAACAATGTCCTGGCGACCGTCCTCTGCGCGGCAGGGGTGGAGCATCTCGGCGCCGGTACGGCGGCGGTGTTCAGCGTCTTTGAGCCGATCGCGAGCATTGCGTTCGGCGCGCTGCTGCTCAGGGAGAGCCTGTCGGCAAAACAGATCGCTGCCAGCACGGCCATTCTGCTGAGCATTTTCACCCTCGTGAGCCATCGGGCTCTGACACAGAGGAAAAGCGCAAAGCGCCGGGGAGTGCGCCGCGCCTGACCCTGCATTTTGTCCCTCCACGCAAATGCAGAGAAAAAGGGGCGGGCCGCTGTGAAGCGGCCCGCCCCTTTGCGCCGTCACTCCTGCGGCGCGTCCATGATTTTGTTCATGACAAGACCCGTGATGAGCTTGGGGTAGAAGTAAGTGGACTTCTGCGGCATTTTTTCGCCCGCTGAGGCAACGGCGGCAATCTCGTCGACCCTCGTCGCATTGAGCAAAAACGCGGCGTTGCAGGAGCCGTTTTGCACGCTCTCGATCGCCTCGCGGATGCTGCGCGTGTAAATCAGGTTTTTCTGGGCGGCCATGTTGGCCTTGTCAATGCCCAGAAGCGGCTCGAGTATCAGATTGTGCAGAATCGAGACGTCGAGCATACACAGAGCGCCGCTCATTCCGGGGGCGGCCTCACGGGCAAAGGACTCGTCGCGCAGTGTGAGTTTGACATAGCTGTCGCCGCCGGTGTAGAGGGCGAGACATTTGCGGTCGCCCGCCGCAAGTTCCCGCTCGAGTGTGTCGAGCCCCGCCTTTTTCTCTGTGACAAAGGCGTGCTCAAGACCGCGCAGAAGCCGCTGCTCGTCAAAGCCGTCGAGTCCGCGGCAGAGCCGGTGGGTCGGCAGAACGACAAGACCCGGGTTCTCCATGGCGGTCAGGTGCATCATGACGAAATTCGCCTTGTGGTCGGGACCGTCGACAAGGCCGCGCTCTCTGAGCTCGTCGCGAAAGCGCAGCGCGGTCTCATAGCGGTGGTGGCCGTCGGCAATGTAGAGCTTGCGCGGGGCAAACTGCGCCTCGAGCGCGCGCAGAGCCGCCTCGTCGTAGACCGGCCAGAGGCGGTGCGTGACGCCGGCCTCGTCGACAAACGCAATCTGCGGCGCGCCGGCGCTGAGAGCGTCGATCAGCCGGCTCGTCTCGAGCCCCTCGTCGAAGTAGAGGCTGTAGATGGGGCTGAAGTTGCAAAAGGTCTCGCTCATGAGCTGAAAGCGGTCGTCTTTGGCCTTGGAGAGAGTCTCCTCGTGGGGCAGCACGATGCCGCGCTCAAATTCCTCGAGGCGGGTCAGACACAGAAAGCCCTTGACCCGGCGCACGACGCCGTCGAGCGAAAACTCCTCTTCGTAGATATAGATGCCGGGGCGTTCGTCCTCGGCGAGCAGATGGCGCTCGATGAGCTGGCGCAGATTGCTGCCCGCGTCGCGGTAGCACCCGTCGGGCAGCTCAAGGCGCACGATGTTGTGCAGATTTTTGCTCAGATAGCCACGCCGCTGCTCGGGGCTGATGATGTCGTAGGGGGGACAGCAGAGCTCGTCGATGGGACCGGCGGCGGGTGCAAAGCGCAGAGCGCGAAAGGGTTTGATTTCAGCCATGGGGGACACCTCGCTTTTTGCTTTTCTCTTATCATATCGGCCGCCCGGGCGAAAATCAATGAAAAATTTGAAATGCGTTCGCAAAAACAATGCTAAAATTTGCAGGTCATAGTTCGCTCTTTCTGTGCAAAAATAAAACCGTCGAGTTATGCTTCGACGTCAAAATGAAAGAGAGGGTTTGCTATGAAGATGGGCACATTCATTGGGGGCGTGGTCGCTTCGGCGATGCTGGGCACCGCGGCCGGCGTCATGCTCGCCTCCGACCAGAAGAGAACAAGACAGGTCAAGCGCAGCGTCAGCAAGGCGGTGCGGGCCGTCGGCTCGGCTGTCGACAGCCTGAATTTGATGCACTGAGGCGACCTCAGACAGGCTGGCGGCGCACAGGAAATTCCGTGCGCCGCCGTTTTACATATTGGACTTCGGCCGTCGATATGATAAAATAAAAATACGCAAAAAAGAGAGATTATCATGTTGAAAACCACGCGGAGGTGCGGTATGAAACGACCGGCAGAGAGCTTGATCAGCGCGCTGTCCCTTGACACCGGCAACTGGCATGAGGTCTATTGCGTGAGCCTCGGCAGGATGATTGCCACACAGAATGCCTGTCGCGAGCTTGTGGTGAGAGAGCAGAACTGGAACGTGGATTTTTCACGCGGCGTGATTCTGTTCGGCGGGCAGGAGTATGCGCTGCAGTTCATCGGCAGCGAGTCGGCATCAAGCGGCACCTGGCTCTGGGGCTGGGAGAACATCAACGGCTTCCCAGATGAGCTGATCGAGCTCGCCCGGCGGACAAGGCAGCTGGGTGAGCGGTGGGGTCTTGAGCCGCTGACGCAGGCCCAATTTTCGCTCGACGACACATTCAACGGCCACGCGCTGTCCACGGTGACCTGTGCGCTTGCCGGGGACTGCTGCTATTACCGGTGCCCCCACAGCGGCGGCGCGGCCTTTGTCGCGTTCTCCGGCGTGCCCGAAGAGGTGTTCGCGCCGGTCGACATGCAGAAATTTGTCTCCATCACCATGCAGTGCATCCGGGAGATCCCCCTCGACCACAGGCTCTTTGTGGAGGGCTTTCTGCTGGGCAACGGCACGCCCTACGAACGGGACGGCCTCAGCATCACCGCCCACTTTGAGCAGAAGCTGCATCTTGAATTTGAGCAGGCGGGCGGCGTTCTGCGCATCCGCTCCATCAAAAGCCGATAGCCGAATCAAAAGAGGCAGGCTCCTCCTGTGGAGGGGCCTGCCTCTGTCTGTGCGAATGCTACTGTTTGAGCGCGTAGTAGACGGTATCTTCGCTCAGAGCGGCGTCGAAAGTGCTGTGACTCTGCGGGAAGCGCTCCTCGGGAAAGAGCAGCCCTGCGTTTTGCGCGTAGGCGCTGTCGGTGAGAGCGCGCGACGGCACAGCGAAGAGGATGCTGTCAAAGGATTCGCCGAGGCGGCTCTCAAAGCCGTCGAGAAACGTGAGAATGGCGGCCGTGCGGTCGGTGTTTCCCACATCGGTGTAGCCGATGAGCCCCGTCTTGCCATAAGTCGGAAACGTGACGCTGGTGAGCAGCACATCGCGCAGACCGAGCGCCGCAAGTTCTTCGGCAATGTCAGCGAGATAGCCGAGTGACTGCTCCGAGTAGGGGGAGATCCAGCGGCGGTTGTTGCCGTCGAGCCAGTAGACTTTGTTTTTGGTGCGCACAGCGGCGTCGGGAATCTTCCTGTAGGCGCTGTTGTCCTCAAAGCAGCTCATCTGAGCGATCGGCGTCATGTCGTACTGCTCGCACAGGCTGAGCAGAGCCGTGAGATCGGCTGTGCTGTCGGCCAGCGCCGCTGCGGCGGTGCTGGCGTAAACGACTTTTCCGCTGACCGGCTTGACGTTGAGAAGCACCGCGGTGTATCCCTGCTCTTTCAGTGCGTTGAGCTCCTTTTCAAAGATCTCGGCCGAGTAGAGCGAGGCCGAGGAGACCGCCCCGATGCGGTAGACGGTGTTTGCCGTCGGCTGCGGGTCGTCGGGCGGCGTGACGGGCTGCGGATTGTCGCTGCCGGGCTCCGGCCCCGGGGTGGGGTCGGGGTCCGCCGGCTCGACCGGCTTTGCGTCCCCGCGCAGCGCCGAGAAGAGATTTTGTATGGACTGGCGAAAGTCCTCGTTGTTCTGGTAGGAGAAATAGAAAAAGCCCACAAGAGCCGCAAGCAGCAGCACGACCACAATCAGCACAGGGTGCCGGTTCTTCCTGCCGCGGTATCTGGGGTTGTATTTCATGGTATCCCTCCTCTGTTGCCGCCGGGACCGGGACTGGCCCCGGGCGGGCACATTGTCCATGTTCTGCGATGATATTATGGGATGTTTGCGGGCTGCTTAGTCGTCCCGCCCGGGCGGGACAGCTTTTTCTGTATGGCCGGCGTACGGCTTCTCAGATTCTGGATGATGCCGCGCGGGCACTTCTCGGCGCAGGCGCCGCAGTTTTGACAGCGGGAGAAATCAATCGCCGCGAGGTTGTCGCTCACGCGGATAGCCCCGTACTCACAGACTTTCTCGCAGAGCCGGCAGCCGATGCAGCCGACCTCGCAGACCTCGCGCGTGAGCGAGCCGCGGTTTTGAGAGGAGCAGCTCACCCCGAATTTGTTCTCATAGGGAATCAGCTCAATGAGATGCTTCGGGCAGGCGGCCGCGCACATGCCGCAGGCGGCGCACTTGACCTTGTCGACAAAGGCCACGCCGTCGACCAGGCTGATCGCGCCGAATTTGCACTGGCGCACACAGTTGCCGAAGCCCACGCAGGCGAAGGCGCAGTCCTTGTCGCCGCCGCCGACGAGCATGGCCGCGGCGCAGTCGCGCAGGCCGTTGTAGATGTATTTTTTTGTGGTGAAGCTGTCGCACCCGCTGCACTTGACATAGGCGCACAGCCGCGTGGTCTGCTCGGGCTCCACCCCCATGACCGCGGCGATTTTCGCCGCCGCCTCATCGCCGCCGACCGGGCAGAGGCTGCTCTTTGCGCCCTTTTTCACCACGGCCGCCGCGTAAGCCTGACAGCCCGAGTATCCGCAGCCGCCGCAGTTCGCGCCCGGCAGAATCGCCGTGATTTCGTCGATTCGCGTGTCGCTCTTCACGGCGAAGAGCCTGGATGCCCCGGCGAGAAGAGCGCCGAGCGCAAGGCCGCAAAGGCCCAGAGAGAGACAGGCCGCAACAATATTTAAAAACATAGTCGTCCATCCTTATGCCGTCTTGCGCGGCGTGTAATTAGAGGTTGATCTTGAGCCCCTGAAAACCGAAGAAGGCGAGGCTCAGCAGCGCCGCCGAGATCAGGGCAATGGGAAAGCCCTGAAAGGGCCTGGGAATGTCGCACAGCTCGATGCGCTCGCGCACCCCCGAGAAGATGACGATGGCGAGCAGAAAGCCGAGCGCGGCAAAGAAGCCGAATGCCACCGACTCGATGAAATTGTAGCCGCGCTGGATGTTCAAAAGCGCCGCGCCCAGCACCGCGCAGTTCGTCGTGATCAGCGGCAGATAGATGCCGAGCGACTGGTAGAGCGCGGGCATCAGCCGCCGCAGCGCCATCTCGACAAACTGCACCAGCGCCGCAATCACGAGGATAAACGCGATGGTCTGCAGATACCCCAGGTGAAACGGCTGCAGAATAAAGCGGTTGACCGCCCAGGTCAGCGCCGAGGAGAGCGTCATCGTAAAGGTGACCGCAAGCCCCATGCCCACGGCGGTGCCGGTTTTCTTTGACACGCCGAGAAACGGGCAGATGCCGAGAAATTTGACCAGAACGAAATTCTCAATGAGCATGGCGTTGATGGCGATCATGAAAATTTCAGCCATGTTTCCGGGCCCCCTTTCGCTGCATCAGGTACTGCACAAGCGCGATGAGACCGCCGAGCGCGAGAAAGCCGCCGGGCGGCAGCCCCATGAGCAGAGCGGGCTTGAAGCCCTCGCCGAACACGTGCACGCCGAAGAGCGTGCCGGCCCCGAGCAGCTCGCGCACCGCCGAGAGAACGACGAGCGCAAGCGTGAAGCCGAGCCCCATGGCGAGCCCGTCCACCGCCGACTTGCCGACGGGGTTTTTCGAGGCGAACGCCTCGGCGCGCGCGAGGATGATGCAGTTGACAACAATCAGCGGAATGAAGAGCCCGAGCGAGCTCGACAGCCCGGGCAGAAAGGCCTGAAGCAGCAGATCGACCGCTGTGACAAACCCCGCGATGATGACAACATAGGCCGCAATGCGGATTTTGGAGGGAATCAGGCGCCGCAGCGCCGAGATGACAATGTTTGAGCAGATGAGAACCGCCGTCGCCGCAAGACCCATGCCGAGACCGTTTGCAATCGAGGTGGTCGTGGCGAGTGTCGGGCACATGCCGAGCAGCTGCACCAGTGTCGGATTCTCATAGATCACGCCGTTTGCGAGCTGGCGCAGCAGCGCAGCGTTCGAAGACGGCTTTCTGCCTGGCTTTCCGGTATGTTCCGTTCTCATGTCACGACACCTCCCTGCCGGCGAGGCGAACCGCTTCGAGAGCGGCGTTGACGCCCTCGGTGATCGCCTTTGACGTGATGGTCGCGCCGCTGACGGCAAGGACCTCGTTTGGCTGATTGTGGGTGATCTTCTCGGTGATGATGGTACCCGATTTTCCGTTGTAGAGGGCGAGCTGCTGCTCCGCCGCAGCGTTGGTGCCGACGCCCGGCGTCTCGGAGAGCTTCAGCACCGACACACCGGCGACCTGCCCCTGCGCGTCGACGCTGACGAGCATCTCGATCTCACCGCCGAAGCCGTTCGCCGCGGCGCTCACACCGTAGCCGAGAAGCTCGTCGCCCGCGTAGACAGAGCGGATTTCGCTGACGGAGCGCGGAAGATCGATGTCCACGACGGCAAAGCGGTCAGCTTCCGGGAAGACCTCGGTGAGCGCGGCCTGCTTGCGCTGCTCGGCGTGCTGAGCGATGGGGCCGGCGGTGACGGCGTTTACAATGCCCAGCAGAAGAGCCACCACAAAGGTGATTCCGCCGAGCAGACAGCTCAGACGAAGCGGCTCGCTGCGCTTCCAAAGCGCGCGAAGCGAACCCAGAGCATCCGTTTGGCCGCCGCGTGCGGGACGCCGCTTTCTCGGGTGTTTGACCTCCGCCGGAGATGCGGCCTGCACCCGTTCCAGTGTCTTATTTTCCATGTGCGGCGCCTCCAAACTTTCGGGGTCTTGTGTACTTGTCAATGAACCAGACCATCAGATTCATCAGCAGTATGGCAAAGCTGACGCCCTCGGCATAGCCGCCGAAGCGCCGGATAAACACGGTGATCAGCCCGCAGCCGACGCCGAAGATCAGCTTTCCGACGCCGGTGCAGGGCGAGGTCGTGTAGTCGGTCGCCATGAAAATGGCGCCGAGCATGAGACCGCCCGAGAGCAGCTGGGTGAGCATGGCGTTTACAGGGTCCGCGCCGCCGGTGAGAAAGCTGATGAGCGCCACCGTGCCGAGAAAGCTGACGGGAATCTGCCAGGAGATGACCCGCCGGTAGAGCAGATACAGCCCGCCTGCCATCAGCAGCACCGCCGAGGTCTCGCCGATGCAGCCGGCGTAGTGGCCGAGCAGCAGCTCAAAGAGGGTCACATCGGGCGTGCCGCCCGCTTTCAGCACGGCGAGAGGCGTCGCGGAGGAGACCGCATCGGCGCCAATGTGGGCAAAGGGGCTGAACACCGGGTGGACAAAGCTGCTCATCAGGCTCGGCCAGGAGAGCATCAGAAACACGCGCGCCGCGAGCGCGGGGTTGACAAAGTTGCGGCCGATGCCGCCGTAGAGCTGCTTGACCACCACAATGGCGAAGAAAGCGCCGATGACCGGCAGCCAGTAGGGCACGCCGACCGGCAGATTCAGCGCCAGCAGCAGCCCGGTGACGGCCGCCGAGAAGTCGCCGATGTCGTTTGACTTTTTGAGCAGTTTCCGGTAGAGGTACTCAAAGAGCACGCAGCTTGTGACGCTGACGGCGACAAGGCCCAGCGCACGCAGGCCGAACAGATAGACCGAGAAGATCAGCGCCGGCGTCAGTGCGATGAGCACGTCGACCATGATGCCGCGCGTGCTGTCCGGGTGGCGCACATGCGGGGCGCTGGTCACGGTGAGTTTTTGTTCCACGGGTTTCACTTCCAATCCAGTCATCGCCCGGCGCGGCGGCGCTCGGCGATCAGGTTCTTTTTGACTTTGAACTGCGCGACCAGATGCATCCGGCCGGGGCAGACATAGGAGCAGGAGCCGCACTCGATGCAGTCCATGATGCCGAGGCGCTCGCACTCGTCAAGGCGGTCGGCCGCGGCGTACAGAGCGAGGTAATTCGGCATCAGGTGCATCGGGCAGGCCCGCACGCACCGCCCGCAGTGAATGCAGCTCGGGTGGTCGGCCTCCCGGGTCTCACGTCGGGTGATGCCGAGGATGCCGGAGGTGGTCTTGATGACGGGGGCGTCCAGCGAGTACTGGGGAATTCCCATCATCGGGCCGCCCATGATGACCTTGACCGGGTCCTTGCGAAAGCCGCCCGCCTGCTCAATGACATGGGAGAACGGTGTCCCGATGCGCACGGAGAACATGGAGGGCTTTGCAATCGCGGGCCCCGCGACGGTCACGATACGGGAGACAACGGGCTGACCAAAGCGCCACGCACGGCAGAGAGAGGCCACCGAGTCCACATTGAACACCACGCACCCCGCGTCGACGGGCAGCTTGCCCGAGGGGACCTCGCGGCCGGTGACGGCTTTGATGATCTGCTTTTCTCCGCCCTGGGGGTACTTGGTCTTGAGCACGGCAATCTGAATGGAGTGGTCGCTCACAACGAGGTTGTGCAGCGCGGCGATGGCGTCCTTTTTGTTGTCCTCCACGCAGATGGTCGCGCGCGAGAGCCCCAGACACCGCCGCAGAATCTGCGCGCCGCCGATGATGAGCTCAGGGTGCTCGAGCATGAGCCGGTGATCGCTTGTGAGATAGGGTTCGCACTCGGCGCCGTTGATGAGCAGCGTGTCGACCTTGCCCGCGGCGGAGGAGAGCTTGACGTGCGCGGGAAAGCCCGCGCCGCCCATGCCGACAATGCCGGCGGCGTGCATCAGCTCGATGGTCTGCCGGGCGTCCGGCAGAGGGTCGCTGTCGGTGTGGGGCGGCAGGGGAAAGCGCTCGCGGTCCTCAAAGTCGTTTTCGACGACGATGGTGAGCACTCTCTGGCCGTTCGGGTGAAGATGGGGCTCAATGGAGACGACCCTGCCCGAGACCGAGCTGTGAATGCGGCTTGAGACAGGCGCGTCGCTGTCGGCGATGCACTGCCCTACGGCGACGCGGTCGCCGACCTTGCAGACCGGCTCGCAGGGGGCGCCGATGTGCTGTAAAACGGGAAAGTAGAGCCGCGCAGGCGGCGGCAATATCTCGATGGAGAGGCCGGACGTCGCATCCTTACGGTATTCGGGATGGATGCCTCCCCGGAATGTATCTGCCATTTGGACACCTCGATTCTGCTGTTTGACGCATGACAAAAAGAGACTGAAAAAAGGGTATTCTCTCAAAATTATAGCACAAGCGCCCCCGCTTGACTAGAAACAAACGACTGTTTTGCGTAAAATGTGACGAAAAACGGTACGGAAACGGGGGGGTTTTCACAAAAGCTCTCTGCTGTTTTGGTCAAATCTCACTAAGATCGAGCGAAAATGTGGCTTTTTCTTATGGAACATGGTATGATGAGTCAAAAGCCGGAGTCACGGCGACACCAGAACCGGTAATGTATGGGCGGCCCGCGCGCGGCATATACATACCACAGGAAAAGGATATGTCGGCCGCCGGGCAGCACAAAGGGGGTGATTGCATGAAAAAGGTCATTGTAGCCTGCGGGGGCGGCGTTGCCACCTCGACGGTTCTGTGCGAGAAGATCAAGGAGATTGCGCGGGACAATGGGGTCGACGTCACACTGGCGCAGTGCACCGTCAACGAGATCGAGTCCCATCTCGATGGAGCCGATCTCATCGTGACCTCGGTCAAGGTGTCGAGAGACTACGGCATTCCGATGATTCTGGCGCTGAGCTACATCATCGGCATGGGACAGGAGGAGACGACCGAAGAGATCCTGTCCGTATTAAAGGGGTAGAAAAGGGATTCATTTAGAAGGAGAGAGTGTATGGAGATTATTCAAAACATCTTCGAAGGCATCAGCAATCTCGGTTCTCAGATCATGATCCCGCTGATGATTATGATCATCGGCCTGATCTTCCGACTTGGCTTTGCAAAATCTTTCCGCGCAGGCCTGACCATCGGCATCGGCTTCATCGGCGTCAACATGGTCACCAATTACATGCTCGAGTGCCTCGTTCCGGCGTCGAATCTGCTGCTTGACAAGTTCAATCTCAATCTGCAGTACATCGACGTGGGCTGGACGGTGGGCTCGGCCATCGCGTTTTCCACCTCAATCGGCGCATTTATCATCCCGTTTATCATCATCATCAACGTCATCATGCTGGCGACAAAGCTCACCAAGACCGTCAACATCGACATCTGGAACTACTGGCACTACGCTTTCTGCGGCGCCATGGTTGCGACCCTGACGGGCAACATCGTCTACGGTTTTATCGCGGCGGCTCTGCAGGCGGCCCTGTCGCTTAAAGTGGCGGACCTCGCGGCCGACAAGGTCCAGAGCGTCATCGGCATCCCCGGCGTCTCCATTCCGCAGGGCTATGCGGTGTCCTCTGTGCCGCTGGGACTTGCGATGGAGTGGGTCTACAACAAGATTCCGGGCTTTAATAAAATCAAGACCGACTCCGAGACCCTCAGCCGCCGTCTCGGCATCTTCGGCGAGCCGGCCACCATCGGCTTTGTGCTCGGCGTGCTGTTCGGGTTTCTCGTCGGCTACGGCCCGAAAGAGGCTGTCACTCTCGGCATCCAGCTCGGCGCTGTCATGCTGATTCTGCCGCGCATGGTCAAGATCCTCATGGAGGGCATGGTACCGATCTCGAACGCGGCGCGCGACATGATGAACCGGCGCTTTGCGGGCAAGTCGTTCTACATCGGCATGGACTCCGCGATCACTCTCGGACACCCGACCACAATCGCGGCAGGCATCCTGCTTGTGCCGATCACCATTCTGCTCGCGGCTGTGCTGCCCTACAACTCCATGCTGCCCGCGGCTGACCTCGCGGCCGGCGCGTTCTATGTGTGCATGTTCACGGCGCTCCACCACGGGGATCTCGTGCGCACACTCATCACCGGCACGGTGATGCAGGCATTTTTGCTCTTCTCGGCGTCCTACTTTGCGCCGGCCATCACGGCGCTTGCCAAGGCCAACAACTACGCGTTCCCCGAGGGGGCTGTCGGCGTCACCACCGCGGTCAACCCCTTTGCGACGCTCATCGCCCTCATCATGCAGAACAAGCTCATCGGCGCGATCATTGCCATTGCCCTTGTGGTTGCGTTCTTTGTCATCTGCACCATGTGGGAGAAGAAAAAGGCGGCCAAGGCGTCCTGACGCCTTGGGCAATCAGAGAAGAAAACAGGCGCGGCCAAGGCCGCGCCTGTTTTTTGTGCCCACCTTGACAGAGCGGGCGGCGGGGCCTATCATAGAAAGCAGTTTTGCAATTTTGACAGGGGGCGCACGCTTTGAACAACGACTATCTGATTCAAAAGAGACCGCTTCACGCGCTGATTCTCTTCGCGCTGCCAATCATCGCGGGCAATCTCTTTCAGCAGCTCTACACCATGGCCGACTCCGCGATCGTCGGGCGCTACGTCGGCGAGCAGGCGCTCGCGGCGGTCGGCGCCTGCTACGCGCTGACCAACGTCTTCATCTGTGTTGCCATCGGCGGCGGCATCGGCGCGTCGGTCATCATCAGCCGCTATTTCGGCGCGAAACAGTACGCCGACATGAAGACGGCAGTCACAACGGCGCTTCTAGCCTTTCTGGGGCTGAGCGTGCTGCTCGGCCTTGGAGGGCTTCTCCTGGGGCGGCAGATAATGGTCCTGCTGCGCACGCCGGCGGACGCCCTTGAGATGGCGGCGGAATATCTGCGCATCTACTTTCTGGGGCTGCCGTTTCTGTTTATGTACAATGTGCTCTCCTCGACGTTCAACGCGCTGGGCAAATCGGTCATTCCGCTTGCGTTTCTGATCTTCTCTTCGGTGTTCAATGTGGTGCTCGACATCTACATGGTCACGCAGCTCCACCTCGGGGTCGCGGGCGTGGCCTGGGCGACGCTGATCGCGCAGGGCATCAGCGCTGTGCTCTCTTTCGCGGTGCTCGCGGTGAAGCTGCGCCACCTCTGCCCGCAGCGTACACGCCTGTTTCACCGCGGGGAGCTCGGCCGCATGACCCGCATCGCCCTGCCCTCCATCTTACAGCAGTCGACTGTCTCCATTGGCATGATGCTCGTGCAGTCGGTGGTCAACAGCTTCGGCTCGTCGGTGCTGGCGGGCTTCTCGGCGGCCATGCGTGTGGAACAGCTGTGCATCGTTCCCATGACGGGCGTGGGCAACGCCCTGTCCTCCTTTACGGCGCAGAACATCGGCGCGCAGCGCATTGACCGGGTACGCCGGGGCTACCGCGCGGCCGTCGGCATGATCGTCTTTTTTGCGGCGGTCAGCTGTGTGCTGCTCGAACTCTTTCACATGCCGATTGTGTCGATGTTCCTCGACAGCGACGCGACGCCCGTGGCCCTGGCGACCGGCGCGGGATTTCTGAAGTTCATCGGCTGGTTCTATATTCTGTTCGGCCTCAAGGTGGTGGTCGACGGTCTGCTGCGCGGCGCGGGGGACATGAAGATGTTCACCATCGCCAACATGGTCAATCTCTTCATCCGGGTTGTGGCCGCCGCGGCGCTGGCACCGGTTTTCGGCGTCGCCATGGTGTGGATTGCCGTGCCGTTCGGCTGGCTTGCAAACTTTTTGATCTCCTTTGCCCAGTACCGCACGGGCAAGTGGAAGACCGTCTACACCGTCCGCACGGAACAGACCGAATGAAAAGAGCCCCCGTCCTCGGACGGGGGCTCTTTTTAAACCCGGTTTATCTCGCCGATGAGATCGGTGAGCTGGGAGGGGTGCTCGAGTATGGCCCGGGCTCCCGTCTCGCGCAGCACCTGCGTCGGCTGGTAGCCCCAGGCGACGCCCACGGGGAGCATGCCGGCGGCCGTGGCCGCGAGCATGTCCTGGCGCGAGTCGCCGACAAAGGCGCACTCGCCCGGCTCGACGCCGAGCGCGGCGGCAATTTTGAGCGCATGGTCGGGGTGGGGCTTGAGCGGTGTCACGCGGTCGTTGCCCTGCCAGGCGTCAAAGAGCGGCTCGCCGCCGAAGACACCGCGCAGAATATCGGGCAGATAGTCGTGCATTTTGTTGGTCTGAATGGCGGTTTTGATTCCCAGCGCGCGCAGGGTGCGCAGAAGCTCCACAATGCCGGGAAAGGGACGCGTCAGATCGGTCATGTGGGGGATGTAGTGCTCGCGGTAGAGCGCCCACATCCGGTCGACTGTCTCGTCGTCGTCCCACAGGGCCGCTGGCAGCATGCGCATGACAAGCTGGCGCTCCCCGTCGCCGAGAAAGGGGTAGAAGGTGCGCTCCTCGGCGTGGGTGGGGCAGCCGAGAATGGCGAGCGCCCGATTCCCGGCGGCGGCGACATCGGGCACAGTGTCGGCGAGCGTGCCGTCGTAGTCGAACAGGACGGCGCGAATCATGCCCGCCCCTCCAAAAGCAGACGGAGCATCTCATCGACCGAGTCGACAAGGTAAGTCGGCTGCTCCTCGACGAGCTCCTGCCGGGGGCGGTAGCCCCAACTCACGGCGAGTGTGTCCATGCCGGCGTTTTTGCCGGTGCGCACGTCATGGTAGCCGTCGCCGATGAACAGGCAGTCGGCGGGCTTGACGCCGATGGCCTCACAGACGAGAAAGGCCCCGTCAGGCGCGGGCTTTAAGGGGAAGCCTTTCACCCCGCCGCGCACGAAATCAAAGGCGCCGTCGCCGAAGTAGCGCCGGGCGCTGCGGTTGGCGAAAGCATCGTTTTTGTTGGTAAGAACCGCGAGTTTGTAACCGGCGGCCCGCAGTTTTTGCACCGCATCGACCATGCCGGGAAAGGGCGTGGTCAGCGTGTCGGCGTGGGCGGAAAAATAGGTGGAGTAGAGCTCGGAGAACTTCTCAATGTTCTCCTGCGTACAGTCCTCGGGCCGCAGAATCTTTTTGATGAAAGCCACCTGTCCGTCGCCGACGACATTGCGGTAGTAGTCCACATCGTGGGCGGCAAGGCCCATGCTGGTGAGCACATGGTTGCCGGCGGCGGCAATGTCGGGCAGCGTGTTCGCAAGCGTGCCGTCAAAGTCAAAGATCAGAGCCTGGTAGTGTTTCATTGGTATCATCCTTTACTTCAAGTCCATTTCATCCAGTGTCAGCTCAAAGCTGCCCAAAAAGTGCTCGCAGAAGTAGGTAAGCTCCGGCAGCTCGAGCCGGTCGAGCGCCTCGCGGTTTGAAAGCGCCGCCCTGTGAAACTCGCGGTTGCCCGCCTTGAGCTCCTCGAGGCATTTGATGTAGGCCGCGAGCTTGTCGGCCGCCTTGACATAGCGGTAGAGCTCCGCCTCGTTCTCCTCCCCGGTGAGGCAGGCGCGGTAGGCGGGCGCGAGCTCCTCGGGCAGCATGCGCAGCAGCTTTTCGACCGAGTCCTGCTCAACCTCGCGGTAGACGTCGCGCATCTTCTCGCTGTAGTATTTCACCGGCGTCGGCAGATCGCCCGTGATGATCTCGGGCGCGTCGTGGTAGAGCGCAAGGCACGCGACCCGCTCGGCGTCGATGTCGCGCGAATAGATCTCACGGCCGATGAGCGCGAGCGCGTGCGCGAGCACCGCGACCTCGAGCGAGTGCTCCTCGATGTTTTCGCTGACGGTGTTCTTCATCAGACCCCAGCGATTGATGTATTTCATGCGAAAGAGAAAGGCGAAAAAGGGATGCTCCATACTCTGCTCCTTAGATTGCTTTTTTGAGAAGCCGCCCGAAGAGGACGGCGAGCGCCCCGCCTGCGAGGGCGAAGACGAGTTGCGGCCAGCCGTAGACAAAGCGCACGCTCGCCGTGCGCAGAGACGCGGGCAGTAGCTTTGGAAAGAGCCCGAACGATACGAGACTGTAGAGAATGACGTACTTTGCCGTGGCGCTGATGAGAAGCGCAGCCGCACGGTTCTGGCGCAGCATGAGCCAGAAGATCAGAAGCTGCGCGGCGTTTGCCCCGAAGAGGACCAGTGCGAAGCGCCAGTCCGGAACGGGGCCCTGCCACAGGGCGAAAGCGAGGGAGACGAGGCTGACGATCAGCCCGCCGAGAAGCCCGGTCGCCGAGACCGCGCCGTAGAGCGTCATGTTGATGAGCACGCCGATGACGATGGTCGATACCACGAAAAGGCCCACCCGCGCATCGAAGCCCGGCACGCGCCGCAGCAGCTGTAGGGCGACCGCCAGCAGACAGAACAGCACCGTGCGCGCGGCGTATTTGGTGTTTTTGCGCATGGGTTCGCTCCTTTCCTCAGCGCCCGGCGCCGCTGCCGCCAAGCAGGGTGAAGAGCGTCGTGAGAATGTCGGCGCGCGCGGTCGAGACCTGCACGTCGCTGCCGCCGAGCTGCGGGTAGAGGCCCTGCAGATCCGCCGGGGTTATGGGGGCCGCCGGGTCAAATTTGCCGCCGGCGAGGGAGAGAAGCCCCCGCTCGAGCGTGTAGCGCACCGCGCCGTAGTAGGGGTGGCGCGCGTCGAGCCCGCCGATGGCGGAGAGCGGCTTTCCCTCCATGCGCTCGCGCACCGTGCGCACGAGCTCGTCGCGGGGGGTGACGAACATCGCAAGCTCCCCGCGGGTGACGGGCAGATGGAGCTTGACGCGGTTGTCGCGGTAGACGACGGTGTAGCCCGCGCGCAGCAGGCCGCTCACAGTCGGATAGAGCGGATCGTCGGGCCCGAGGTCCTCAAACTGCGACAGGGCCGTCAGCTCCCCGACCGGGACGACGCGGTAGCCGTATTTGCGCAGCAGCTCGAGCTGCTGCGCAAGGCCGTCGGCCACGGGCGTGCGCTTTTGCATGTTGTAGCCGTCTTTCTGGAAGACGATCTGGCCGCACAGGGCGTCCGGATCCGCCTCGAGCAGCGCGCGCATGGGTTCGACCATGGCGCGCACCTCCTCGTCGTAGGTGGGCTTTGGCAGCCAGCCGTCGCCGTCGAAGCTCGCGCCCATGTACTGGTAGCCGAGCAGCAGATAGATGTCGTAGGATGTGAGTCCGTCCGGCAGCCTGTCGACATAGTGCGGCGGACGGCCGAGGGAGAGGCTGTAGCCGTGGTATTCGCGCAGCAGGTCGTCGAGCTTTTTGAGATCGTCATAGACCTCCCGGCCGCTTTGCAGATACCGGCGCTTGCCGTAGATGACGCCCTTTTTGCCGAAGATGATGTGGCGGTAGCCGTGGTTTGACAGGTCGTGGCCCTCGGCGAGAATCCGGCCGATCAGACGGCTCTGGCTGACGGCGCCGGCCATGTCGTCGCAATTGAGGTCGGGGTAGTGGTCGTAGGCGATGCCGCCCCACTGGGGAGTGCCGGGCTTTCCCGCCCGGTCGGGGTAGTTTTCAGCCGTGGAGCCGATGACGTCAAACGTGGCGTGCGCGCCGTACTCGCGCAGCACGTCGAGAAGATGGTCGGTCAGCGCCCGGCCGCCGGTGTGGTCGGGCTCCGGGGGCAGAGCGGTCGGCCCGTCGTCAAAGGTCATGGCGCAGACGCGCTCGGACAGGGCGACGCGGTTGATGCGGCGCACGGGGCTGAGCACGCCGCGCTCGTCGACCGGACGCAGCTTTTTGAGTGTCCGCTTGGCCCACTTGGCCGTGCGGATGATCTGGGCTTTCATGGACATGTCAGTTCTCCTCCCTCGATGAGTGTGGCGCCGCGGTTTTTCGGCTTGATGTGCAGGGCCTTGAGCAGGTCGATGCCAAAGGAGGCGGCGTAGACCGCCAGCCGCCGGGGCAGCTTGTGAAGACACTTTGGCCAGGGCCGCTTGAGACACTTGTTGAGCTGGGCGCGCGCGAGCTTGGCGCGGCTCGCGTCGCGGCCCCAGACCGAACCGCGGCGCCTGAGCAGCGCCGTGCGAAAGCCGTCGAGAGTGAATTCGTCGAGCTCCAGCGTCAGCACGGCGTTGCCGATTTCGCCGGGGTTGTGCGCGTCGCTGCCGGCGGTAAAGAAGAGCCCGCGCCCGATGGCCGCGCGCGCCGCAAGACGGTTTGCACCGTCGTAGCCGTCGCGGATGCCGACGTGGCCGTTGTGGGCCTCGACGCCGTCGACATGGGGGAGCGCGGGATGGTTTTCCAGAGTGTAGCGGGCCTTGTCAAAGGGGTGGGCCACCACGGCGAGCCCGCCCGCCGCGTGGATGCCCTCGACGACCTCGCGAAATTGAAAGTGGTAGTCGTCGATGGGCACGAGATAGCGCTCCTCGAGCTGGTGGGGCACGAAGAGCGCCAGAATATGGCCGCACTCGGTGGCATACTCCGCCGAGGGAACGACGAGAAGTCCCTCAGGGGCGAGAGCCTGCAGCTTTTCGGAGCCCGAGTAGGAGTTGTGGTCGCTCACGGCGATGATGTTGAGACCCGCCGCACGGGCCTCGCGGACAATCTGCTCGAGCGACAGGATGCTGTCGACACTGTCGAGCGAGTGGATATGTAAATCGGCCTTGCAGATCAAATGCCCTGCTCCTTTCTGCGGTGGAGGATGGCCCGCAGATACACAAACGCGGGCTTGGGATCGTCCCAGGTGAAGATGCCGCCGCTGACACGCGGGTTGAAAAAGCAGCCGACCGCCGAGAAGAGCGGCCCGATGTGTCCCGCTTTGAGCCAGCTCAGCGCAGCCATCAGGTCGGAGACCGAAAACTGCATGCGCTTTGACACCTCATAGGGAATGGTGAGCTCGTCGAGGGGCTCTGCGATGCCGAGCGCGGTCTCGGCCCAGGCGGTTGCGAAGCGGCAGCCTGCCGCGTAGGTCAGCGGAAAAGTGCCCCAGATGCGGGGGTTGACCTCCATGAGGGTGTAGCCGGTCTCGGGCGAGCCCTTGAACTCGACCATGGCCACGCCCTCGAGCCCCGCCGCGCGCAGCAGCCGAACGGCCTGCGCGTGCAGCGTCTTGTCGTACACCGTGCGCGCGAGGGTGGAGGGGCCGCCGCCGATGGGATACTCGCGCAGCCGCCGGTGACAGATGTAGCTGTAGACTTCGCCGCCCTTCATGAGCACCGAGACGCCGTAGCCGTCGCCCTCGATGTAGCGCTGAATGAGCGTGCCCGGGTCGCGCGCGGCAAAGGCGGGATAGTACTTTTGAAACTGCGCGCTGTTTTTGACGATGCGGTAGCGCCCGGCGGCCTTGATGCCGAGCGCCTCGCCGTTTCGGTACTTGATGACGGCCGGGTAGGGCACGCGCGCGGCAAGTGATTCAACCGTCTCACCGTCGCGGCAGACGATCTGCTCCGGCACGGGGATGCCGAGCTCGGCCGCGAGGGAGAGCACCCGGCTCTTGTCGCCGAGCAGCTCGAGCGTCGCCTGGTCGGGCACATGGGTCCACGCGGCGTCGCGAAAGCGCGCGTCCGAGGCGATGAGCGCCGTCGTGCGCGCGCCGAAAGGCAGAAGAATCGGCCGGTCGCCGTCGCGCCTGCGGTAGTGCTCGCAGAGCTCGAGCAGGCTCTCGGCGTAGCGGGCGCTCTCCAGAACGTGTCTGGCGCCCACACAGTTCGATGAGAACGCAAGCGGCAGAGCGGGTTCGCCGTCGTCGGTGGTGGCCGCGACAAAGAAGCCCTCCTTCGAGAGCTCCCGTATGGCAGCGAGCGTCATGCGGTATTTGGCGTCGGTGATGATGACGGTCATGAAGTCCCCCTGTCAGTCGATGGCGAAGAGCTCACAGGCGTTTCGGCAGGTGAGACGCGCCATTTCGTCGAACGACACGCCCTTGATCTCGGCCAGGCGCTCGCAGGTCAGGCGCACCAGCGTCGAGTCGTTGCGCTCGCCCCGGTGGGGCACGGGCGCGAGATAGGGCGAGTCGGTCTCAATGAGAAGCCGGTCAAGTGGAATGACCTCGGCGGCCTCCACTGCCCGGCGGGCGTTTTTGAATGTGATGACCCCGGTAAACGAGATGTAGAACCCGAGCGCGAGCAGCTCCTTTGCCATCTCGGCGCTGCCCGAGTAGCAGTGGACTACCCCGCGCGGCCGGTGGCGGTGCAGAAGCTCCATGGTGTCGGCGTGAGCCTCGCGGTCGTGGACGATGACGGGCAGCCCCAGCCGGTTTGCGAGCAGAATCTGCCGCTCGAACCAGTCGCGCTGAAGCGCGCGCGGGTGGAACTCCAGCGCGTAGTCGAGCCCGATCTCGCCGATGGCAACGCAGCGCTCATCGGCGGCGTAGCGCTCGATCTGTTCGAGCGCGTCAAAGCCGTAGGCGCCGCACTCGTGGCAGTGGATTCCGGCCGCCGCCCAGACGTGGGCGTAGCGGTGGGCGAGCTCCAGGGAAAAAGCGGTCTCCTCCGGCGTGGAGGGGCAGGTCAGAACATGGCTGATCCCGTGCGCCGGCAGGCTTGAGAGAAGCTCGTCCCGATCGTCGGCAAAGCGCTCGTCGCAGTAGTGGGCGTGGGAGTCAAAGAGCATCTCAGCGCACCTTTGCGCCCGGCTCACAGCAGTCGGCGAAGAGCACGCGCACACCGTCTTCGCCGTTGTCGGCGGCGAGAATCATACCCTGGCTCTCAATGCCGCGCAGCTTCGCGGGCTTGAGGTTCGACACGAGCACCACACAGCGGCCGACAAGATCCTGCGGCGCATACCACTGGCGGATACCCGAGACAACCGTGCGCTCCCCGCTGCCGAGGGTGACGGTGAGCTTCAGGAGCTTGTCGCTCTTTTTGACCTCCTCGCAGGCGAGAATCTTCGCGACACGCAGCTCCACTTTCGAGAAGTCGTCGATGGTAATCAGGGATGCGACCCCCTCGGGCGCGCCGGCGGGCGCTTCGGCCGGCGCCGCGTTTTTCGCGGCGGCCTCGGCCATTTTCTTCTCAGCCAGAGCCTCGAGCTCGGCCAGATCCTTTGCGACGTCGATGCGCGGGAAGAGATTGTCGCCCTTGCTCACGCCGAAAGAGCCGACCGGCGCGATCTCGCCGAGGGACTCCCACTGCACATGGGGCGTGCCGGCGAGGCCGAGCTTTCGGGCAATCTCCGCCGCCGTGTCGGGCATGGCGGGGGTGATGAGAATCGAGACGGCGCGGATGGTCTCGCAGAGGTTGAAGATCACCTGCTCGAGGCGCTCGCGCTTCGACTCGTCCTTGGCGAGCACCCAGGGCATGGTCTCGTCGATGTACTTGTTCGCGCGGGAGATGAGCTTCCACACCTCGGCGAGCGCGAGCGGGAACTGGAGCTCGTCCATCAGGCGCGCATAGTTTTCGATCACCTCGCGGCGCAGCGCGACAAGCTCGCCGTCGAGGGGCTCGTCGGCGCCGGTGTTTCTCACGGTGGCGCCGAAGTACTTCTCGCCCATGGCGACTGTGCGCGAGACGAGGTTGCCGAGATCGTTTGCAAGGTCGGTGTTGATGCGGTTGATCAGCGACTCGTTGGAGAAAATGCCGTCCGAGCCGAAGGGAATCTCGCGTAACAGATAGTAGCGAACAGCGTCGCGGCCGTACTTGTCGATGAGAACGATCGGGTCGACGATGTTGCCCTTGGACTTCGACATCTTGCCGCCGTCGAGCAGCAACCAGCCGTGGCCGAAGACTTTTTTCGGCAGCGGCAGATCGAGCGCCATGAGCAGCGCCGGCCAGATGATGGTGTGAAAGCGCACGATCTCCTTGGCCATCATGTGCACATCGGCGGGCCAGTAGTGCTCAAAGTCGTGGTAGCGCTCGTTTTCGTAGCCGAGCGCGGTGATGTAATTGGTCAGAGCGTCGACCCAGACGTAGACGATATGTTTGTCATCAAAGCTCACGGGAATGCCCCACTTGAAGCTCGTGCGCGAGACGGCGAGGTCCTGAAGCCCGGGCTTGATGAAGTTGTTGAGCATCTCGTTCATGCGGCTCTTCGGCTCCATGAAATCCGGATGCTCCTCATAGAGCTTGACAATGCGGTCGGCATAGGCCGAGAGGCGAAAGAAGTAGGCCTCCTCCTCGGCCTCGTAGACCTCGCGCCCACAGTCGGGACACTTGCCGTCGACGAGCTGCGACGGGGTCCAGAACGCCTCGCAGGGGGTGCAGTACATGCCCTTGTAGACGCCCTTGTAGATATCGCCCTGGTCGTAGAGACGCTTGAAAATCTTCTGCACGGCTTCGACATGGTAGTCGTCGGTCGTGCGGATGAAGCGGTCGTAGCTGATGTTCAGGCGGCTCCACAGGTCCTTGATGGTCACGACGATGTCGTCGACATACTTCTGGGGCGTGACGCCTGCGGCCTCGGCCTTCTGTTCGATTTTCTGGCCGTGCTCGTCGGTGCCGGTCAGAAACAGAACGTCACACCCGCGCATTCTCTTGTAGCGCGCCATGGTGTCACAGGCCGTGGTGGTGTAGGCGTGGCCGATGTGGAGCTTGTCCGACGGGTAGTAGATGGGGGTTGTGATATAAAATTTCTCAGGCATGCTGTTCGTCTCCTTTGTCATTGTCAATGGGGGCCTGGGGCTCAAATACCGGCCCCACAGGGCGCGGCGGCTCGGCCGGTGAGATGCTCTGCGGGGGCTCTGGCGGCTCGGGCTCGGACACGGCCTGCGGCGCAGGCTCCGGCTGGGGCTGCGCCGGCGGTGCGGGCGCCTCATCTGGGACAGCCGACGCCGTGTCGTCGCCCCGGCGCATTCGAAGCTCGTGAGTGTCGTGGCAGTAGTTGTAGAAGACTGTGTAGCATTCGCGCAGATAGGGCATGGTGAAGATCAGAGACAGGCCGAATGTGAGAGCCACGAGCAGAAACCACCCGAAAAAGGAGAGGGTGAAGACCACATGCTCGAGCTTGTGGCCGCGCATGAAGCGGCAGCTCTCGCGGATGATCTGGCGGATTTTTTTATCGGGGTCGCGAACCAGCAGATAGTCGCACATGGCATAGCGCCGCGTGAAGATCAGAAACCAGACCAACGCCACGGCTGTCACCAGAATCAGCGCGCCGGTGATAAGCCCCCCGAGCAGCGGGTCGAGCGCAAGGTCGGTGAGCATCCGCCCGACAAAGATGGCCGAAAAGACGCCGGCCGCCACAGGGATGGATCCCCAGAAGACCAGGCGCAAAACCACATTCAGCCGCAGGGCGAGGCATTTGAAATAGAGCTTTGCGCTGCCATACCAGTTGAACAGGGTCACAAAGCTGCCGGGATTTTCGTCGGTCAGGTGATAGTGCCACTCGCAGATGCCAAAGGAGAGCGGCAGCACGATCAGCGAAATGACAAACAGCGCCCCGCCGTAGAGGCCGAGCTGCCACAGCGGCAGAAAGAGCCGGCCGCGCATGAGATTCTCGATGTTTTCAACTGTGAAGAGATTGACGCGGAAGACCGTGAACATGGTGTTCTGCACGGCCGTGATACCGAGCAGGATCAGCAGATGGGTCAGCAGCATCGCGATCCCCGTAAAGTAATACCCGTTCAGACAGCGCCGGGCAATGCGCTTGATGTTGCGTCTGACGACGCCCTGATCGGCCATAAGCACTCTCCTATAAGCAAGATTCGAGGCGCCGGCAAAGCCGCCGCCGAAGTGATGAAACAAAACAGACGTCCCCTCGGCAAAGAGCCGCGTCTGCGGCCGTGTTTTCGCCGAAGCTGCCGCCGGGCAAGCAAAACATGTTTTCCTTATCATAGCCGTTTCGCGGCGATTATAAACCATGAACGCCACGCGTTCATGGTTTATACGGCCATGTTTTTCGGTTGCCCCGAAAGGGGCGAGAAAAACGGCCTAAATTCCATATCACAGCCGCAAATGCGGCTATGATACCATGAACGCCACGCGTTCATGGTTTATACAGCCATGTTTTTCGGTTGCCCCGAAAGGGGCGGGAAAAACGGCCTGAATTCCATATCATAGCCGCGAATGCGGCTATGATACCATGAACGCCACGCGTTCATGGTTTATACGGCCATGTTTTTCGGTTGCCCCGAAAGGGGCGGGAAAAACGGCCTGAATTCCATATCATAGTCGCGAATGCGGCTATGATACCATGAACGCCACGCGTTCATGGTTTTTTATGCGGCCGGTTTTTCAGCTGTGCAGGAGCACGGCTGGAATCCCGTTATAAACAGCCGCTTTGCGGCTATTATATCACAAAAGAAAGGTATTTTTAACGGAATTTGACAAGTTTTTCTGCACAGAAAGTTTGTCCCGCATGCGGCGCATATTTGGCGGGGTGAATCGGATACTAAAGAAAACTGTTTGAATGCGAGGAATCACTATGTTTGCGGAATTTGTCAAGACGTTTGTCGTGGGCGGGCTCATCTGCGTCGTGGGCCAGCTTCTCATCGACCTGACCAAACTCACTCCGGCGCGCATCGTCGTACTCTTTGTGACGGCGGGTGTCATACTCACCGGCGTCGGCGTCTATCCGAAGCTCGTCGAGTACGCCGGCTGCGGCGCGACGGTGCCCATTGTGGGCTTTGGGTATCTGCTCGCGACCGGCACCAAACAGGCCATTGCCGAAATGGGGCTCATGGGCGCCATGACAGGCGGTGTGACGGCGGCGGCGGGCGGCATCACGGCGGCGGTCTTCTTCGGATACCTGTTCGCGCTGCTGTGCCGCCCGGCGGAAAAAAAGTAGGGTCTTGACTTCACCACTCCGGCGTGCTATACTTATTAAGCGTTCAAGATCGGCGTTCACGCCGGAGTGGCGGAACTGGCAGACGCCCGGGACTTAAAATCCCGTGAAGGGTGACCTTCGTACCGGTTCGATCCCGGTCTCCGGCACCACTTCCGCCAAAACCAGATATCGCAGAGTGGAGCAGTCTGGCAGCTCGTCGGGCTCATAACCCGAAGGTCGTAGGTTCAAATCCTGCCTCTGCAACCAAAAAAATCAGCTCCCGCGTCAGCGGGGGCTGATTTTTTGGCCATAGGGGTGAATCCAAACGGAGTGCCGAAAGGTTGCCGCAGAGTGGGAAGTTTGACGAATACCCGGCAGCGAAGTATACTGTGACAAGAATCGAGGAATGCTCTAAGAGCACCAAATATATGAGGAGATGGATTTATCATGGGTATTTTTGACGGAAAAGTTGCCATTATCACCGGCGGCGGCAAGGCCAAGTCGATCGGCTACGGCATTGCGGTCGCCTACGCCAAGGAGGGCGCAAATCTGGTTCTGACCGGCAGAAACGAGCAGAAGCTGCTCGACGCGAAAGAGGAGCTTGAGCGCCTCTATGGCATCAAGGTGCTCGCGCTGCAGGCGGACGTCACCCCCGACGAGGAGTCGGAGCAGCGGGTCAAGGAGGTTGTCAGGCAGACCGTCGACACCTTTGGCCGTATCGACGTGCTGATCAACAACGCCCAGGCCTCGGCCTCGGGCATTCCGCTTGCCATTCAGACGAAGGACCACTTTGACCTCGGCATCTACTCGGGCCTCTACGCCACATTCTACTATATGAGAGAGTGTTACCCCTATCTCAAGCAGACCCAGGGCTCGGTCATCAACTTCGCCTCCGGCGCCGGCCTGTTCGGAAATTCCGGCCAGTGCTCCTACGCAGCGGCAAAAGAGGGTATCCGCGGCCTGTCGCGCGTGGCTGCCACAGAGTGGGGCCCTGACAACATCAATGTCAATGTGGTTTGCCCGCTTGCCATGACAGCCCAGCTTGAAAACTTCAAAAAGGGCTATCCTGAAGCCTATGAGAAGAACCTCAAGGCCGTTCCCATGGGCCGCTTCGGCGACCCGGAAAAGGACATCGGCCGCGTCTGCGTGCTGCTCGGCTCGCCCGACTTCAAATACATGTCCGGCGAGACCCTCACCCTCGAGGGCGGCATGGGCCAGCGTCCCTGACACAATGTAAAAAAGCAGCCCCCGCCTCTTGCGGGGGCTGCTTTTGTTTTCAAATGGCGCACGGCAGCCCGTCCTCCACGGGAACCGCATAGCCGGTGATCGGAGCCGGCCTCGCGAAAAAGTCCTCAAGCTCGTCCGCGAGGTGACACGGCGCCAGAGCGCCGTGGTTGCACTGTGCCAGAAAGGCGGCGAGTGCCGGCCTGTTTGTCGTGACGTCCTCAATTCTTGTGTCGCCGCATTGGATCCCATAAGATGTGTAAGATCTCCCATCCAACCGGTAGGTACCGCTGATCATCTGATACATTCTCTTATCCCTTTCCCTCTGCGCGTCGTGACAAAACAATGACCTGCGAGACAAAGTCCTGCAGGCCGGCGGGCGCAACGATTTAACCGCTTCCCCCCTCCAGAGTAAGCGCGTTGAACCGCAGCTGGCTGCCATGTCCGAAGACGAAGACCCTCTAGCTTTGCGTCGCCGGTTTTCACCGGTTTTGCCCATTGTTGAATTGCATCTACCATATTAGATTTTCCTATAAATGTCAATTACAATATTGAAAAATTAGCAGTTTATTAACGAAAAGTATAGTTATTTGGCGCGTAAAGAGAGGACCGGCAGTTGCCGGTCCTCTCTCAGGGGAAAAATCCATATGCCGCCGGGCAGTGGAGGACCCGGGGCGGAGATGTCACACGGGTTGGGGCTTGCCGCTCTCGTTGAGGCGCTGATAGATCTCGTCGAGCAGCGCCGGCATCTGGTTGTCCCGCAGCAGCTCGGCTATGCGCAGCGCCTCGTGGTAGTGGCCGACCGCCTGCTCGGCCGCCCCCTGCCGCAGCAGCAGAAGCGCAAGGTGTGCCTCAACCCGCTGGCGGCCGTAGATCACACCGGTCTTCTCGTGCAGAGCCGCGGCCTCGCGGTAGTAGGTCTCGGCCTCGTCGAACAGGCGCGCGTGATAGAGGGCCTGGCCGGCGTTTGCATAGATGCAGGGCAGGGCATTTACCAGCACGGTCTTTTTGCCGATGCGAATGGCCTGATCGAAGTAGCGCAGCGCGGTCAGATCGTCCCCGCAGGCGCTGTAGCAGAGCCCGAGGATGTTGTAGCAGCCCGGCACGCCGGTCAGGTAGAAGCTGTGTTTGGTGTTGCACTTTTTGTGCAGATCGAGCGCGTCGAGCAGCACATTCTCCGCGTCCGTGTACTGCCTCTCGCGCAGCAGGTAGAGCCCCCGCATCTGCATGAACCAGCACCGCTCGAGCATATCCTCCCGCCGCTCAAGCAGGGAAAACGCCCGCCCCAGGTAGTCGCGCATCACCTCCTGGTTTGCGGTCAGAAGACTGTGGTAGACCATCTGGCGGTAATTTTTGAGCTGCTGCACGTCGTCCTCAAGGCGCGCCGCGAGTTCCATGCTGCACCGCAGATGCTCGAGCGCCGCGACGCTGTCGCAGGCATGCACAGCGCTGCGTCCGAGCACAAAGCTCATCTTCATGGCAAGCGGCAGCGCGTCGTCGTCGCGCTGGGCGAGCTGTGTGACCTCGCCGTGAAGCTGTCGGATTTCCTCGGGATCGACGACAATCTCCCGGTTTGCCGCGCGGCGCTCCACCGGTCCCTCGAGAATGGGGTACAGTTCGTGGTAGAGGGTCAGCACGCTCTCAAGGTAGTCCACACGGTACTGGTAGACGCCTGCCTCCCGGCCGCACTGGCGGTAGTGGTAGACAATCTTGGGCAGAAGCTCGGCGCTGTGGGAGCGGTGGTAGGACTGCTCAAAGTCCTGGGCGATGCTGCTGTGGAGCACATTGCGCTTGCCGAGGGACATCTGGGTGTGGATGTAGTCGCGCAGCAGCGGGTGGGTGAAGTGGTAGCGCACCGAGCGGCCGGCCGGGCTCTCAATGAGAATGCCCTTGGCGAGAAGCCGCTCGATCACGGCGAAAATTTCGAGCTCAGGCAGCGGCAAAAGCCGCTTGAAATCGGCGAGTGATACCTCGTCCGGGTAGAGAGAGGCCATCTGCAAAAGCTGCCCCTCGCCCTCGGAGAGATCGAGTAGCACACTCTTGAGCGCGTTTGTAATCCGCGGCGTCGGCTCGCCCTCTGCGCCGCGCTCCAGTGTGCCGAGAAGTTCCAGAAAGAACAGCGTGTTGCCGCCGCAGCGGCGCGAGAGCTTCGCGAGGGTCTGCCCGTCACAGTCGGGGCAGAGATCTCCCGCGAGGCGGCGCATGTCGGCCTCCGTGAGCCGCGGAATGGCAATCTCGGTGAGAAGTTCCCTCTCGAGCAGTGGCACCACAAAGCCGCCGAGCTCGGGGCGCCAGTCCTCCCGGCAGCTCGCAATGAGGATGATCCGCCCCGGTCCCAACTGGGAGAGCAGACTCGATAAAAGCTGTCTGCCGATGGCATCCATCCACTGGATGTCGTCGAGCAGCAGCACAACTTTCTGATTTTTCAGCTCATGGGAGAAGAGATCGGTGATCAGATCCTCCGCGTATTTGACGCGGTGGCGCCCGGACGGACCGCCTGTGACGAGATCGCCGGCGGCTGTGGTGGGAAAGAAGTTCATCAGCTTTCGCTCGGCCTCGGCGCTGAGCGAGACGCCCCCCTGCCGGGCGGCACGCGCAAGCTGCGAGAGCATGTCATACCACGACTGGAGATACAGCTCGCGCTCGGCGCGCGTACAGGTGTGAAACAGGGTCAGAAGATCCTCGTTTTCGGCGAGATGCCGCGCTGCGCGCAGCAGCGTCGTCTTGCCGATTCCCACCTCGCCGCAGAGCAGAATCGAGGCGGCGCGGTCCTTTTTGAACTCGCCCAGATGGGTCGCAATCTGGTAGTTGCCGGGAAACCACTCAAAGGGCGTCGCGGCGGCTGCGGCGCTCTCGGGCTGCTCCCCCTTGAGGCGCAGAATGTCCCGAAAGAGCTGGGTGGTCTCCGCGGACGGCTCCTCCTCAAGATCGGTTGAGAGAACCGAGCAGAGCTTATAGTAGAGTTTGACCGCCGAGCCATAGTCCCCGTTGCGCGCATAGATGCGCATGAGGTGGCGGTAGGTCTCCTCGTTGTAGATGTCGTTTTTGATGAGCAGAGAGCTGTACTCGCTGATCTCCTCGAGGCGCCGCTCGTCGGCCATACGGCCGAGCTGGTCCTGAAGCGCCAGCTTGTAGAGCCTGCGGCAGACGCCGCGCTGGTCCTCGACCCAGCTCTCAAACTCGTAGCAGTTTTTGATGAAGAAGTAGCTTAAAAAGTCGCCTTTCCACCGTGAGAGGATATTCTCGCCGCTGAGATCGTCCAGATCGGTGACGATTTTGGCCTGGGGATTCAGACGGACCGTGGTGTTGCCGCCCATTAGAAGCACATCCTCCCCGAGGACACGGCGTATTTTGTAAATCGCGTCGCGCAGATTCTTCTTGGCGGTCTTCTCATCGCTGCCGGCCCAGAAGATGCCGGTGGCCTCCTCGCGGGTGATGCTCTTTCTGACGCAGAGAAAATAGAAGAGCCCCTCCGCCTTGCGGTAGGGAAAACCGACGGGTTCCCCGTCCCGGCGGATGGACGGCGTGCCGAGCATCTGAACCTCAATCATGCGCAAATCCCCTCCTTTTTCTCCTATTATAGCGAATGGAGCCAGTAGATGAAAATCCAATTTCATCCGTTTGAAATGAAAATGGGGAGGCGTCCCGCGGCTGCGGCGGCGCCTCCCCCGGGGGCCTATTTCGCGAGGGCAGCCATGACGTCGGGGTTGACGATGTTCTGCCGCGGGGGCAGGCCGTTTATGACGTCCTCGATGTCCTCGGTGAGAAGCTTTGCGATGCGAAAGACCGTCTCCGGCGTGTTGGCGCCGATGTGGGTCGTGGTGATGACCGACTCAAATTCCGCGAAGATGTTGTCCATGTAGGGCTCCTGCTCGAAGACGTCGAGCCCGGCGCCCGCAATCTGGCCGTTCTTCAGGGCGTTGTAGAGCGCGCGCTCGTCGACGACACCGCCGCGGGAGGCATTGATCAGGTAGGCCGTCGGCTTCATCAGCGCGAGCTTTTCACGCCCGACAATTCCCCTTGTCGAGGGCAGTAGCGGGGTGTGGATGCTGATGTAGTCCGACTCGGAGAAGAGCGTGTCGGAATCGACATAGCTCACGCCGAACTGCTCGACAAGCTCGGGATTCTCCACCAGATCGTGAGCCAGAATCCGCATGCCGAAGCCGCTCTTGGCAATGCGCGCGAGCTCGCCGCCGATGGCGCCGACGCCCATGATGCCAAGCGTCTTGCCGTGCAGCTCCGTGCCCAGCCGCGAGCGCCAGAGGTTCTTTCTCATCTCGTCGTGCATCTCGGGGATGTGCCGCGAGAGGGAGAGCATCATGCCGAGCACAAGCTCCGCCACCGCGATGGCGCCGCCGCCGCGGCCGTTGACCACCGGGATGCCCCGGGCGGTGGCGGCCTTGACGTCGATGTGGTCGTAGCCGGCGCCAAAGGTGGCGATCATCTTCAGATTCGGCGCGAGATCCATCATCTCGGCGGTCAGCTTCCCGAGACAGACCACGCACACGTCGCAGCCGGCGAAGAGGCGGTTGACCTCCTCCTGGCCGATGACGTCGAGGTCGTTGCCGTACACGGTGCGCACGTCATAGCCCCGCTCGCGGAACTGGTTGACAAAGCCCGGATAGACCCGATCGTAATTGCGGGTGGTCTCAATGTAGATTTTCGGCGTATGATCCATGACTGCCGCCTCCTTACACGCGGTAGAACTGCTCGACGGGCTTGAGAAGTTCATCCATCTCGGCATAGTTTTCGGCCTTGTACTTGAAAGCGCGCGAGCGGAATTTGTCGGACTTTATCACGCCGCGCTTTTTGAGAATGTAGTAGAAGCTCGGCCCCCAGTACATCCCCTCATAGAGCAGAAGCGGCGCGCACTGCTCGTGGATTTCCCACGCGCGGTCGAGATTGCCCGCCTCGAGCTCATCCCAGATGCGCACGAAGATGTCGCCGAGGTGGTTCGCCGGCATACAGCCGCAGGCGCCACGCAGATAGTTCTCGATGATGGTCAGACCGCTCTGGCCGCTCATGACGCCGCCGAACACGCCGGGAGCCTCCGCCTTGCCCATCTCGACGAGCTCGCTGATCAGCGGCATCTCAAAGGGAGTCTCCTCCTTGACAAAGCTGACATGCTCGCACTCGCGCGAGATCTGCATGATCTGCTCGGCGGTCATGACGGGGCCGGTGGGGGGAGCGTTCTGGATGATGATGGGCAGATTCGTCGCCCGGTCGAGATCGTGGAAGAAGCGGCGCATCTCGTCCCAGGTGACGGGCTTTGTGACGGGGGGCATGCTCATCACGGCGTCCATGCCGATGGACTCGGCGTACTTCGCGTGGAAGATGCAGTGCTCGGTGGAGCGGCCGTTGATGCCCATGACGAGCGGCACACGCCCGGCGGTCTGCTCGGTGATGACGCGGTTGAGCTCGTGGTGCTCCTCGTCGGTGAACGTGTAGAACTCCGCGGCGTTGACGGTGGTGACAATGCCGTGTACGCCGCAGTCGATGGTGAAGTCGGTCATCTTTCTGACATCGTCCCAGTCGATCTCGAGATTGTCTTTATAGGGTGTGATGACCGGAACATAGATGCCTCTGTAGTCAAATTTTACGCTCATCTTCAGGCCCCCTTCCCAGTGTGTGCCAGTTTTTTCTTCAGTGATGCGAGCGTGCGGTCGAGGTCGCGCTCGTTGCGCTCGTCGAACTGCGGCCGCCCGGTGGAGCGCAGCGTCGTGTGGGCAATGACGCCGCGGCGCCGGAGGATACTCTTCTCCATGTCGAGGGGATAGAGGCGCTCGATGAGATAGACGGGGCTCACAGCGTACTGGAGCTCCTTTGCGCGCGCCTCGTCGCCCGCCTCGAGGGCGTTCCACAGCGCCACCGACAGATCGCACAGGTGCACGCCCGGCGAGAAGAGTCTGGCGCCGCGCCGGTAGTCGTGAATCATGTCGTAGCCGTTCTCGCCGGTTGACACGCCGTCAAAGGAGCCGGAGGGGAGCTTTTTCGCCGCGTCGAGAATCGAGGTGATCGCGGCCTGTAGCGTCGCGGTCTCGGTCTTGACATAGCGCACGTTTTTGAGCAGGCCGATGACCTGCATCTGCTGACCGACGCCGATGCCGACGCCGCGCTCGGGTGCGTCGAGCAGCATGATCGGAATGTGCAGCGCCGCATCCATGGGCTTGAGGCCGAGCTCGACCACTTCGTCCCAGGCGTAGCCCGACAGGTAGGGGAGCCCGAAGAGCACCGCGGCCGCGCCGTGTTCCTGCGCGTGGACGGCCCACTGAACCGCGAGCATGGGGCTCATGGCCGACACGCCGACGATGACCGGCACCCGGCCCGCCGTGTGGCTGAGTACGGTCTCGACGACCGCGCGGCGCTCGTCGTCGGTGAACTTGACAAATTCGCTGCCATAGTCGCAGACCGTCAGGCCCTGCACGCCCTTTTCAACCGCGAAGTCGACCACGTTTTTGAGACTTTCAAAATCGATCTCGCCACCCTCGAAAAAGGGCGTGGGCAGCGAGGGAAAGATCCCTTTGAGTTTCTCTTGCATATTCCATTTCTCCTCATAAACAGTTGGTTGTGTTGTACGTTTGTCCGTGGATCAGCCGCCGCCGCCGAGATAGGCCTTGGTGACGGCCGGATCGTGAATGAGCTCGCTGCTTGCCCCGTGCATGACCATCACACCGTTTTCGAGCACATAGGTCTCATTCGAGACCTCCATGGCCATGTAGGCATTCTGCTCGACCAGGATGATGGAGATGCCCAGGCGCTCGTTGATCTGCCGGATGATCTGAAACATGTCGTCGACGATGATCGGCGCAAGGCCCAGAGACGGCTCGTCGAGCAGCAGAAGTTCGGGCTTGTTCATCAGCCCCCGGCCGATGGCGAGCATCTGCTGCTCGCCGCCGGAGAGAGTGCCGCCGTTCTGGCTGTTTCTCTCACGAAGCCGCGGGAAGATGTCGTAGACCTCCTCGATGTCGCGCTGGAGCTCGCTCTTTTTGATTTTGCGGCTGAAAGCGCCCATCTCAAGATTTTCGCGGACCGTCAGCTTCGGGAAAATCTTGCGGCCCTCCGGCACACAGGTGACCCGGCGCTTGACGATGTCGTGGGTCTTGAGCCCGGTGAGCCGCTCGCCCTTGAATTCGACCGAGCCGCTGCGGGTCTTGACGACCCCCATGATGGTGTTGAGCAGCGTCGTCTTGCCCGCGCCGTTGGCGCCGATGACCGAGACGATCTGGCCCTCGTCGATGGCGAAAGAGACGCTGTGCAGAGCCTGGACCTCGCCGTAGAAGGAATTGACCTCATTGACCGTCAGAATTGCCACTTTGTGCTCCTCCCCTCTTTGCGCCGAGATAGGCCTTGATGACGTCTTCGTTTGTCTGCACCTCACCGGGCGAGCCCTCGGCGATTTTGACGCCGAAGTTCATCACGCTGATGCGCTTGGAGATCTTCATGACAACGTCCATGTTGTGCTCGACAATGAGCATCTTGACGCCGGTGTCAAAGAGCTTGAGCAGCATCTCGATGAACTCGGCGCGCTCGGTCGGGTTGAGACCCGCCGCCGGCTCGTCGAGCAAGATGAGCTTCGGGTCGGCGATCATGGCGATGGCAAGCTCGGTCATCTTCTGAATGCCGTAGGGCAGCGAGAGCACGTTTTCGTTTTGAAAGCGGCTCACCCCGAGAAATTCGAGAATGCCCCGCGCCTTGTCGGCGAGCTCGCGCTCCTCGCGCCGGTAGGTGCCCGGCATGAGCACGGTCTTCACGACGCCCGCTTTCGCCTGCATGTGGGCGCTGACCATGACGTTTTCAAGCATGGTCAGCGACCCGAACAGCTTGAGATTCTGGTAGGTTCGCCGCATGCCCAGCCGTGCGATCTGGTAGGGCTTTCTGCCGGTGATGGGCTGACCGTCAAAGAGGATCTCGCCCTCATCGGGCTTGAGCACGCCGGTGATCATGTTGATGGTCGTGGTCTTGCCGCAGCCGTTCGGACCGATCAGGGCGTGTACGCCGCCCTCCTCGAGGTCGATGGAGAGATCGGAGACGGCGACCAGCCCGCCGAAGCGCTTGGTGATGTTTTTGATCTGTAAGAGCGGTTGTTTTTCCAAGCCGATCAGCGCTCCTTTCTCTTGCGCAGGCCGAGGTTCTCAAGGAAACTCGAGTGCACTTTTTTGTTCTTGCTGAAAAGGGAGATCAGACCGCCCGGCATCGCAATCGCCATGATGAACACGACGATGTAGAACACGAGCCAGTAGTAGTCGCCCAGGAACTTGAGAAATTCGGGCAGTAGCGTGACCATACCCGCGCCGAGCAGACCGCCGAAGACGTTGCCCCAGCCGCCGACCATCATCATCAGAATATAGCGGTTGGACAGATCGCCCGAGAAGTCGTTGGGGGTGATGTAGCCGGCCATGCTGGCATACATGGTGCCCGCGACGCAGGCGAAGATGGCGGCGGTGATAAAGGCTTTGATCTTGATAGAGGTGACGTTGATGCCGCAGGTCTGCACCGATTCGTCATTGTCCTTGACGGCGAGGAAGACACGCCCCCACTTGGAGTGCATGACCCGCCAGCAGAAGAGCACCGAGATCACCAGAATCACCAGAAACACATAGTAGATCGAGGCGTTGCTCTTGAGCTGTTTGCCGAAGAACGTGAAAGACGGAATCTGGCTGAGACCGATTGCGCCGCCGGTGAACTCCGGCAGATTGATCAGCATGATGCGCACGATCTCGGCAAAGGCCGAGGTCATCAGCACGAGATAGATGCCCTTGAGGCGCAGGCAGGGGCCGCCGAGGCCGACGCCGATGATGACGCCCATTCCGACGGAGGCGATCAGGCCGATCCACACCGGCACGCCCAGGCGCAGAGCCAGAAGCGAAGAGGTGTAGGCGCCGAGGGCGACCATGCCGACCGCGCCGACGTTGAGAAGCCCGACGTAGCCCGAGAGCAGATTCAGCCCCAGAACCACGACCATGTTGACAATGGCCTGGTTGATCAGGCGCCCCCAGTAGGCGCTTTTGACAAAGACCGGCACGAGCAGGGCGAGCACGAGAGCGGCCGCCGCGAGCGCGATCTTGAGAGATTTGGAGTGGTGCAGCTTCTTTGTCATGCGCTCAGCCCCCTTTCTTGCCCAGAATCCCCTGCGGGCGGAACATCAGAAATCCGACGATCAGCACAAAGGAGATGATGTCCTTGTAGATGCCGGGGCCGCCGAGAATGGAGTAGATCGCCTCGACGATGCCGACGAACAGGCCGCCCGCGATCGCGCCGTTGAGGCTGCCGAAGCCGCCGACAACACCGGCGACAAAGCCCTTGGAGCCGATCATGGTCGTCATGTTCAGGCTGATGCCGTACAGCGGGATGAGCAGCGCGCCGATCAGGCCGCAGATCGCGACGCTGACGCCGCAGGCGAGCAGCATCATGCGGTCGACGTTGATGCCCATCAGCGGGGCCGCCTTGTAGTCCTGCGAGACGGCGCGCAGGGCCTTGCCCATCTTGGTCTTGGTCATCAGCAGCCACTGGAGAACCAGAATGAGGATGCCGACGATGATCATGGCGATCGAGGCCTTGGTGATGGGCGCGGGGCCGATTTTGACGACGCCGCTCAAAAAGTCCGGAACGGTGAAGCTGACCGCGCCGTAGACCAGCCGTGCGATCTCGCGGAGCATCAGCGAGAGCGCGAGGCACCCTGTGATGGCGTAGGTCGTCGGCAGGTGGCGAAGCGGGTTGAAAGCCACCTGTCCAAGCGCCACGCCGAGGGCGGCCATCACGAGGATGGTGCCGATGACGCCGGCGAACCCGCCGATGCCGAAGCCCAGAACAAAGGTTCCGCCGAAGATGTAGGCGCCGAACATGATGTATTTGTCGTGGCCGAAGTTGATCAGTCCGCTCGTGTTGAACAGAAGCGTGTATTCAATCGCAATCAGACAGTAGATAAACCCCATGGCCACGCCGTTGACGAGCAGCTGGATTGCACTTTGCATGGCGTTGACCACCTCCCAATCTGTGAAATATCGACCATGCAGACGGGGCGATGGTTACTCGGGATCGACGCTGAACAGGTCGATGAAGCTTCTCTCGCCGTTTTTCATCTCATAGACAATGCCGCTGTGGCAGAAGTCCTGATTGGAGTCGCAGGTGAGATAGCCGGTGATGGCCGGGAAGTCCTTGGTCTCGCGAAGGGCCTCGGCGACCTTTGCAGGGTCGGTGCTCTGGGCGCGCTCGATGGCGTCGCAGTAGAGGTAGATGGCGGGCACGAGCGAGCAGACGTTGTTGTTCGGGGACTCGCCGTTGAATTTCGCCTTGTACTGCTGCTCAAACTCGGTGAAGTACTCCCACTGGTTGCCGGGGCAGGACTCGCCGATGGCCACAATGCCCTCGGACTCCTCGGTCGAGACGAGGTTGTTGAAGTCCGGATTGCCGATGCCGTTGCTGCCGAAGACCGGAACATTGTAGTCGAGTTCCAGCCGCTGGCGGACAAGAATGGCGTACTCCTCCTCATGGCCCCAAAGAAGCATGGTGTCGCAGCCGGCATTTTTCAGAGTGAGAAGCTGGCTGTAGTAGTCTTTCGCACCGACGGTGTAGCCGTCTGCGATGAGCTCTTTGCCGTTCTTTTCGCAGTAGCCCTTGGCGACCTCATAGGCCTGGGTGCCGTAGTCGTCCATGCTGTAGATCATGCCGAGCTTTTTGGCGCCCATCTCCTGGAAGACATACTCCACGGCAAGCGTGACCATCAGCTGGTCGTTCGGGCGCATGCGGAACAGCCAGGGGTTGTTAAGCTCCCAGATCGAGGGGCTCGAACCGCCGTACAGCACCGGCCGGCCCGCCTCCTTGGCGATGTCGGAGATGCCCATGACCTGCGAGCTGTACATGAAGCCGAACACGCCGACGACGTTCTTGTCGGAGAACTGGCGGTTGATGGCGTTGACCGAACCCTCAACGGTGCCCTGGGTGTCCTCCTGCTTGATGACGAGCTTCTTGCCCATGACGCCGCCCTCGGCGTTGATCATGTCGGCCACCATCTGATAGGCCTTTGCCTCACCCTCGCCGTTGGAGGCGCCGGAGCCCGAGAGGTCGCTGCACGCGCCGAGGACGATCTCGCCGTCGAACTGGTTCTCTGTACCGCTCTGACCCGGGTCAGAGGTGCCGGGGTCGCTCTGCGCCGGCTTGCAGCCCACAAAAACCGCCGCCAGCATGACTGTGGCCAGCAATATGGCCAACCATTTTTTACCGTTTCCCTTTAACATGTCGTACCCTCCTTAAATTGTGTTCTCTGCCGGAATATCGGATCGATCGCCTGGTGATGCTTTCATCTTATCGTCGAAACGTCGAAAAAATGTCTATAATTTGGGCGAGGCAACCAAAAAACCAAAAAAAGGCAGTGAAAAATTGGGCAGTTTTGTTGTGCAAAATGCGCAACAGGGCGGGGAGGAGCGACTGACGGGGTGGCACGGGCGCAAAAAAAGGGCACCTGTCCGAAGACAGGCGCCCCGTGGGACGGAGAGATTACAGCAGACCGAGCCGCTGTGCGACCATACGCGCGCCGAGCGCAGCGAGCGGCGCGCCGTCGGATGGGCGCTCCTCGCGAACCTGGGCAAATGCGCCGGTGTCGCGCAGCACATCTGCGATGGCCTGGCGCAGAGGCTCCTTGCCGGTGACGACGACCGTGGCGTCGCGCCCGGCCCGGAGCGCCGACGAGCCGAGAAGTGCGGCAGCGTCGTTTTGAAGCACCGCACCGAGGATGAAGTTTGCAATTTTTTCGGCGTCGTTTTGGGTGAACTGGCTGAGGATGCGCCCGGCGAAACAGGCGCGCCCGAGCCCCACCCGCTCGGCGGTGCGCCGGCCGAGCAGGACCATGTCGCGGTCGTAGCTCTGCGCGGTGACAAAGCCGTGCCCGACGGCGTCTGCGATGATGGTGTTTTTGGTGATGACATCGAGCAGTTCGCCTGTGATCGACGTCACGCAGGCGCTGATACGGCCGTCGGCTCCGACGCCGACAAATTTGGTGTGGGAGCCCGGCAGGACCAGCAGCAGGGGCAGCTCCCCGCGGTGGCTCTCGATCAGCGGCAGGCACTCGGCCTCCTCGCCGCGCATCATGTCCATGCGCTCGAAGTTGCCGGTGTCGACGGGGGTGGTGAAGTTTTTGACCCCCGGAATAAACCAGATGGGCGTGGGGCAGACATCCTCGAGCAGTACGCTCTTCGCGCCTGCCGCGAGCTCGTCGACCCCGGCGGGGGCGGCGACGTGTGGCAGCTCGTAGAGCCCCACATTCGAGGTGATCATGCCCGAGGCGAGCACACACTGCAGCTGCGCCCCTGTGAGCGCCGCGCCCTCGAGCAGTTCCCGCACGCAGTCGCGCACCGCCGCGCGCAGCTTTTCGCTGTTGCCGTCAATGGCGGTATTGCGCACTCCCACCGGTCGGGAGGCCGAAGCAATCAGGGCAAAGTCCTGGTCAAAGAGATGTACGCGGGTGTTTGTTGTGCCCGCGTCGATGGTGATGACATACCGGCTCATTCTGCACTCTCCTCTCTCTCAAAGGCGTCGACGGCCTCGCGGCAGAGGCGGGCCGACTGTGTCAGAGCGTCGAAGTTCTTCGACGCAATGGCGGGCAGACTGACGAGCTTGCCGCCGAGGCCGAGGCAGCAGGCCCCGGCGCGCAGAAAGTCGGCGGCGTTTTTCTCGTCGACGCCGCCGACGGCCGAGAAGAGAAGATGGGGCAGCGGGGAGCGCAGCGCCCGCAGATAGGCCGGGCCAAACTGGCCGGCGGGGAAGAGCTTGACAATATCGGCGCCGCACGCGTGGGCACGCACAGCCTCGCTCGGCGTGAGCGCCCCCGGCATGGACACAAGGCCGAGGGCCTTTGTCGCGGCGATGACCGCCTCGTCCGTGTTCGGCGAGATGATGTAGCGGGCGCCCGCATCGGCCGCCGACACAGCTTCGTCGGCGGAGAGCACCGTGCCCGCACCGAGCAGCAGCCGGCTGCCGAATGCCCTGTCCAGCGCGCGAATGGAGGCGAGCGTCCGGTCGACACCGTCCTCGCGGGAGTGGTCGAGAGCCAGCTCCAGACAGTCAATGCCGCCTGCCAGAAGAGCCTCGGCCACGGGGCCGACGTCGTCGGGCGATACGCCGCGCACAATGGCGATCAGGCGTCGCTCCCTGATTTTTTGCAGCACAAAACCTGGTGACATGTGAAAGACTCCTTTCCATTTCACCAGGCTCTTCTTGCGATCCGATCGATTCCAGTGTCAGACTACATCAAACAGGGGTGTCCTGTCAACTGCTTTGTGGTATAATAGCCGCAAAGCGGCTATTATATGGAATTCAGGCCATTTTTCTCGCCCCTTGCGGGGCAACCGAAAAATATGGCCACATTATATCATGATCGCTTCGCGCTCATGATATAATAAACCGCAAAGTGACTATTATATGGAACTCAGGCCATGCTCTCGCCCCTTGCGGGACAGTCCCTGCGGGACGGCTGAAAATATGGCCGCACCACCGTTTGCATTGCGCGCTCATGGCGTTTATGCTGCAGAGCTGCTGGCAACATTGATTTTGGGCCGTACGCTCGCCCCCGCGGGAAGTCGAAGACATGGCATCGTATGCCCGCGCCCGTTCGGGTGCGGCAAGACAGACAAGAAAATGATACAAAAGGGGTGCAACCGCACTGTGAAGACGGAACTCAGAACCATTCCGGGTGTGGGGCCGGAGACCGAAAAGGATCTCATCGCCCTCGGCTATACCACGATTGAATCCCTGCGCGGCGCCGATCCGGAGGAACTCTACCGCCGCGACTGCCTGCGCCGGGGCGTGCAGATCGACCGCTGCCAGCTCTATGTCTACCGGTGCGCGGTCTACTTTGCCGAGACCGAGAACCCCGACCCGGAGAAATGCAAGTGGTGGAATTGGAAGGATGGTGGACTCAGATGAATATCGGCTTTCTGGTGCTCGATTTTGTGGCACCTTTCTGCAACTCGCTCAAGGACAAGCGCATGATTGTCCGAAGTCTGCGCGACAAACTGACAAAGCGCTTCAATGTCGCCTTTGCCGAGGTGGGCGAGCAGGACAAGTACCAGCGCATTTTGATCGCTCTCGTCACCATCGCAAACACGCCCGAGCGGGTACACGAGGTGCTCGACCAGGCGCAGGCCTTTGCCGAGGCAAACGCCAAGGGAGCCGAGCTTCTCTCGGCTGAGAGGGAGATGCTTTGAGCGCCGCCGAGCGGCTCTTCGCGGCGATTCTGCTCGATGAGGACTGCCGGACTGCGGCCGCGCAGGCGATCGACGGGCTGCGCGCGGGTGCGGCGGCAGGCAGCTTCACCCCGCGGGAGAATCTGCATCTGACGCTCGTCTTTCTCGGCGAGACCGACCGCGCCGACGCGGCGCGCCGGGCGCTTCGGTCGGTGGAGGGCGCGCCCTTCCCGCTCACGTTCGGTGCGGCCGGCCGCTTTCGCCGCGACGGGGGCGACATCTGGTGGCTGGGCGTCGAACCCTGCGCACCGCTTCTCGCCATTCAGCGGCGTCTCGCCCAGGCTTTTCGCGGCGAGGGCTTTGAGCTGGAGCGCCGCGCCTACCGGCCCCATCTGACCCTCGGGCGGCGGGTGGCGCTGCGCCCCGGCTTTGGCGCCGGGGAGTGGAGCGCGGGTCTGCCGAAGCTGCGCTGTCCCGTCCGGGCGCTGAGCCTCATGCGCTCCGAGCGCACGGCGGGCGGCATGCGCTACACCGAAATTGAGAGACAGCAGCTCTCGCGTGGGTAGCTCCTCTTTGCAAAGAGGGACGCGCCGGTGTAAAATAGAGCAATGTTACTTGGAAATGAGATGGAGATCGAGATGAACTACATTGTGTTCGATCTGGAGTGGAATCAGCCCTGGAACAAGCCGGCTCCGGGAACGCTCGGCAACGAGGTCATCCAGATCGGTGCAGTCAAGGTGGACGAGAGCGCAAAGCCGGTGGCGGAGTTTGACCGGATGATCCGCCCGGTTCACCACAAAAAGCTTCACCCCTATGTCAAAAAGCTCACGGGTCTTCGAAGCGCCGACGTCGCGCGCGGGGGCTCCTTTCACGAGGCGGTGTCCGATTTTCGCGCCTGGTGTGGAGAGGAGGCCTGCTTTGTCACCTGGGGCGGCGAGGATGTGCCGGTGCTGAAAAACCACTTGTCGTTTTGCGGCCTTGCGGACGACTGGCTCGACCCCTGGATTGACTTACAGCGCATCTTCGCCTCGCAGGCGGGCCTCGGCCGTCAGCAGAAGTCGCTGCAGTTCGCGCTGGAGTACTTCGGCATGGAGCAGGAGAAGACCTTTCACGACGCCTGCAACGACGCGCGCTACACCGCGCAGATCATGGCGCGGCTCGACATGGCGCGGGGCCTCGCCGAGTACGAGAGCCTGATCGCCCCCGAGCCAAAGCCCGGGCTTCGCGTGATGAAGACGCTCACCGGCCTTGCCACCCGGCGCGACGCCCTGCGGCACGAAGAGGTGTCCCAGATGCTCTGCCCGGACTGCGGCGCTCTTCTCGACGAGAGCCGCCCCTGGCTCAGCCAGCCGGGCCGGCGCTATATGCGGGTGGTGCGCTGCGGCGAGCACGGTGAGTTTCTCGAGCGCCTCAAGATGACAAAGACCGCCGACGGCTGCCTTGACGCCACGGCCATGCTCTTTGACGCGCAGGAGGAGAGCCTTGCGCTCTATGACCGCCGCGCGGCGAGCCGCGACGAAAAACGACGCGCCCGCCGCGCAAACAGACCAAAACCGGAGCAGCCCCGGCAGTAGAATGAAACCAGGAGGGATTGCAATGTCACAGGTTCCGACACCCCACATCGGCGCGCCGGAGGGCGCGTTCGCCCCGACGGTGCTCATGCCCGGCGACCCGCTGCGCGCTAAATTCATCGCCGAGCGCTTTCTCGACGAGCCGCAGCTTGTCACTTCGGTGCGCGGCATGCTCGGCTACACGGGCGTCTACCGCGGCGTGCCACTCTCGGTGATGGGCAGCGGGATGGGATGCCCGTCCATGGGCATCTACTCCTATGAGCTGTTCCACTTCTACCAGGTGGAGAACATCATCCGCATCGGCTCGGCCGGGGCCATTCACCCCGATTTGAAGCTGCGCGATATCGTCGCGGGGCTCGCGGTCTGCACCGACTCGCACTACAGCGACCAGTTCGGTCTGCCCGGCACCTTTGCCCCGGCGGCCTCATACACATTGCTCGAGCGGGCGGTGACGGCCGCGCGGGAGCAGAATGTCGAGCTCGTCGTCGGCAGCCTGCTCTGCTCGGACAAGTTTTACGACGATGCGGCGGGCCTCGAAACATGGCGGCGGGTGGGAACGCTCGCCGTTGAGATGGAGTCGGCGGCCCTGTACGCGAACGCCGCGCGCGCCGGGAAGAGGGCGCTCGCCCTCTGTACCATCTCAGACCGGCCGCTCGAGGGCGAGTCGCTGCCGAGCGAGGAGCGCGAGCGCAGCTTCACCCAGATGATGCGCATCGCGCTGGAGGCGGCGATCAAACGATGAGCGTGCGGCGGGTCTTTGTCATTGTGATGGACAGCTTCGGCATTGGCGCGCTGCCGGATGCCGGCCGCTTCGGCGACGCGGGCAGCGACACGCTGCGCGCCGTCGCGGCACAGTCGGGCTTCTGCGCGCCCACACTCGCGTCGCTCGGTTTATTCAACATTGCGGGTACGGACCACGCCCGTGCGGTCCGTGCGCCCCGGGGCGCATTCGGCCGCATGGCGGAGCGCTCCGCCGCCAAGGACACCACCACCGGCCACTGGGAGCTCGCGGGACTGATTTCCGAGAGTGCGCCGCCCACGTTTCCCGGCGGCTTCCCGCAGGATTTCATCGACCGCCTGGAACAGGCAACCGGCAGAGGGACGCTCTGCAACCGCCCCTATTCGGGCACACAGCTTCTTCTCGACTACGGCCGCGAGCACGAGGCGACGGGAAAACTCATCGTCTACACCTCGGCCGACAGCGTCTTTCAGATCGCGGCCCACGAGGCGGTGGTGCCGCTGCCCGAGCTCTACGCCGCCTGCGAGACGGCGCGCGGGCTGCTCACGGGGCCGCTCGCCGTCAGCCGGGTGATCGCGCGCCCCTTTGTGGGCGAGTATCCGCGCTACACCCGCACGGCGAACCGCCACGACTATTCTCTGCCCCCGACGGGCCCCACCATGCTCGACCGGCTCACCGGCGCCGGGTACGATGTGATCGGCGTGGGCAAGATCGGCGACATCTTTGCGGGCGTCGGCGTCGGGGAGAGCCTGCGCACAACGGGCAACGCCGACGGCATGGCGCGCACGCTCGACTGCCAGAGGAGGGACTTTACAGGGCTCTGCTTTGTCAACCTCGTCGACTTTGACATGCTCTACGGCCACCGAAACGACGCGGCGGGCTACGCTGCGGCCGTCATGGAGTTTGACCGGTGGCTGCCGGCCTTTCTCGGCGGCATGCGCGGGGGAGATCTGCTCTTTGTCACGGCCGACCATGGCTGCGACCCCTCCACGCCGAGCACGGACCACTCGCGCGAATATGTGCCGCTGCTCGCGGCGGGCCCCACGGTGCGCGCCGGGGCGGATATCGGCACACGCGCCTCTTTCGCCGACCTCGCAGAGACGGTTCTCGACGCGTTCGGCCTCGACGGGCTCGGGACGGGAACGAGCTTTCTGCACGATATTGTATCAAAGTAAATACAATCAATCAAAAACCGGGGCAACCTGCATGGGCGCGCCCCGGTTTTGCGCGCCCGGGGCGTGACAGCGGGCAAAAAAAGTGGTACATTGTACTTAAAACGAACGGCGCGCGGCGCCACTGGAAAAGAGGAGTACCAATGAGACAGTTTTTACTCAAGACGGAAATTCACAAATTTGCCCACTTTGACGAGTTCGCGCGGGAGTTTTCCCTCGGCGAACACGATCTGATCCTGACGCAGGAGTTCATCTACAAGCCCTTTATGGAGAAGCTGAAACTGCCCTGCCAGGTGGTCTTTCAGGAGAAGTACGGCGCGGGCGAGCCGACCGATGAGATGACCGACGCCATTGCGCGCGACGTGTCGGCGCGCCGCTATGACCGGGTGATCGCCGTCGGCGGCGGCACGGTCATCGACATTGCAAAGGTGCTGGCGCTCAAACCCTTTGAGCACCTGACCGAGCTCTTCGACGACCCGGCGCGCATCGTCAAGCAGAAAGAGCTTATCATCGTGCCCACAACCTGCGGCACGGGCAGCGAGGTGACCAATGTCTCCATTTTCGCGCTGCTGTCGCGCCACACCAAGATGGGCATTGCAAACCCCGAGCTCACGCCGGACTATGCGGTGCTCATCCCCGAGCTGATTTCGACGCTGCCGATGAAGTTCTTTCTCTACAGCTCCATCGATGCGCTGGTTCACTCGGTCGAGAGCTATCTCTCTCCGCGTGCGAGCGTCTACAATGAGATGTTTGCCGAGCGCTCCATCGACATCATTTTGAAAGCCTACCAGAGGCTGCTCGCCGAGGGCGAGGGCATCCGCCCCGAGATTGAGGAGGATGTGCTCATCGCCTCGAATTTCGGCGGCATCTCCTTTGGCAACAGCGGTACGGGCGCGGTTCACGCCATGAGCTATCCGCTCGGCGGAACCTACCATGTCGCCCACGGCGAGAGCAACTACCAGTTCTTCTGCGCAGTGCTCAAGCGCTACGAGCAGAAACACGACGCGGGCAAGCTTGTCGCCCTCAAAGAGCGGCTCTCAGGGCTTCTCGGCTGCGCGCCCGGCGAGGCGTTCGACCAGCTCGACGCGCTGCTCGGCCGGCTCATTGAAAAGCACAAGCTGCGCGACTACGGCATGAAGCCGGAGGAGATCGAGCGCTTTGCAAAGAGCGTCATCGAGGGCCAGCAGAGGCTGCTTGTCAACAATTTCGTGCCCCTGAGCGAGGAAGAGATCGCCGACATTTACCGCAAACTCTATTAAAACAGTGAGAACCCCCGCCGGTCGGGGGTTCTTTTTGGAGGACGCATGGAGCGCTATCGTTCCTTTCGGCAGCACTGCCTTGAGCGCTACGGCTGCCGGCTCTACAAGCTCGCGCTCGACGGGGGCATGACCTGCCCGAACCGCGACGGCACACTGGGAACGCGGGGGTGCCTCTTCTGCAGCGCGGGCGGCTCGGGCGAGTTTGCCGCGCCCGCCGCGCTCGGCGTGGCGGCCCAGATTGAGCAGGCAAAGAAGCTTGTCGCGCGCAAGAGCCGCGAGGGGGCCTATATGGCCTACTTTCAGTCCTACACCAACACTTACGCGCCGGTGGAGCGGCTGCGCGCTCTCTTCACCGAGGCGCTCGCCCAGCCTGGCGTCGCCGCGCTCTCGGTCGCGACCCGGCCCGATTGTCTGCCCGATGAGACCGTGGCGCTTCTCGCGCAGCTCAACCGGGAAAAGCCGGTGACGGTAGAGCTCGGTCTGCAGACGGCGGACGAGGCGACGGCGAAGCGCATCCGGCGGGGATATGAGCTGCCCTGCTTCGACGATGCGGTACGCCGCCTCGCGGCGGCGGGGCTCGAGGTGGTGGCCCATGTGATCATCGGCCTGCCGGGCGAGGGGGAGCGCGAGCTCAGCCATACGATCGGGCATTTGAACGCCCTGCCGGTCGGCGGAGTGAAGCTGCAGCTTCTGCATGTGCTCGAGGGCAGCGACCTTGCCGACCTCTGGCAGCGCGGGGAAGTTGAGACGCTCACGCCCGAGCGGTATGCGGAGCTTCTCTGCGGCTGCATCGAGCGGCTGCGGCCGGACATCGTCATCCACCGCCTCACCGGCGACGGGCCGAAGAGGCTGCTGCTCGCGCCGCTGTGGAGCGCCGACAAAAAGAGGGTGCTCCAGTTTCTGCGCGACGAGATGGAGCGCCGCGACACCCGTCAGGGGCGGCTGTTTTAAAAGCAGAGAAGAGGCCGGGACACTGTCCCGGCCTCTGTCGTGTGGTGTGGGGCTCACGGCGTCTGTGAGCGAAGCTCTTCCGCATAGCCGAGCAGTACATCCCGCTCGTTTTGACAGCGGCCCTCGATGACGGCGTCGAGCAGTTTCTGCAGCAGCGCGCCGAGCCCGGGGCCGGGCGGTATGCCGAGGGCGATCAGATCGCCACCTTTCACGGCGAGATCCCGCAGGCAAAAACAGGCCCCCTGCTCGAGTACGCGCGCGAGAATCGACTCGACCTCGTCGAGCTGCTGGGCGCGGCTCGAGACGCCGGGCGCATGGGCGGCATTGTCGGCGCGCTTGACTTCCAGCAGAAGCCGAAGCCGCTTCTCGCCGAGCCGCCCGAGCCACCGGCGCACCGCGCGCTCGGAGCGCTCGATGGGAATGTCGTGGGAGAGAATCAGCTCGCACACGGTGTCAACGGTCTCGTTGTCAAAGCGCAGGCGGCGCAGTATGTCACGCGCCATCTCGCTGCCGCGCAGCGCGTGGCCGTAGAAGTGGCCTGCTCCGTCGCGGCCGAGAGTGAAAGTTTCGGGCTTTCCGACGTCGTGCAGCAGCAGAGAAAGCCGCAGCACGGGGACGGGGCGCACTGCCGCGAGCGCCTCGACGGTGTGGGTGTAGACGTCGTAGAGGTGGTATTTGGAGCGCTGCTCAAACCCGACCATGGGCAGAAGTTCCGGCACAAACACCCCGAGCACGTCGGGGTACTCGAGCAGGATCTCCCGGGCATCCTGCCCGCAGAGAAGCCGCACAAGCTCCGCGGCGATCCGTTCGGCCGACACACGCTCGAGAAGCGCGCGGCACTCATGCACGGCGCGGGCTGTGTCAGCCTCAATGGCAAAGCCGAGAACCGAGCCAAAGCGCAGCGCGCGCAGAATGCGCAGTGCGTCCTCCTCAAAGCGGTGGGCGGGCTCGCCCACCGCGCGCAGCAGCCGGCGGCCGAGATCGTCCCGCCCCCCGAACGGATCGACAAGCTCCCCCTTCGGGGAGAGGGCCATGGCGTTGACGGTGAAATCCCGCCGGGCGAGGTCCTGCGTGAGTTCGTCGGTGAAGCGCACCGAGTCAGGGTGGCGGCCGTCGGAGTAGCCGCCGTCGACGCGGTAGGTCGTGACCTCGACGGCCTGCCCGCCGGCGAGCGCCGTGACGGTGCCGTGGCGCAGGCCGGTCTCGATCACCCGCAGGCCGCACAGCGCACATTTGACCTGTTCGGGCAGGGCGCTGGTCGCCACGTCAAAGTCGTGCGGCTCACGCCCCATGAGCAGATCGCGCACACAGCCGCCGACAAGATGGGCCTCAAATCCGAGGCCGGTGAGCCGCCCGAGCACCTGCCGCACGCCGTCCGGTATCGAAAACAAATCGCCGCCCCCTCTCTTTTTATGGTATCGTGTGTCCCCCCACAGGAACCTGTCCTGCGGGGGACACACGCTCTGCGTTTCGTATATGGCCATTTTCAACTATTATATCATTTTGGCTTGCCGTCTGTCGAGTGAGCCCTTGCGCGCCGCGGGAGCGCAGGTTACAATAGAAGACAGACAAACGGGGGTGGAAACAGTGAACAAAAAGGGAAATCCTCTGGCGCTGCTGCCGATCGGGGTCTTTCTTGCACTCTTCGTCGGCGTTGGCGTCGCCTCGGGCGACTTCTATGTCATGCCGGCGGTGGTGGGCTTTGTCATCGCCTTTGCAGTGGCGCTCTGCCTGAACCCGAAGAGAAAACTCTCGGACAAGCTGGCCGTTGCCGCGCGCAGCATGGGCGAGGAGAACATCATGACTATGTGTCTGATCTTCATTCTCGCGGGCGGCTTCTCGGGAGCGGTGTCGGCGGCGGGCGGTGTCGAGAGTACGGTCAATCTCGGCCTTTCGGTTCTGCCGGCGCGTTTCGCGGTGGCGGGGCTCTTTGTCATCGGGTGCTTCATCTCCCTGTCGATGGGCACCTCGATGGGAACCATCGCCGCTCTCGCGCCGATTGCGGCAGGCATCAGCGAAAAGACCGGGATTGAGATGGCCATCTGCATCGCGGCGGTGGTCTGCGGCGCCATGTTCGGCGACAATCTGTCCATGATCTCCGACACCACCATCGCCGCTGCGCGCACCCAGGGCTGCGACATGCGCGACAAGTTCACGGAGAACTTTCTCATTGTTCTGCCCGCCGCGGTGATCACGGTCGGCATCTTTCTCGCGCTGACCTGGAACAGCTCCTTTGAGCTGCGCGAAGAGCTCACTTTCAACCTCTGGCGCGTGCTGCCGTATCTGGTGATTCTCGTCGGCGCGCTCGTGGGGGTCAATGTGTTTGTGGTGCTGCTCTCGGGCACGGCGCTCGCGCTTGTCGTGGGCATTGCGACTGGTGCGTTTGCCCTCGCGGAGTGTTTTCAGGTCGTGGCGGGGGGAATCGAGTCCATGTATGAGATCACGGTGATCTCCATGCTGGTGGCGGGCATTGTCGGGCTCGTGCGCGAGGCGGGCGGCATCGACTGGATCATGGGGCTCATCCGCCGGCGGGTACGCAGTGAGCGCGGAGCCGAATTCGGCGTGGCGGCGCTTGTCTCAGCGGTGGATGTGGCGACCGCCAACAACACCGTGGCCATCGTCATCGCGGGGCCCATCGCAAAGGAGATCAGCGACGAGTTCCACGTCGAGCCCAAGCGCACGGCGTCTCTGCTCGACATCTTCGCCTCGGTCTGGCAGGGGGTCATACCCTATGGGGCCCAGCTTCTGTCCGCGGCGGAGCTGACGGCGCTGACGCCCTTTGCGATCATTCCCTATCTCTTCTATCCGCTTCTGATGGCGCTGAGCTCCGTTGGCTTCATTCTGCTGAGAAAGAGAACCCCGAGATGACAGAGGGCGCGCAGCACAGCGCGCCTTCTGTATGCGCCGCGGGCTTTCCTTGCCGCCGGCTTTCTGGTATACTGTAAACTCAAGCAAACAGGAGAGGAAGACCACAGTGGACGAACTGTCAGTCTTAAAGGAAATATTCGGCTACCAGAGCTTTCGCGCGGGGCAGAGCGAGCTCATCGCCGCCGTGCGCGGCGGCCGCGACGCGCTCGGCATCATGCCGACGGGCGCGGGCAAGTCGATCTGCTACCAGGTGCCGGCGCTGCTATTTTCGGGCATCACACTCGTGGTGTCGCCGCTGATCTCGCTGATGAAAGACCAGGTAGGCGCGCTGCGCCAGGCGGGCGTCGCCGCGGCGTTTTTGAACAGCTCGCTGACTTCGGCACAGTTTCTGCGCGCGCTGCAAAACGCCGAGGCGGGCGAGTACAAAATCATCTACGTCGCGCCCGAGCGGCTGCTCACCGATTCGTTTCTGCGCTTTGCCGTGCGCGCCGACATCTCGATGGTGACGGTCGACGAGGCCCACTGTGTGTCGCAGTGGGGGCAGGACTTTCGCCCGAGCTATCTGAAAATCCCCGAGTTTTTAGAACAGCTGCCGCGGCGGCCGGTGGTGTCGGCTTTCACGGCGACCGCCACCGCCCAGGTGCGCGAGGACATTGTCGCCATGCTGGGGCTGCGCGACCCGGCGGTTGTCACAACCGGCTTTGACCGGCCGAACCTCTACTTTGAGGTGCAGCGGCCGCCGGACAAATTTGAGGTGCTCTACCGCTATCTGGGGGAGAACCCCGACCGGTCGGGCATCGTCTACTGTGCCACCCGCAAGACGGTCGAGGAGGTCTGCGGCCGTCTGCAGCGGCTCGGCGTCGACGCCACGCGCTACCACGCGGGGCTTGAGGACGAGGAACGCGAGCGAAACCAGGACGACTTTCTCTATGACCGCGCGCGCGTCATGGTGGCGACCAACGCCTTTGGCATGGGCATCGATAAGTCAAATGTCGGGTTCGTCATCCACTACAACATGCCGAAGAATATGGAGAGCTACTACCAGGAGGCGGGCCGCGCCGGACGCGACGGGTCGGCCGCCGACTGCATTCTGCTCTACTCGGGGCAGGATGTGGTCACCAATCGCTACTTCATCGACCACGCCAGTGAAAACGAGGAGCTCGACGCCGAGACGCTCGCAGCCGTGCGCGAGCGCGACCTCGAGCGCCTGCGCCAGATGACATTCTACTGCACGGTCACGACCACCTGTCTGCGCGCGGCGATTCTCGGCTACTTCGGCGAGCAGGCCCCCGCCTGGTGCGGCAACTGCTCGAGCTGCCTTGCCGTGCACGAGCAGACCGACGTCACCGAGACCGCGCGGCGCATTGTCGACATGGTGGCGCGCAGCGGCGGCCGCTACGGCATCGGCCTGATTGTGGATGCGCTGCGCGGCAGCGCAGGGCGGCGGGTGAGCTCAAGCGGCCTCTTCCGCCAGCCCTCCTACGGCACGGAGCGCGGACGCGACGAGAGGGAGCTGCGGGTCATCATCGACCATCTGCTCGCCAAGGGCTATCTCTACCAGACCGAGGGCGAGTATCCGGTGCTGCGCCCCGGGGAGCGGGCGCGCGAGCTCATGCAGGAGGGGGAGTTTCTCTTCGTGGAGCTGCCCGAGAAAGCCGAGGCCAGGCAGCCGCGCGGCAAGAAGCGGCGCACGGCCTGGCTCGCGGGGGAGGACCACGATCTCTTCGAGCGGCTGCGGCGGCTGCGCGCGCGGCTTGCGGCCTCGCAGGGAGTGCCCGCCTACGCGGTGTTCACCGACGCCACGCTCCACGAGATGGCGCGCAGCGCACCGCGTTCGCCGGAGGAACTTCTGGAGGTGCCGGGCGTCGGCCACGCCAAGCTCGCGCGCTACGGCAAGCTCTTTCTCGGTGAAATTGCCGACTATATCGCGGAGGGCTTCTGATGAACATACAGATTTTCGGCCGGGCGAAGTGCTTCGACACCCGAAAGGCGGAGCGCTGGTTTAAAGAGCGCGGCATCCGCTTTCAGAGCGTCGATCTTATGCGAAAGGGCCTGAGCCGGGGCGAATACGAGAGCGTGCGCCGGGCGGTGGGCTCGCTGCGGGCGCTCATTGACGAGCGATCAAAGGAATATGAGCGGCTCTTCATCGCCCACCTCGCCTACGAGGCGGACATCGAGCAGAAGCTGCTGGAAAATCCCGGTCTCTACCGCACGCCCATCGTGCGAAACGGCCGGCAGGCGACCGTGGGCTTTGCCCCGGACGTCTGGAAGACATGGGAGTGATGACATGGAACAGAGTAAAATAGAGCGCATCAACATCCTCGCGCGCAAGGCAAAGGGCGAGGGCCTGACCGAAAAGGAGCGCCTTGAACAGGCCGAGCTGCGCCGCGAATACATCGAGGCCTACCGCGAGAGCCTGCGCCGGGAGCTCGAGAGCGTGGTCGTCGTCGACGAGCAGGGCAACCGCCGCCCGCTTCGCCGCAGAGAGGAGCGCCCATGAATGAGACGGAGCGCCTCGCCGGCGAATTTGGCCTGAAAAGCGAGCACGCGAAGAACATCATCGCCCTGCTCGACGAGGGCAACACCATTCCCTTTATTGCGCGCTACCGCAAGGAGATGACCGGCTCCTGCGACGATCAGGTTCTGCGCGAGTTTGCGCAGAGGCTTGCGTATCTGCGCAATCTGAGCGCCCGCCGTGAGGAGATCCGCGCCGCGATTGAGGGCCTCGGCAAGCTCGACGACGAGCTCGCCGCCTCGCTTGAGCGGGCCGGGACACTCGCGGAGCTTGAGGATCTCTACCGCCCCTACCGCCCGAAGCGGCGCACCCGCGCCACCATCGCGATGGAGCGGGGCCTCGAGGGGCTCGCCGACGCGCTGCTCGCCCAGGGGAGCGAGGCGCCGGCGGCACTCGCCGCGCCCTATGTCGACGCGGACCGGGAGGTGCCGGCGGTGCAGGACGCCCTCGCGGGCGCGCGGGACATCATCGCCGAGCGCGTGTCGGACGACGCGCAGCTGCGCGCCGAACTGCGGCGCATCCTCCGGCGCGACGGCCGCATTGTGACCGCCGCCGCAAAGGAGGAGAGCTCCGTCTACGACATGTACTACGAATACGGCGAGCCGGTCTCCAAAATTCCGAGCCACCGCATTCTCGCGATCAACCGCGGCGAGCGCGAGGGCTTTTTGAAAGTTGCGCTCGAGACGCCTGAGGGGGCGCTCGAGAACGCCGCCTGCGCGCGCTTCGTCAAAAGCGGCCCCTGCGCCGGCGAGGTGCGCGACGCCGCCGTGGACGGTGTGCGCCGCCTTGCGGCCCCGTCGGTCGAGCGCGAGATCCGCGCCGAGCTCACCGAGCGCGCATCGACGCAGGCCATCGCCATGTTCGCGCTCAACCTAAAGCCCCTTCTCCTGCAGCCGCCGGTGCGCGGCCGCGTGACAATGGGGCTCGACCCCGCCTACCGCACCGGCTGCAAAATCGCCGTGGTCGACGCCACAGGCAAGCTGCTCGACCATACGGTGGTCTATCCGACCCCGCCCCAGAACCGAAAGGAGCAGGCGAAGCGCACCCTGACGGAGCTCATCGAGCGTCACAATGTCGAGTGCATTGCCATCGGCAACGGCACCGCCTCAAAGGAGTCGGAGCTCTTTGTCGCCGAGCTCATCGCGGGCCTCGACCGAAAGCTCAGCTATATGGTGGTTAGCGAGGCGGGCGCCTCGGTCTACTCGGCGTCGAAGCTCGCGGCCGCCGAATACCCGCAGCTCGATTTGACGGTGCGAAGCGCGATCTCCATCGCCCACCGGCTTCAGGACCCGCTCGCAGAGCTGGTCAAGATCGACCCGAAGTCCATCGGCGTCGGCCAGTATCAGCACGACATGCCGCCCGCCCAGCTCGACGCTGCGCTCGACGGCGTGGTGGAGGACTGCGTCAACAGCGTCGGAGTCGATCTGAACACGGCGTCGCCGGCGCTGCTCGGCCACATTGCGGGCCTCTCGGCCGCGGTCGCGCAGAATGTCGCCGCCCACCGGGACGAACACGGCCCCTTTCACAGCCGCGACGAGCTCAAAAAGGTCAAAAAGCTCGGCCCCAAGACCTTTACCCAGTGCGCGGGCTTTCTGCGCATTCCGGGCGGGGACAACATTCTCGACAACACCTCGGTTCACCCCGAGAGCTACCGGGCGGCACGGGCGCTCCTGAAGCGCTGCGGCTACGGACTTGACGATGTCGCCGCGGGGCGGCTGGACGGCCTTGGCGCCGCCGTGCGCGAGATAGGCGAGAGCGCTCTCGCCGCAGAGCTCGGCGTCGGTCTGCCCACGCTGCGCGACATGGTCGCAGAGCTTCAGAAGCCGGGGCGCGACCCGCGCGACGAGCTGCCGCCGCCGCTTCTTCGCACCGATGTGATGGAGATGAAAGATCTCCTGCCGGGCATGGAGCTCAAGGGCACGGTGCGAAATGTCATCGACTTCGGCGTATTCGTCGACATCGGCGTACACCAGGACGGCCTTGTGCACATCTCGCAGATCTGCGAGCGCTACATCCGCCACCCGAGCGAGGTGCTCCGAGTGGGCGAGGTGGTCACGGTCTGGGTGCTTTCGGTCGACCTTGACAAAAAGCGCATCTCGCTTACCATGAAGCGGCCAAAGGGGGAGCAAAGCCATGGATGACAGGCGTTTGCTGCGCCGCATCAGCGGCCACACGGCGCGCATGCTGCTGTGTAACATCGCGCTGCAGTTTTTGCTGACCTTTCTCCTCGAGGGCCTTGTGATGCTGGCGCTCGCCCTGCCCGACATTCTGGCGCTGCCCGACGTGAGCCTCTCGGCCGTGTGGGCGCTGATGCTCGACGCAGGCGGGCGCAGCGTCCTGCTGACCACGGGCGCGGGCTATGTGCTCGTCGCGCTCATCATGCTCTGCGCCAATCTTCTGCCCACGCTGCGTTGCGCGAAAAAGCTCTCGCTCACACCGCGCGCCCTCTTCGGCGAGAGCGTGCCGACGGCGCGCCGCACGGGCTGGTATGTAGCTCTCGCGCTCGGGCTCAACACGTTCGGCATCCTGATCTACAATCTGCTCAACACGCTGCTCTCGGCCTTTCGCGTCGAGGCGGAGGGCTCCGCCGCGTCGCTGCCGGCCGATTCGCTCTGGGGTGCGGTGGCCTATGTCCTCTTCGCCTGCCTGATTGCCCCGGTGACAGAGGAGCTCATCTTCCGCGGCGTGGTGCTGCACGCTCTCAAGCCCTACGGCGGTCTCTTCGCAGCTCTGGCCTCGTCGCTTCTCTTCGCGCTGATTCACGGCAACTTTGAGCAGATTCCGCTGACCTTTATGATCGGCATGCTGCTGAGCTACGTGACGCTTCAGACGGGAAACATCCGTCTTGCAGTCCGGCTGCACTTCATCAACAACGCCTACGCCGTAGCGACCGAGATCCTCATGCTGGCGCTGCCCGAGCAGTTTTTGCTCTTCGGCGGGCTGCTTGGGTATCTGAATCTGGGGCTTATGGTCTTTGCCCTGTGGACGCTCATCGCCCGCAGACGGGAGATTCACTTTGAGAGTCTCGCGCCGCGTACGGCGCAGGTGGAGCGGCCCGGGCGAAGCTATTTTACGACGTTCTCCATGCTGCTCTATTTTCTCGTGGTCGCGGCGCTCATTGCGCTGACATTTCGCACATTTTGATGGAAGAATCACCTTTCGCGGTACAAACTATCGCAGAGGTGATTTTTTATGGAGCGAAAGAGCGTCTGGAATGACAGGGACTATTTTGAGCGCCGGCCGCCTCTCGAGGGAGACCGGACGACCGATGTGCTCGTCATCGGCGCGGGTGCGGCGGGGCTGCTGACGGCTCTGCGGCTCACGCAGAGCGGCCGCGAGGTGACGCTGGTCGACGCCGGGCGCACCTGCGGCGGAGCGACCAACAACACGACAGCCAAAATCACAGCCCAGCACGGTCTGATCTATACGCGGCTCAAAAAGCAGTTCGGCGCGCGGGCCGCCCGCGCCTATGCCGCGCTCAACAGCCGCGCCATCGGCGAATACGAGAGCCTCGTTCAGAGCCGGGGAATCGACTGCGGCTTTGAGCGGCTGGCGAACTTTGTCTACTCGCTCGACGACGAGCGGATTTTGCGCGAGGAGACGCTCGCCGCGGCCGAGGCGGGGCTCGATGTGCACTTTGTGCGAGAGACCGGCCTGCCCTTTGAGACCGTGGGCGCGGTGAAGACCGAAAACCAGGCTCAGTTTCACCCGCTGCGCTTCTTCTCGGCGGTGGCGCGGGATCTGACGATTTTCGAGAACACGCGGGTGACCGACTTTCGCGAGGGTGAGGCGTGTACGCCGGGAGGCCGCATCCGCGCCCGTCAAATCGTCTTTGCCGGACACTATCCCTTTCTCAACCGGCCGGGCTACTACTTCATGCGCCAGCACCAGGAGCGCTCGCATGTGCTCGTGCTCGAGGGGGCGCAGCTGCCCGATGGCATGTTCATCGATGAAAAGGGAGGCGGGCTCTCCCTGCGCCGGGCGGGGCGGTATGTTCTGCTCGGCGGCGCGAATCACCGCACCGGTGAGCCGGGCGGCGGCTATGAGTGGCTTGCAGAGCAGGCACAAAAATATTTTCCAAATTGTAATATTATAGATAAATTTTCCAATCAGGACTGTATGCCGATCGATGGTCTGCCCTACATCGGCCGCTACTCCTCCCGGTGGGAGCGGGTCTATGTGGCCACCGGTTTTCAAAAGTGGGGCATGACGACCGCCATGGCGGCTGCCGACATTCTCGCAGCGCTCATTGAAAACCGGCCCTGTCCCGAGGCCGAGCTCTTCACCCCGGCGCGCGGGCCGTCACGGGGAGTGGGCAATCTGCTGCGCGACGGGGGAAAGTTTGTCAAGGGGATTGCGGTCGAGCACTTTGGCGGCGCTTCGCACACGGTTGAGGATCTTGCGCCCGGGCAGGCGCGCCGCGTCAAGCTCGACGGCCGCCGGCTCGGTGTCTACCGCAGCGAAACCGGCGAGCTCTTCGCCGTGGAGACCCGCTGCCCACACCTCGGCTGCTCGCTCGAGTGGAATCCGGATGAGCGCAGCTGGGACTGTCCCTGTCACGGCTCGCGCTTTGACTACCGGGGGCGCCGGCTCGACGGCCCGGCGGAACAAGGCGCAGCAAAAAAAGATCATCTGTAATAACAGATGGTCTTTCAACTTTTTGTTATTACCCCACAAGGTCAATGATGACCAGCTCCGGCGGGTTCCAGACCCGGGGCAGCCTGGGGGCAAAGGCGAGCCCGCGCCCGACGACAAGCGTCGTCTGCCCAAGAGAATAGACGCCGCCGGCGTACGCGGGGAAAAAGCCCTGGTTCGGCGCAAAGAGGCCGTTTAGAAGCAAAGGCACACGCGCCTGGCCGCCGTGGGCGTGGCCGGCAACGACGAGATCAAAGCCGCTCTCGGCATAGTCCGCAGCGCGCTCGGGGCGGTGGCTGACAAGAACGCGTATGCCCTCGTCCGGCAGAGCGGCTGAGAGGTCTTCGAGTGTGCGCTGCCAGAGTACGGCGGTCCCGCCTGTCGGGTCGTCGAGTCCCGCGACGGTGACCGGCACGCCGCGCACCTCGATGGTGGTCATGCGCCCGCGCAGAATCTCGGCGCCGGCGTCGGAAAACGCGCGCAAAATTTCGCCGAGGTCCCCGGCGCGGTGCTCGTGGTTGCCGGTCGCGTAGAACGTCGGGGCGATGTCGGCACAGCCGCGCACAAAGTCGACCGCCGGTGCGAGGGGCTCCCGGTCGTCGGCGATATCGCCGGGCAGCAGAATGGCGTCGGGCATGCTCGCGGCGATCTCATCGAGGATTTTTTGCTGTGCCGCGCCCGCGCGGCTGTGCAGATCGCTCGCCAGCACGAGGCGAATCCGCCGGCCCGCCTCGAGACGGTCGGTCTCGACGGTGTAGGTGCGCACGGCGAGACCCGGCCAGAGAGCCCAGACTGCGAGCGCCAGCCCGGTCCCCGCGGCAAGGCAGCTCACAAGGCGTCCCGCGCGCCTCATGCCGTTTTCACCGTGACGACAAAGCCGCCGGCGTTGTCGCCTGAAACGGTGTAGGCGAGCTCCTGCGGAACGGGGAGCTGCGTTTCGCCCTCAGCCTCGGCTTCTACGTAGTAGATCTCATAGCGGCTGCCGTCGGAGTCGTCAAAGATCAGATGCTCCCCCTCGTAGGGGTATTGCCGCAGCAGCTCGAGATATTCCTCCAGACACAGTCCGCGCTGCTGCATGAGACAGGCGTGGGCCCGGCCGACATAGCGAAAGTGCCACGGCTCATAGCTGACGCCGGTGACCGCGACCTTGTCGTCGGGGTAGCGGCGCACAAAGCCGTAGAGACAGGCGTTGTCGATGATCCAGCTGTAGTCGCCCTCGTCGGTGTAATTGTGCATGGTGCCGTCGCTTTTGTAGATGCTCAAGTCCACGGCGAGGCCGCTGTGGTGCTCGCTGTAGCCCGGGGTCGCGACATACTCGCGCACGTACTGCTCCCCCTGCTCGGCGAGGTACTTGTCATAGAGATTTTTCTGTGAGTCGTAGCTGCGCTCGCCCGATACGACGATCACGTCGCGCACGCCGGTGGCTGCGTAAAACTCGTCAAACATGGCGTTGAGATAGGGCACAATGGCCTCGTCGACGCGGACGTTGCGGTCGCGCACCTTGTAGGAGGAGGTCTTGTTCTCGTAGACCGAGACATAGGGCTCCTGCTCCGGGAATTCGTAGGCGTTCTGGCTGCCCACCAGAATGAGGTCGCCGCGGTGTATGTTCGCGCGGGGAGTGCTCACGGTGGTGTCGCCCTCGCGCAGCTGCGGTGCCTGCGGCTCGACGGGGTCGACAGGCGCCGGGTCGGGCTGTGCGGGGCCTGCCGGCTCGGCGGGGCCCGGAGCTGTCAGCGCGCCGACGGCCCACCGCCCGAGCGCAAAGAGCCCGACGGCGAGAAGCAGCGCCGCCGCAATCAGCAGCGCGCGCCGCAGCACATATTTTCGTTTGAGCCGGTAACGGCGATATTGTCTCATGAGAACCTCCGGTTTGTTTCATCAAGCTCTATTATAGCAGAGCCCGGCGCTGAAAAGTGTGAAAATTCTCTTACTTTTTGTAAGTTTGCGTGCTTTCTGCTATACTGAAACCGGGAGTGAGAAACATGACCAGACGGGAACTGATCGACTGGGGCCTTGCGCTGCCGGGCGCCTATGAGGACTACCCCTTTGACACGGTGGCCGACGGGAGCTGCTGGACGGCGCTGCGCCACAGGGGAAACCGCCGGTGCTTTGCTTTTATCTATGAGAGAGGCGATGTGCTCTTTGTCAATCTCAAGTGCGAGCCCATGCAGGGCGAGTTCTGGCGTCAGGTCTACGCGAGCTGGGTGACGCCCGGCTACCACATGAACAAGACCCACTGGGTGAGCGCCGCCATTGGACCGGACACCGACTATGACGCGCTGCGGCAGATGCTCCGTGAGAGCCACGCGCTGACCGCCCCGCGAAAAAAGAGATGAGAAAAGCCCGCGCCATTTGGCGCGGGCTCTCATTTACTGGCCGCACTTTCTCTGGTAACCGCTGCCCCACTCGGTCATGGCGTCGAGAATCGGGCGCAGACTGTACCCCGTTTCGGTGAGTGTGTACTCCACCCGGGGCGGCACTTCGGCATACACCCGACGGGTGAGCAGGTCGTCCGCCTCCATCTCGCGCAGATTCGCCGTGAGCACTTTCTGAGACACGCTGCCAATCGCCTTTTTGAGTTCGCCGAAACGGCGCGTACCACCGAGCAGTTCGCGCAGAATCAGAACTTTCCACCGGTCGGAGATCAGCATCAGCGTCGTCTCGACCGGGCAGGCGGGCAGCGGCCTTGCTGTCTTTTCCATCGGCCGGCCCCCTTTTTTCTACTATTGTAGCACAGCTGAAAAATTCTTCAAGTGAAAACCCTTGAAAAATCACAATGGTTTCATTTTAGTAACTACGAAACAAAAAAGTGCTTACTTTACAATAAATACTGGCGGGTGTAGGCTGAGATCACAGGAACGTTCCATATGAAATTTCCAGGGAGGAACAGACAGTGAACAGCTACACCGTAAAGAGAGAAAAACTTGAGAAAGGCGAGATGGCGCTCTACGACTTTGGAGCCATGAAGCTCTACGCCTACAAGACCAACGATCCCATTGACAACGAGGTATTCCTCGTCGCGAAAGACGGCAGAGCCGTCGTCATCGAGTCACCCTGCTTCTTTGAGAACAACAGTGAGCTCACACGCTACATGGAGCGCGAGGGACTTGCGGCCGAGGGCATACTGCTCGCCTATCACATGGCGGGCGCGGGCTTCCTGCCGGGCGTTCGGCGCTACGCCACGAAAAACGCCGACGAATACGGCCACCATGGCGGCGGCCGGGCTCTGATTGACCAGTTTGCCGGCTCGTTCGGCGCGGGCTTTGACAGCTCGATTCACACCGTGACCGATTTCATCGAGCCGGGGCCGCTGACCATTGCGGGCATCGACTTTGTCATCACCGGGACCGACGAGGCATTCGACATTGCCATTCCCGGTATCAACGCCGTCTACACTCACATGCTCGGCCACGACTGCCACTCGATTGTGGCGGGTGCGGCGCACGCGGACGCGATGATCGCACAGCTCGAGGGCTACCTGGCACAGGGCTGCACGCTGATTTTGAGCTCGCACTACACCCCGGAGGATCTCAAGGATGTGCGCGTGAAGATCGACTATCTGCGGGATCTCAAGGAGATTGCCTCCCGCTGCTGCGACGGCGCACAGTTTCGGCAGGCAGTCGCACAGCGCTATCCCGACTACACCGGCGGCAACTATCTTGATATGACAGCCGGCTTCTTCTTCGGCTGAGAGAGGAGAGAGCGGCCATGACCCAGCTTGAGCGTCTTCGCTATCTGGTGCGCGGCCTTGCGCGGGAGCAGGGGATCGCCGAGATCCCCGACGACCCCGCCCATCTGCGCGCGCTGCTGCGGGCGTTGATGAATGTGCGCAGGCCGGCGCCGATCGACGGGCAGTGGCTTGCGGTGCAGGATGAGTTTCTGCGGCTGGAGACAGTCGAACGGGGCGTGGTGGACGGCGAGGCGCTGCCCGCCGTCCCCTCGGACAGGCGGCTCGTCCTCTGGCGGGGAGACATCACCCGCCTGCGCGTCGACGCCATCGTCAACGCCGCGAACAGCGCACTGCTCGGCTGCTTTCATCCCAACCACGGCTGCATCGACAACGCCATTCACTCGGCGGCGGGCCTCGAGCTGCGCGAGGCCTGCCGCCGCCTCATGGACGAACTGGGCCGCCCGGAGCCTGTGGGGCAGGCGAAAGTCACGCCCGGGTTCAATCTTCCCGCGCGCCATGTCATCCACACCGTGGGGCCCGTGGTCTCGGGCGAGCTGACTGCACGCCACTGCGAGGCGCTCGCACGCTGCTACCGCGCCTGCCTTGCGGCGGCGCAGAAGAGCGGCTGCCGCAGCATCGCATTTTGCTGCATCTCGACGGGGGAGTTTCACTTCCCCGGTGAAAGTGCGGCCCGCATTGCAGTGGAGACGGTTCGCCGGGAGCTGTCAAAAAAACCCACAGTGAAAAGAGTGATTTTTAATGTTTTCCGACCAGATGATGAGAGGTTCTACCGCGAGCTGCTCGGCTGAGCTTGCCCGGCTTCGCGCCGCGCTCAGCGAGGCCGACGCCGTGGTAATCGGCGCCGGGGCGGGTCTCTCCGCCGCAGCGGGCTTTGCGTACGACGGCGCGCGCTTTCGCGAGAACTTCGCCGATTTCATTGAGAGATACCACGTCACAGACATGTATGCCGCGGGCTTTTACCCCTATGCCTCGCCGGAGGAATTCTGGGCCTACTGGAGCCGCTACGTTCTGCTCAACCGCTATGAGCAGCCGCCCGGAGAGCTCTACGCCGCTCTGCTGGAGTTGGTGCGCGGCAGAGACTACTTTGTCATCACCACCAATGTCGACCACTGCTTTCAGCGCGCGGGCTTTGAGCGAAAGCGCCTGTTTTACACCCAGGGTGACTACGGGCTCTTTCAGTGCGCGAAGCCCTGTCACGAGAAAACCTATGACAACGAGACCGCCATACGCCAGATGGCATCCCGGCAGAGCGGTCTGCGCGTCCCGGCTGAGCTCTTGCCCCGCTGCCCGGTCTGCGGCGGGCCAATGTCGATGAATCTGCGCTGTGACGACACTTTTGTGCAGGATGAGGGCTGGTACCGCGCCGCCTTGCGCTATGAGCGCTTTCTAGAAGAACACAGCGGCGCAAGAGTTCTCTACCTGGAACTGGGCGTGGGCTACAACACACCGGGAATCATCAAATTTTCTTTCTGGCGCATGGCAGCTGAAAACAAAAATGCGCGCTACGCCTGCCTCAATTTGGGTGAAGCGACCGCTCCCAGGGAACTCGGTGCGCGGGCAATCTGCATCGACGCAGATCTGGCCGATGCAATTCGATGGCTCAAGTAAAAAAACTGTGGTGAAACAGGTCGGTCGCAGGAGAGTGTTTCCGCCATTTAAGGTTGTGTTTTATGAAACTCACTTCGTTTGTTATAAAAAAGCAGGCGCAGAGATGTCTCTCTGCGCCTGCTTTTTTTCTGTGGTTATTTTGCAAGGGCTTTGACCAGATTCAAAACCAGCTCCATGTTCTCCTTTGAGAGTTTCTCAAGTTCCCGGATGATTTCAGCCTGCAAGGCGGGATGCCCCACGCCGCTGTCAAAGAAATCCTTTGGCTCGATGCCGAAATAATCACAAATATAGTACAGGCCGGTGATAGACGGGAGATTTTTGCCGGATTCAATGGAGTTGATATAGCTCGCGCTCTGACCGATGGTAAGACTCATGTCTCTTGCCGAGACATTGCGCTCCGTTCTGAGAGAAGCGAGCCGGGCAGCGATAAAATTATTCGGATCTTTCACAACAGTCACCTACCTTGCCTATAGAATAACGCACATTGTTGTGAAAATTAGCTGATATAAAACTATAAATAAGAATTTATAACATCTTAAAGTAGTCAAATATTGCAAAGTGTCGAATTATGTCGCTTTTGGATTACAAAAAAAGCCCTGTGTATCAACACAGGGTGACAAAATTGTCTATTGGCCCCGGTGGGACGGTTTTCCGTCCCACCGGAACCAAATAGTAATGTATTGCAATATTTGAAAAAAGGAAGGGGGTAGAGTTTTGTAAGTGAAAAAGGAATGGTAAATATCGTAATGGCTGCTCCGCTATCTCAAGGCATCACCTCCTTTGGGGAGTGCGGGGATCAGTTGGCGGCACCTTTCTCGGTCAGTGTGATGGTGAAGATCTGATTCTGGCCGTTTCGCTGTATTTCCAGCTTGATGCTGTCGCCAACGCTTGCGTTTTCTATGAGATCTGCGAGATCTGCGCCGGACTCGAGATCGCTGTCATTTACCTTGACGATCTTGTCGCCGCTCTGCAGCCCCGCGCGCTCCGCGTCCGAGCCGCTGACAACACTCTGGATGTAGACGCCGGGCTCATTGACACGGTAGTAGGCCGCCTGCTGCTGGGTGGTGATGGTGACAACGGTCACGCCGAGTTCCACCCGGCCGCGAACATAGCCGTAGTCCTTGAGATTTTCGATCACATCTTTGACGTCGTTGATGGGGATGGCGAAGCCCAGGCCCTCGACATTGGTGCCGGTGGATTTGGCCACCACGATGCCGATGAGTTCGCCTCTGCCGTTGAACAGGCCGCCGCCGGAGTTGCCGGGGTTGATGGCCGCGTTGGTCTGAAGAAGATTCATGGTCTGGCCCTCAAGGATGATCTCGCGGTCGAGGGCGCTGATGATGCCGTCGGTGACGGTGCCGCCGAGCTCGCCGAGCGGGTTGCCGATCGCCACGGCGAGCTCGCCGACGACCAGTGCGTCGGAGTCGCCGATTGTGGCGGCTGTCAGGCCCGACGCGTCTATTTTAACAAGGGCGATGTCGGTCTCGCTGTCGGTGCCGAGCACCGTCCCGTTGTAACTCTCGCCGTTTCTCAGGCGGATGGTGACTTTGGTGGCTCCCTCCACGACGTGGTTGTTGGTGATGATGTAGCCGTCGCTGGAGATGATGACGCCGCTGCCGGCGCCCTCAGAGGTGTATTGCCGGTCCCACACGTTTGTGGTGCTCTCGGTGACAATCTCCACCACCGAGTCGGCCGCAAGCGCCGCAATCTGGCTGACCGAGAGCGAATCGCCCGAGGTCACGGCCGTCGGGGTGACCGGAGTTTTTGAGGTGTTGTCGGAATCGGAGACGGTCGGCTGATTTTGAAGAGCCGTCACGCCGCCCCAGAAGCCGAGACCGCCGGAGAAGACCATGCAGACCGCAAGGCACACCGCGAGCACGCGGCCCGAAAAGCGGCGGGGAGACTTTGCCTTTTTCTTCGGCGGCTCTGTGGAGGGGCCGCCGGAGGGATTCGAGTAGTCGGGGTGGTAGTAGTAGCTCACGGTTCTCTCATCCGTGCTGCCGCTCTGGTTGTTGGAAAGGGAATTGTATTTCTCATAGTCTGTCATATCGGACACCTCCAAAAATATCTGGTGTTTTTTGATCTGACTTTATGATACCGGTGAGAAATGACCCTGGTTTTACCAAAGTTGAAACAATCCAAAAATAAAATGTGAAAAAAATTGGGCTTTTGTTAACATTTTCCGAGAGAGAGGCCCCCGCTGCAGCGGGGGCCTCTGAGCTAACGGTGTTTCTTTTTGATCTCATCCCAGTAGTTTTTGTTGGCCTGTTCAAATTTGTTTGGCCCGTAGTCGTAGTAGTGTGCGCCCTTGAGCTCATCGGGCAGGTACTGCTGGGGCGTGTAGTGGTGTTCAAAGTCATGGGGATAGCGGTAGCCGACAGCATGGCCGAGCTTTTCGGCGCCGGCGTAGTGGCCGTCTTTCAGGTGGTCGGGCACATCGCCGATGCGGCCGGCCTGAATGTCGGCAATGGCCCGCTCGATGGCCATGAGAGCGCTGTTTGACTTGGGCGCCGTCGCGAGCAGCAGCGCAGCCTCGGTCAGAGGCAGCCGCGCCTCCGGCATGCCGAGCTGCAGTGCCGAATCCACGCAGGACTTGACGATGGAGACCGCCTGCGGCCAGGCGAGCCCCACATCCTCGCTCGCGATGGCGAGAAGCCGACGGCAGACCGACGGCAGATCGTCCGCGAGCAGCAGCCGTGCCAGATAGTGCACCGCCGCATCGGGATCCGAGCCGCGAATCGACTTGTGAAGCGCCGACAGCAGATCAAAGTGGCTGTCGCCGTCGCGGTCGTAACGCATGGAGGAGCGCTGCGCCACCGCCTCGCAGGCGGCGAGAGTGATCCGGCGCTGTCCGTCCTCCGGGGGACAGGTGAGCCACGCGAGTTCCGCCGCACCTACGGCCTTTCGCACATCCCCCGCGCAGGCGGCGGCGAGATAGCCCGCGACGCCCTGCTCCAGAACAAAGGATTCGCCGCTCTCCCCGCGCAGCGTGTCAAAGGCGCGCAGAACGACGCTCTCCACATCCTCCTTTTTCAGAGGCTTGAACTCGAAGACCGTCAGCCGCGAGAGCACGGCGGGATAGATATAGAAGTAGGGGTTTTCGGTCGTCGAGGCGATGAGCGTGAGCTTGCCATTCTCCATGTGGGAAAGCAGAGTCTGCTGCTGTTTTTTGTTGAAGTACTGAATTTCGTCGAGATACAGAAGCGCCCCGTCCGGCGTGAGAAAGGTGTCGAGCTCGTCGACAATGGCCTTGACGTCGCCGATGGAGGCGGTCGTCCCGTTGAGACGGTAGAGGCGGCGGCTTGTCACCTGGGAGATGATGTTGGCGACCGTCGTCTTCCCGATGCCGGGCGGGCCGTAGAAGACCATGTTCGGAATGACGCCGCTCTCGACAATTTTGCGCAGCACGCCCGAGGCGCCGATGAGGTGCTGCTGGCCGGCGACCTCGTCGAGGGTCCGCGGGCGAAGCCTGTCTGCAAGGGGCTGCATGGTCAACTCTCCTCTCAAAAGTTGCCGCAGGCCATGCCTGCGGCAACAGAAATACCATCTCGCCGCGAGGCGAATGTGCTTTGCCTTGCGACGCTTGTCAAGCTGTCATTCTTAGGTGAAAGGGGCAGGGTGTCACGCCGTTAATACAGCGGGTGCTTCTCACACAGCGCCGCGACGCCGCGCATCGCCTCGTCGTGATTCTTCGCCGGGTCGACGGCGATGAGCTTCATCAGTCTTGCGACCTCGGCCATATCCTCCTCGACAAAGCCGCGCGTAGTGACCGCCGGCGTGCCCACGCGGATGCCGCTCGTGACAAAGGGACTCTGGGGATCGTTCGGAATGGCGTTTTTGTTGGTGGTGATGTTCACGGCCTCGAGGTTTGCCGAAAACTCCTTGCCGGTGAGATTCATCGAGCGCAGATCGAGCAGCGCCATGTGGTTGTCGGTGCCGCCGCTGACAAGGTCGAAGCCCTCTGCCGTGAGCGCCCCGGCGAAGGCCTTTGCGTTTTTGACAATCTGCTGCTGATAGGTCTTAAATTCGGGGCGCAGCGCCTCGCCGAAGCAGACGGCTTTCGCCGCAATGATGTGCTCGAGCGGCCCGCCCTGGCTGCCCGGGAACACGGCCTTGTCGATGGCCTTTGCATGCTCCTCGCGGCAGAGGATCATACCGCCGCGCGGCCCGCGCAGCGTCTTGTGAGTGGTGGTGGTCACAACGTCGGCAAAAGGCACCGGGTTCGGGTGGAGCCCTGCCGCAACGAGCCCTGCGATGTGAGCCATGTCAACCATGAAGTAGGCGCCGACTTCGCGGGCGACAGCGGCGATGCGCTCAAAGTCGATCACGCGCGGGTAGGCCGACGCGCCGGCGACAATTAGCTTCGGGCGGCACTCGAGGGCGGTCTGCCGCATTTTGTCGTAGTCGATCAGATGGGTGACCGGGTCGACCCCGTAGGGGACAAAGTTGAAATAGAGACCCGAGACGTTGACGGGGGAGCCGTGGGTTAGATGGCCGCCCTCGGCGAGACTCATGCCCATGATGGTGTCGCCGGGCTTGCACAGCGCGAGGTAGACGGCAAAGTTCGCCTGCGCCCCGCTGTGGGGCTGCACATTCGCGTGTTCCGCGCCGAAGAGCTGGCAGGCGCGATCCCGCGCAAGGTTTTCCACCACATCGACATACTCGCAGCCGCTGTAGTAGCGCTTGCCGGGGTAGCCCTCGGCGTACTTGTTGGTCATGGGGTTTGCCATGGCCGCGAGAACGGCCTCGCTTACAAAGTTCTCCGATGCGATCAGCTCAATGTGGGCGCGCTGGCGGGCGAGCTCACCCTCAATGGCGGCGCCGACCTCGGGGTCAGCCTGTTTGACCAGGTCAATATTGTACATGGAACACACTCCTCATCTGCCAGAAATTAAACCCATTATAGCGGCTGGCGAGGCAAAAAACAAGGTTTCTTTTGTCGCGCACCTGTGCTAAAATGGGAGCAAAGAAAGATACATACATAAGAGAGGGAGTAACATGACGAAAAAAGAGAAAGCGGCCATTGTCGTCGACAAGCTCGAGCGCCGCTACCCGGACGCCCTGTGTTCGCTCGACTACCGAAAGCCCTACGAGCTGCTCATTTCCGTACGTCTCGCGGCGCAGTGCACCGACGCGCGGGTCAACATTGTCACGCAGGACCTGTTCAAAAAGTACCCGACGCTTGAGAGCTTCGCCGACGCGGACCTCGAAGAACTCACCGAGATGGTGCGCCCCTGCGGCTTTTACAAGGTCAAGGGAAAAAACATCAAGGACATGTGCCGTATGCTGCTCGACGAGTATGACGGCGTCGTGCCCGATGAGATCGACGAGCTCTTGAAGCTCCCGGGCGTCGGCCGCAAGACGGCCAATCTCATTGTCGGTGACGTCTACGGCAAGCCTGCCGTCGTGACCGACACCCACTGCATCCGCATCACAAACCGTCTGGGTCTTGCTTCAAGCGACGAGCCGGTCAAGGTTGAGATGCAGCTTCGCAAGTGTCTCGATCTGAGCAAGAGCAACGATTTCTGCCACCGGCTTGTACTCTTTGGCCGCGATGTCTGCAAAGCCCAGCGGCCGCGCTGCGATGAGTGCGAGCTGCGCGACGAGTGCGAGTGGGTCAAGCACCCGGTCAAAAAAGTCCGGCGCACGAAAAAGGCAGTTTGAAAGAGAAGAAAAAGAGACGCCTTCAAAGGCGTCTCTTTTTTGATCTGTGGGACCGGCAATCAGGTTGCCGCACGTTTTTTGAGCTTTGACTGGGGTACCTGACACACCAGGGGAATCATCTTCTCAAAGCCCTCGAGCATGCGCGGGCTCGGCGAAAAGAGAATTTTGTGAACCGCCGCCGAGTGGCGCTTAGCGTAGACCAGACAGTAGTTTCGCCGCCGGGAGAGGGCGCTTGCGTAGTGCGCACTCACGGGGAGCTGCTCGTACTCGGCGGAAAGCTCGCCTGCGGGCGCGATGGCCCGGATATCCGCAAGCTTACAGTCAAGCAGAACCGTGTGGCGCGTGCCCTCCTCCTTGCGGATGATAAAGTGGGTGTCGACGATGCAGAAGACGTAGCAGACTTTCTTTCGGGCGCAGTGAATCGCAACGCTCACGCCGCAGAGAGCCACTGCTGCAAGTTCCACCGGGACCTCGGCCGCTCCCAGCGAAAAGTGGGACAGCACAGCGAGAAAGAGAAGCAGCGCCACAGCAGCGCCGATGGAAAAAGCGAGATTGGATATGCCAACGCGTACGGTTTGCTTATACATAGCTTGACCTCACAGAGAGTGTTTGGCGTGATATTGGCAGAGCGTGCCGTTGAAGCGCTCAGAGCTCACGTCGAGAATGCCGTAGGACGGCGCCCGCCCGCCGGGCGGCGACCCGATGGAGCCGGGGTTGAGCACATAGATGCCGTCGTGATAGTCGCTGTAGGGAACATGGGTGTGGCCAAAGAGCGCAATGTCGGCCCCGGCATCACGCGCAGCCTGAAGCAGAAGGGAGAGCCCCGACTTGACGCGGTACTCGTGGCCGTGACAGGCGAAGATGGTTTTGCCGCCGAACTCAAAAATCGAGCGCAGCGGCGCGTTTGAGAGAAAATCGCCGTTGCCCGCCACTGTGGAAAAGGGCAGAGACGGGTGAAACTTTGAGACGATATTCGCGTCGCGCACATAGTCGCCCAGGTGGATGGCCATGGCGATGTCCGGATGGTCGCGCAGCACCTCGTCCATGGGCGCGATCTGGCTGTGAGAATCGGAAAGAATGAGCAGCTTCATACGACCTCCGGAATCCAGTTAATCATCAAATACTTAATATACCGCAAAGGCCTGAGTTTGTCAAAGGCGCATATTCCCGGCTGTTTTCGCGTATTCATAGGTGAGAAAACAGCGGGAGGGATACCGGTGAGACGAGACGGAAGAGCAGACCCGGCGGCCGAGGCGGTGGAGCGCGCCGTGGCAAAGCTTGCGGCGCAGGGCGTCGGCACACAGGCGCTCGATTCGCTGCGCGCGCAGCTCGGGGAGATCGTGCGCGAAGATCTGCGCCGCGTCGAAAGCGGCGGCATGTCCGGCGGGCCGCGCACCATTCAGGTGGAGGGCAGCGATGACTGACGAAGAACTCAGAGAAGCTCTCACAGGGGCGCTTGACGCCTGCGCAGAACTGCCCGCGGTCAAGCTGCTCGAGGCGCTCGAGCCCTTTCTGGACGAATCGGGCGCGCAGCAGCTGCCGCAGATCATCCGCCTTGTGAAACTGCGATCCCTTGCGGACCGACTGGAATAGGAGGAGCGCCATGTACAACGGACAGATCGCGGGCGTGGCCTCGGATGGGGAGCTGCAAAGGCTCAAGGCCGAGGCGCTGCGCCGCGCGGGCATGACAGCCGCCGGCGACTTTGTCAGAGCCGAGCCGGGCGCATCGCCGTCGAATGGGGAGCCCCGCCGCACCGAGCGGCGCGCACAGCCGGCACGCGGCGAGACCGACACGATCGCCCGGCAGCGAAAGCTTCTGCTCTACGGGCTTTTGCAGCTGCTGCTCGCCGGCGAGAATGACACCGAGCAGCGCGAGCTGCTCTGCCGGCTGATGGCGAGACTGGACCTTTGAAAAAAGCGCCCCCCAGCGGGGGCGCTTTTGCTATGAGGGAATCGAGAGCTCCTGCGTTGTCGCGGTGTAGACAAGCTCTCCGTCGACGAGGCTCTCCGCCTTGAGCGGCAGCCCGTGAACCAGTGAGATCCAGTAGCGCTCGGTCTGATTCAAATCGGGGTAGACAAATTCCACATAGATCACATAATAGCCGAGATACTCGGTGAGCGAGGCGTCGGTGATGTCCTCGTCGGGCGTGCCCAGAATGGCTTCAATGTCGGCCATGCCCATGAGGGCCTCGGGCGTGTACTGTCTGGAGTAGACCGCCTGCCTTGTCTCGCCCTCGGTGGTGTTTCGCACCGTGACGGTGTCGCCGTTTCGGGTGTAGAGATAGCGCGCCCCGCGCGAGGTGGACAGCTCCACGGTGAAATGGTCGCCGTCCCGGTCATAGACCGCGTCGGTCACAACCGAGGAACCGTCACCGTAGAGCGTGGTCTGAGCGGCCCAGTGCAGCTTTTCGGGTGTCTGCCAGGTGCTGAGGACCTGCTTGACATTGCCGGGTTCGACGACAAGGCTCGCATACCACTCATCGCCGTGCGGGGTGAGTGACGGGTTGTCGGAGAACTCGTCCGCCGGCATACCGTAGATGGGGTCGACGGGGGTCACGGGGTTGTTGACGCCGCGCAGCAGGAAGAAGAGCCCCACGCCCGACAGGGCGAGCAGGACCAGAATCAAAAGGACTCTTCCAACCGGGGATCGTTTCATGGCACCTCCTGAAAATGGGTCTAGCGGCCTGTAAAATCAGCGGGCGCAGTGTCCCGCAGGCCGAAGTGGAACAGAATGGCGTCGGCGATGCGCTCGCACGCCCGGCCGTCGCCGTAGGGGTTGACTGCCCGTGCCATTTTGGCGTAGGCGACGGGGTCGGTGAGAAGCGCCGACGCGTCGCGCACAATGTCGTCGGTCTCGGTGCCGCTGATCTTGACTGTGCCCGCCGCGACTGCCTCGGGGCGCTCGGTCTCCCGGCGCAGCACCAAAACGGGCTTGCCGAGGGCGGGGCCCTCCTCCTGAAGTCCGCCGGAGTCGGTGAGAATCAGAGTGCTGCGGGCCATGAGGTTGTGCATCTCATCGGTGTCAAGCGGCTTTGTCAAAACGATGTTCTCGATGCCGTCGAGCATCTCGTGCGCCCGCCGGTTGAGAGCCGGATTCGGGTGCACGGGGTAGAGAATGACCATGTCGGGAAAACGCAGCGCAAGCTGCCGAGCCGCCTCGAAGATGTTGTCATGGGGCCGGCCGAAGTTCTCGCGGCGGTGCGCCGTGAGAAGCACGATGCGCCGGCCCGAGGCGACGGCGTCGGCCGCGGCGGCCGTGCGAAAGGCAAAGTCGTCGCGCACGGTGTATTTGAGCGCGTCGATGACGGTGTTCCCGGTGACGGTGATGCCCTCGCGGATGTTTTCGCGCAGAAGATTCTGACGGTTGTTTTCGGTCGGCGCAAAGTGCAGCTCGCAGATGGCGCCCGCCATCATGCGGTTGACCTCCTCGGGATAGGGGGAGCGCCGGTCATAGGTGCGAAGCCCGGCCTCGACATGGCCGACGAGCGCGCCGCAGTAAAAGGCGGCGAGCGCCCCGGCGGCAGTGGTGGTGGTGTCGCCGTGGACAAGCGTCACATCGGGCGCAAAGTCACGCAGCACGCCCTCCATGCCGCTGATGACGCGGGCGGCAATGGTGCACAGCGTCTGCGACGGGGTCATGATATTCAGATCGTAGTCGGGCGTGATGCCGAACAGGTCGAGCACCATATCGAGCATCTCCCGGTGCTGCGCCGTGACGCAGACCCGGCAGTCGATCTCCGGGCGCTTTCGCAGCTCGAGCACGAGCGGAGCCATTTTGATGGCCTCGGGCCGCGTGCCCATCACGCACAGGACCTTACATTTATTCATAGGGGCCGTCCTTTCTCTTGGACTCTTTCGGCTCCTCCCTGTGTGCGGGGGTGCCGTGGGGGTGCCTCTCAATCACCTTGAACGCGACGATGGAGAGAATGACAGCCGTTGCGATGAGGATCATGGCCTTGCCGAAGCTGGTGCTGGTCAGCAGCACCGCCGAGAGCCCCAAAACAGCGCTGATGGTGTACATGATGGCCACCGTCTGCTTCTGGGAGAAGCCCATGTCAATGAGCCTGTGGTGCAGATGGCCGCGGTCGGGCGACATGGGCGAGCGGCCCGAGAGCACCCGGCGCAGAATGGCGAACGCCGTATCGAAGATGGGCAGCCCCAAAATGAGAAAGGGCACCACAAACGAGATCAGCGCGTAGAACTTGAAGTAGCCCTGAATCGACATGGTCGCGAGGATGTAGCCGAGAAAAGTCGCGCCCGTGTCGCCCATGAAGATGCTCGCCGGGTTGAAGTTGTAGGGCAGAAAGCCGATGCAGGCCCCGCAGAGGGCCGCCATGGTGATGGCGACAAGGGGCTCGGTGGCGAGAATGGCAATGATCAGCAGCGACACCGAGGCGATCGACGACACGCCGCAGGCGAGTCCGTCGAGCCCGTCGATGAGATTGACGGCGTTGGTGATGCCGACAATCCACAGCACGGTCACCGGGATGGAGAGCCAGCCGAGGCGGAAGAAATCGCCCTCGCGAAAGGGGTTGAAGCTCGAGAGAATGTCGATTCTCACCCCGGAGAGCACCGGGATGAGAGCGGCGATGATCTGAACGGCAAACTTGAGCTTGGCGCTCAAGTCCATGATGTCGTCGAGCACGCCGAGCACCACAATGACCACCGCGCCGAGCAGGATGCTGCCCATGTGAGGCTGGTCAAAGGCGAAGAGCAGAACCGTGATGAGAAAGCCGAAGAAGATGGCGAGCCCGCCGAGGCGGGGAATCGGCACTTTGTGCATCCGGCGGCTGTCACGCGGTACGTCGATGGCGCCGACGCGGCCCGCCAGAACCTTGACCAGCGGTGTGGTGGCAAAGGAAATGACGCCCGCGAGCAAAAAGGAAATGACAATGGTGAAGATATCCTGTGACGACATAGCTTACTCCTGTAGTGCGCCAGCCCCTGGCGGGGCGGCGTATTGCCCCTGGCGGGGCGGTATCGTATTGTCGGCATGAATGGATTCAGTCGCGGCCATATCGCCCTGGCTCAGCTCCTGCGGGGCGGCAAATAATCCGGCGCAAGCCGGGCCTGCAGCGAAGCGGAGATGGGGCCCCCGCAAAGCCCGCAGGCTTTGAGGGGAAAGGACGAGCGGCGCAGCGGGCGGATGTCGGGACTTTCGCAGAAAGCCCGACGGAGCTGAGCGGAGCCCGGAGCGAAGCGATGATGGGGCCCCCGCAAAGCCCGCAGGCTTTGAGGGGAAAGGACGAGCGGCGCAGCGGGCGGATGTCGGGACTTTCGCAGAAAGCCCGACGGAGCTGAGCGGAGCCCGCAGAGAAGCGGAGATGGGGCCCCCGCAAAGCCCGCAGGCTTTGAGGGGAAAGGACGAGCGGCGCAGCGGGCGGATGTCGGGACTTTCGAGGAAAGCCCGACGGAGCTGAGCGGAGCCCGCGAGGACGTCGGTTAGCGGTGGACGAACCCTACTTTATCATAGACGTCTGAGAGCGTCTTTTGTGCCATTTCATTTGCGCGTTCGGCGCCGTCGCGATAAACTTTTTCCAGATAGGCGCGGTCGGCGAGATACTCCTTTGTCTTTTCGCGGATCGGGCCGAGCAGCGCCACGACCGCCTCGCCGACGGCTGTCTTGAAGTCGCCGTAGCCGCGGCCGTCGAATTCGAGGGTGATCTCATCGAGAGTCTTGCCCGTTGCGGCGGCATAGATACGCATGAGGTTGTTGACGCCCTCCTTGCCCTCGGCGTAGCAGACTTTCATCTCCGAATCGGTAACGGCGCGCTTGAATTTTTTGAGAATGTCCTTATCCTCATCCATGAGCAGAATGTAGCCATTCTGGTTGGTGTCCGACTTCGACATTTTTCTTGTCGGCTCCTGAAGGCTCATGATGCGCGCGCCCACTTTGGGAATAAAGGGCTCGGGCATGCGGAACACGTCGCCGTAGATGCCGTTGAAGCGGGTTGCAATGTCGCGGCAGATCTCGACGTGCTGCTTCTGGTCCTCGCCGACCGGAACAAGGTCGGTCTGGTAGAGCAGAATATCGGCCGCCATGAGCGCGGGGTAGGTGAAGAGTCCGGCGTTGATGTTCTCGGGGTGGCTCTGCGACTTGTCTTTGAACTGGGTCATGCGCGACAGCTCGCCGAACATGGTGTAGCAGTTGAGCACCCACGCGAGCTCTGCGTGCGCCGGCACATGGCTCTGAATGAAGAGGACGCAGCGCTGCGGGTCGAGACCGCAGGCGATCAGCTGCGCGAGGAGCAGAAGCGACTGATCATGCAGCGCTTTCGGGTCCTGGCGCACGGTGATGGCGTGCAGATCGGCCAGACTGTAGATGCAGTGGTACCGGTCCTGGAGCTCCACCCAGTTTTTCACCGCGCCGAGGTAGTTGCCGAGAGTGATTTTGCCCGAGGGCTGAATGGCGGAAAAGATGATTTTCTGTTCGGACATGGCAAAAGCCTCCCTTATTTGAGAAAAGTCTTCATCACATCGCCGATGATGGCAATGCCGGCGCGGATGTTTTCCATCGACGGAGTGGAGTAGTTCATGCGGAACGACGTCGTCTGGTCACTCTCATTCGGCAGAAACGCCTGCCCCGGCACGACGGCGACCTTGCGCTCGAGCAGCAGCTTCGCAAACGCCGCCACGTCGCAGCCCTCGGGCAGAGTCGACCAGAGGAAGAGGCCGCCCTCGGGGCGGGTTGTTGTGACGCGCGCGTCAAAGTGCTCGTCGATGCAGGCGAGCATACAGGAGCTCTTCTCGCGGTAGAGGTCGCGGATCTTCTGAAGATGCGCCTCGAGATCGTAGTTGCTGAGAAATTCGTCGGCGATCATCTGGGACAGCAGCGTCGTGTGCACGTCGCAGCACTGCTTGGCGATGACCATCTTTGAGACCACCGCGGCGGGCGCGGTGGCATAGCCCACGCGCAGACCCGACGAGAGAATCTTCGAGAAAGAGCCGCAGTAGATGACGATGCCGTCCTCGTCCATGGACTTGATCGCGGGCACGTCCTGCCCGGCGAAGCGCAGCTCGCCGTAAGGGTTGTCCTCGAGAATCATGATGCCGTAGCGCTTTGCCAGCTCATAGATGGCGCGGCGCTTCTCAAGGGAGGTCGTGATGCCGGCCGGGTTTTGAAAGTTCGGAATCACATAGAGAAAACGCACGTTTTTCTCGGTTTTGAGCGCATGTTCCAGCGCGTTCAAATCGAGGCCGTCGCTCTCGAGCGGAATGCCCACGAGGTTGACGTTGTAGGAGCGAAAAGCATTGAGCGCGCCGACAAAGCTCGGGTTTTCGCAGAGTACGGTGTCGCCCTCGTTGCACAGCACGCGCGCCGTGAAGTCGATGGCCTCCTGCGCGCCGCTGGTGATGATGGTCTGGTCAAAGTCGCGCCCGACGTGGTGGCGGGCCCTGTCGCGCGAGGTGATCTTCTCAATGAGCGGCGCGTAGCCCTCGGTGATGCCGTACTGCAGCGCCACGTTCGAGCGGCTTGCAAGAATGTCGGCCGTGACCTGCTGAATGGCCTCCACCGGGAAGGACTCGGCCGCGGGGTTGCCCGCCGAGAAGGCGATCATGCCCGGGGCGTTCGCCGACTTGAGAATCTCTCTGACCGCAGAGGGCTTGAGCGTTGCGATTTTGTCCGCAAAGTGATAAGTCATGTTGTTTCACTCCAAACTGTACAGTATATTACTATTTTTTCAGTCTACCACAACGGCGCCGCGCGCACAAGGAAAAGCTGCCCCAAAACGGGGCAGAGAACCCGCACAATTTGGGGCGAATTTCACAAACCGGGCGCGCGCGACCCGTGAGCGCGGCCCGCGCCTTGACAAGCGGGCCGCCAGAAAGTAAACTAAAGTGTAATTTGATAAGGAAGTAAGAGGTGTTTTGGTTGAAAACAGTACGTACCCGCTTTGCCCCGAGCCCGACGGGCTATATGCATGTGGGCAACCTGCGCACGGCGCTCTACGCCTACCTCGTGGCGAAATCGAACGGGGGCAGCTTCCTGCTGCGCATTGAGGACACCGACCAGGAACGCCAGGTTGAGGGTGCGCTCGACATCATCTACAACACCCTGCGCGAGACCGGTCTGCTGTGGGACGAGGGCCCCGACATCGGCGGCGGCTACGGCCCCTACATCCAGACCGAGCGGCGCGACATCTATCTCAAATATGCCAAAGAGCTCATTGAGAAAGGCGCGGCCTACTACTGCTTCTGCGACAAGGACCGCCTCGAGGAGCTGCGCCGCGTGCACGAGGCGTCAAAGGTGCCCCACAAGTACGACGGCCACTGCCGCAATCTCTCACAGGCCGAAATCGACGAAAAGCTCGCCGCGGGCGTGCCCTATGTCATCCGCCAGAAGATCCCCGAGGGCCAGACCACGTTTGACGACATGGTCTACGGGAAGATCACCGTCGACAACGCCACGCTCGACGACGGCATTCTCATCAAGTCCGACGGGCTGCCAACCTACAACTTCGCAAACGTGGTCGACGACCACCTCATGGAGATCTCCCACGTCATCCGCGGGGCGGAGTATCTCTCGAGCTCGCCGAAGTACAATCTGCTCTACGAGGCGTTCGGCTGGGAGATTCCGGCCTACATCCACTGCCCGCCGGTCATGAAAGACCAGAGCCACAAGCTCTCCAAGCGAAACGGCGACGCCTCCTACCAGGATCTGATCGCCAAGGGCTACCTCAAGGACGCTGTGCTCAACTACATCGCGCTGCTCGGCTGGGGTCCCAAGGGCGACAAGGCCGAGCAGGAGGTCTTCACCCTGCCCGAGCTCGTCGAGGTCTTCTCGGTCGACGGCATCTCGAAGTCGCCCTCGATTTTTGACACCAACAAGCTCAACTGGCTCAACGGCGAGTACATCCGCCGCATGACGCCCGACGAGTTTGCCGAGCGCGCGCGGCCCTACATCGCCCAGAGTGTCAAGGGCGGCAGCGACTACAAAAAGATCGCCGCGCTGCTTCAGCCGCGCTGTGAGCTTCTCACCGACATTCCCGAGCAGGTCGACTTCTTCGACGCGCTGCCCGACTACGACCCCGAGCTCTTCGTCCACAAGAAGATGAAGACCACGCGGGAGAATTCGCTCGAGTCGCTGCGCGAAATTCTGCCGGTGCTCGAGGGGCTCGGCGAGTGGAACTACGACGCGCTTCACGCGGCGCTCTTCGGCCTGATCGAGCGCCTCGGCGTAAAGAATGGGATCGTGCTCTGGCCGCTTCGTGTGGCGGTGTCGGGCAAGAGCTTCACCCCCGGCGGCGGGCTGGAGCTCGCCGACATCCTCGGGCGCGACGAGACCATCGCCCGCGTGAAAAAGGGCATCGAAAAACTGTCATAAGAGCCGAAGTCAACATCTTGCTCCCGGCAAGATGTTGATTATTCACCAAATCGCTTTCGCGCGCTGAATTGCAAAAGAAATGGAGCTGAACCAATATGGGATACACACTGGCAGAAAAAATCATCGCCGCCCACCTCGTCGAGGGCGAGATGAAACCGGGCGCCGAGATCGGCCTGCGCATTGACCAGACCCTCACGCAGGACGCCACCGGCACCATGGCCTACCTCGAGCTTGAGGCCATGGGCGTCGACCGGGTGAAGACCGAGCGCTCGGTCGCCTACATCGACCACAACACCTTGCAGTCGGGCTTTGAAAACGCCGACGACCACCGCTACATCAGAACCGTCGCCAAAAAGTACGGCGTTTGGTTCTCCCGCCCGGGCAACGGCATCTGCCACCAGGTACATCTCGAGCGCTTCGGCGTGCCGGGCAAGACCCTCATCGGCAGCGACAGCCACACCCCGACCGGCGGCGGCATCGGCATGCTCGCCATGGGCGCGGGCGGGCTCGACGTCGCGGTCGCCATGGGCGGCGGGGCCTACCACATCACCATGCCGAAGACGGTGAAAGTCAACCTCACGGGCGCCCTGCCGCCCTATGTGTCGGCCAAGGACGTCATTTTAAAGGTGCTCTCGATTCTCTCGGTCAAGGGCGGCGTGGGCCGCGTGATCGAGTACGGCGGAGCGGGCGTCGCCACGCTGTCGGTGCCCCAGCGCGCCACCATTACCAACATGGGCGCCGAACTCGGCGCGACGACCTCCATCTTCCCGTCCGACGAGACGACGCGCGCCTTTTTGCGCGCCCAGGGCCGCGAGGGAGACTATGTTCCGCTCGCGCCGGACGCCGACGCGGTCTATGAGCGGGTCATCGACATCGACCTCGGCGCGCTTGAGCCGCTGGTGGCAAAGCCCCACAGCCCCGACAACGTCGACACGGCCGCAAATCTCGCCGGCCTCAAGGTCGATCAGGTCTGCATCGGCTCCTGCACAAATTCGTCGCTTGCCGACATGCTCACCGTCGCCGCCATGCTCAAGGGCAGAACCGTCCACCCCGAGGTGTCGCTCGTGATCGCCCCCGGCTCGAAGCAGGTGCTGACCATGCTCGCCGAAAACGGGGCGCTTGCCGACATCGTCGCGGCGGGCGCGCGCGTGCTCGAGTGCGCCTGCGGCCCCTGCATCGGCATGGGCCAGGCCCCCCAGAGCGGCGGCGTGTCCCTGCGGACGTTCAACCGCAACTTCGAGGGCCGCTCGGGCACGGCGGACGCGAGCGTCTACCTCGTCAGCCCCGAGACGGCGGTCGCCTCGGCCGTTGCGGGCGTATTGACCGACCCGCGCACATTCGGCGCGCCGGTCGAGATCAAAATGCCCGAGCACTTTCTCGTCAACGACAATCTCATCGATCCCCCGGCCGAGTCCGGCAATGACGTCGAAGTGCTGCGCGGGCCGAACATCAAGCCGTTCCCCGAGGCGAAGCCCCTGCCGGAGGAGATCGACGCCCCCGTCACCATCAAGGTGGGCGACAACATCACGACCGACCACATCATGCCCGCCACCACCAAACAGCTGCCCTACCGCAGCAACATTCCCTATCTGTCAAATTACTGCTTTACGCGCTGCGACGAGGAATTCCCCGAGCGCATGAGACACACGGGCGGCGGCATTCTCGTCGGCGGGGTCAACTACGGCCAGGGCTCCTCGCGCGAGCATGCGGCGCTCGTGCCGCTCTACCTCGGGGCAAAGGCGGTGCTCGTCAAGAGCTTCGCGCGCATCCACAAGGCAAACCTCGTCAACGCCGGCATTCTGCCGCTGGTCTTTGAAGACGAGGCCGACTACGACCGCATCACGCTCGGCGACCGGCTCGTGCTGCGCGGCCTGCGCGAGAGCGCCGGGACGGGCGGCGAGCGCGTGGAAATTGAGAATGTGACAGCCGGCGTCCGCTTCGGAGCGCGGCTCGAGCTCTCGCAGCGCGAGCGGGCGGTGCTGCTCGCGGGCGGGCTTTTAAACTACACCAGAGAAAGTGGGAAAAACGCATGAGAGAACAGATTGCGGGCGCTGTCGCCCAGTTTGAAAAGGTGCTCACCGAGCAGCTCGAGCGCGTCGAGCGCATGAAAGCCGAACAGGATTTTGTCGACTATGGGAGTCTCGATACGCTCGTCGTCGGCGTCTGCGGCGGCGACGGCATCGGCCCGACCATCACGGCCGAGGCCGAGCGGGTGCTGCGCTTTCTGCTCGCCGACGAGGTGGCGGCGGGCAGAGTGGAATTCCGCGAGATCGACGGGCTCACCATCGAGCGCCGCGCCGAGGTAGGAAAGGCCATTCCCGACGACGTGCTCGAGGAGCTCAGAGCCTGCCATGTGATTTTGAAAGGGCCGACCACCACCCCCCGCGCGGGCGATCCGTGGCCGAACATCGAGAGCGCCAACGTCGCCATGAGAAAGGAGCTCGATCTCTTCGCGAACATGCGCCCGGTCAAGGTGCCCGCCGAGGGCATCGACTGGACCTTTTTCCGCGAGAACACCGAGGGCAGCTACGCCGTGGGCAGCCGGGGCGTACACGTGACGGACGACCTCGCCGTGGACTTCTGCGTGACGACGACCCAGGGCACCGAGCGCATCGCGCGCCTCGCCTTTGACTATGCGAAGAAAAACGGCAAAGACCATGTGAGCATCGTCACCAAGGCAAACGTCATCAAGACGACCGACGGCAAATTTCTGAATCTCTGCCAGCAGATCGCCAAAGACTACCCCGGCATCCGCGTGGACGACTGGTACATCGACATCATGACCGCGAAGCTCGTCGACCGCAAGCGCCGCACCGACTTTCAGGTGCTCATTCTGCCGAATCTCTACGGAGATATTCTCACCGACGAGGCCGCCGAGTTTCAAGGCGGCGTGGGCACGGCGGGCAGCGCCAACATCGGCAAGCGCTACGCCATGTTCGAGGCGATTCACGGCAGCGCGCCGCGCATGGTCGCCGAGGGCCGCGCGCAGTACGCCGACCCCTGCTCCATGCTGCGCGCGGCGGCGATGCTGCTGCGCCACATCGGCCGGGGCGAGCGGGCCGCGCTTCTCGAGCGGGCGCTCGACATCTGTATGTTTGAAGAGCGCCGCCTGACGATCACCGGCCGCGACACGGGCTGCACCTGCGAGGAGTTCGGCGCCTATGTGCGCGAGACGGTGGAAGCTCTCGCGAAAAAATAAAGTTAAAATGACGAAAGCGCGCGCCGGCAACCGGCGCGCGCTTTGCCTGTAATCGAATTGTAACAACCATTTTGCCCCGGATGTGTTATGATGAAACCACAGAGGGCTGGCGCCCTCAGATACCCCCAAGCGGCCCGCAGGCCGGGGCCCCCACCGAAACTGTAGTTTCGGTGGGGAATCCGGTTTGTTACATTTCTGTTACAAAGGCATAAAATCGCTTGTGCTGGACAGGCCGATGCGATATACTGCCATTGTAAAAAATGCGGGGATACCCGCGAAATTTTGAAGGAGGAATTTCTAACATGAGAAACTTGAAAAAAGTTCTCGCGCTGGTTCTGGTTATGGCTCTTTCCCTGAGCCTGATCGTCATGACCGGCGCCGCCTTCAACGATGTTAAGGTGACTGACAGTGACGCTCCGGCGATCAATCTGCTCAACTCCCTTAAGATCCTGCAAGGCAAAGAGAACAACAACTTCGATCCGGACGGCACCATCAAGCGTTCCGAGTTCGCGGCTGTTGTTTACCGCCTGATGACCGGCAACGAGAATGCGAACCGCTACAACGGCGCTACCAAATTCTCCGATGTCCCGGCCAATCACTGGGCTTCCGGTTATGTCAACTGGGCGACCAACAACAACATCATCGGCGGTTATCCGGATGGCACCTTTAAGCCGGACAACAACGTCACCATGGCTGAAGCGGCCAAGATGCTGGTTGTCGCTCTGGGCTATTCCCAGACCAAGGCGAATGGTCAGCCCCTCGATTTCCCCTATGACTACATTGATCTCGCCGAGAGAAAGACCATCAACCTCTTTAAGAATGTTGCTGATTTTAGCGCTGACGATGCTGCTGTCAGACACGTTGTCTCCCGTATGGGCTACAACGCTCTGTTCTCTGACTGCTACTACAACGCGGCCAAAGATGGCAACGGCAACCTGATCAAGTACACTCTTGCTGAGGGCACTTTCAACATCAAGAAAGTTTCCGGCACGATCGTTGACTCCTCCAATGCTGTCACTGGCGTTGGCACTCTGACCGAAGAGGGTCAGACCAGAGTCATTCTCGAAGAGAAAGATTCTGATGGCCACGACACGACCAGAAGTGTTACCGTTGAGTGCGATACCGGCGTCGACATGCTCTTCCAGAAAGTCGATATGTGGTATGTTGACAACAATGACAACGGTTCCTATGATTCTGGCGATGACGTTGCAAACTTCACCATCAACGACGGCGCTTCCCTGCAGCTGGCCGGCGGCGGTACGTTTACAGATAAAACGGCTGGTAAAGAGACCTATAAAGTCAACGGCACCACCTATGATGTCAACCTCGGCTCTGAGACCAAACTCATGATCTTCAATGCGGTTGCCACCAATAGCTACACCGCTACTGCCAATCCGGCTGCTGTTATTGCTGCTGTTGAGGGTGCTACCAAGCAGGATTATGTGGTCACTTTCATTGACAACAACAACGACGATGTCTACGAGAGTGTTATTGCTGTCGAGTATAAGAAAGGCAAGATCACTTCGGTCAACAACACCGCCAGCAAGATCGTCTTCGGCGCGGGCAGCGTTGACATGAAGAATGTCTCGATCTACAGCAACTACGCGAAAGATGATATCGTCTACTTCAACAGACTTTCCACTCTCGTTGAGAAAGATCCTGTCAACAAGTACACGGTTGAGAAAGCCAACATCATTGAGAATGTTGTCTTTAAGGGCTTTGGTTCCGATGCGAACAGCTACGTGCTGGGCGACACAACTTACGTTGCCAATGCCGCGATTGCTGCTCTGACCAATAACGACTTCAACAAAGAGTTCAACCTGACTTTCAACCACAATGGTTATCTGGTTGACGCTGAGCGTGTCTCCGAGTCCACTGAGACCAAGTATGTCTATGTCACAGATGTTGCGACTAAGACCAACAACTGGGATGAAATCACTGGTGGAACTCTGACCGGTACACTGGCTGACGGTACTTCCAAGACCTTTGATGTCAAGTTCCCCGACAGCAATCTTGACGAGAATGAGAAACTGGGCACCGCTGGCAAGTTCATCTGGAGCAATGAGGATGGCTGGACTATCGCGGATGGCAGTGATGCCGGCACCAAGGGCACCACATATGCGATGAATAAAGTCTTTGAGTACACCGTCAACTCCAGCGGCGTTATCACCAATCTCAAAGAGATCGACCATGCGGACGGCGTGACTGCTTCTGCGGTTCCGGCGGCTGCGATTGAGTACAAGAAGAACAACAACACTCTGTACACTGGCTCGTCCGATACTGTTCTGGGTCATGTGAATGACGACACGGTTGTCTTTATTAAGAACACCAAAGATGACACTGTGAAAGTCTACAAGGGCTCCGACATGCCTTCCTTTGAGTCCACTGTCACGGTTGCTGGTCAGCAGGCTGTCAAGAATGCTGCTTCTGGAATCAGCTATGTGAAAGTTATGTACTTCACGGTTGCCGATTCCATCACGACTTCCTCTGACACCAACACCAAGTACGGCTACCTGGTCAGTGCTTCGTACGGCGCTGGTACCGAAACCGACACCTATGCTGTCAACATGAAGATTGTGGTTGATGGCGAGACTACGAATTTCGTTACCGCGAACTACGATGACAGTGCGGCCGCTGAGGCTGTTAAGGATCTTGCCGGCTCGTTCATCAAATTTGAGGTTCAGAAGTCTGACAACAAGATCAAAGCCGATACGGCTGCGAATATGACTGTTGGCGAGCACTCGGATGATTCCGTTGCCGATGCCGATAGCTATGGCCTTGGCTCTTACCAGGGTTGGCTGGGCAACACCATCGTGTTCTACACTGCCAACACTTTCGACGCTGATGCTAAGACCGTTAAGGTTGGCTCGAGTGTCTCTGCGAGAGTCAGTGAGGATGTTAAATACTACCTCGTCACTGGCGATCCGACCGACAGAAAGAGCTTTGTTGAGACAACTGCGGATTCTCTGATGTCTGCAGATATCGGCGATGATGCTTCCAACACCGCCCCGCTCTTCGAGTACATTGTTGCTTCGACCACCGAGGGCAATGAGGCAGCTTCTGACAAGATCGTTGCTGTGTTCATCTACACCGATGTCATTCCGGACGTTGTTTCCTAATTGATCCAATGAGTTAAGAAAGGCCCCGGGGGATTTTCCCCCGGGGCTTTTTCTGCTTTGGGCCCTTATGAAATTCCCCTGTGCCTGTCAGCCGCTTTAAGCACCGATTTTGTGCTTCCCAAAAACAAAAAGTGCTGTAATCACGCAGATTACAGCACTTTGGACGGGACGGTTAAAATCGATATTTCTGAATGGAGAAAATGCCGCCCGCAGGGCGGCCTGCCAACTGCGAGCCCAGCGAAGCGGGTCGCAGTTGGAAAGGAGGAGCAAGGGAGCGGGCGGATGACGTCTTTTTGCCGCAGGCATAAAAAGACGTCGGAGCAAAGCGGACTTTGCTCTCGGGGCCCCCGGCGAAACACAGTTTCGCCGGGGATAAGGAGGAGCAAGGGAGCGGGCGGATGACGTCTTTTTTGCCTCGGGCATAAAAAGATGTCGGAGCAAAGCGGACTTTGCTCTCGGGGCCCCCGGCGAAACCACAGTTTCGCCGGGGATAAGGAGGAGCAAGGGAGCGGGCGGATGACGTCTTTTTTGCCTCGGGCATAAAAAGATGTCGGAGCAAAGCGGACTTTGCTCCGACGTGGCACGCCCGAGAGGAATCGAACCTCCGGCCTACTGCTTAGGAGGCAGTCGCTCTATCCTACTGAGCTACGGGCGCATATGACGATTTTGGGTTATACCCGTGTTGAGCGGCGGGCTAGAACCCCATTTTGATGGGCCTTTTTATTGTACCGGGTTTGCCAGGCAAAGTCAAGGCAAAGGCCACGGCGAGGTTCCTTAAAAGCTGAGCCGCTATCCGTGGGCCCGTGGCGGGGAAAGCCGTTTCAGTTGGCATTGTTTTTCGGCAGAGCGAGCACGGCCGCATGCAACCGATTTGCTGCATGCGGCCGCTTGGAACTTTGGCGTGCCGGGTTTGAAAATATCTCTCAATAAACTGTAATGGTGCCGGACAGATTCGCGATCTCCTCTGTGCCGGAGATGGCTTTGCCCAATTCAAACAGGACTCCACTGCTGCCGCCGCTCAAATCGCCGTAGAACATGACCACATCGCCCCAGGGGGCATAGTAGGCCAGCGTTCCGGCCGTTGCGGAGGTGATGTCCGGCGTGTCGGATGTGGGCAGCTCCTCGGGCGGATAAAAGGTCTGCTCATTGGAGCCAAAGGGTTCTACTTCGAGCGTCAGCGGAAGCTGTGCCAGCAGCGCTCTGGCAGCGGGGCTGTCGTTTAGCTCATAGACGATGGAAATATCGCCGCAACGGACGCTCAGGGTGGATGTGCTTTGCACAGAGAGAGGGGACGAAAGTCCCCTCTCTTCGAGCCATGCGGTAACATCTTCCTGGGTGAGCCCGCTGCGGAAGCGACGCCCATCCAGCCATTCGGCTCCCGCGGTCAGCTCCGGGAGCCCCTCGCTGCTGAAGCCGCTGCCGCCGCTGGTGCAGAAGGGCACAACGGTCTTGCCGCTCCAGTCGTACTGCTCACAAAAGGTGCGCATGATTTTGGGCGGGATCCCCCACCAAATGGGATAACCGAGGAATATGACATCATAGCGGTCCCAGGCCGCAACAGTGCAGTCCGACGCAATGGCGGGGCGAGCGGCATCGTCCTGCTGCTCGTCATTGGCGCGGCAATCGGCATTGTAGTTGAGGTCCGCGTCTGAATAAGGGGTTTCGGGCACGATCTCAAAGAGGTCTGCGCCAGTGGCTTCGGCGATCGTCTGTGCGACGCCCTCGGTGGTGCCGGTGGCGGAGAAATAGACGACGAGCATGGTGCTGCTTTCACCCGGCTTCTGCGTTGGATCCGGGTCAGCCTGGGGCGCTTCGCCCTGTTGCGCGCCGTTGTTTTGTGAGGGTGGATCTGTTGGGGTGTCGGTGGGGGTGTCAGGTGTTTCCGGTGCCGGCAAAGTGCCGCAGGCGGCCAGGGAGACCGCCAGAAGCAGAGCCAGGAGCAGGGATAGGACTCGTTTCATAATTTACCTCCTCATTTCGCAGCAACGGTAACGGTTTTGCCCAGAGAAGAAATGTTCTCCTGGCCGGATACTGCTGTTCCCAGCTCATATAGACTGCTGTTGGGGGCGCCGACGGCATAGAACATAACCACATCGCCCCAGGGAGCATAGTAGGACAGGGAGCCAGGCCGGCTGTCGCTCAGAGGCGTGTTGGCCGTTGTCAGCTTGGCCGGAGGGTAAAATATCATCTCGTTGCTGCTGTAGGGTTCGACTTCCAGTGTCAGGGGAAGCTGGGCATACAGCGCCTTTGCCGCGTCGCTGTCATTGAGCATATAGACGATTTCAACATCGCCGGAACGGACGGAGATTACCATCCCTTCGTCATTCTGCTGATGTGATGTGGGGAGCGGCAGGCCATCGACCCAAGACTCAACAGAGGCCTGAGACATGCCGCTGAGTCTGCGCCCGTCAAGCCACGTGGCGCCGGGGGCAAGAGCGCGTAGTCCACTGTCGCTGTGGCTGCTGCTTGCGCTGGTGCAGAACGTGACGATGGTCTTGCCGGAGAAGTCGTAGCTCTCCAAAAAGGTACTGATGATCCTGGGTGGTCTGCCGTTCCAAATGGGATAGCCGAGGAAAACCACGTCATAGGCGTCCATATCCTCTACGCTGCCGCTGATGGCAGGGCGGGCGTTGCTGCTGCGCTGCTCCACCTGGGAGCGGCTGGAGGAGTCGTTCCAGTTCAGATCCGCACTGGTATAGGGTACGGCGGGTAAAATCTCATAGAGGTCGCCCGCTGTAACGCCGGCGACCGTTTGTGCTGCGTTCCTTGTCGTACCAGTGGCAGAGAAATAGGCCACAAGGGTCTTGCCGCCTGGCGCAGGAACAGGATCGGGCGACGGTGTTTCGGCTTCCGACTGCATCCACCTGATACAGCGATACACCATCGTTACCGCCTCGGCACGGGTGGCGCTGCCTGTGGGGTCAAACTGGTTTCCGGGTTTGCCGGAGATGATGCCGTTTGCTCTGGCCCACTTTGCTGCGTTTTGGGCATAGTCGCTGATCGCATCCTCATCGGCAAAGGGCTCTGCGGCGGATACGGTCATGTCTTCACCCCTGTATTCCGCGTAGCGGTACAGCATGGCGGCCAGTTCCTGACGTCTGATGGGGTCGTCGGGACCGAAGCGCCCGCCGCCATAGCCGGTGACAATCTTGGCCGAAGCCGCCCATCTGACGGGCGCATCGTAGTAAGCATCGGGGACAACATCGCTGAAAGTGTCGCCCGGTGCCTCCGGTCTACCCTCCAGCCGCCAGAGAATGGTGGCCAGCATCCCGCGGCTGAGAGCCGTATCTGGCGAAAATATGCCGTCGTCCGTGCCGCCGATCAGGCCGTGTTCGATGCAGAAGTCCACCGCCTGTGCATAGTAGGCGTTGTTCGCAATGTCCGAAAAAGCGCCGGCGGCAAAGGCGGTGCTGCACAGCCCCAGCAGCATGACCACACCGAGGACGAGCGCAAAACATCTCTTTGTAACTTTCATGGTATTTCCTCCTGTCATAAGGATCTTCCAAGCTGATAGGCATCGTTCGGGTAGCGGCTGCCTTTTGTGGCCTCGAGCGTGCCGCAGCCTCTGCCCAGGACCATGCCGCAGTCACGGAAGTTCATGTAGCGGCACAGCTTTTCGTAATGCTTCACCGTACAGGGCATCACATCATCGTTGTCATCCCATGCTGCCGTGATCAGCACGGTCTTCAGTTTTTTGCCGGAGAGCCGGGTGGTGTAGCTGTAAAAACGGTCGATGACCATTTTAAGCTGCGCCGACATTCCAAAGTAATAAATGGGGGTGACAAATACCGCCATATCGCTTTGCAGCATAGCGTCACGAATGATGGTATTGTCATCTCTGTGTACGCATTCTCCGTTCATACCGCAGCGGCTGCAGCCGAGGCAGGGGTGCATATCCATGTGGGCCGCATCGAGAACCGACACATCGTGCCCCGCCTCTTTTGCACCGCGGATAAACTCGCTTGCCAGCAGATTGGAGGAGCCGTTTTTGTGAGGGCTTCCCTGTAAAACCGTGATTTTCATTCTGCCTTGAACCTCCCTGTTCGTGATTTAGTACCAGTCGTGTTTCTCGTTTCGGTCCAGCGCGGCAATGGCATCCATTTCCCCGTCGGTCAGTTCAAAGTCAAAGACCGAGATGTTCTCCAGAATATGATCGGGGTTGCTGGAGCCGGGGATGGCCACCACGCCGCGCTGCAAATGCCAGCGGATGATGACCTGCGCCGATGAGACGCCATGCGCCTCGGCAATGGCGCTGATGGTTTCGTCGCCGAGCAGCTCTCCAGTGTGACCTCTGCCGCCCAGCGGGTACCAGGCCTGCATCACAATGCCGAGATTGTGCATATAGGGGACGACCTGCTGCTCCTGATAGTATGGATGGATTTCGTTTTGCACAAGCGCAGGCTTTATGTTGACCTGAGCGATGAAATCGTCGATCTCCTCAATGTACCAGTTGGAGAGACCAAGAGAACGGATTTTGCCCTCTGCCACAAACTTTTCCATGGCAAGGTATGCCTTGACATCATCCTCGCCGGGATGATGCAGGAGCATCATGTCAATATAGCCGAGATCAAGCTTATCGAGGGCATCCTGTATCGCCTTTTCGGGGTTGTGATACTGCTCGCCGGGGTAGATCTTTGTAATCACGAAAATTTCTTCTCTCGGTATACCAGATGCGCGGATGGCCTCTCCGATTTCTCTTTCATTGCCATACATATAGGCAGTATCAATGAGCCGTACACCATGATTGAGGGCGGCTGTGACCGAGTTTTTCACCACGTCATCGTGGAGGGAATAAGTACCGAGACCTAAGATCGGCATTTCATAGCCGCTGTTTAACATCACTTTCGGAGCCCTCCCGTTTTCGCCAGAGGCGAGATCAAAGGTCGCGACCGAGCTTTCCGCCGGCGTGTCTGACTCAGGACTTTCGCCCGGCGTACTCGATGCTTCCGTTTCGGTGCGGTCTGTGCCGCTATCTGCCTGGCCGTCTGCCGGCAGCGCGTGCCTGCAACCAGTCAAAATTCCGCATATCAGAGCCGCGATAAAGAGCAATGGGAAGAATTTTTTCATTTGTGCCTCCTTTCCAAGCAGTGGTTTGCCAGCTTCGGATTACTCATCCAGGGACAGTGTCACCGTAACCTCTCCCTTGCCCAGCACCCGCTTCAGATCAGCGGCGCCCACATTCTGCACTTTGCCGAGGCGGGTAAAGTTCCATGTGTTGGAAGCGTAGTAGATCACCAGAAGATGTCCCTCTGAGAGTATGACATCGCCGGGCTCGGTGGTGATGTATTCATCGTTCACGGGGAGCTGTCTGCCGAAAGAGCCGAACTTCTCCATGTGGGCGTAATCTTTCAAAGGCAGAGTAAGAGCGCCGTCTTTGAGAAGTTCTTTCACCGCTTTCGCAGAGCTGTTCTCACAGAGCTTTACCTTGAGAACGGTGCCGTTTGCTTCAATCTTTATCATGCTTATCCTCCCTTACAGGCTGGTCAACACCGGATTGCTCAGGTAGTGATACAGGCGATCAATCTCGCTGGGCTTGGAGCAGTCCAGCATGGAGGGACGAGCCTTGTCCATGGTTCTGATCTCCTGCATATCGCCGCTGTCCAGCTCGAAATCCCAGATGGCCAGGTTTTCCGCCATGCGCTCAGGATGTACCGACTTGGGGATGATACTCACACCCTGCTGCACCTCCCAGCGGAGGATAACCTGGGCGGCCGTCCTGCTGTGCTTGGCGGCGATGGCCTGCAACACGGGCTCGGTGAACATTCCATTGAGCCCCTCTGCAAAGGGAGCCCAGCCCTGGGGCTGTATGCCCAGCTTTTCCATTATGGCAAGCTCATCGTGGCGCTGATAGTGGGGATGGCGCTCGATCTGATTTACCATGGGATGGACCCTGGCATTGTAGCAAAGGTCCATCAGCCTGGCGGAATCGAAATTGCACACGCCAATGGCGCGGATCCTGCCCGCCGCATAAAGCTCCTCCATCGCCCGCCATGCGCCGTAATAATCGCCGAGGGGCATATGGATGAGATACAGATCCAGATAATCGAGACCCAGTTTGTTCAGAGAACGGGTGAAAGCTTCTTTCAGATTGTCATAGCCCATTTCCTGGATATAGGCTTTGGTGGTGATAAAAAGCTCATCGCGGGCCACAATTCCCGCCTGGATTGCCTGCCGGATGGCAGCGCCGACCGCCTCCTCGTTTTTATAGGAGCTTGCGGTATCGATCAGGCGATAACCGGCGCATATGGCGTTGCGTACGACCTCTTCACACTGACTCTCGGGCACTTGAAAGACACCAAAGCCCTCCATGGGCATCTTGACGCCGTTATTGAGCACTGTCGTTTTCACTTCAAGTTCTCCTTCAAAAAGCTCTCGATTCGATCAAAGGGGATTTTGGTCGCGTCATCGTACAGGTCCACATGGTTGCAGTTGGGGATGACAAGCATCTCTTTCGGCTCGTGGGCGTTCTCATATGCCACATCGCTGAAGAAGCGGCTCCCGGCCTGCTCGCCTACAACGAACAGGATGGGACGGGGGCTGATCTCATCGATATGGGAGAGAAGCGGATAGTTGATGAAAGCCAGGTCGCTTGTAGTAGTAAAGCCGCCGCGGGCATGGGGATGATGGCCGCGCCTTGTGGCATAAAACTCGAAGAACTCACGCCAGATGCCGGTCATCTCGGCAGGAATTTCATCGACAGGCTCTTCCGGAAAAGTGGGAATATATTGGGGATAGCCATTTTCAGCATCGGCCCAACGCTGAAGAGAGAGACGGTTTTTGTTCTCGGCGATCTGCTCCGGTGTCAGCCCTGCACGGGCGGCATAGCTCATGTCGTACATGCTTGCGGTAACGACTGCCTTGATGCGGGAGTCCATTGCCGCGGCTGACAGTGAGAAGCCGCCGCTTCCACAGATGCCAATCGCGCCGATTCTCCCGCGGTCCACATAGGGCAGCAGCCCCAGGTAGTCCACCCCGGCGCTGATGTTCTCGCTGAATATATCCGGCGAGGAAACACGGCGGGGCTCGCCGGCGCTCTCCCCCATATACCCGGGGTCAAAAGTCAGTACAACAAAGCCGCGCTGGGCCAACTCGTTGGCATAGACGCAGGGGCCCTGCTCCTTGACGCCTCCATAGGGGGCGCCAACCACAACGGCGGGATACTGCCTACTCAGGTCAAGCTCCCTCGGGGTGTATAAGTCACCGGCTATTGCGATGCCGTAGCGGTTGTTATAGCGGACATGGGTTCTCTCAACTTTTTCGCTCAGCTTACAGATATAACCACTCATTGTTTACGCTCCTTTTTTGTTTTATTTCAGGCGCTGACCACGCAGGGCAGCGCATAGTTGCAGACGATGATTTTGCCTTTGGACTTGCTGTCATCACGGATGATCTCGCCCACAGCCGGAACGCAGATCGTGCCGGACAGCGGATTCTTAATGCTGACCACTGGCGTGGTGATGCTGGCCTCCACTTCGCTCTTTTCAAAGCAGAGGTCAGTGTTGACCATCTCGCAGCGAATCAGCTTCAGATCCTTGCAGTAACACAGCGGCTGTGTGCCAATGATCGTACAGTTTTCGAGTGTCAACCCTCTGGAGTACCACGCAAGGTATTCCCCCTTGATGGTGCTGTTTCGTACCGTGATATTTTCACCGTGCCAGAAAGCATCTTTGGTTTCGAATACACAGTTCTCAAACACGGCGTTTTTGATGTACTGAAAAGAGTATTTGCCCTGAAAGCGCACATTGCGAAAGGTCAAATTTTCTGAGCGCATCATAAAATATTCGCTTTGTGCCGTGGTATCTTCCATCGTGATATCTCTGACGGACCAGCCGAACTCCGAAGAGGTGATATCACAGCCGCGGACGGTCACATCGCTGCACTCACGCAGGGCTTTGATGCCATACATCTTTAGCCCGGTGATCTGTACATGGTCAGAGTACCAGAGAGCGGCGCGGCATTTTTCCGTCATCTCACCCCCGGTGATAGCGAGGCCGTGATCGTGCCAGAAAGGGTAGCGGAGATTGAAAAAGCAGTTTTCCACTGCGATATTTTTGCACTCCTTAAAAGCGCTCTCACCGTCAGCGGGGCCGTCGAAGCCACAGCGGCGTACCGTCAGATTCCGACTGCCGTACAGTGCGCGTTCCTGATCGAAGGTTTTGTTCTCAATGATGTTCATAGCTGTGCCTCCTCAATGGTCATTTCAATCTGTCGGATGATGTAATCCATGGTGTCAATGCGTCTTTGCGCGGTGTGGAGCTCATCCATCAGCTTTCCTCTCTGGAGATTCAATAGCCTGAGAAGCTCCAGTCGCCGCTTTTCGCCGATACACTGCAAACATTTTGCCGTCATCTGTTCTCCAAAGCCGCAGTCGTGCAGACAGCTTCTCAGATATTCCATATCCGTTCTCAAAGCGAAAGCCTCCCTTTCAATTCTGGTTTTATTATATTTCGACCCATTAAATATTACAAATAGTTGTTAATTATCAATTATCATCGTTGACGGGAATGGTAAAGAAGGCTACAATAAAAACAGGAAATTCGGAGGTGACACCATGATCGAAACCAGGCTGCTGCATTATTTCCTTGCCATCGCACGCGAGCAGAACATCACAAAGGCGGCTGAGACTCTTTATGTAACACAGTCCACGCTATCGAAGCAAATGATGGATCTGGAAAAACAATTGGGCAAACAGCTTTTTGTCCGGGGCAAGCGCAAGCTTACACTGACAGAGGACGGGGCGTTTTTGCGAAATCGGGCTCAGGAGATTCTCGCCCTGATGGACAGCACGGAATCTGCCCTGCGCACAGATGCGCAGACGCTGAGCGGGGACATTTCCATAGCCTGTGGTGAGACCATTGTCATGGATCTGTTTGCACAGCTTTTTGCCGAGTTTCACATTCAATATCCCGACGTCCGATTCCATACTCACAGCGGCGATGCCGACACAGTGCTTGAGCGATTGGACAAAGGCCTTGCCGACATGGGACTGCTGCTGGGGCCTATTCGGCAGGAAAAATACGATTATCTGAACTTGCATCAAAAGGACACTTTCGGTTTGCTGATGCCCAAGGACTGCCCTCTCTCCCAGCAGAAAGAGATCAACATCGACCAGCTCAAAACTCTGCCGCTGATTTTTGCGGAACAGACCTTTCAAGGGCACCAGGAAATAGAATGGTTTGGAGCGGACCGATCGGTTTTTCATGTTGTAGCAACCTATAACCTGATTTACAACGCGACATTTTTGGTGGAACGGGGGATCGGCTATGCGCTCTGTCTTGACCGTCTGGTAAACACAAAGGGAAGAAATCTCACTTTCCGCCCCATCGTCCCGGAACTGAGTGTGGATTTGTACCTGGTCACGAAAAAGTATCAGACTTTTTCGCCGGCGGTAAAAATCTTTCTGGAAAAGATCAGAGAACAATGCCGCGTGAGGTAAACCACAGAAAATCCCACGGAAGAACGATGTGTTCAACCGTGGGATTTTCTGCCCCCTTTGACCCTCTCCCCCCCCTGCTGCGCACAAAAGGCGGGCAGGTGCCTCTGTGAGCGCGGCGCGATGAAAAAGCCGCCGCATCCAGGATGCGGCGGCTTTTTTGCTTGTCGGCCGTGCAGCACGGCCAAAATCACAATGAGTCAAGATTGTGACAAAGGAGGGGATATGTGAGAGGGGGGTGTCGTTATTTTGTGAGGGCCTCGCCAAGCGCACGGCACTCGTCGAGCTCGGTCACACCGGGGGCCTCGTTGGCCATGACCGGCTCGCCGCACAGATTGGCGCCTGCGGCGATGGTGCGCTCTTTCCAGTCGCGCATCCACTGCCCGTCGCCCCAGCCGTAAGAACCGAAAAGCCCCACGGTCTTGCCGCCGAGCTGAGGCTCAAGCTCAGCGAAAAAGGGTTCAAACTCGGTCTCTTCCAGCACCTCGGCGCCCATGGCGGGACAGCCGAGCGCGAGCGCATCAAAACCTGCGGCAGTGTCAGCCGCAATATCGCCGACACATTGGATCGCCACTTCGGCCCCCGCTGTGCGGGCGCCGTCTGCCACGGAATGGGCCATGGCTTCGGTGTTTCCGGTGCCGGTCCAGTAGATTACAGCAATTTTTTTCATTGAAATACCTCCCAATCGAGTTTTTTCAGGCTGCCTCAAGCAGAGCAGAGAGTGTCTGACCCGCCGCGAGCATGTGACGAAGCCGCGCGCGGCAGTCGTCAAAGCGGGCAAAGCGTCTGCGGGCCGCCTCGACGTCGGTGTAGACTTTCCAGTAGCCGCAGAGTTTGCATCCTGCACCACCGGTTTGAATAAAGGCCTCGACATCCCCGGGCGGGTAATCGAGAAACAGGCCGATCTCATGGGGAAAGCCCCCATCTGCACCGATTCTGCGGCGCAGGTGGGTGAGAAGCGCCTCAAGCTCGCCACGGAGCGGATAGCCGCACGCGCCGAGGATGCGCTGCGCCCGGCGGCAGGACAGAGCCTTTTGCAGCAGCGCCGGACGGTAGACATAGAGCAGCACCCGCCTTGCACAGCCCCCGAGTACGGTGAAGCACAGACCGGATGGAGCAAAGCGCTCATGGAGCTGCCGCGCCAGGGTGCAGGGGCACTCAAAGACGCTGCGGCTCAGTGAAATCAGGCTTGCGGCCTTGGCGCCGAGAAGAGTCGGCGCGCAGTGCTGCACCAGAAGCTGTTCCAACGCCGGTGGCAAACGCATCACTCCTTTTTGCTGAGTTAGTCATAACTAATATTGAGGGAGAGAAAAAGCGACTCAATTGTCGCGAGGTTAGTTAAAACTAACTTTGAACTCATCATACCAGCTTTGCGCGGTCTTGTCAAGAAAAAAAGAGCACGCCGCTGAGCGTACTCTTTCTCTATTACAGTGATTTCATATGCCGAATATAGTTCTTGGCCTCTTCCACCGAATGAAACGACAGATTGTTGCCTGTGATATAGCTCAACGCATAGGACCACTCACCGGGCGAATAGTCGTCGTCTGCCACGTTGTCGACGGTCTGGGCGAGTCTTGCCGCAATCGGGCGGGTGCGAAGATCAGAGATGAACGAGCACCCGGTTATTTCTGTGAGGATTTGCAGCAGTTCTTTCATTGGTAGACACTCCGTTGTGATACTCAAAACGAGTGGTAGTCGTTTCCATACACAATTATAGGATATCACTGCGACTTTTGTCAATTCATGGAATCAAAATTGATTCATGAAAACATGCATTTGGATGCCCAGAGAGCTCTTTGAAAATACTTAAAAGAGAGATGCAAACGCCTGCCGAAGCACAACTGCGTATACCACGAGCGAAAGTATCGTGGTATAATAGCCGCAGCGGCTATTATATAAAATTCGGGCCGTGCTCTCGCCCCTTGCGGGGAGTCCCTGGGGGACGGCTGAAAATATAGCCACATTGTACCATGATCACTTTGTGCTCATGGTATCATAACCGCAGAGCGGCTATGATACGGAATTCAGGCCGTGTTCTCCCTTGCGGGGCAAAGTTCCCGCGGGACGGTTGTCTATACGGAGCCGACATGGATATCAAGGAGAGAGTTATGGATCACGAGTACTTCATGAAACAGGCGATCAACAAGGCCGGGCAGGCGCTTGCTACCGGCGACGTGCCCATCGGCGCCGTGGTTGTGCGCGACGGCGAGATCATCGCTGCCGCCTGCAACGAAAAGGAGCGCTGCGGCGACGCCCTGCGACACGCGGAGCTTCTCGCGCTCGAGCGCGCCGCAGCGGCAATTGGCGACTGGCGCCTGTCGGACTGCACGCTCTATGTCACGCTTGAGCCCTGCCCGATGTGCGCCGGGGCGATCATCAACGCCCGGGTGGGTGCGCTTGTCTATGGTGCGGCCGACGAGAAAGCGGGGGCCTGCGGGTCAGTGTGCAACCTCTTTGCCATGCCGCTCAACCACGCGCCCGCGGTCACACGCGGCGTGAGAGAACGCGAGTGCGCCGAGCTGCTCGAGCGCTTTTTTGAAACGCTGCGCTAGCTGAAAAAAACAGGCCGGCCGCAAAGGACGCTTACACCATTAGTGGTTGTATTTTATGAAAATTCGCCTGCTATCAAAAACAAAAAGCCGCGAAAGCGGCTTTTTTCATGGGCTGGGGAAAATAAAAAAGCGAGAACTCGGTTCTCGCTTTTCTGACAGACCCTCTTACGCGCCGATGGAGTTGAGCATATTCGTCAACTGCGATTTCTTTCTCGCGGCGGTATTCTTATGGAGGATACCCTTGGCGGCGGCCTGATCGACCTTTTTCACGGTGATCTTATACATGGCCTCAGCCTCGGCCTTGTCGCCGGAAGCCACGACGCTGTCGTACTTCTTCAGGCAGGTCTTCAGAGCGTTTTTCACCATCTGGTTATTCAGAGCTTTGACTTTCGTGACCTTGACTCTCTTCTTGGCGGATTTGATGTTCGGCAACCTTTTGCACCTCCTTTTAACCCATATCACGTACACATTATTTTACCATTCAAGATTTGAAAAAGCAACAACTTTTTTCCCGCCGCGCGGAAGTTTTCAAGACGCCGTGATAAAATGGCCCTCGCCGCTCAAACTAGTCTCGAGTATTTGCAAAAACAGGAGGACGTATGAGCAAGATCAGAACCGACCTCGCGCTCGAGGCGCGCGAGCTCGCCAGCGCCAACGCGGGCGAGCTGCCCGGCGTGAGCGGCGACACCATCACCTTTGAAAACATGACCGTACACCGTGTGCACATCTTAAACGAAGAGGGCAGCTCGCGCATGGGAAAGCCCGTGGGCGACTACATCACCGTCGAGCTGCCCCGCGAGGTCGCCGTTGACCCGGCGCGGCTGAAAGAGGGGGTCTCAGTCATCTCCCATGAGCTCGCCGAGCTTCTCGGCAAAACCGATCTGCGCTCGGTTCTCGTGGTGGGCCTCGGCAACGAGTCGGTCACGCCCGACGCCCTCGGCCCGCGAACAGTCAAATACACCATGGTCACGCGGCACTTGGAAACCGAGATGCCCGAGTACTTTGAGGATGCATCCCTGCGCTCGGTAGCGGCGCTGGCCCCCGGTGTGCTCGGTCAGACCGGCGTTGAGACTGCCGAGGTCATCAAGGGCCTCTGCGAGCGGGTGAAGCCCTCGGCCGTCATCGTGGTCGACGCGCTCGCCGCGCGCAGGCTCACGCGCCTGGCGACCACTGTTCAGCTCTCAAACACCGGCATCAACCCGGGCTCGGGCGTGGGCAACAACCGCGCCGAGATCAGCGAGAAGACACTCGGTGTGCCGGTGGTGGCAATCGGCGTGCCCACCGTGGTCAACGCCGCCACACTCACAAGCGACGTGGTGGGCATCGTCGCCGAGAACATCCGCCGCAACATCAAGGGCTCAAGCGACATCTTCTCCTTTCTCGGCGACTATGAGCCCGACGAGGTCCACGGGCTTGTGCGCGAGTCGCTCGCGCCCTTTGATCTCGACCTCTTCGTCACGCCCAAGGACATTGACACCGTCATTTTGAATCTGTCGAAGCTCGTGGGCTTTTCCATCAACGCGACGCTGCAGCGCGGCGTGACCATTGAGGAGATGGAACACTTTGTCAGCTGAATCATGAGCGGCCCGCTTCTCTCATATAGTGTATCAGACCACGATGGGAGGAAGCCGAAATGAGAGGATTTCGCAGAAAAGTTCACCGCAAGGCCAGGAAGGGCCCTGACCGGCCGGCTGTGCGCCGGGCAGAGGCTCTGTTTCTCGCGGGCGTGTTCGCCGTGTTTCTGCTCGCGGGCGCGAGCGTGCTGCAATTGTCGGGACAGGCCTTTCTCGCCGCCGCCTGCGAGGGGGCGGCCGGCGTACAGGGAGAGGGACTTGTGCAGGCGCTGCTGCCGGAGGAGACAAAACTTCTCTGGGCGGATGAGCCGGCCGAAAATGCCTTTCTCGACCTGTCGCCCCAGATCTATGAGGAGGTCATCCACCCTGTCACTGTGCCGGACGACGACACCACCGGCGAGGACAACGCCGAGCAGGAGCCGCCCGTGGTCGAGCCGCCGGCTGACGGACGCCTGCCCATCAGCCCCATTGTCATCAAGGCGACTTTGAACGACAGCTACCCGAACTACGGCGGCGTCTACGTCAAAAACAGCACCTCCTACGAGCTCGATATGGAGCAGCTCTACAAAAAGACGCTCTCTCTGAAGAAAAAGAAAAAAGACGCCGTCCAGGTGCTGATCGTACATACGCACACGACCGAGTGCTACGCCGAGGAGGGCGCGACGACCTACGACCCCTCATTCAACGACCGAACGACCGACCTTGAGAAAAATGTGGCGGCCGTGGGCCGGGCTCTCGCCGATGAGCTCAATGCCCTGGGCATCAAGACCGTGCAGGACCTGTCAATCAACGACTACCCCGAGTACAACGGCGCCTACACCCGCTCAAACGAGGTCATCAAAGAGTATATGGAGGAGTACCCGGACATCCGCGTTGTCATAGACCTGCACCGGGACAGCATGGTCAACTCCGACGGCGTGAAGTACCAGCCGGTTGTCACCTCGCCCGACGGGGTGCAGATGGCGCAGCTGATGTTTGTCGTCGGCACGCCTCAAAACGGAAAGACCCACAAGAACTGGCGTGAGAATCTCGCTTTTGCCATTCGCTGGCAGAGTGAGCTGATGGAGGCCTGCCCCGGCATCATGCGCCCGATCAGCCTGAGAAAGGACCGCTTCAATCAGCACCACACCACGGGCTCGGTCATCATGGAGGTGGGTACGACCGGCAATTCCCTCAGTGAGGCGAAAGCCTCGGCAAAGCTCGCGGCCGACGTGCTGGCAAAGATTTTGGCGTGAGGGGATAAGGCCGCCGCCCGCGGGGGATACTGACAGCGGTGATGCGATTTGGGAAGACGTGAAAAAAAGGCGTTTGCCGTGGCGTTTCTCGTCACGCTCGCGGTGCTCGGGCTCTGTGCCGGGCTCATGCTCGCCGACCGAAACGGAAAAAACGTGGGCGTCGACTCCGAGCAGGAGCTCTTCACCTACGAGACGACGGGCCCGCACACGGCGCGGCTGACGCTCTTCAACCAGGCCTACGACCTCGATGCGACGCCGCTGCTCGGTGTGGCGGAATTCTACCGCACCGGCACGGACATCGCGCTGCGGCTGCTGCCGGCGACGATCAGCGACCCCATCATGATGGTTCTGACCGCCGTGCAGAACACCGCCGAGGCCATCGGCTGAAGCAAAGGCCCGCAGGGAAACCCTGCGGGCCTTTGCTATGGGTGCTTTTCGACTGCCGCGAAGAGAGGCGGATCGTTTTTTCGGTTTGCAAAGCGACAGACAAGGGCGGTGAAGCGCCGCTGGTCGAGCGCCTCGAGCCACGAGAGCACGGCGTCGCGCTCGGCGTAGCCGTTCGGCCCGCCGCTGTAGAGCGTGAGTGCGAGAAACCCGCCCGGCTCCAGAAGAGCCGCCGCGGCGTCGAGCGCCGCGAGACTGGTTTCAGCCCGCGTGAAGACGCTGTGGTCGCCGCCGGGCAGAAAGCCGAAGTTGAACACCACGCCGTGGGCCGAAGGGACATGGTCCGCCATGCGCTCATGGCCGCCGTGAATGAGCCGGGCGCGGGGCAGGAGTCCCGCCTGCTCGAGCCGGGCACGGGTGGCGGTGACGGCCTCCCGCTGAATGTCAAAGGCGTAGACGACGCCCGCCTCGCCCGCGAGACGGCAGAGAAGCTCGGTGTCCCGCCCGCGGCCGGCCGTCGCGTCGACGTAGACGCCGCTGCGGCGGACCATGCCGCGAAGATAGCGGTGGCAGATCTCCAGGGCGTTGAGTTCGGCGATCAATGTCATCCCTCCGGTAGGCAGATTGGAAGCGATGAGCGCGCAGATAAAGACGGCGCAGCGCACCCCAAAGAGCTTCGGTTTGCTGGTTTATTATATCACCGCCGCCCACACCTGAGAAGAACAAGTATATTTTTTTTGGCGACGCTTTGTGATATACTTTACAAATAGGAATTCCAAAAGCCGAGGTGACTTCATTGGATCAACAGCACATCCGAAACTTCTCCATCATCGCGCACATCGACCATGGCAAGTCGACGCTTGCCGACCGTATGCTCGAGCTGACCGAGACCGTGTCAAAGCGCGATATGGAAAATCAGATACTGGACAACATGGAGCTCGAGCGCGAGCGCGGCATCACCATCAAGGCGCGCGCCGTGCGGCTGCTCTACAACGCCAAAAACGGGGAACAGTACGCGTTCAACCTGATCGACACCCCCGGACATGTCGACTTCAACTACGAGGTCTCGCGGTCGCTTGCGGCCTGCGAGGGGGCGGTGCTGGTGGTAGATGCGGCGCAGGGCATTGAGGCGCAGACGCTGGCGAACACATACCTTGCGCTCGAGCACGACCTGGAACTCGTGCCGGTCATCAACAAAATCGATCTGCCCGCGGCTGACCCCGACCGGGTCAAAACCGAGATTGAGGACATCATCGGCATCCCCGCGCAGGACGCGCCACTGATCTCGGCCAAGGTGGGCATCAACATCGACGAGGTCATGGAGCGGGTGGTGAGCGACATCCCCGCCCCGTCCGGCGACGAGGCGGCGCCGCTTCGCGCGCTGATTTTCGACTCCTTTTACGACTCCTACAAGGGGGTCATCGTCTACATCCGTGTCAAGGACGGCACGCTTCGCGCCGGCGAGCGCATCCGCATGATGCAGACCGGCAGCGAATTCGACGTGGTTGAGGTCGGCTATCTGCAGCCGGCCGGTCTGCAGCCGACGGGCGAGCTGACGGCGGGTGAGGTCGGGTATCTGACGGCCTCGATCAAAAACGTGCGCGACACCCAGGTGGGCGACACCGTGACCCTCGCGGGCCGGCCGGCCTCCGAGCCGCTGCCCGGCTACAAAAAGGCCATGTCCATGGTCTTCTGCGGCATCTATCCCGCCGACGGGGCGAAGTACCCCGATCTGCGCGAGGCACTTGAGCGGCTTCAGCTCAACGACGCGTCGCTGCTCTTTGAGCCGGAGACCTCCATTGCGCTCGGCTTTGGCTTCCGCTGCGGCTTTCTGGGTCTTTTGCACATGGAGGTCATCCAGGAGCGGCTCGAGCGCGAGTTCAATCTCGATCTCGTCACGACCGCGCCGAGCGTCATCTATAAAATCGAGAAGACCAGCGGCGAGACCGTCTACATCGACAACCCCACAAACTACCCCGACCCGACGCTCATCGCCTCCGCACAGGAGCCCATGGTCAGCGCGAACATCATCGTGCCGAGCGAATTTGTCGGCAACATCATGGAGCTCAGCCAGGACCGCCGCGGCACGTTCAAGGACATGAAGTACCTCGACACCGACCGCGTCAGCCTGCACTACGAGCTGCCGCTCAACGAGATCATCTACGACTTCTTCGACGCGCTCAAGTCGAGAACCCGGGGCTATGCCTCGTTTGACTATGAGCTCATCGGCTATCAGCCGTCCGACCTTGTCAAGCTCGACATCTGGCTCAACGGCGAGGTGGTCGACGCGCTCTCGTTTATCGTCCACCGCGACAAGGCCTACCCGCGCGCGCGGCGCATCTGCGAAAAGCTGCGCGACAGCATTCCGCGCCAGCTCTTCGAGATTCCCGTTCAGGCGGTCATCGGCTCGAAGATCATCGCCCGCGAGACGGTCAAGGCGCTTCGCAAGGATGTTCTCGCCAAGTGCTACGGCGGCGACATCACCCGAAAGAAAAAGCTGCTCGAAAAGCAGAAAGAGGGCAAAAAGCGCATGCGCCAGGTCGGCAGCGTGGAGGTTCCGCAGGAGGCCTTCATGTCGGTGCTCAAGCTCGATGAGTAGGCCCGCGCGCGCGCCGCGCGCAGACAGGCCCCTCGGCCTCTATGTGCACATCCCGTTCTGCGAGCGAAAGTGCAGCTACTGCGATTTTTACTCCAAAGAGGCTCCTAAAAGTAAAATAGATGAGTATTTAAACGCTCTGTATTTACAAATGGAGGCCTACTCGCTCCAGACATCGGCCTGTGTTGTGGGCACGCTCTATGTCGGCGGGGGCACGCCGTCGCTTCTGACGCCGAAGCAGATCGGCGAACTCTTCGCCCGGGTGAAAAAGAACTTTCGCCTTGCGCGTGACTGCGAGATCACCGTGGAGGTCAACCCCGCCTCGGCCATGAAGAAGACGCTGCGGGCGCTGCGGCGGGCGGGGGTCAACCGTCTGTCGATCGGGCTTCAGTCCACTCACGATGAAGAGCTCGCGGCCCTCGGGAGACTGCACACCTGGGAGCAGTTTCTTGAGACCTACACGCTCGCGCGAAAGCTCAGGTTTCAAAATGTGAGCGTCGATCTGATGTACGGCATCCCGCAGCAGACGCCCGAGAGCTTCGCCGAGACATTGCGGCGGGTGATAGAGCTTGGGCCCGAACATGTTTCGGCCTACGGGCTGCAAATCGAAGAGGGCACGCCGTTCTTCGAGCGGCGAGCGAGCCTCGCGCTGCCCGATGAGGAGAGCGAGGTCGCCATGTACGAGCTTGCCGTCCGGCTGCTCGGCGAGGCGGGGTACCGCCACTATGAGATTTCCAACTACGCCCGCGAGGGCTTTGAGAGCCGCCACAACCTGCGCTACTGGAACTGCGACGACTATCTGGGCCTCGGTACGGCGGCAGCCTCCTACTTCTGCGGCAAGCGTTTTCGCTTCGCAGCGGATATGGAGCGCTACATCGCCGCCTCAAAGAACAACTTCGAGGGCATTGTCGAGGACTACTTCGAGATCCCTCTGCGCGAGAACATCGGCGAGTATGTCATGCTCCGCCTGCGCCTGGCGGACGGGGTGGACAAGGCGGCCTTTTTCCGGCTCTTCCGTCGACAGTTCGACGAGCTCTTCGGGCAGAAGCTGCAGCCCTATCTGGCGCGCTCGCTCGCAGTGGACGACGGCGCCTGCGTACGCCTGACCGACGAGGGCATGTATGTTTCAAACCATATATTAAGCGATCTGATCGATTTTTCCTGAGCGATTGGGGGCGGCCGAAAGGCCGCCCTTTTTTCGGCCTCAGGCAGCCTGCGGGAATTAATAGTTTATTTACAATTGGCCACTTGACAGGGTACGGGGGAAGTGGTAAATTTAATACTGAAGTTAGCACTCGAAAGTGCGGAGTGCTAAAACAGAAAGCACGGAAAGACGGGTGAATCGAAGTGGAGCTCTCCGAGAGAAAAAAACAGATTCTGCATGCGCTGATCGAGACCTATATTCAGACGGCGGAGCCGGTGGGCTCCAAGGCGATTCTGGAGAATTACCAGATGTCGTTTTCGTCGGCCACCATCCGAAACGAGATGGCGGAGCTGACCGAGCTCGGCTACCTGGAGCAGCCCCACACCTCGGCCGGCCGTGTGCCGACCGATCTCGGCTACCGCACCTACGTGACGAGCCTGATGGGCCGCTACAGCCTGTCGAAGCGCGAGAAGAGCCGCATCGACGAGGGGCTCTCGATGCGCATCACCGAGCTTGAGCAGGCGCTCGCCAACGCGAACCGCATCATCTCGGAGCTGACGGCCTATACGTCGCTGGCGCTCACGCCGCACTTCAACACCAACTACATCAAGCGTCTCGAGATGCTCTACATCGACCGCCACACGTTTCTCTTAGTGGTGATGACGTCGAACGGCCTGATCAAAAACCGTGTCTGCCGGCTCAACGTCGAGATCGACCCCGACACCCTCGGGCGCATCGCCGCCATCCTGCAGCGGCGGCTGACCGGTGTGCCGCTCGACTTGATTACGCTCAGGCGCATCAGCCGGCTCGAGGACGAGCTCATGGAGTTTCGCTTCTTTTTGCAGCCGATTCTGCGCTTTGTGGAACAGACGCTCAGCGAGATCGATCAGACCGAGGTCTTCACCGAGGGAGTCGGAAACATTCTCGACTTTCCCGAGTACCGCGACGTGTCGCGGGCAAAGGAGTTTTTCAACTTTCTCGGCGACAAGCAGGAGATCAAGAACATGCTCGCCCCCACTGCAGATACGGGCATTCGCATCATCATCGGCGATGAGAACCCGGTGCTCTCGGTACTGCAGAGCAGCTTGATTATCGGCAACTACCGAGTGGGCGAGAAAGTGGTGGGCGCGATTGGCATCATCGGGCCGACGCGCATGGACTACAGCAAAGTTGTGGGAAAACTTGACTACTTTACCAAAACGTTGAGCAAACTTCTCTCAGAGACGTTCTATGACGACGAATAACATGACGAAATGACGGAGGCGTGAACATTGCCAAATCAGGAAGAGACAAAAAAGAACGGCGGGCAGCAGGATCCGCAGCCCGAACAGCCCCAGGAGACTTTACAGGACGAGACACAACCCGAGAACACCGAGCCGCAGGCGCCCGAGCAGTCCGATATGGTGGAGAGAGGCGCTTTTGACGAACTCAAGGGAAACTTTGACGAACTCAACGAAAAGTATCTGCGCATGGCGGCCGAGTACGACAACTACCGCAAGCGAACCCAGAAGGAGAAAGACGCCCTCTACGCCGACGCTCAGATGGCGACGCTCAAGGAGCTGCTACCGGTGCTCGACAATCTCGAGCACGCGCTCGCCTGCGAGGGCGACGAGCAGGAGCCTTTCCGCAAGGGCGTGGCGCTGGTGCTCAAGTCGTACCAGGATATTCTCACAAAGATGGGCGTCAGCGAAATTGACAACAGCGTTCCTTTCGACCCGGCGTTTCACTATGCGATCGCCCACGTTGAAGATGAGAGCCTGCCCGAGAACGCCATCGCCGAGGTGATGCAGAAAGGGTATCTGTTCAAGGACCGCGTTCTGCGCTACTCGATGGTGAAAGTGGCAAATTAAACCGAGCAAAGAGAATATTTTTCTTTAAGATAGGGAGGAAATTACTATGAGCAAAATCATTGGCATTGACCTTGGTACTACCAATTCCTGTGTTGCGGTGATGGAGGGCGGCGAGCCCGTCGTCATCCCGAACGCCGAGGGCGGCAGAACGACCCCGTCGGTGGTCGCGTTTTCCAAGACCGACGAGAGAATGGTCGGCCAGGTTGCAAAGCGCCAGGCCATCACCAACCCCGACCGCACGGTCATCTCCATCAAGAGAGAGATGGGCACCGACAACCGCGTGACCATCGATGGAAAGAAGTACACCCCGCAGGAGATCTCCGCGATGATTCTCGCGAAACTGAAGACCGACGCGGAAAACTACCTCGGCGAGAAAGTCTCGCAGGCGGTCATCACCGTGCCCGCCTACTTCAACGATTCCCAGCGTCAGGCCACCAAGGACGCCGGCAAGATCGCGGGCCTTGAGGTGCTGCGCATCATCAACGAGCCGACAGCCGCGGCGCTTGCCTATGGCGTTGAAAAGGACAACGATGAAAAGGTCATGGTCTACGACCTCGGCGGCGGCACGTTCGACGTGTCCATCCTCGAGATCGGCGACGGCGTCATCGAGGTGCTTGCGACCAACGGCAATACCCGCCTCGGCGGCGACGACTTTGACCAGAGGATCATCGACTGGATGGTCGCCGAGTTCAAAAAGGATTCCGGCGTCGACCTGTCGGCCGACAAGATGGCCATGCAGCGCCTCAAGGAGGCTGCTGAAAAGGCGAAGATCGAGCTGTCGGGCGTGACCACCTCCGCGATCAACCTGCCCTTTATCACCGCCGACGCCTCCGGCCCGAAACACCTCGACATGACTCTGTCGCGCGCCAAGTTCAACGAGCTGACCGCCGACCTTGTAGAGGCCACCATGGGCCCGGTTCGCCAGGCGATGAGCGACGCCGGCCTCAAGGCCGACGATCTGTCGAAAGTGCTTCTCGTCGGCGGCTCGACCCGTATTCCGGCCGTACAGGAAGCAGTCAAAAACTTCACCGGCAAGGATCCCTACAAGGGCATCAACCCCGATGAGTGTGTCGCCATGGGCGCGGCCATTCAGGGCGGTGTGCTCGGCGGCGACGTGAAAGATCTGCTGTTGCTCGATGTGACGCCTCTGTCGCTCGGCATCGAGACCATGGGCGGCGTGTTCACAAAGCTCATCGAGAGAAACACCACCATTCCGACCAAGAAGAGCCAGGTCTTCTCCACTGCCGCCGACGGCCAGACCTCGGTCGAGGTCCATGTGCTTCAGGGTGAGCGTGAGATGGCGGCCTACAACAAGACTCTCGGCCGCTTCAACCTGACGGGCATCGCCCCCGCGCCGCGCGGCGTGCCGCAGATCGAGGTCACCTTTGACATCGACGCCAACGGCATCGTCAACGTCTCGGCGAAAGATCTCGGCACCGGCCAGGAGCAGAAGATCACCATCACCGCGTCGACCAACCTCTCGGATGACGAGGTCGAAAAGGCGGTCAAGGAGGCTGAGCAGTACGCCGCCGAGGACAAGGCGAGAAAAGAGCAGGTCGAAACCAAAAACAACGCCGAGCAGCTCGTCTACCAGTCGGAGAAGACCCTCGGCGAAGTCGGCGACAAGCTCACCGATGCCGACAAGGCCCCGGTGCAGGAGGCGATTGACAAGCTCAAAGAGAGCCTCAAGACCGAGAACTACGACCAGATCAAGGCCGACAGCGAAGAGCTGACCAAGCGCTTCTACGACGTCAGCTCCAAGATCTACGCGCAGCAGGCGCCGAACCCGAATGATCCGGGCGCGGGCGCTGCGGGCGGCGATCAGGGCCCGGCGGGCGGCTACACCGACGCCGACTACAAGGTTGTCGACGACGACAAGAAAGACGACGAGAACAAGTAAGAACCGAGCCGAACGGGGGAGCCCAGTGCTCCCCCGCGGTTTCGTATAGTAGGCATCCGATCGACGCGGGTGCATCAAGGGTGTGAGAACTATGGCAGAGAACAAACGCGATTACTATGAAGTACTGGGCCTGCAAAAGGGCGCTTCTGCCGACGACATCAAAAAGGCTTACCGCAAGCTCGCGAAAAAATATCACCCCGATATGAACCCGGGAGACAAGGTGGCCGAGATGAAATTCAAAGAGGTGGGCGAGGCCTATGAAGTTCTCTCGGACGCTGAGAAGAAGAGCCGTTACGACCAGTTCGGCTTCGCGGGTGTGGACCCGAACTTTGCCGCGGGCGGTGCGGGCGGCGCCGGGTTTGAGGGCTTTGGCGACTTCTCGGGCTTCGGCGATATTTTCGAGAGCTTTTTCGGCGGCGGCTTTGGCGGCGGGAGCAGCGCGCGGCGCGGCCCCCAGAAAGGGGAGGACGCCGAGTGCGTCGTGACCCTCTCCTTTGAGGAGGCGGTCTTCGGCTGTGAGAAGCAGGTGCAGGTCGACCGCATCGAAAAGTGCGACACCTGCGGCGGCTCGGGCGCCGCGCCGGGCACCAAGCCCGAGACCTGCCCGCACTGCCACGGCACGGGCCAGGTGAAAGTGCAGCAGCGCAGCATGCTCGGCTACATGACCACCGTGCGCGCATGCGATCAGTGCGGCGGCACGGGCCAGATTGTCAAAGAGGCCTGCAAGACCTGCGGTGGACGCGGCGCGGTGCGCCACCGCCGCAAGATTGAAATCAAGATTCCCGCCGGCATCGACGACGGTCAGACCATCTACCTGCGCGGCCAGGGCCACGCGGGCTCGCGGGGAGGCCCCGCGGGCGATCTGCTCGTGACGGTGCGCGTGCGTCCGCACGCCATCTTTGAGCGGCGCGGCTTTGACCTCTATCTCGATCTGCCGGTGAGCTTTGTCGACGCGGCGCTCGGCGCCGAGCTCGAGGTGCCCACCGTCGACGGCAAGGTGAGCTACACGCTGCCCGAGGGCACACAGACCGACGCGGTCTTCAAGTTTGCGGGCAAGGGTGTGCCGCGGCTCAATTCGCGCGGTCGCGGCGACATGTACGCAAAGGTTGTCGTCGAGGTGCCGAAAAACCTCAAAAAGAACCAAAAAGAGCTTCTGCGCGAATTTGCCAAGAGTATGGACAACAACCAGCAGGCAAAGCAGAAGAGCTTTTTTGAAAAGATCAAAGAGGGCTTCAACAACAAGTATTGATGCGAAGCGCTAAGGCCCGCGGGGTGTATCCCGCGGGCCTTTTGTGATATACTACTGTCAGAAGAAAACATTGGCAAGGAGTGCGTATGCTGACACAGAGCTATCCCGATCTCTCCGCCCGGGCGGATGAATACAACGGTCTCACCCTGGCCTATCTCGGCGATGCTGTCTATGAACTTGCGGTGCGCGAGCGGCTGCTCGCGGGCGGCGCTGTCGCCTCGGGCAAACTGCACGCGCTGGCGACCGGGCTTGTCAGCGCCGCGGCACAGAGCGACGCGCTTGAGCGCATTGCGCCCGTTCTCACCGAGCAGGAAAACGCCGTCTACCACCGGGGCAGAAACTGCAAGACCCTCGGCGCCAAGAGCCGCGACCCGGTCACCCACAGCCGGGCGACCGGTGTCGAGGCCCTGTTCGGCTACCTCTATCTCAAAGGGGAGACGCAGCGCATCGGTCAGCTGATGGACTTGATTATGGAGGGGGAGAAGCGGGAATGAAGACGGCAAAATCAAAGCTTGGTCAGAGGGTTGTCGACTACCTCTTCGTCACAGCGGGCAGTATTGTGATGGCTTTCGGCGTGGCCGCCTTTCTCGCGCCGAACCAGATCGCAGCGGGCGGTGTGTCGGGTCTGTCGACTGTGCTCAACCATCTGTTCGGCCTGCCCATCGGCCTGATGATTCTGCTGTTTAATGTGCCGCTCTTTCTCGCGGGCGCAAAGGCGCTCGGGCGCGATGTTCTCATCAAGTCGATCTACGGCACGGTCGTCTCCTCGGTGGCGATTGACCTGATCACAAACTATCTGCCGTGCTACGAGGGCGACCGGCTGCTCGCGGCCATCTTCGGCGGTGTGCTCTCGGGGCTTGGCCTGTCGCTGATCTTCATGCGCGGCGGCAGCTCCGGCGGCACGGATCTGCTCGCGCTGCTCGTGCGCCGCGCTGTGCCCCACATGACGCTCGGCTCCCTGATTATGATGATCGACGGCGCGGTGGTGCTCTTCGCGGGCGTTGCCTACCGCAATCTGGAGAGCATCCTCTACGCGGTCATCGTCATGTATATCTCGACGACGCTCATCAACCGCGTGCTCGACGGGCTCGACTACGCAAAGCTGCTCTATATTATCTCCGACCGGGAGCAGGAGATCGGCGAGGCCATCACACAGTCGCTCTCGCGCGGCCTCACAGTACTGCCGGGCAAGGGCTTTTACACCGGTTCCGACAAGCCGGTGCTGCTGTGCGTGGTGCGGCGAAACGAATCCTACACCGTGCGCCGGCTCGTCCACGAGATCGACCCCGAGGCCTTTCTGATTGTCACCGACGCGACCGAGGTGCTCGGCGAGGGCTTCAAGGCCGCGCAAAAGTGACCTTTGACAGTGTGTTGCCCCATATGGTAGAATATTCTGTACGAATGATTGCGGCCACATTGGGCCGCCTGCCGCAGGCAAAACTGTATCTGGGGGAATTGTAAGTGTCTGGACATTCCAAGTGGAAAAACATCATGCACAAAAAGGGAAAGACCGACGCCCAGCGCGCCAAGGTCTTCAGCAGAATCGGCCGCGAGATCAGCATGGCCGTGAAAGAGGGCGGGGCCGATCCGACCTCCAACTCCAAGCTGCGCGATCTGATTGCCAAGGCCAAGCAGAACAACGTGCCAAACGAGAACATTGACCGCCTGATCAAAAAGGCGCAGGACGCCGGCAACACCGAAAACTACGAGGATATCACCTACGAGGGCTACGGCCCCTGCGGCGTCGCCGTGATTGTCGAGACTCTCACCGACAACCGCAACCGCACGGCTGGCGATATGCGCCACTACTTTGACAAGTTCGGCGGCAATCTCGGCCAGAGCGGCTCGGTGTCGTGGATGTTTGAGAAAAAGGGCGTCATCGCCATTGAGAAAGAGGGCCTCGACGCCGACACCGTGATGATGGACGCTCTCGAGGCGGGCGCGGCGGACTTCGCCGACGAGGCCGACGAGGAGGTCTACACCGTCTACACCGACCCGAACGAGCTGTCGGTGGTGCGCGAGGCGCTGGAGCGCAAGTACACGCTGCTCTCCTCGGAGAACGAGATGGTGCCCTCGACCTATGTCACGGTTGAGGGAGACGAAAACCTCAAAAAGATGGGGCTGCTTCTCGAGCACCTCGACGACAACGACGATGTGCAGAACGTCTGGCACAACTGGGAGAATGAGCCGGACGAAGAGTGAGCGAGCAAAGGCGGGACGCCGGTGGTGTCCCGCCTTTTTGTCAGATACGGCTGTGTAAAATTTTCTCATATGGTTTATTTACCCGCCGATTCGTGTATAATGGTAGTAGCATCAACCAGGGATTTTTTCTGCGGCGGCTGCCGCGGGGAGGAGAGACACATGGTCAGAGAAATCACCATTGGCGGAATGGGCGGCGCCCACTGCGTCAGCAATATTAAAAACGCCCTGTCACCCATTGAAGACCTCACGGTCGATATGATTGACATCGGCAAAGTCATTGTCAATTCCAGCCGGGAGACGGCCTTTGACGATGCGGTTGCCGCCATCAAAGAGGCGGGCTACGACGTGATCAAGATTTCTTAGGAGGTAGAAACATGGCAGTACTGCATTTTGACGAGAACAGCTTTGAGAGCGAAGTGATGAAGTCCGATGTGCCGGTGGTGGTGGACTTCTGGGCGACCTGGTGCGGGCCGTGCCAGATGATCGCGCCGGTCATCGAGCAGCTTGAAGCCGACAGCGCCGGAAAGTACAAGGTCGGCAAGGTCGACATCGACAAGCAGGGCGAGCTCGCTGCGCGTTACGGCGTGATGAGCATTCCGACCATCGTGCTGTTTGAAAACGGCGAGCCGAAGAAGAAAGCCGTCGGCTTTCAGACCATGGATCAGCTCAAGGCGACACTCGGCATCTGATAGAGAATCTGCGGCGCCCCGGCATTGCCGGGGCGCCTTTTTCATGCTATGATATACCCGAGGTGATACAATGGGCAAGTCAAAGCTGTATGAGCGCCGCTTTGTCGCGTTTTTGGATATTCTGGGCTTTCGGGGGCTTGTCAACGACCCGAGCCGCCATGTGTTCTTCGCCGGTTTTTTTGCGGCAATCAACAAATTCTGCGACATGGATCTGCGTGGCATTCACCTGACTGATCTTGCGGTCACGTCCATCTCCGACAGCATTGTCATTTCGGTTCCGAGGCGGAGAAGCTCCTGCTTCCACAAGCTGACCTCGGTGGTCAAAGTCCTGACAAGCATGGCCCTGAAAGAGGGCATTCTGCTGCGGGGAGCCATCGCCGAGGGAGAGCTCTATCACAGAGACAACATCGTCTTCGGCCCGGCGCTCGTCGAGGCCTATGAGCTGCAGGAGAACTGCGCCATCTACCCGCGCTGTATTGTGCGCCCTGAGGTTCTTGCAAGCGGCCTTGCCACCTACCGCGGCAAATGGGTTCAGTTTGAGTATGAGGACTTCAGAAAAGATGCGGATGGTTTTTACTACGTCGACTATCTCCCGGGCACGTTCAAGATGTGCGGCGCACGCGGCGACATTCTGCGTTCCCATGACAGCGGCGACGGCCTGTGCGGCATCGAGGATGTCCGCGAGCTGATTGCAGGCGCCAATCCGTCCGGCGACCGTGTGCGCGCCAAATACGAGTGGCTGCGCTCCTATTACAACGACACGGTCAGCGAATTGGGGGAAAAGCAGAAGTGCGACTTCTCCAAGCTGTTGCTCACTGACGAAGAATGCGGCGATCCGGCGGTCAGATTCGGTCAATCTGACGTTTGACAGAGGGAGCTGCGTCCGGTATACTGAAGACACAGCAAGAGGTTTCGCGCCGCTGACGGAACATGTGGATTACCACAGGGAAGTGCGAAACGATAACCGGCCGACCGTCTGGGCAGTTTCACCGACAGGGTGAGACTGCCCTTTTGTTTTGGCCAGAGCCGTTTCACGGCGAGAGAGGGAGGAGTATCAATGAGACAGCAGGCATGGGAGACGTTTCATCCGGGCGCATGGTGCGACACGATCGACGTGCGCGATTTCATTGCAAAAAACGTCACGCCTTACGAGGGCGACGAGAGCTTTCTCTCGGGGGCCACACAGCGCACATCGGCCCTGATGGACAAGCTGCAAAAGCTCCTTGAGACCGAGCGGGCTTTCGGGGGTGTGCTCGACATCGACACGAGCACGGTCTCGTCTCTGACGAGCTATCGCCCGGGCTATCTCGACCGCGAGCGCGAACTCATTGTGGGGCTTCAGACCAACCGCCCGCTCAAGCGCGGCGTCAATCCTTTCGGGGGCATCCGCATGGCCCGCGCAGCCTGTGAGGCCTACGGGTACGAGCTCTCGCAGAAGATTGAAGACGAGTTTCAGTACCGCACCACCCACAACGACGGCGTCTTTCGCGTCTACACCGACGAGATGCGCGCCGCGCGCCACTGCGGTATCATCACGGGGCTTCCCGACGCCTATGGGAGAGGGCGCATCATCGGCGACTACCGCCGCGTCGCGCTCTACGGCGTTGACCGGCTGATCGAGTGCAAACGCCGCGACAAGGCGGCGCTCGGCGAGGGCACGATGGACGCCGACTCCATCCGCCTGTCGGAGGAGCTCTTTCAGCAGATCGCCTTTCTAGGCAAGCTCAAGGAGATGGCGGCCCTCTACGGATATGATATCAGCGCCCCGGCGCGCGACGCGCGCGAGGCCATCCAGTGGACCTATTTCGGTTATCTCGGCGCCATCAAGGAGCAAAACGGCGCCGCGATGAGTCTCGGGCGGGTGTCGAGCTTTTTTGACATCTACCTTGCGCGCGACATCCGCGACGGGCTTCTCGACGAGAGCGGCGCGCAGGAACTTATCGATGACTTTGTCATGAAGCTGCGCATGGCGCGCCATCTGAGAACGCCCGAGTACAACGAGCTCTTCGGCGGCGACCCCATGTGGATCACCGAGGCGGTCGGCGGCATGGCGGACGACGGGCGCACACTCGTCACCAAAAGCTCCTACCGCTTTCTCAACACGCTCTACACCCTCGGCCCGGCCCCCGAGCCGAATTTGACCATTCTCTGGTCGAAAGCGCTGCCCGAGCCGTTCAAGCGCTACTGCGCAAAAGTGTCAATCGACACCGACTCGATTCAGTATGAAAACGACGATCTCATGCGGCCCATCTATGGCGACGACTATGCCATCGCCTGCTGTGTCTCCGCCATGCAGGTCGGCCGACAGATGCAGTTCTTCGGCGCGCGGTGCAATCTGCCGAAGCTTTTGCTGCTTGCGCTCAACGGCGGGCGCGACAACATGACCGGCACTGCTCTCGGCCCGCAGATGGAGGTCTGCGCCGACGAGGTGCTCGACTACGGGCGCGTCTGCGAGCGGCTGAATGTCTACCGCGAGTGGCTCTGCCGGCTCTATGTCAACACCATGAACGTCATCCACTATATGCACGACAAATACGCCTACGAGAAGACGCAGATGGCGCTTCACGACACGGACGTCACCCGCTTTATGGCTTTTGGCGTCGCGGGGCTGTCGGTGCTGGCCGACTCCCTGTCGGCCATCCGGTATGCGAAAGTCCGCCCCGTGCGCGACGAGAGAGGGCTGATCGTCGACTTTGCCACTGAGGGCGATTTCCCGAAATTCGGCAACGACGATGACCGCGTCGACCGGATTGCAAAGAGCATTCTCGAGGATATGATTGCCGAGCTGCGCCGCACGCCCGCCTACCGCGGAGCGATTCACACACTCTCGGCGCTCACCATCACTTCCAATGTTGTCTACGGCAAAAAGACCGGCGCCACGCCGGACGGCCGCGCGCAGGGGGAGCCCTTTGCGCCCGGGGCGAACCCCATGCATAACCGCGAGCAAAACGGCGCACTCGCATCGCTCAACTCCGTCGCGAAACTGCCCTATGCTTGCTGCCGCGACGGCATCTCAAACACCTTTACTCTGACGCCCGACGCACTCGGCCGCAGGGAGGATGAGCGGCCGGGCAATCTCGTTGCCATTCTCGACGGCTACTTCTCCCAGATGGCCCACCACATCAACGTCAATGTTCTCAACCGCCAGACCCTGATCGAGGCCTTTGAGAATCCGGCCATGTATCCGAACCTCACCATTCGCGTCTCTGGCTATGCGGTCAACTTTCACAAGCTCTCGCGTGAGCAGCAGCGCGAGGTCATCAGCCGCACTTTTCACACGGCGCTGTGATGACAGGGCGGGTTCACTCCATTCAGTCTCTCGGCACGCTCGATGGGCCGGGCGTGCGCGCGGTGGTGTTTTTGCAGGGCTGCCCGCTGCGCTGCGCCTACTGCCACAACCCCGACACTTGGGATTTCGCAGGCGGCTCGGTCATGACGGCGCAGGAGCTCTTCGAGCGGGTGCGGCGCTGGCGCCCCTACTTCGGCGAGTCGGGCGGCGTCACGGTCTCGGGCGGCGAGGCGCTCTGCCAGGCCGATTTCACCCGCGAGCTCTTCACGCTCTGTCACGGGGAGAGCATCCACACCGCGCTCGACACGAGCGGGTGCCTCGCGGGGGCGCAGGTCGAGGCGCTGCTTGACGTGACCGACTATGTGCTGCTCGACTACAAGATGACGACTGACGCCGACTACCGCGCATACTGCGGCTGCGGCCTCGACGATGTCGAACGCTTTCTCACGCTGCTCGATGCGCGCGGCATTGCAACAAGGCTGAGACAGGTGATTGTCGCCGGCTTTAACGACACAGCGGAGAATGTGCGCGCCCTCGGCCGGGTGCGCGAGCGCCACCCCTGCGTCGAGTCGATCGAGCTTCTGCCCTTTCGCAAGCTCTGTCGGGAAAAGTACGAGTCCATGGGGCTGCCCTTTCGTTTTGACTGCTACGACGAGACGCCGGAGCAGATTATAAAAGAGCTGCAAAAGCTGCTGTAGAAAAAGCCGCCCGGAGGGCGGCTTTTTTACGTAGCAGAATGAGATTGCAACGTCTTTTAAAAATTGATATAATATTAAAAAGAGATGGGGGGAGAAAGAATGAAGTGCCAAAGCTGTAAAAAGAAGATTCCGGGCGGTACCTATTGCCCGTTTTGCGGAGCGCAGCAGCCGGTGTTCCGGCAGAGAAAGACGATCATCGCTGTTGCGGTCGTGAGTCTTGCGGCGCTGCTGCTCATTGCGGGCGTTCTGGCTATGACGGTCTTTTCTGCCCCCAGACGTTTTGATCGGGAACTCAAGCGCTGTCTTGAGACACGCGACTGGGATGCAATGCAGCAGCTGGCCGCCGAAAATCCCGACAGGGAAAACGCCGATTTTTACGCGACATACGCCGGTGCACAGAAGTCGCTCAAAAAGAAAAATTATCGCACAGCCCTTGTCTCCTTTGACAGAATGCGCCCGCTCGCACAGGGAAAACAGGAGTGCGGCGTCATGGAAGAATTTGAGGAGCTGCTCTTCCCCGAGGCGTATGAGCAGGGCTGTGCGCTGCTTCGGACGGGCCATTTTGAAACCTCTGAGGACATTTTTGAGCTCATGGGGGAGTATGAGTTTGCCGCTGATCTCTGCCTGTATGCCCAGATTATGCAGGCTGAACAGTACAGCGAGGGGGGCCTCCTGCATAAATTTAATGAGATTTTTGCAAAGTATGACAGACTCTCCGCGGAATTTCTGTCAAGCGATCTGGAATTTGCGAAGTCTGTTTCCAAACTGAAATCAGATTTACAGCAGATGCAACAGGGAAATATCGCGTATTATAAAAAAATTGAAGAATATTTCGACACGGTTGCCGATTTTCGATGGATTTTTGAGGAGGACTGCCGGGGAGGCTGGTATTTCGACGCCGAGCAGGTGCTTCTGGGGTACTGTAAGGGACTCAAGGAGGCAAATGAATTTGTACAAAATGACTCAGGCTTCGGGCAGTATATCGAATCGTACCGCTTCGACCGAATTGAATCTCTCGCCGAGTCCATGCCGGAAAATTTCCACAAAATGCTCCACTCCAAGGGATACCAGGCGTGGACGCAGGGCGGCGATCCCTATGAGGACGACGTCTTCTACAGAAATTGGGTAATTTTCTGGCAGGACTATGAGGAACAGATCGTTTATGCGGTGGACAAGCTGCTCATGGACTGTGAGAATGTCCTGGTCAGGGGAATTTACAACGTGGAGAATGGAGTGACTGGAAATGCAAACGAGCTTTGAGCCGATCTGCCCGCTGTGCGGCGGACCGTTTGACAAGACGAGACTGATTGTTCTCTGCCCGAGTTGTCATGTGATGTATCACCACGACTGCTGGGAGAAAAACGACGGCTGTGCCATCTCGGGCTGCCCGCTGGGGCCCGGCGATCGCGCGGACAGGGAACAGCCGTCACAAACCGGCGACGACGTGATTGTGCCCCATGCTCTGCCGCCGAAAGGAGAGCAGGTCATCGAGCCGCCTGCCGCCCCCGCAGACGAAGCTGCCGGTGAGCTGTCGCCGGGTGTGGTTGCCCACTGCACAAGCTGCGGCGCAGAGCTTTTGCCGGACGCACGCTTTTGCCGGCGCTGCGGCTGCGCGCTTGAACAGAGGCCGCCGGAACCCGCGGCCGCACCGCCGCACGCCACGCCAGTGCCGGACGGCAAGCTGCCGGAACCCGTGGCCGTGCCGCTTGCCGCGAGCGAGCCAATGCAGAGACCGGCGGAACCCGCCCCCATTTCATCATCTGAACCGGCAGTGCCGGTGCACGAGCCGCCTGCGCCCACCGACATGCCGCCGGGCGCGATGCTCTCCAGGGCGGTAGAGACCTGTCCCAAGTGCGGCAAAAAGCTCAAAGAGGGGTATGCGTTTTGCCCGCGCTGCGGCACACCGCTTGAATCGTAGCCGCCCGTGCGCAGGCGATGCGCTCCCATACCAGTGATCTTGGAATATGAAAATCCCCGGTGCAATTTCGCACCGGGGATTTTTGCGTTTTGTTTCAGTTCCGCTCGAGCTCACGCAGCGCGGAGAGCTCTTTTTTGTCGACCTTGACCACACCGTCTTTGACCAGAGAGATGTCTTTTACCGAGTAGTACTGGGCCGGTGCGTCGCTGCCCTGCAGCTTGATCTTGAGCTTGCCGCGAAGCAGATTCGTGTCGAGCACCACCCCGCGCCCATTCGGCGTCTTGACGATGGCACCGGGCTTCGGCGTGATGCGCAGAAGATCGTCATAGGCCTCCTGCTCATACTTCAGACAGCACATCAGCCGCCCGCAGGTGCCCGAGATCTTGGCCGGATTCAGAGAGAGTCCCTGCTCCTTGGCCATCTTGATGGACACCGGCTGGAATTCACCCAGGTGGGTCGAGCAGCAGAAGGGCCGCCCACAGATGCCGAGTCCGCCGACCATCTTCGCCTCGTCGCGCACGCCGATCTGGCGCAGCTCGATGCGGGTGCGGAAGACCGAGGCGAGATCCTTGACCAGATCCCGAAAGTCCACCCGGCCCTCGGCGGTGAAATAGAAGAGAATTTTATTGGAGTCAAAGGCGTACTCCACGTCGATGAGCTTCATGTCGAGCTTGTGCTGCGCGATCTTTTTCTGGCACATAGAGAAAGCGGACTCCTCGCGCTGCTTGTTGTCGCGCAGGCGCTTGTAGTCGGCCTCGTTTGCGCGGCGTACAATGGGCTTCAAGGGCTGGACGACCTCGTCGTCGCCCACTTCGCGAACGCCCATGACGACCTCGCCGAACTCCACCCCGCGGGATGTCTCGACAATGGCAAAATCGCCCGCGGCGAGGTCGATGTCGCCGGGATCGAAGTAGTAGACCTTGCCCACCTTTTTAAAGCGGATACCGCAGACCTTGATCAATGGATTTCCTCCCAACATTGTAAAAACAGGTTGAGCGCCGTGAGGGGAACCGACGCGTTTTGCATGACGGCGGCGCGGGCGCTCGCCATCTTGTCCATTATATTGGAGGCGCTTTGATTTGTCAATTTCATGGCAAGCGACGAGATGTCGCGCGCGCGGGCGCTCAGCGTCAGCGACGCAGCTTTTGCGCCGGCGCGCAGCAGCATGACATCGCGCAGCACCAGCCCCATCGCGTCGAGCAGAGCGAGCAGGCACTTACGGTTCGCCGCCTTTGCGGCCAGCAGCTTGCAGGCGTCGTAGAGGCTTGTCCCTGAGAGGGCGTCGAGCGCCTCAAAGGCGAGATCAAGGTCGCCGAGCGCGCCGTCGTCCGACAGCAGGGCGAGCGCTCCGCCGAGATAGCCGCCCGACAGGCGCAGCGCCGCGTCGATGTCGACCGGGCTCTTGTCGGGGCAGCGCTCGGTGAGAAAGGCGACGGCGTCGCCGTGGGCCGGCGCCGTGGTGCGCAGGGAGATCACGCGCGAGCGCACCGTGGGCAGCAGCTTTGTCGGATTCTCACAGAGCAGCAGAAACTTGGCGCTCGCAGGCGGCTCCTCGAGAATTTTGAGCAGCGCGTTCTGCGCGGCCTCGGTCATCTGCTCGGCGCCGTCGACGACGCAGAGCTTCCAGTCGGCCTCGTTCGGCAGAGTGTAGGCCGCAAGGCGCGCCTCGCGGATGGCGTCTACCTTGATGGTGCCGGTCTCACCCGTGCCGCGCACCCAGCTCAGATCCGGGTGCTGGCCCGCGAAGACCTTGCGGCACTGGGGACATTCCCCGCAGGGCAGCGCGCCGCCGCCGCGGCAAAAAAGGGCAGCGGCAAACGCGACCGCCAGGGTCTTTCTGCCGCTGCCCGCGCTGCCCGCGATCAGATAGGAGTGGGCGGACCGGCCGCCGGAGACGGCGCTGCGAAGCGCCGACACCGCGGCCTCGTTGCCGACCACAGTCGCGAAATCACGAGGCATCTTACAGCTTCTCAAAGCGCTCGACGTCGAGCACAAAGACCGTAGCGCCGCCCACGGTGACCTCCACCGGGAACGAGGTGTAGAGCCCCATGCCGTAAGAGGCCGAGGAGGGGACAACCTGTTTGCGCTTTTTGCCCATCTTGCCGATGATCTCAATGACCTGCTCGACTTTATCGTCGTCCACACCGATTAAGAACGTGGTGTTGCCGGCCATGAGAAAGCCGCCGGTGGTGGCGAGCTTGGTCACCTGAATGCCCTCTTTGGTCAGGGCACTCGAGACGGCCGAGCTGTCGTCGTTGTTGACAATTGCCATGACAAGTTTCATATGTAGTTACCTCCTTTATGGTTGGGAAATCACTTCTATGGTCCCCACCGTGTCCCCGTATGCCCGGATGAGGTCGCCGGTGATGCGCTCGCCGGGACAGATGACCGGTACGCCGGGTGGGTAGGGGGTGAGCATCTGGGCGGCGATAAGCCCCTCGCTCTGGCTCAATTGTACCACTTTCTTCGCGCAAAAAACAGCCTTTCGCGGCGAGTAAATTGTCTCAAATTGCAGCATGGAGGAAGAGACGGAGTCCGCCGTGGCGGGGAGCTTTGCCGCAACCTCCATGACCGCACGCCCCGCTGTGAGAAGCGCGTCCTCTTCGAGCAGCGCCGACGGGATGCCGACGAGGTGGTCGCGGTCGGCCATCTCAAAGCGGATGCCGCGCCGCGAAAGCTCCGAGAAGAGTTCTTTTGCCCGGCCCGGCAGACGGAGAACCATGCGCAGTGGGTCGAGAAGCCGCGCGCCCTCGCTCTCATAGCCGCCGCAGTCAAAGCACAGCCCCGCCGCGCACTCGAGCAGCTCGCGCAGATCGAGAATCAGGCCGCGCAGCCGCTCAAAGGCCTGCGGTCGGTCGGCGAGAAAGGCGCGGGCCAGATCGAGAGACGCCAGAATGGGAAAGGAGGGGCTCGTCGAGCCAAACAGCGCCATTGCCGCCTTGCAGCTCTGCGGCGTGCAGGGGGCGTTCGCGTGCAGATAGGCGGCCCCTGTCAGTGCGGGCAGCGTCTTGTGGGCTGAGTCGATGACATAGTCGGCACCCTGCCGGATGGGGTGGAGTTCGCCCCCGCCAAGGGCGATCAGATGCGAGCCGTGGGCGTTGTCCACAACGAGAGCCATGCCGTGGCGGTGGGCGACGTCGGCGAGAGCGGCGATGTCGCTGCGCACGCCGTAGTAGGTCGGCGAGGTGACAACGACCGCGCTCGCCTCGGGATGGGCCGCGGCGAGCGACTCGAGCGCCTGCGCGCTCAGCACCTGGGCGCAGGGATCGTCCCCCTCGGGATAGAGCCAGTGCGGGTGCTGATCGAGAAGTGCCATGGCGTGAAAGACCGACTGGTGGCAGCGCCGGTCGACGAGAAGCGCCGCGCCCTCGCCGCCGGCGAGCAGCAGCGCCGTCTGCAGGGCCAGCGTGGCCCCGCCCGCACAGAAGACGCTCACGCGCGAGCCGAAGAGCTCTCGCGCGAGCTCTTCGGCCTCGGCGATCGGGCCGCCGGGGGCGTAGAGATTGTCGGTTGCGGGCAGTTCGGTCACATCGAAAGGCGTGATGGTGGAGAGCACTTTCATCGCCTCGTGGAGCTGGCCGCCATGGCCCGGCATGTGCAGACGCACCGAGGTCTTTTTTGTGTAGTCGACAAGCAGATCGTACAGCGGCGTCTTACTCATAGACCCGCTCCACGCGCTGCGAGATGAGAAGAGGGTTGCACTCGAAGCGGGCGACGTCGCCCGGCTTGCACTCAACGCCGGTCACATCGACCACCGTGTTGGTAAGCCCCAGCCGCCCGGCCGTGTAGCAGCGCTTGCCGCCGACAGTGCACCAGAGCTCGTTGTGCCGCCGGAGGAAGCGCTTGACGCTCTTCCAGGTATAGCGGACCTTGTCGATAAAGCGAAAGGCGTCTTTCGACTTCTCAACGCCGAGCCCGTCTCCGTAGCCGAGCGTGACGACGGCAGTTTTGGTCACCGCTTTTGTCTTGTAGATGTTGGTGTAGCCGATGTTGTGGCCCGCGGGCAGGTGGCGTACCTCGTCGAGCTCACACTCGAGCCAGGCGATGCGCCGCAACTTCCATCTGTTTTTCACCGGCAGGCGGCCGAGAAAAGCCGATCCGACCCGCACGGCCGACAGGCGCGTCTCGGGAAAGCGCAGCGCCGCGCAGGAGTTCGCAATGTGCTGCACACCGGGGTCGATACCGGCGTCCTTGAGTTTTTTGACCATGTCGAGAAAGAGGGTGAGCTGGGCGCTGACCGTCTTCTTTTTGCGCTCAAACGACGAGGAGAAGTGCGAGAAGACGCCCGTGACATCCACATGGGTAAACGACTGCACAAGGTCGATGAGCTTGTCCGTTTCCTCGGGCAGAAAGCCGTAGCGTCCAAAGCCCGTGTCGAGCTTGAGATGCGCCTTGACGCGGACATTTTTTGCCGCGGCGAGGTTGTTGAGGAGAATTCCGCCTGCGAGCGACCCGACCGCCGCGGTCAGGCGATAGTCAATGATCTTCTGCGCCTCGCCCTCGAGCGAGGTCGGCGACATGACGAGAATCTCCGACTCGATATCGTTTTCGCGCAGCTCGACGGCCTCCTCCACGCGGCTGACCGCAAGCGTTGTCACACCGTTTTGCAGTAGCTCCCTAGCGAAAGGGACAGCCGACAGGCCGTAGCCGTCGCCCTTGACCACGCCGATGATGGGCGTCTGCCCCACGGCCTCACGCACAATGCCGATGTTGGCGGCGAGATCCTCCCGCTTGACCACCAGGCGATTCATCCAATCACTCCCCATGTCTGTCTATTTTCGGACCGCCTTGTCCCGGTTTTTGATTTTGTAGACGGTCTTGATCATCTTCTTGTACACTTTCTGCCCTTTCTCAACGGCAAAGTAGGCGAAGTTGTTGAGAATCAGATCAAACTCCCCGACGAACTCCACAAAGTCGCCGTTGAAGCCCTTTTTGAAGCGGTAGAGGCCATAGAGGGGGTTGCTCTCGTCGAGGTCCCCCGACACGCCGCGAAAATCGTAGATGCGGCAGCCCTTTTCGATGGCCCAGCGGATCATGGCCCACTGGAGCAGGTAGTTCGGCATGACGTTGCGGTGGGCGTTGCTCGAGGCGCCGTAGAGATACCAGACCTTGTCGCCGTACCAGATGGCGAGCGTGCCCGCGATGATCTCCCCCTCGTAGCGCGCCACATAGAGCCGGCAGTTCTCGCCGAGCGCGTCGTACATGGTCTCGAAATAGGTCAGCGACCGGGTGACAAAGTTGTCGCGCATGCCGGTCTCGAGCATGATCTCGTAGAATTTTTTGAGATCCTCGCGGCCGCCGATCTCCACGGTGACGTTGTTTTTGATCGCCACGCGGATGTTGTAGCGGGTCTTGGAGTGAAACAGGGCCATGACCTCATCCTCGGTCTTGCCCTCGACATTCAGCCGAAAGACAAATTTTGGCTGAATGCCCTCAAAGTTCTTGCCGGTCTGCTTCTGCGTAAAGCCGAGCGAGCGCAGCGCCTCGACAAAAGCGGCGTCGGTCACGGCGACGTCGGGGTCTATTTTGAGCTCATAGCTGTGGTGTACTTTCGCGAGCTCCCGCGCGTCGGCGACGAGCCCCGCGAGCATCTCGCGGTCGTGAATGTCGCAGACCGGGCCGCGCGGGCAGTACATCATGGTCCAGGGCATGCCCGGAACCTTTCGGATGAGCAGCGCAAGCGACCCCGCGATGCGCCCCTCGGCGTCGCGGCGCACAAGGATCTCCTGCCGCCAGGCGGTTTTGACCTTGCCCCACTTGACGCTCTGCATGAAGTGGCCCTTGGGATGGGCGGCGAGAAAAGCCTCGTATTCTTCAATATGGTCGGCGGTGATACGTTCCACTTGTCCAATCTCCTTAAAAGTTGTTGTACAGTCTGTCACCATTATAGCATTTCTCAGTATAGGGTGTCCACAAGACAAGGTAGAATTCACCAGAACGATTCTCGGGATCGGAAGAGACCGCATACCGACCAGCAACGGTATTTTCCTGTTGAAAGGCAAACCTCCGTACGCCGACAGGGGAGCTCTCACAGAACCTGTGCGGACGCGTCAAAATGCCGAGCGATACGCCTGCGCCCGCTGAAAGTAAATGGGTGCAAAGACGGTACCGCTCGGGAAGAGAGGCAGAGTGAGAGGAGATGCGGCGAACAGAAACCATGAACTTGCTATAACCGAGATGGCCAGAAAGTGCCATATTTGCCCGCTCATCGGCCGGTCAATTCCCGAATGGCCGCCAGTTCCTGGCCATTGCTCGAAATCAGCACCAGCATATCACCCGATAAGACCACCGTGTCACCGCGAGGTATCATGGCCCTGTCTCCCCTTAGAATACAGCCGATGACGACATCACGCGGCAGATTGATTTCCCAGAGTTTTTTTCCGACAGCTGGTGCCCCGCCGGATATGGGAACCTCGGCAATTTGGATTTGTTCCGCGCCAATGGGGAGAGTATTCGCAATTTTTCCGACAAATGCCTGCTGTTCCATGATTGCCGTGACGGCTGAAACGGCACAGACAACATGGTCGACGCCCATTTGATAAAAAAAGTCAGTCTTTTTGGGATCGCAGAGCAGAGAGATGGTCTTACTGACACCGAACAGTCTCTTGCACAGCTCGCAGATGAGCAGGTTGGCCTCATCCTGTGATGTAAGTGCAACGGCAAGATCGGCCTGTGCTGCACCGGCGTCCTCAAGGACATGAGGTTTTGTGCCATCCCCGTGGATGACGTTGAGCCGCTCTACCTGGGCGAGCATGTGGCAGTCATCGACAGACTCATTGATGACGGTCACCCGGCAACCACGCCGCAGGAGGGACTGGGCAAGAGCTTTTGCTTTGCCTCGGCCGCCGATCAGCAGAATGTGCCGCTTCACGCAATTCCCTCCCCATGCGGCTCTAAAGCAGATTCAGACAGCTCGAAGAGGATATCGACAATCTGCCCGGTAGAGAGCGCGGCGGGACAGACTGCCGCGATGCCGAATTCCCGGCAGATGCGCGCGCAGTCGGGGTCATACAGCCGCGCGATGACTTTTTTTACACCGAACCGCTCCCGCGCGAGCTGAGAGATCATGATGTTGACATTGTCGCTGCCGGTCACGGCCAGCACAGCGACCGCATCGCTTATACGGGCCTCGTGCAGGATGTCGAGATCGGTCGCATCACCGGTGAGAACCAACCCGCCAAAGGAGGAGGAGAGCCGGCGAAAGGCGTTCTGGTTCGAGTCGATGACCAGGACGTTTTCCCCTCGTCCACTGAGCGTATCGGCGAGATGCGCGCCCAGTCTGCCACAACCCGCGATGACCGTGTAGTTGCGGTGAGTTCCCCTGTGAAACAGCATCATCTTAGGCCCTTTCTCACGACATGTCCAATTCCGCGTGCATCGCGTACGACAACGTAGTCGCAAGACAGGTCCTGCGGGCAGTCGCTCTCGTCAAAGGCGAGCCGCCCATGCGAAAAGAAGGTGCCAAAACTCTCAAGGTTCTGCCGCGCCGGGCGGTAGGAGGGATCGAGTGCATCCGCTGCACGAAAGTGTTTCATAGCGGAACAATGGTCGCCCTTTTTCTCCAGGAGAACGCCGTAGAGATTGTGTGGCTGCGGCGCATCGGGATGTTTTCCCATGGCCTCGGTAGCGAGTTGCTCCCCTTTTTCAAGGTCTCCTCTTTGGGCATATTCTCTGATTGCCGCGCAGAGCGCGTCAAGTTCCTGAATCTCTGTGGTATGAACAATTTGCATGGTGATAAGCCTCCCTGAAGCTTTTTTCTTATGGACTTATCATAGAGCATCTCCCGTGAAGACGGTGTGAGAGACAGGGACAATGGTGTGAGAAAGCTGTGAGAATGTGTGAGTGAGACATAAGCTGCTCGAGACCTGTCAAGAAGACAGCAGCCGCTTCGCTTTTGCGAAGCGGCTGCTGTCCGATATCATTCGTCCACAAGCCGATACCCGACGCCGATTTCGGTGAGGATGTAGCGGGGACTGGCCGGATTCTTTTCAATTTTTCTTCGCAGCCCGGCCATCAGGGCGCGCAGAGCCTGTGTATCGGTCCCATAGCCAACCCCGTAGATCTCCCGGAGGATGTACTGAGTAGTCAGCACCTTTCCCATATTTTTGAAAAAAAGAGCCAGAAGACTGTACTCCAGCGGCGTGACGTGGAGCGGCGCTGCGTCGAGCGTGACAAGGTGACGACTGAAGTCCATACACAGCCCTCCCACACAGAGCATGGCCTGCGAAGTGCCGGCAGATGCACGGTGGAGGTGGCGCAGTGCGACACGAATTCGCGCGAGCAGTTCCGTTGCAGAGAAAGGCTTTGTCAAATAGTCGTCGGCGCCGGCGTCGAGTGCGGCAGCTTTCTCGCGGTCCTGGTCGCGCGCGGATACCACAAGAATGGGAACCTCTGACCACTCGCGAACCTTTCGGATCACTTCCATGCCGTCAAAATCGGGCAGTCCCAGATCGAGCAGTACCAGATCGACCGGCTGTGAGACAAGCTGGGAAAGGGCGCTCTGTGCAGTGCCGGCTGTCATACAGGAGAATCCCTCCTGCTTCAGTGCATAGCAGATGAAGCTGCGAATCTGCGTGTCGTCCTCTACGACGAGGATGGTTTCTTTACTGCTTTGCATTGTCTTTGTCCTCCAGTGGCAGAGTAAAGGTAAATTCCGCACCGGAGCCGTCGGTACGGTTCCCGGCGGTGATCGTCCCGCCGTGAGCTGTCACGATCGACTCACAGATGGCAAGACCCAATCCGACTCCTCTCTGCGCATCGGGTCCGCGGGATTTGGATGTGTAAAACATTTGAAAAATATGTGGCAGATCAGCAGCGCTGATTCCACTGCCGCGATCGGCAACCGTGAAGACAGCAAGATGATTGACACAGTCCTCGCGCACTGTGATTTTGATTTCACCCTGCGGCGTGTGTTTAAGAGCGTTGTCAAGCAGATTGACGAGCACTTGGGAAATCAGGTGGATGTCCATGGGCACATAGAGGACGTCGCTGGGGATTTCCGCTGTGATCTCCCGATCGGGTGCCCGTTTCCCAATGGTGGAAAGCGCGGCTCCAATGACCTCCTCAACGGCCTCGGGCTGCTTGTTCAGAACCAGTCGCCCGTCCTGCAAACGCGTCAGATTGAGTATGTTTTCAACCAGTGCATGCAGCCATTCAACCTCCCGGTAGATCCCCTGGGCCATGTCATAGCGGGGGTCATCCCGATCGGTCATATGCATGAGCATTTCACTCGTGCCCATAATGCCGGAGAGGGGAGTGCGCAGATCGTGGGAGATGGCGCGAAGAAGATTGCCGCGATAGCGCTCCTGGGCCATTTCCTCGCGGGAGCGGATGCGCTCTCGGGCAATGCGAAGACGATCCATGGCAAGAGAGATGCTCTCGATCATAGAGCGCAGCAGACGTTCCTGTTCGCCGGTGATATGCTCAGCCGTCTCACGGGGAATGCGGATGACTCCGAGGAGAGTCTCTCTCGCTCGAATGGGCCAGTCAAAAAATTCCTCGCCCTCGCAGGGACCGCTTGTTGTCGCAAGCCGTTCAAGCAGGGCCTGCGCGTCTGTGCCGCGGCGCACGGTATCGCCTGGCGCGCGCTGCTGAAGAAAACTCGCCTCGGGTCTGCCGTCTTCCCCACAGCACAGACATCCCGCCCGGCACCCCATGGCCTCGCTGACAGCAGCTACTGCAATTTGCGCAATAGCGCCGACATCCTCCGCATCGGTCAGATTGCTGGTCAGGCGGTAGAGAACGGCTGTGTCAAACTCCCTGCGCTGCGCCTCCAGAGCGGCCTGTTTGACCTTGGTGGTGAGAGCGCTTGTGATGAGGGAGGTGAGCGTCATGACAGCGAATGTGATCAGGTAGCTCAGGTCATAGACAGAGAGGGTGAAAAAGGGCGCTGTGAAAAAATAGTTAAAAGAGAGGGTTGCAAAGACAGCGGCGGCAACACCGAATGTGTAACCGGAAGTAAACCGGGCGGTGAGAATGACGGAGAGGATGTAGAGGACCACGACATTCACCTCGGGAAAGGAGAGAAGCCGGAAGAGCCAGCCGATTCCAGTGGCCATTCCCGCGATGACAAGTGTCAGCGCAATGTCATGCAGCAGAAATTTTTTCTGTGGCCGTCTCAACCGTATCCCCTCCTCAGCGTCAGAGTGTGCCGTTGCCACTATTATATACATCCCGGGTGCCTTTCTCAATAGAAACAGGCGCCAGATCTTTTGATCTGGCGCCTGTGGATATTAAGATATCAGTAGGCGACGCCCTGGGCGATCATGGTGTCGGCCACTTTCAAGAAGCCCGCGATGTTCGCGCCGGCGACGAGATTGCCCTCGCAGCCGTAGTCCTTGGCGGCTTTTGAGGCGTTCTCATAGATGTTGACCATGATACCGTGCAGCTTCTCGTCGACCTCCTCAAAAGTCCACGACAGGCGCAGACTGTTCTGGCTCATCTCAAGGCCGCTGGTCGCAACGCCGCCGGCGTTTGCCGCCTTGGCCGGGCCGAAGTATACGCCGCTGGAGAGGAATGTCTCCACCGCCTCGGGCGTGGAGGGCATGTTGGCGCCCTCGGCGACAAACTTGCAGCCGTTTTTGACAAGGGTCTTTGCGGCGTCGCCGTCGAGCTCATTCTGCGTGGCGCAGGGCAGGGCGATGTCACAGGGCACACTCCAGATGCCCGCGCAGCCCTCGACATACTTTGCGCCCTTGACGCGCTCGGCATACTCTTTGATGCGGCCGCGCTCGACTTCTTTGATCTGTTTGACGACAGCGAGGTCAATGCCGTTTTCGTCCACGATGTAGCCGTTGGAATCGCTCATTGCCACGACTTTTGCGCCGAACTGGCTGGCTTTTTCGTTGGCATAGATCGCCACGTTGCCCGAACCTGACACGACGACGCGCTTGCCCTCGAACGAGGTGCCCTTGGATTTGAGCATCTCATTGACGAAGTAGCACAGGCCGTAGCCAGTCGCCTCCTTGCGGGCGAGAGAACCGCCGTAGGTGAGGCCCTTGCCGGTCAAGACGCCGACAAAGTCGTTGCGCAGCCGCTTGTACTGGCCGAAGAGGTAGCCGATTTCCCGCGCGCCGACGCCGATGTCGCCGGCCGGTACGTCGGTGTTCTCGCCGATGTGGCGGTAGAGCTCAGTCATAAAGCTCTGGCAGAAGCGCATGACCTCCATGTCGCTCTTGCCCTTGGGGTCGAAATCGCTGCCACCCTTGGCGCCGCCCATGGGAAGACCGGTCAGGGAGTTTTTAAACGTCTGCTCGAAGCCGAGGAATTTGATGATCGAGGCGTTGACCGAGGGGTGCAGCCGCAGGCCGCCCTTATACGGGCCGACGGCGGAGTTGTACTGCACACGCCAGCCGCGGTTGACCTGAACCTTGCCCGCGTCGTCCACCCAGGACACACGGAACGTGATCATGCGCTCGGGCTCGACCATGCGCTCGACAATGCCGTAGCGCTCAAGATCGGGGCGCTTCGCGACGACCGGCTCGAGCGACTCGAGCACTTCGCGCACCGCCTGCAAAAATTCCGGCTCGTTGCCGTCGCGGCGAACAACCTCCGCATAGACTCGTTTGAGATACTCGCTTTTCAATGCCATCCTACATCTCTCCCTACAAAAAAATAAAATAAACATCTTTATGATGAGAAATATTATAGTAGCATTTGTGCGACTGTGCAACAGTGAAATTAAAAATTTCATTTTATCACGAAAAATACCCGTAAAAAGAGAAAGTTACTGTGAAAATTGAAAGAAAACTTTATTGAAAATGCAGGATGAAATGCAAAAAGAGCGAAGAATGAAGCCATTTGCCCCCGTTGTGTGACGAAACTGTGAATAATGGCGCGTCTCGGTTGACGGAATTTGACGGAGTGGGTAAAATAAAAGAACACGGAATAACGCCGCGTGGCTTTGCCGCGTGCGAATATGAGGATAAGTGATGTTCAAACGCAAAAATTCCAAGGTTCCGAAAAACGTAGAATATGTGCCAAAGCCGGCCCTCACAGAGAAGCAGAAGCGGGAAAAGCGCGTCAAGATTGCGCTGATCGTCACGGCTGTCTGTGTGGTACTGGCGGTCGGCATCTTCTTTTTCAGCGGGCGCATCTTCGAGCTGCTCTCACTTGATAAGGACTCGGTGCTCACCGGAGGCAAGGCCTTTGCCGGCAGCGGTCTCGACAGCGATGTGGAGGTCCTGCCGAATCAGGACAAGGTGACAGTCCCGAGTGAGCTCACAGGAGAGATTGTCTTCAAGGGTGTCTACACCACCGGCCTCGACGGCCAGCGCACGGCGCTTGTCGAGATCTCCGAGGGGATTCTCGAGGTGCGTGCCGGCCGGTCAATCGGGCAGTATACCGTCAAGTCGATCGGTGAACGCTCCATTGTGCTCACCGGCCCCGGGGCGGACGGCACCGAGCAGGATACCGAGCTGACGCTCGACAACACAACGCTCAAGATTGAGCCGATACAGGCGGCAGCCGCCGGAGAGGAGGGCACGCCGTGAGACGCTTTGCAAAAGCCGCAGCGGCTCTTCTGCTCGCGCTTCTGGTGGCGGGCAGCGCCGCTCTGCCGGGCATGATTCCGGCTGTACAGGCTGCAGGGAGCCTGTCGGTCGACGTGGTGTCGCTCGAATTTGTCGACACGGACATCCGCGAGATCCTCTCGCTTCTCGCCGAGAGCATGGACAAAAAGATTCTCTATCTCGGCAAGACCTATCGGGTGACGGTTGCGCTCAACGTGGTCTCGCCGGTCAACGCCCTCGAGCAGGTGCTGGAGACCGCGGGCAATCTGAGTTATATGATAGACGGCGACATTGTCATTGTCGGCCCGAAGAGCAAACTGAAAACGACATTTCTCTACAGCAGCCTCACCCGGGAGATGAAGTTGAATTTCCTCGATTACAACAGCCTGCTTGAGGTGCTTGAGACGCTGCAGATTCCCTTTGACAGCCTGTCGCCCGACGAGTCGAACCCCAATGCCGTGACCATCCAGGCGACACCCCGCAACCTTGCATATCTCGTCGAGGCAATATCGGCGGTGGACCGCAGGGAGTGCTTTACCGTCAACCCCGAGAACGGGAACTTTGAACTCTCGGGCGAATATGTGCGCCTGGAATTTGCGCGGCGCAGTGCCGTCAAGGGCGTTTTGAACAACTACCAGCTCGACTTGCGCATTGTCGACAACCATGACAATGAAGATGGCTTCTACCTGTTCGGCGAACCGGAAGCTGTCGAGGACGCGAAGAAGCTGATCGGCCCGATTGACGTCATCGACAACGTCGCGCGCGACACGCTGGATCTTGCTGTGGGCTTTCAGGCCTTTTCGCCCGGTGAAATCGGCGCCGAGGCCATGGCTCAGATTCTGAGTGAGAGCGGTCTGCCGCTCGATGCGGTGGTGCTGTCACGAAACCCCTCCGAGGTGGTTGTGCTCGCCAACGAGGCGGCCCGCGCGGCTGCGGCCGATATCGTCAAGCTCTGCAACACAAAGGAGAAGACACTCACCGCAAGTGTTGTGCGCTCGGGTGCCGATCAGGACGCGCTCAAGACTCTTGCCGAACAGCTCACAACGGGTCTTGGGCTTGAGAGTTCCTGCCTCGCGGTGAGCGGCAACGTTGCCTCTGTCGGAGAAGAGCCGCTGTATGCGCTCTACGCAGTGGGAACTGCCGAGACTGTTCAAAAAGTGAGAGCTGCTGCGAGCTGATGTGATTTGAGAGCCCGGCCGAAAGGCCGGGTTCTTTTTGGGGAATTGACACTTTCCGGCCGTGGCAATATAATGTATCTACCGGGGAGAGGAGGGGTGCGCAATGAAAAAGGGCTTGGCAGCACTGTGCTGCGCGCTGTTTTTGAGTGTGGTTTCGGCCTGTGCACCCGCGCCCGATGGGGTCAGCTCGACGAATGCGGGCTATCTGCCCCCGCAGGACGTTGTCACGGGTTATTTTGATGCCGTCATCGGCGGCGAGTGGGAGGACACACTCGCCTATGTGGGCACGGACGATACGCCGTTTTACGAGAATTTACCCGAGCCGACGCTGGAAAACGACGAACTCATGGCGGCGCTCAAGGAGGTGTTCTCCGGCATTACCTACACCCTCTCAGAGCCTGTGCAGGAGAATGACACCGTGACCATTGAGGCAAAGGTGAAAACGGTTGATCTGACAAAGATCATGGACACAGTGCTCGACCAGACCATCGACTACACACTTGCCACCTTTGGCGACGGCGAGGTTGACGACGCGGCGCTTGAGGAGTATATGGTCTCGCTTTTGCTCGAACAGCTTCGAAACACATCGGACAGCCGAGTGGAAATCACTGTGAGCGTCACGCTTAAGACACAGAACAGCCGCTGGGTGATCGATCACAACAAGGCGGTTGCAAACCAGCTCACCGGAAATTTCCTGACCTACTTTGACCACATCGAAGAGGATATCTGAAAGAGGACAGCGCGGTGAAAAAGCCGCGCTGATTTTTTGCCCCGAACGCCTTGACAGCGCGGGGAAAAAGAGGCATAATGTTAGCATGCTAACAGAAAGAGGATGTGTCGGTATGCACAGACAACACACAGTCGGCTTCGCCATCCGCTCCATGTCGAACCTCATGCGGCGCAAGATGTTTGAACTTGCGCCGCCGCCCGACGGCGCCACCGAAATGGGCGGTCAGATCATGGGGTTTCTGTGTGACCACCCCGAGCGGGAGCTCTATCAGCGCGACGTCGAGGAGATTTTCTGCATCCGTCGCTCGACGGCCTCCCGCTTTTTGCGGGACCTTGAGGGCGGGGGCCTGCTCCGGCGTGAGAGCGTGGAGAGTGACGCCCGGCTCAAAAGGCTGGTGCCGACCCAAAAAGCCAGGGATGTCCACGAGAATTACAAGTGCAAGACGCAGGAGATGGAGGCCATACTCACCGATGGGCTGACACGCGAGGAGATCGACCAGTTCCTTGCAGTCTCTGGCAAAATACGAAAAAATCTCAGCCGCTGAGAGCGGCGCGCAATCAAATCAAGGAGTGTTGGTATGATCAAACGACTGGCCCGCTGTGTGCGGGAGTACAAGAAAGATTCCATTCTCACACCGGTCTTTGTGGCCGTGGAGGTGCTGCTCGAGGTGCTCATTCCCTTTACAATGGCAAGTCTCATCGACAAGGGCATTGACCGGGGAGATATGAACTACATTTTAAAGCTGGGTGTGCTGCTCGCCGTCATGGCGATGCTCTCTCTGCTGTTCGGGGCGCTTTCAGGCCGCGCGGCGGCACGCGCTTCGGCAGGCTTTGCGAAAAATCTGCGCCACGATATGTACCACCATGTGCAGGACTTCTCTTTTTCCAACATCGACAAGTATTCCACGGCCGGCATTGTGACCCGTCTGACCACCGATGTGAGCAACCTGCAGCAGGCCTATCAGATGATCATTCGCATCGCGGTGCGCTGCCCGCTGATGCTGGCCTTTTCGCTGCTGATGACGGTGCGCATCAGCCCGCGTCTCTCGCTGATTTTCCTGTGTGTCATCCCGGTGCTGGGCGTCGGGCTCTATGTCATCATCCGCCACGCGCACCCCATTTTTGAGCGGGTTTTCAAGACTTACGACAAGCTCAACGCCGTTGTGCAGGAAAATCTGCTCGGCATTCGGGTCGTCAAGAGCTTTGTGCGCGAGGAACACGAGAAAGAGAAATTCGGCGCGGTCTCACAGAGCATCTACAGCGACTTCAGCCGGGCGGAGAAGACGCTTGCGTTCAACATGCCGCTCATGCAGTTCTGCGTCTACGCGTGTATGCTTCTCATCTCGTGGTTTGGCGCGCGCATGGTCGTCGGCGCGGAAATCACGACCGGCGAGCTGACGAGCCTGTTCAACTACACCATGCAGATACTCATGAGCCTGATGATGCTCTCGATGGTGCTGGTCATGATCACCATGGCGCGCGCCTCCGCAGAGCGAATCGGCGAACTGCTCGATGAGCGCAGTGACCTGCAAAACTGTGACAGCCCTGTCATGAGCGTGCCGGACGGCTCGGTCCGCTTCGACCATGTCAGCTTCAGCTACAAGGGGGACGGCGGCAAGCTCTGCCTGCGCGACGTCGACCTTGACATCAAATCGGGGGAGACCGTCGGCATCCTCGGCGGCACGGGCACATCCAAGACCACGCTCGTACAGCTCATTCCCCGGCTCTACGACGCCACGCAGGGCAGCGTGATGGTGGGCGGCGTGAATGTGCGCGACTACGATCTCGAGACGCTGCGAAACGAGGTCGCGATGGTGCTCCAGAAAAACACTCTCTTCTCCGGCACAATCAAGGAGAATCTGCGCTGGGGCAACGAGAGTGCAAGCGACGAGGAACTAGTGCGCGTATGCCGTCTCGCGCAGGCTGACGGCTTTGTGCGCGAGCTGCCCAACGGCTACGACACCTATATTGAACAGGGCGGAACCAACGTCTCCGGCGGCCAGAAGCAGCGCCTGTGCATTGCCCGCGCACTGTTGAAAAAGCCGAAGATTCTGATTTTGGACGACTCGACTTCGGCCGTCGACACCCGCACTGACGCCCTCATCCGAAAGGCCTTTCGCGAGGAGATCCCCGACACCACGAAGTTCATCATTGCCCAGCGTGTCAGCTCCGTGCAGGACGCCGACCACATCATTGTCATGGAGGGCGGTCGGGTCGCCGCATTTGGCAGCCACGAGGAACTTCTGAAAAACAATGCGATCTACCGTGAGGTCTACGAATCCCAGACGAGAGGAGGCGACGAAGATGGCAAGACGGCCTGATCCACCCAGAGGCAAGCTCCATCTGCCGCGCGACGGTACCATCGGGCGGCTGCTCGGCTACATCTTTCGGGGCTATCCGCTGCGCTTTGCGGTGGTTCTTTTGTGCATCCTTGCAAGCTCCATTGCCACAGTGGCAAGTTCGCTGTTTTTGAAGACTCTTGTCGACGACTACATCGCCCCGCTGCTGCTCACGGCGTCGCCGGTCTTCACGGGACTCGCACGCGCCCTCGCTGTAATGGCCTGCGTCTATCTGGTGGGCATTTTGAGCGCCTACTGCTACAACCGGCTGATGGTCGGCATTTCACAGGGCGTGCTCAAGACCATCCGAGACGATCTGTTTGGCCATATGCAGAGCCTGCCCATCCGCTACTTTGACACCCACAACCACGGCGACGTGATGAGCGTCTACACAAACGACGTCGACACGCTGCGCCAGATGCTCTCCCAGAGTCTGCCGCAGATGTTCTCCTCGGTGGTGTCGGTGATCGCGGTGTTCTTTGCCATGCTCTTCACCGACGCGCTGATGACCATCTTCGTCGTGGTCTGCGTGATCTGCATGGTCTTTGTCAGCCGCAAAATCGCCTCGCGCAGCGGCCGGTACTTCGTACAGCAGCAGAAGGACCTCGGCTCGCTCAACGGCTACATTGAGGAGATGATCGGCGGCCAGAAAGTCATCAAGGTCTTCTGCCATGAGCAGCAGGCGAAAGACGGTTTCGATGAGCTCAACAACAAACTCTTTGACAGTGCCGACAAGGCAAATAAATACGCGAATATTCTCATGCCGATCATGGCGAACCTCGGCAATTTGCAGTATGTGCTCGTGGCGGTATTCGGCGGCTTTCTGGCTGTCAGCGGCCAGGGTGTAACTCTCGGCACCATCGCGGCGTTTTTGCAGCTCTCGAAGAGCTTTTCGCGCCCGATCAGCCAGATTTCCCAGCAGCTCAACGCCGTCATCATGGCGCTCGCGGGCGCGCGGCGCATCTTTGCGCTGCTCGACGAGCGGCCCGAGCAGGATGAGGGGTATGTGACGCTCGTCAACGCGGCCTATGGAAGAGACGGCACGCTCGCCGAGTGCGCCGAGCGCACCGGCACCTGGGCCTGGCGCCACCCGCATGGGGACGGGAGCGTCACCTACACGCCGCTGACGGGCGATGTGCGGCTCTCGGAGGTGGACTTCGCCTATGAGCAGGGCAAGACCGTGCTCCACGATGTGTCGCTCTATGCCGAGCCGGGCCAGAAAGTGGCTTTTGTCGGCGCGACGGGCGCGGGCAAGACGACCATCACAAACCTGCTCAACCGCTTCTATGACATCGCCGATGGAAAAATCCGCTACGACGGCATCAACATCAACAAGATCAAAAAGAGCGATTTGCGCCGCTCACTCGGCATTGTGCTGCAGGATACGAATCTCTTCACCGGTACGGTGCGTGAGAACATTCGCTACGGCCGGCTCGACGCCACCGACGAGGAGGTCGAGGCCGCGGCGGCGCTCGCCAACGCCGACGACTTCATCCGCCGGCTGCCCGACGGGTATGACACCATGCTCACTGGCAACGGTGCGAATCTCTCGCAGGGACAGCGCCAGCTGATCGCGATCGCCCGCGCGGCGGTGGCTGACCCGCCGGTCATGATTCTCGACGAGGCGACAAGCTCCATTGACACGCGCACCGAGGCGCTTGTGCAGCAGGGGATGGACGGCCTGATGACCGGGCGCACTGTCTTTGTCATCGCCCACCGCCTCTCGACCGTGCGAAACTCCGACGCCATCATGGTGCTCGACCACGGGCGCATCATCGAGCGCGGCAGCCACGACCAGCTCATTGCCCAGCGCGGCACCTATTACCAGCTCTACACCGGCGCGTTTGAGCTGGAGTAGACGATAAAAAGAACAGAAAAGAGGAGCGGCCCTCAGGGCCGCTCCTCTATTTTCTCAATGAAGTGGTTTTCGTACTGTTCCCAATATTTTCGCCAGACCCGGTCGACGCCGTCAAAATTCCGTTGATACAGCCGGAAGACGACGGGGATGTTTTTTGGCTGCCACTGCTCTTCGTAGGAGTAGCAGTAGTGCATGCCGAGCTTACGCATCACAGCGCCGCTGCGGGGATTGTTCACGTCGTGGGTCGCCGTGATGTAGGCAAGGCCGTCCTTTCGCAACTGGTCAACCACCGCGAGGCTCGCCTCGGTGACGATGCCCCGGTGCCAGAACTCGTGGCGCAGGCCGTAGCCGAAGTCATGGTTGTCGCTGCCGCTGACGTGAACGTAGCCGATGGGAACAAGATCGTCTTTCAGACAGATGGCGTACCGCAACCCACCGTCTCCGGGTGCGCGTTCGTGCATCATGGTGCGCGCCTCGTCGAGTGATTTTGTCGGATACCAGGGGAGAAAGCGGTTCGTCTCGAGATCCGACATGATGCGGTGATAGGCCTCCACATCCCCCTCATCAAAAGGGCGAAGAACCAGGCGCTCGGTTTCAAGATTCACGATCAAATAACCTCCGTGATGAAAGGGACATCCGGCCGCTCGATGGTGTGAGCTCTAATCTGCGACCGTCTTGAGCACGCCGATGGCGTCTGCGATGGTCTTCTCACGGGCCTCGGCGCCGTATTTGTCGACGTCGGCTTTGCTCTTCGGCCCGTGGGTAAGGCAGGCGGGGCCGCCGATGCAGCCGCCAACGCAGGCCATGCCCTCGATGAAGTTTGCGTCGAGCTTGCCGGCCTTGGCCTTGAGCAGCGCGAGCTTGCACTCCTCGATGCCGTCGCAGCTGACGCCCGAGAGCTTGAACTGCTCCTCGCCGATGCCGTGCTCCTTGAGCGCCTGGGCGACCGCGTCTGCAAGACCGCCGCAGCGCGCGAAGATGCGCCCGTAGTACGAGGCGTTGTCCAGCACACCCTCCGGCAGGTCCTCGGCGTGGATGCCGCGACTGTCGAGAAGAGCCTGAAGCTCCTCAAAGGTGATGACACAGTCGATGATATCGCGCACGGTCTCGCGCTTGATTTCCATCTTTTTGGAGGTACAGGGCCCGATGAAGACGATTTTCGCCGTGGGGTCGATCTTCTTGATGTACTGACCAACCATGGCCATCGGCGAGAGATTGTGGGAGATATGGCCCTGAAGCGCGGGGAACGCCTTTTCGATGTAGCTGACAAACGACGGGCAGCACGAGCTCATCAAAAAGCCCTTTTCGGCGAGCTCGAGAGATTCGCGGTCGGCCGTCATATCCGCGCCGAGAGCCGCCTCGACCACCGTGTGGAAGCCGAGCGCCTTGATGCCCGAGACCACCTGGCCGATTTTCGCGTAGGAGAACTGGCTCGAAATCGACGGGGCGATGACGGCGTAGGTCTTGTATTTCTTGTTGTTCTCCGACTTTCTCAGCAGATCAATGCACTCGAGGATATACGCCTTGTCGACGATCGCGCCGAAGGGGCACTGGTAGACGCACGCCCCGCAGGAGATGCACTTGTCATTGTCGATTGACGCTTTGCCCTCGTCGTTCATGGCGATGGCGTTGATTTTGCACGCGCGCTCGCAGGGGCGCACGGGCTTGTAGATCGCGCTGTAGGGGCAGGCGCTGATGCACTTGCCGCAGCCGATGCACTTGTCCTTGTCGATGCGGGCGTGGCGGTCGACGATGGTGATGGCCCCTTTCGGGCAGGCGTTCTGGCAGCGGTGCGCGATGCAGCCGCGGCAGGCGGGCCCTACGACAATGCGGTCGACCGGGCACTCGTCGCAGGCGATGGGCAGCACTTCGATGACATTTTCGTTCGACTTGTCGCCGCCCATGGCGAGCTTGACACGCTCCTCCACAATGGCGCGCTCCTTGTAGATGCAGCAGCGCATGGAGGACTCGGGGCCCGGAATGATGGTCTTGGGGATCTCGTAGTAGCACTCCTCAAGGCGGTCCTCCCACGCGAGACGGGCGACCTCTTTGAGCACTTTGTATTTGAGTTCCTGTACGTCGGTATCGAATAATCTCATAGATACCCTCTCTCTAGTAGTATTTTGCCGTGACCTGCTTGCCCATGCGGCGCAGCACGTCGACAAGGTCGTCGACCAGCCGCATTTTGATGCCGAGGTTGATGGGCAGGTCGGGGTTCTGGTGCGCCGGGTTCATGCTGCGCCCGACGTAGAAGTTGATGTGGGTCGCGTCCTCAAAGAGGAGTTTCGCGATCAGCGAGGCGCCGTCGCGCTTGTCGCGCCACTGGGTGTAAAAATCGTTTTGGCCGTAGTACTTGTTGGCGGTCTCGAGCACATGGCCGAGGGTGAGAACACCCTCGGTGACAAGGTCGATGCCCTTGATGTAGCCAATCGGCGGGATCTTGGGGTCGACGTAGTCGATGCTGGTTGTGACCTGTTCGCCGAGGTGGCGCGCGACAAGAGTCGAGGTGGTGCCGCCGCAGACGATGTGCTTGCCGCCGAGGGCGAGAAACTCGCCGATGATGCGCTCGTCGTCGGCCTTGTCGACCGGCGGGCCAATCATCAGATTGACCGTCTGGCGCTCGCGCACCCGCAGCACCGCGACGGTGGTGTCGTCGCCGGGCTGCTGCACATAGAGATCGTTGCAGGCGCCGCACAGGGCGGCCGCCATGGTCTGGGCCGACATGTCGGCAGAGTAGTTCTCCTCTACGAACTGCACGACGTTTTCGTGCTGCCAGCCGAAGTTCAAAAGCATGCCGACACCGGCGTGGATGACGCCGTCGCTCATGAGAATGAACATGTCGCCGAGCTCGGCCTTGATGCGGCTCTCGTAAATTTTCTTGCCGCAAATGAGCTTTTCCTGCTTGGGGTAGTCGACGTGTTTGCCGCCGCGCAGCAAAATGGCGTCGGGGTTGTCAAACTGCACAAGGTAGGTGTCGCCGTTGCGGCGCACCTGCAGAATGGTGAACGTGGAGTAGGCGACCTGCCTCACGCTGCACACCGGCAGCGTCTCGACGATGGTCGCGACACAGTCCTCGATGGGCTGGCCGTCGGCCATCATGGTGCCGATGATCTTCGAGGTCAGCGTCGAGAGCACATTCGCCTTGACGCCGCTGCCGAGCCCGTCGGCCAGAACCAGGGTGTAGGCGTCGTCGTGGTAGATCTTTTCGACCATGTCGCCGCAGAGCTCCTCGCCCTTTTTAAAGAGGCTGACATTGCCGCTCTCCATGTAGAAGTCATGCGTCCCCATGGCGCTCCTCCTCGGCGGCGACCACGTTCTTGAGCTTGTTGAGCGCGATTTTGGTCTCGGCCGTCGTCTCGCCGAGAAGCGAGGCGATCTCCTGCACGATGCGCATCTGCTTGCCGATGACCTTGTCGGTGATGTCCACCGTCTGGCGGCGCAGCTCGCGCAGATGTTCGTTTTCCTCCTCCTGCGCGGTGACGTCGCGCATGATGGCCACGAGCAGACCGTGGGCCTCGTCGTGCACGATGGAGAGCTCGACGTACTTCGACACTCCGCTAAGCCAGGTCTTCTTCTCATGCACGCTTCCGGCCTCCATGGCGACGTTGAAGTCCCAGGGGTCCATCAGCTCGCTGACCGGGCGGCCTATGTACCGCTTGACGCTGTCGAGCTGGAAGAGGCCCTCGGCGGCGCGGTTGATCTGCTGGATGTTGAGCTCCGTGTCGAGCGCCAGAATGGCGTTCGGGGTGGAGTTGATGATCTGGTTCGAGAAAGACTCGGCGCGCTCTTTCATGTAGGGCAGGCACATCTCAATGTCGGCCTTGCCCTGGTAGACGGCGATGGCCTTTTCCCGGCAGGTGGGGTAGCCGCAGCAGCCGCAGTTGAGTTCATGCTCGGGCAGCGTCTTGCCGGTTCTCGCGAGGATCTCGCGAATCTGTGCCTCGCCCGGGTAGTCGCGCCGGAGTTCGTCGGGCGCGTAATCGCGGCCGATGGGGAATGTGACCGCCGCATCAAAATCGCGTCCGGGCGCCGCGGCGCAGGCGGCGTAATTGTCCACGCGGCCCTCGGCGCGCAGGCGGCCCATGCGGTTTTTCTGAATCGAGGGGCCGTTGATGCAGCTGCCGACGCAGGCGCTCATCTCGATGAAGCAGCGGTGCACCTTGCCGGTGGTGATCTCCTGCAGCGCCTCGATGCACTGCTCCACGCCGTCGACGGCGATATACTTGTAGTCGGGGGCCTGGTCCATGCTCGCGAGGATGCCGCCCGCACGCGGGAAAAAGCGCGAGCGGAACGTGGAGCCGTCGAGCTTGTCGTCTTTCGGTAGCTCGATGTGCTCCTCGCGCAGCCAGTCGGCCACTTCGTCAAAGGTCAGCACACAGTCGATCATGCCCGGGTACCGCTCCGCCTCGTCGATTTTGGAGATGCACGGCCCGATAAAGACGGTGTAGCAATCGGGGTCCTGCTGCTTGAGGTAGCGCCCGTGTGCGAGCATGGGCGAGAGGGTGTGAGCGAGATATTTGAGCGCGTCGGGGTAGTATTTTTCAATCAGGCGGGTCACCGAGTGGCAGCAGGACGAGATGATGACGTCGTGCTCGCCGCTTGCGACCATGCGCTCGTATTCGGTCTTGGCGATGTAGGCGCCGAGTGCGGTCTCGTGGGCCTCAGCGAAGCCGAGCTTCTGAAGAAGCTCCTCAAACTGCGCAATGCCCGAGCACTCAAAACCGGCGATGAACGAGGGCGCGACCGAAGCCACGACCCGCCGGCCGGCGGCGATGGCGTCGCGCACCTTTTGTACATCGTTTCGCGGTTCCTTGGCGTTCTGCGGGCAGACTACCACACAGCGCCCGCAGAGCAGGCACTCGTCCGCGATGATCTGGGCCTGGTGGTCCTTGATGCGGATGGATTTGACCGGACATTCGCGGATGCATTTGTAACAGTCTTTGCAATTTGCCTTTTGAAAACGCAGCACTTCCATGTCACTTCACCCGGCTGAGAATATGCTGGTTGAATTTCTCCTCGCAGTTCTCCTTGTTGAGTCCGGTGACAAACTCCTCGCCGACCTTGACGGTGACGCCGTCGGTGCAGTGGCCAAGGCAGAAAGAGGCGCTCAGGTTCACCTTGTCCTGCAGACCGTGCTGCTCGATGAGCGATTTGAACCCGCCGATGATGTCATAGGAACCTCTCAGGTGGCAGGAGCTGCCGATGCAAACGAATACGTCCAACATAATAAGTCCTCTCCCTTAACAAGCGTATTTTGTCGATTGTTAATTATTTAACACTACAATTATTATACATGGGCAAAAGGGGTACTGTCAAGCGGCGAAACACGCAAAAAACAGGGAGAAATCTTGTGCTTTTCGCCAGGGGAGGCAACCGTTTCCAGCCGGTGAGAAAAAGACAGAAAACAGTGGAAAAATCACCCGGTTTTCGGTATGATAGAATAGAGAGGGAAAAAGATTGTTAAATTTTTATCAATTATTTTTCTTCAACCTCTTGACGCGGCCCTTGGGATAGAGTATATTATTGTTATAAAATTAACAATCAGCCAAAATGGGAATCAATTGAGGAGGAACAGAAATGGCAAAAGAGAAAGTTGTCAAAGACCCGAAGACGGTGGATGTCAAAGCGATGGTCGACGAGCTGGTCGAAAAGGCCGACGTTGCGCTTCGCGAGTACATGTCCCTGACGCAGGAGCAGGTGGACGAGATCGTTCATGCGATGAGCCTTGCGGGACTCGACGCCCACTTTGACCTTGCGAAGATGGCGTATGAGGAGACCGGCCGCGGCGTCGTCGAGGACAAGGTCATCAAGAACATGTTCGCCACCGAGTACATCTACCACTCGATCAAGTATCAGAAGACCGTCGGCATTGTCGACGAAAACGAGATGGAGGGCTACGTCGAGGTCGCGGAGCCGGTCGGCATCGTCGCCGGCGCCACCCCGGTTACAAACCCCACCTCGACCACCATGTTCAAGTCGCTCATCTGCGCCAAGACGAGAAACCCGATCATCTTCGGCTTCCACCCGTCGGCTCAGAAGTGCTCGGCCGAGGCTGCTCGCATCGTGCGCGACGCGGCGGTAAAAGCGGGCGCGCCCGCCAACTGCATCCAGTGGATCGAGCACCCCTCCATCGAGGCGACCACCTATCTGATGAATCACCCGAAAGTCTCGCTGATTCTCGCGACCGGCGGCGCCGGCATGGTCCGCTCGGCCTACAGCTGCGGCAAGCCCGCGCTCGGTGTCGGCCCGGGCAACGTCCCCTGCTACATTGAGAAATCCGCCAACGTCAAGCGCGCCTGCACAGACCTGATGCTCTCGAAGACCTTTGACAACGGCATGATCTGTGCCTCCGAGCAGGCAGTCATTGTCGACAAGGAAATTGCAGCCCCGTTTGAGCAGTTCATGAAAGAGAACAACTGCTATTTCACCGATGAGAAAGAGACTGAGCTTCTCTCGAAATACGTCATCAAGGAGGACGGTCACTCGGTCAACGCCGCCGTCGTCGGCAAGCCTGCCACATGGATTGCCGAGCAGGCGGGCATCAAAGTCCCGAAAGACACCAAGATTCTCATCGCCAAGCTCCCCGAGCCGAAAGACGAGTACCCGCTGGCGCATGAGAAGCTCTCGCCGGTGCTCGCGTACTTTGTCTGTGAGGACGCAAAGCAGGGCTTCGACTATGCAAATAGGATGCTTGAGCTCGGCGGTCTCGGCCACTCGGCCGTCATCCACTCCTCCAACGAGGAACTGTGCCAGAAGTACAGCGAGGCCATGCGTGTCGGCCGCGTGATCGCAAACTCCCCGTCGTCGCAGGGCGCCATCGGCGACATCTACAACACCAACACTCCCTCCCTCACACTGGGCTGCGGTTCCTACGGGCACAACTCGACCACGTCGAACGTCTCGTCGGTCAACCTCATCAACAAAAAACGCCTGGCCAAGAGGAGAAAAAATATGCAGTGGTTCAAAGTTCCGCCGAAGATCTTCTTTGAGTATGACTCCATTCAGTACCTCGAGAAGATGCCGAACATCTCGCGTGCGTTCATCGTCACAGACCCGGTCATGGTCTCGAGCGGCTATGTTGACAAGATTCTCTACTATCTGAGAAAGCGCAGCGAGTACTGCCACAGCGAGATCTACGCCGACGTTGAGAGCGATCCGTCGGTTGAGACCATCATGCGCGGTGTCGAGGCCATGAAGCGCTTCCAGCCCGATGTCATCATCGCGCTCGGCGGCGGCTCCGCCATGGATGCGGCCAAGGGCATGTGGCTCTTCTATGAGCACCCTGACACCAGCTTCGACGGCCTGCGCCTGCGTTTTCTGGACATCCGCAAGAGAACATTCTCTTTCCCGAAACTCGGCACAAAGACACAGATGGTCTGCATTCCGACCACTTCCGGCACCGGGTCGGAGGTCACGTCGTTCTCGGTCATCACCGACAAGAAAAACGGCAACATCAAGTACCCGCTTGCCGACTATGAGCTGACGCCGGACGTCGCCATCATCGACCCGCAGTTCTGCATGACCATGCCCAAGTCCATCACGGCCGACACCGGTCTCGACGTTCTGACCCACGCGATGGAGGCCTATGTCTCGGTCATGGCGTCCGACTACACCGACGGCCTCGCGCTGCAGGCGATTGAGCTCGTCTTTGAGAATCTCAAAAAGGCCTACGACAACGGCTCCGACGCTGTCGCACGCGAGAAGATGCACAATGCCTCGGCCATCGCCGGCATGGCGTTCACCTCGGCGTTCCTCGGGCTCAACCACTCGATGGCCCACAAGCTCGGCGGCGAGTTCCACATTCCGCACGGGCGCGCAAACGCCATCCTGCTGCCCTACGTCACGGCCTACAACGCGTCGAAGCCCACCAAATTTGCGGCGTTCCCGAAATATGAGAAGTTCATCGCCGACAGAAAGTACGCCAAGATCGCGAAGTTTTTGGGGCTTCCTGCCTCGACCACCGAAGAGGGCGTGCAGAGCCTGATCAAGGCCATCCGCGAGCTGATGAAGTCGCTCAATGTGCCGATGTCCATCAAGGAGGCGGGCGTTGACGAGAAAGAGTTCTTCAAGACCATCGACGGACTCTCGGAGCGCGCCTTTGAGGATCAGTGCACCACTGCGAATCCGCGTTACCCGCTCATCAGCGAAATCAAGCAGATCTACACCGACGCCTACTACGGCAAATAAGACCAGATGAAAAAGACGGGGCTTTGCCCCGTCTTTTTTGTGTGCTATAATAGCCGGTAGCGGCTGTTATCATTTGTTTCAGACCATGCTCTCGTCCCTGCGGGACGGCTGAAAACATGACCGCATCATACCATGACCGCTGCGCTCCCATGGTATAGCCGGTAGCGGCCGCGCTGGAAATCTCTTATATCACAGTGTGCCTGAGGAAAACATCAGCCCGACTCTGGAGGAACAACAATGGAATTTGATTTTTACACCATGCTCTTTGCGGTCACATTCGGGGCCTTTCTCATCTGCCTTGCCATCACCCTGATTCAGCGCGCGCAGGACAACAATGTCCTCAAGCAGTGCCGCGCAGACGGCAGTGAGAAGACCGACACTTTCACGCACAAGGGCGTGCGCTATGACAGAGAGAAGTACATCTCCCTGCGGGTGGACAAGCTGCTCGCACGTGCGACCATGCACAAAAAGGAGCTCCAGCGCCGGCTTGACCGGGCCCGCGAGAAGCTCTACGGAGAAAATGCCTGCGAGCTCGACAAAATCGAAGTTGAAGTCTACAAGCGGGCACTCGCCTGCAAGGAGAAGTGAGAAAAATGGCAAAACGCGTTCTGCTTTTGACAACCGGCGGCACAATCGCCTCCCGCCCCGGCGCGCAGGGTCTCGCTCCTGAGCTGGGGCCGGCGGCGCTGCTCAGCTATGTGCCGGAACTCGGCGAGCGCTTTGAGATTGACTGCCGCGCCGTGCTGAATCTCGACTCCTCAAACATCCAGCCCGAGGAGTGGCGAATCATCGCAAACGCGGTCTACGAGGGCCTGCCGGGGTACGATGGAATTGTTGTCACCCACGGTACCGACACCATGGCCTACACCTCATCCATGCTGAGTTTCATGCTTTTGAATCTGACAAAGCCCGTGGTCCTCACGGGCTCTCAGCTGCCGATCGATGAGCCTCTGACCGACGCGCGCATCAACCTGCACACTGCTTTCTCCGCGGTCGAAGCCGGAATTCCGGGAGTGAGCGTGGCCTTTGACCGCAAGATCATCCGCGGCTGTCGGGCGGTCAAGGTGAGCACCATGGGCTTCGATGCCTTTGCAAGCGTCAACGCGCCGTGCCTTGCCGAGGTGTTCGCCGACGGCCTGCGGCTGATGTCTCCCTCTGCGGCAGGCAGCGGCGAGACGGTTCTGCGCGATGAGCTCTGCACGGACGTCTTTTTGCTCAAGCTGATTCCCAGCACCCGACCGGAGCTCTTTGACCAGTTTCTCTCCATGAACTACCGGGGTGTTGTCATTGAGGCCTTCGGCGCGGGCGGACTGCACTTCATCCGGCGGGATCTGCTGTCCAAGCTCCAGCAGCTCGAGGATGCGGGCATCGCGGTCGTGACCTGCAGCCAGTGTCTCTTTGAGCGAAGCGACTTCTCCCTGTATGAAGTCGGCAAGCTCGCGCTCGAACGCGGCGTCATCGAAGCGCGCGACATGACGACTGAAGCCGCCGTCACCAAGCTCATGTGGGCGCTCGGCCAGTGCGACACCGTGGAGGGTGTGCGCAGGATCTTTGCCACAAACTATGCGGGTGAGATCACACTTTAATTTACAAATAGTATTATTTAGATAAAAATAAACAAGAACGGGCCAAAATGGCCCGTTCTTTTGTGTTTTATGGCGTCAGCGCCGCTCTCTGTCGGCGGGTTTTGCGCGGCGCTTTTTGACTGAGTAGCCCATCCGGCCGATCTTTCGGCCGAGGGCAAAGTACTCCCCGTGGGCAAAAGCACAGAGCCCCGCCTTGTCAAGGCGCAGCTTTCCGCGCTCATCGAGGAGCTTTTCCTCGACATCGACCGAGAGAATCTCGGCGAGAAACATGGTGTGCGAGCCGAGATTGAACGTTTCCTTCACACGGCACTCGAGCGCGAGCGGACTCTCCTGAAGACGGGGGGCAGCCACATGCTGCGACGGCTCGGCGGTCAGGTGGGCGAGCTTGAACTTGTCAGTATCCCGGCCGGAGCGCACGCCGCACAGGTCGATGGCCCGCACGAGAGCGGCCGTCGGAAGATTGATGACAAATTCACCGCTGCGTTCGATGAGCCCATACGAGAAGCGCTCCGGCCGGATGGAGACATAGGTCATGGGCGGGCTTGAGTTGACGATGCCGGTCCAGGCGACGGTCAGAACATTGGGGCTGTCCACCGTGCCGCAGGTGACGAGCGCCGGCGGGAGCGGACCGAGCTGGGTCGAGGGCTTCCAGACTTGCTTTGCCATAGAGAACTCCTTTCGTCAGGCGATGTCCGCCGGGTTGCCGGTGCGGGTCACATCCCGAATCCACTTGCCGCTTCGTATGCGCACAGAGGAGACGATCATCTTGACCGGCTCATCAATTTTGAGACACAAGAAGACCAGCGGCGCGGGAAAGTGCAGCACCAGTCCGGCAATGGCGCCGAAAGGCACGGAGATCGCCCACATGAATATCAAATCCACCATCAGAACGAAACGGGTGTCGCCGCCGCCGCGCAGAATGCCGACAAGCGAGGGCGATGTGTAGCTGATGGAGAACATGATGACGCTCATCACAATCATGAACTGCGAGGCGAGCGCCTTGGTCGAATCGGGTACGTTGTAGAGATTGATGATGGGGTTTTTCAGCAGCAGCATCAGACCGCAGGCGCATGCGCCGATGATGAGAAAGAAGACCTGAAACGTGCGCACATACTCCTTGAGCTTGTCGTGCCGGCCCTCGCCGATGGTCTTGCCGACGATGACGGCTGAGGCATTCGAGATGCCGAAGATGAAGACGTTGACAAACTGCTGCACGACCGAGACGATGGAGTTTGCCGCCACCGCGTCGTCGCCGAGCCGCCCGAGAATCATCGACTGCACCGCCACGGCGAGACTCCAGAGCGTCTCGTTGACGACAACCGGCAGCCCGTGGCGGCGAAAGTCAGCCGAGAGCTCGCGGTCGCGCACAAAGAGGTCGCGAAACCGCAGATGGAGCTTCTTGTCAAAGAAAGCGATGTAGCCGACGATGATGACAAATTCACTGATGCGCGCGCAGAGCGTCGCAATGGCGGCGCCCGTGATGCCGAGGGCCGGAAAACCAAATTTGCCGAAGATCAGGCAGTAGTTTAAAATCACGTTGAGCACAAAGGAGGTGCTGGTGACCGCCACCGAAATTCTGACGACCTCGATGCTGCGCAGCGTCATCATCAGGGTGTTTGCCACGCCGAAGAAGAGATAGGTAAAGCCGATTACCCGCAGATAGCGAACCCCCTCGGCGATGACCGCCTCGCTCGGAGTGAAAATGCGCATGATCTGGCCGGGAAAACCGAGCACAAGTGCTGAGAGTATCACCGAGCAGCAGAATGCGATGCGCAGCGCAATGGCAAAGATGTGACGGATGCGCTCCATGTCCTTTTTGCCCCAGTACTGCGCGATGAGCACCGCCGCGCCCGAACCGATGCCAAAGGTCATGACATTGAAGACAAAGCCGGGCTGGTTGGCAAGCGCCGACGCGGACAACTGGGTCTGGCCGAGCTGTCCGACCATGACGGTATCCATCATGCTGACGCCGAACGATATCAGATTCTGCAGCGCAATGGGTACCGCGATGGCAATCATATTGCGGTAAAAAGAGCGGTCGCGTGAGAGGGAAAGCATAGAAAACTCCTCCTAACAGTGTCAAAGTCCGCCGCAGGCAGACAAGTTCCACTATTATAACATGAGCGAGCGCCCTTGTAAATGACCGCCGGTCTGGCCCGGCGGAAATATGCGGCCGCAGTTGGGATTACAGGTGCAGCACCCCATCGAAGATGCAGTGTGCCGAGCGCAGAATGTCGGCACAGGCAATTTGACCGTCTTCGAGGGTGAGTGTCACGGGAAAGAGGCCGGCGGGATGGCCGAGCACCACCCGGTGCTCCCCGGGCTTCGCACCGTTTGAGCAGCAGACAGTACCCGGCAGCAGGGTGGCCGCGGCTGCCGCAATGGCAGCGGCAGCCGGGAAAGTCGGGTGCTGATGGCGGATGAAAGCGCGGGAGAGAAAGTCGAAGCGGCTGCGTGAAATCGGCTGTCCGTCCGCCGTGGTATAGTCGGCCGCAGGGGCGAGCAGTGCCACATGGGGCACATAGGTCGACTGGGTCGCAGCCTGTTGCGGCCGCTCGACAAGCCCGAAGAGGACGGCCGCCTGGGCGCGCAGCGCGCCGATGTCGCGCAGCAGCGCGGCGCGCGCGTCCAAATCCGGCTCGTCGCCGCGCACGCCGAGGTCGGCTGCGCGCACCACCACCGTGGGATTGGCGCAGTCGATGAGCGTCGCCTCGACCCTGCCGCCGGGCAGCGAGAAGACATCCGTGTGCCGGCCGGTCGGGAAGAGACGGCCGGTCAGCGAGCCGCCGGGAGCGAGAAAGCGCAGTTGGACGGGCGCACCGTCGGGTGCGCCCGCAACAGCCGTGTCGCCAGTGTCGGTGACGCGGCCGCCTGAGACCGGTATGCGGGCGAGGACGATGCGGCCCGTGTTGGTGTTGTGGATGCGCACAGTGGTCTCCGGTGCGCACGGGGCAACAAGTCCCGCCGCGACGGCATAGGGGCCGATGGCTGAGGTGAGATTGCCGCAGCTGCCACGGTGCTCGACATGACCGGTGCGCCAGTCGACCTGGTAGTGGGTAAAGTCGACGTCCGCGTCGGGGCGGGTGGGCGCCGCGACAACCTCAATCTTGCCAGAGGGGAAATCGGGCCCGAGCGAGCCGCCCCGCCCACGGACAATGCGCAGACAGAGCTCTTTCAGCGCGGCCGAATCGCCGGGCAGATGTTCGCCGCGCAAAATGACCGCACGGCTCGTGCCGCCACGCCAGTAGGAGAATGGAATGTCCATGAGAACCGACCTTTCGTGTTCTATTGTCTGTGTTTTGGCGATAAACTGATAGTCAGGGGGTGTCAAAATGAAGAGACTGATTGCTGCGCTGCTCGCAGTAACGTTGCTGCTGAGCGGGTGCGCGATGCGGCCCAACGTCCTCGACGGACAGATGCGGGGCGTGTGGATCTCCTATCTCGAGTACGGCAGGATTCTCACCGGCAAAACCGAGCAGGAATTTACCGAGAGCATCTCGCAGATGTTCGCCCGCCTGAGCGAGGAGGGCTACAACACCGCAGTGGTACAGGTGCGCTCACACGGCGATGCCTACTATCCCTCTGAGCTCTACCCCTGGTCAAAGTATGTCACGGGGACCGTCGGGGTCGATCCCGGCTTCGATCCGTTGGCCATCATGGTTCAGCAGGCACATTTGGCCGGCCTCTCCCTGCAGGCGTGGATCAATCCCTACCGTCTGATGCGCGATGAGGAACTCGCACTGGTGTCGCAGGACTATGCCGTCGCCCGCTGGTTCGGCGAGAGCGAGTACATGGTAAAAGAGGGGGAGTACTGGTACCTCAACCCCGGAAGCCCCGCCGTACAGGAGCTGATCTTCACCGGTGTGCAGGAGCTTGTGACAAACTATGCCGTTGACGGCGTTCAGATCGACGACTACTTCTATGTGCCGACGGCAGCCGCCTTTGGCCACACCGAGACCCAGGCCCGTTCCTACACGAGCCAGATGGTGAGGGGGATCTATGACACCATCAAAAACGTGGATGAGAGTCTGCTCTTCGGCGTGAGCCCGGCGGGCAACTACACCGATGTGCCGGTGTCGGATCTGACACAGCTGACAGACCTTGTCACCTGGTGCACCACGCCCGGCTATATGGACTATGTGGCCCCGCAGATCTACTGGGGCTTTGAGGACGAAAACGCCCCCTTTGAGCAGGTTCTACGGCGGTGGGAAGAGCTCTGCGCCGGCGGGCCTGTGGCGCTGGTCGTGGGGCTTGCCGCCTACAAATTCCCGACGGGCGGCGAGATCGAGCGCCAGATTGAACGGGTGGAGAGCTCCCCCGTCGCCAGGGGTTATCTCATCTTTCGCTACGACGACTGGTTTCCTCCCTCAGAGTAGCACGACCGGGCTCTGTCTGCAAGAGAAAGAGCGCGCAGCTTGTTGCTGCGCGCTCTTTTGTGTGCTTTTCAGGCGCTGCGCCGCCCGATCAGAGCGTCGAGATCGAGCCGGAACTCGTTTCGCCCCTCGGCGTAGAAGTCGCGCCCGTATACCGCCGAGGCCCAGCGGATGACGGCCTCGGTCACCGGCATCTCAATGCCGAACCGCCGCCCCATGGCAAGCATGGGAACGCAGCCGGTGGGCACGTCCTCAAAGACATAGCGGGTGCAGAGGTCGGTCGGCGTGTAGACCTCGCGGTAGGCGTCGGTGTTCTGCAGACACTCGTAGACGGTCGCCCCGCGGCTGCCGTACTTGTCAAAGAGCCAGTCGAGCACGGGAAGCGTCTGAACTCCCATGGCCCTTGCCACGGCGACACGCTCAGCGTCCATGCGTTCGATCATACTGCCGACAAGCGGAGAAATGGCGTTCTGATAGTAGAGAAACCGCTCCTTTGCCTCGACCCTTGTGAGGTTCATCAGAATGGGCAGAGGGTGAAAAATCATCCCCATATTGCCAAATCCGGTCTCCAGTACATCCTTTGCCCCCTCGACGGTGGGGAAGACCCGCCGCAGCGTCTCGACGACAAGCGGCGTGCGCGCGGCGTCGTGGGCCGCGACTTTCATGTGGTCTTTGATCTTGTATACCACGGGCTGTCCCACCGCGGCGCAGCGGCAGGTGAAGATGAAAGTCTCCGCCTCCGCCACGACGACGCGGCTCTCGCAGCCGCTCTCGCGCAGGGCCTGCTCAAAGGTGAATGTGCCGAATGTGCGCCCGGGATTGAGCACGATGATCTGCCCGTCCTCGAGATGAGGCGCCATCTCCCGTGCGACGACATGGTGGTATTGCGAGGGAGTGGTGACCATGATCAGATGAGCGCCGCGTACCACCGCCCCCATATCACAGGAGATCAGAGAGATGGGAACCTCGGCCTCGGTGACGCCCGAGAGGGTGAAGACATTCGAGGGAAACATATCGACGCGCTGCTGCTCGCGCGCGTAGAGGGCGGCCTCATAGCCGCGGTAGGTGTAGTAGGCGGCGAGTGCCTGACCGCCGTTGCCCGAACTGATGATGGCGACTCTGTTTTGATTGAGCATGCATAGACTCCTTTCCATTCGGCGCTCAGACGGCGTCAAGGCGGCGGGTGAGCCCTGCGAGATTGCCGTGGGCCTCGAGCGCCGCAAACCGCTCGGTCTCGCTGAGCGGTCTGCCGGCGGCCTCGTCATAGGCCACGCAGGCCCCGTTTTGCATCCGGGTGCGCAGGATTCCCCTGTATTTGTCGTTTTTGAGAATGTGAGGCGCGTCGAGAATGCCCCGCCGGATACAGTCGGCGAGCACGGCCGGATCGGTCAGCGGATCCTCGCTGGCAGGGTAGCTGCGCTCGATAAACTGCAGCAGCGTGCGCGCCTCACGTACAAGCTCGACCCGCCGGCGCTGCACATCGGTGTCGCTTGCAGCGCGGGCGTTTCCGTAGAGAGTCGAGCGGATCACCCCGCGCACAATGCGGCAGCTCTCGATGACCACGTCGGGGGTGGCGGCGTGCTCCGCCTCGCTGTAGCCAACCACATGGATGATGTGGGGGTGGATCGCCATCTGCAGCATGGTGGAGGCGGCGAGCTGGCCCTTGGCCACGTCGAGGTCCGCACTCAGGAAGGGAAGCCCCGCACGGGTCTCGCGCCAGATGACGAAGTCGGGTGACGCGAGGCTCTCGGTGAGTTCCACCTGGGCGAGCACTTTTGCAAGATCCATGGAAAAGCTCATGGAGCCGGGAATGTTGAACATGTACTGCGCCACATAGTGACGCACGCCGAAGCGCTTGGCGTTGCGGGCGCTGATGTAGGCCATCGCGACCGAGATCACATCGTGCGCGTCGCGCAGCCCCCAGTGGTGGGGTTCGTTGACCTCAACAGGAATGCCGCGTTCCCCGTGCCAGGCCATCAGGCGCTGGGCCTCGGCGATGGAAGTCTCAAGGGGCCTTGTCCCGCGGCCGTCAAGCTCGTTGTACCAGCACAGCGGCACGGCACACCAGGCATTATCAATCGTATCATGCAGAACCTGCGCAAAGCGCATCACGTCGGCCGTGCCGCTGTAGCAGCGCATCAGCGGACGGTTTCCAGTCTGCGAGGCCGCCTTGAGCCGGCGAAACTCATCCGCCGTGCGGACCGGCACGCCCCCCGCGCCCTCGAGAGCGGGATCGCGGCGCCCGGGCTCAAAGAAGTACTGCTGAGTGTTCTGGTCCGGGCCGAGAGAGATCACATCGAGCACCGAGGCGGACGAGATCGCGCGGATGCCCGCCTCGGTCTCGGCAAAGGAGGGAAGACCAAAGTGGTGGCGCAGCAGCGGGTAGGGCCGCTTCTGATTGATGCGCGCCGCGAGAGTCTGAGCTCCCTCGTTGAGCTCTGCCGGGCGGTCTATGCCGCGCAAAAAGGCGATGCAGTCGTCAAGGTCCTCCGTGCCGTCAAAGATCTTGTCAAAAAAGTGTTCGCCCCGCGCGAGCTCCGCCACGGGCCGCGTGCCGGCGAAGACCCAGCGCGGCTTGCAGGTGAGCCGCTCGGCGCCCTGCCGGAGCTGCCGAACGAGCGGCACGACATTCTCCGGCGTCAGGCGATAGCCCACCGACACCAGATAGGGCCGATGCTGCTCCACCTGCCGTAAAAGCTGTGGAATTTCAACCGCGGGGCCGAGAAAGAGGGTGTCGTACCCCTCGTCCGCCGCCAGGTTTAAAAAGTGCATCGCGCCCGCCACGTGAACGCAGTTGCCGATGGCCGCGGCCAGTATCAGCTTTTTACTCATTCGGTCGCCTCCTCACAGGTTGTTGTCAAGTGACAACTTGTTTATTTAATAAAGTTGTTACTAACAGTTTACCGCATAATTGTGAACAAGTCAAAAACAATTTGTGAAAATGTTTCTATTTTACATTTTGACTGTTTCACTGCTTATATGGTAGGATTTGCTTAGAGGAGGAGGGTTTGTCATGCTGAAAAAAATCCACTACAATTCGCCGGTTGTGCTCACGTATTTTTTTGTGTCCCTTGCGGTGCTTATGCTCGGCTGGCTCACGGGGGAGTGGACGACGATGAAGCTCTTTTCGGTCTATCGGTCGTCTCTTGCCGATCCGCTGGGCTATGTGCGGCTGTTCGGCCATGTTCTCGGTCATAGCGGCTACGCCCACTTCGCGGGCAATATGGTGCTGCTGCTTGTGGTGGGAGCGCCGCTGGAAGAGAAGTATGGCAGCCGTACGCTGCTCGCCGGAATGGCGCTTACAGCCCTCGCAACGGGAGTGCTGCAGTGCCTCTTTTTCCCGGGTTCGGCTCTGCTCGGCGCGAGCGGTGTGGTCTTCATGCTCATCATGCTCTCGTCGTTGTCGGGCATGCGTGAGGGATCCATTCCGCTGACGTTGATCCTCGTTGCGGTGCTCTACCTCGGCCAGGAGGTCTACGCCGCCGTTGCCGTGAGGGACAATGTCGCACATTTCATGCATCTGGTGGGCGGCGCCTGCGGCACAGCTTTTGGCTACCTTGTCGCCCGCCGGCGCGCTTGGAAGCAGTGAACAGAGCCCTGGCCGACGGGGGCTGCTAAGGTCCAAAAAAAGGGGCTGTATTCTCTGGGAATACAGCCCCTTTTTATAGGTCGGCCCTGAGGGCCGGAGTGACGGCGGACGGTCCAATGTGGAGGGGTTCCGACTGCCCGCCGATTTCTCCTCAATCGATGGGCAGTTCGTAGAGATCGCGGTCAAACTTCGTGAGCGACTCGCAACCGTCGTCGGTGATGAGAACCATGTCCTCCACACGCATGAAGACCTCGCCGGGCATCCAGAGCTTCGGCTCGATGCACATGATCATACCGGGAATGAATACCTCGGTGCTCTCGTCGTGGAGCCAGGGCCCCTCGTGCACATCAATACCGATCTGATGCCCCATGAGTCCCTTGCCATAGTTGCGCAGATAGTCCTGATAGCCATAGCGGGAAAGCGTATCATAGATGGATTTGAAGGTGAACGAAATGGTCATACCGGGCTTGATTTTCGAGAGAACCTCGAGCTGTGCTTCCTGAAGTGCCTTATAGGCGCCGGAGATTTTCTCGGGCGCTTTTCCGCAATAGAACGAGCGGCCAAAATCGGAGCAGTAGCCATTCATGACAAAACCGTTGTCAAATGCAATTGCGGTTCCCGGGGTCAGAGGTTCGTCGCGCGGGATTCCGTAGAACTCCATGCAGCGAGGATCGCCGGTCTTGGTAAACGCACAGGTCGGCGGGAAAGGAACGTCCTCACAGCCATTTTCAACGGCAAGCTCATTGAGACGGCACTCGACCTGCCACTGACTCACGCCGGGACGGAGCATTTTCTCAATCTCCGTCATGCAGTCATCCGTAAACTTGGCGACTTTGCGCATAGCGGCAATTTCGCGGTCATCCTTGACCATGCGCATGTCCTCGACAAGGCACTCGGCGGGAACCGTCTCAATTTTGCTGTCAATTTCCGAGAGCATATTCTTCAGCGCGCTCTCGCAGCCGAGGCCGATGCCGACCCTTTTTGCACCATTGACATAGCCTTTGAGATAGTCGGTCAGCATGACAAAGTGACACTGCTCGTCGATGGGGGTGTTCTTGATGGTTTTTGCGCGCTCGTAGGTCGCAATGACAACGGCCTTTCCGCTCTTGGGCACCCAGAGCAGAATATCCGGTTTGCAGTGGAAATAGCTCATCTGGGTGGAGTACATGGGCGTATCTTTGAATGCGTAAAAGCCGGTTTCCATGGTGCGCTGCCAGTAGAACGTGGTATCGTCGAGCAGATATTGCAGACTGGCGCTTGTCGCATAGACGGCGGCGTCGAGCTTCTGCTCCTCAAGCTTCGCCTGAAGCGCCTGAATTCTCTGATTGGTAATCATCGATTTCCCTCTTTTCACTTGTTGTCGTTTCGGACTTCTTTGAGATAGTTATAAATGGTGAACACCGAAGTGCCGAGAATGCCGGCAACCATCTCCGGTGTGCCCTTTACATCAAAGACCCCCTTTTTGTCAAGCGAGCGGATGATTTCAACCTTATCCGCTTTTGACATGGAAGAGGGCGGCAAATTGGCTCTGGCGATCTCATAGCGTATGATGTCGCCGACCACTTCGCTGACGCACTGCGCGAAGATTTCGGTGTGCTCGTCGGAGCCCTGCTCGGCCGGCTGCCGCAGCCGGGTCGTTGCCGTAAGTTCCTCCAGAATGGCGGAGAGGGCGTTGAACTCCGTTAAGTCGACGTTGCAGCAGAAACAGCCGATGATCTTACCGCTGTCGTTGCGGATAAAAACGGTGGAGGACTTCAACACCTTGCCATCCTTGGTCATGGAGGGATAGCCAATGATATCCTTGGCGTCATCCCCCTCGCTGCTGAGCGCATTCATGAGCACGTTGGTCGCGGGCGCGCCGATCTGGCGCTTGGTCAGATCTCCCACCACCAGCACAACCGAGGCCTCGGGAGTGCTCAGATCGTGGAGAATAAATTCAACTCTCCCGCTGAAAGTCCTGTGAAGACCCTCGCAAATGGGTCTGTACAGATCTATGTACTTGGTAAATTCCGTCTTGGGCATTCGTTCATCTCCCCGTGTAAAAAATCTCAGTCGACCGGCAGAAATTTCCCATTTTGAAAGATGGGAAGCTCACGGCCATCCTGTGTTGTGACGACGGCGTTCATATCGGGTGAGCCGAACATGAAGTCGACATGCTGGCACGAGGAGTTGAGCTGCCACTGCTCCCACTCGTTTTTATCCGTCCATGAGATGCCGGGCAGACAGAGCGCGTAGCCGTTGCCCAGCGCGAGGTGGCAGGCGGCGTTTTCGTCGAGCAGGGTGTTGTAGAAGACCATGCCGGTCTTTGCAATCGGCAGATCGCACTCGACAAAGGCGACTTCGCCGATGCGGCGGCTGCCCTCGTCGGTGTTGAGAAGCTCTGTGAGAAGCTCTTCGCCGACTTCGGCCTCGTGGTGAACCACCTTGCCCTTTTCAAAGGTCAGGCGGAACCGGTCGATGACCTTTCCGCCGTACACGAGCGGACGCGTCGAATGCACCGTGCCGTCGACGCGATACTTGTCGGGGCTCGAGGCGACCTCGTTGCTCGGCAGATTGCCCATGTGATCGGTTGGTTTGCGCTCGGCTTTCGGCTGTCCGCCAACCCAGTAGGCTTTCGGGTGGAAGCCGATGGTCAGATCGGTGCCCTTGCCGTCAAAAAAGTGAATGCTGTCAGGCTTGACGCGGTTGAACCAGGCCGAGTACTTGCAGTAGCGATCCTGAAAGTCAATCCAGTCCTCGACGGGGTCGTTGTCCTCGCGCACCATGCACAGCTCCATGAGCGTCGCCCACAGCTTGTCGAGCGCCTCATCCGGCGGGCAGTCCGGGTAGAGCTTCACCGCCCAATCCTGATTCGGCGCGCAGGCGATGCACCAGCGGGTGCCGTTGGTGCCCCAGCTGCTGCGTATGACGTTGCGCAGGTCGTTTGTGAACTTCTGAACCGTCACCGCCACCGAGGCGTCGACGTCGTCGAACAGCTCCGGTCGGGGAGAGGCGAGTTTGAGCGAACAGGCGCCCTTGTCGAGATAGACCGACAGAGACTCTTTCATCCAGGGCAGAACGGTCTCAACCGTCTCGCGGTCGCCGTACTGCGCGCGGAATTTGTCCACATAGGGGTCGCGGTAGAAGACCACGACATCCTTGGCGCCGCGCAGCAGCGCGGCGCGGGTGATGGCGCGCGAGAGCTCGTAGTGCTCTGCGTCGAGCTCCAGAATCAGCGTCTCGTCCTTTTGTATGGCGACACCGAGGCGGACCAGAAGATCGGCGTACTTCTCAACCATCTGCTGTCTTGTCATGTGTTCCTCCTATTCGCTCAGGCGCTCGAGCAGCGCGCAGATGAAGTCGTAACACTTTTTGAAAGAGGCCATATCCATCCGCTCGAGGGGGCTGTGCACATCCTCGATAAAGGGACCGACGGCAATCATTTCGATGCCGGGCAACTTCTGGGCGAAGTAGCCGCCCTCACCGCCGGCGTGTACGGCGAGCAGTTTGGGCTCCACGCCCCAGACCTCTTTCATGACCGCGGCGTATTTGTCGCGGAAAGGGGAGTCGCTCTGGTATTCCATACCCGGATAGCGGCTGTCAAACTGGCACTGTGCGCCGCACAGGGAGCTGATAAGACCGATGCGCTGCGCGAGCTCGTCGAGCTCGGAGTCACCGGCGCTTCTCATGGAGACCTCGACGACTGCGGTGTCGCCGTCCATGGACAGAACGCCCACGTTGTCGCTGGTCTGAACGAGGCCCTCGACAGCGTGGCTCATGACGGCAACGCCGTCCGGCAGAAGCCGAAGAAGTGTGACAAGCTCGCGGCTTGATGCCTCGTCGAACGGCGTGGACGGGGCCTCAGCAGATCCCGTCGACACGCTGAACTGCGCGTCGGTGTAGCGCAGCTCATGGGCGATCAGCTCACCCATTCGGGCGAGCGCCTGCTCGGCTGCCGCGGCGTCGGAGCAGACGATGACGGCGTCGGCATCGCGGGGAATGGCGTTGTCTTTTGAGCCGCCGGAGATGCTCACAAGGCGCATGTCGGTGCCGCTGAGCTCCACCTCGTGGAGCAGCCGCGCGAGCAGCTTGATGGCATTGCCGCGGCCCGCCGAAATGTATACGCCCGAATGGCCGCCGAGCAGGCCGCGCACCGCGACCGAGAGAGCGGTGCCCTCAAACGGGGCGCGGGTGAGGGCCTTTGTTATCTTGGCGCGCAGGCCGCCTGCCGAGGTGGTCACGGTCACATTCTCACCACAGGCGTCAAGGCCAATCATCCGCCGCGCCTCGAGATCCGAAGCGTCGAGCGCTTTCGCGCCGAACATGCCGGTCTCCTCCGCGACGGTGAACACACACTCGAGCTTCGGGTGGCACAGGCTGTTGTCGTCGAGGATGGCGAGCATGGTCGCCACCCCGCAGCCGTCGTCGGCGCCGAGCGTCGTGCCGCGCGCCTTGAGCCAGCCGTCCTCCAGGTAGAGATCGAGCGGATCTTTCGTGAAATCGTGAACGGTCTCGGGTGTCTTTTCGCAGACCATGTCCATATGGCCCTGGAGCATGACGGGTGCGGCGGACTCATAGCCCGGCGACGCGTCCTTTTTGATGATGACGTTTCCGCACTCCTCCTGCCTGACCCAGAGGCCGCGCTCCCGGGCAAAAGCCACGAGCCAGTCGCTGAGCGCTTTCTCATTGTGAGAGCCGTGGGGAATGGCGCAGAGCTCTTCAAAATAGCGGAAACAGGGGATGCTTTGATCCAATACCGGCATGGAAAAATCCTCCTTATGCGAGCTTGTCGGCGATGGCTTTGAGGCCTCTCTCAATGCGGTCCATCGCCTCGTTGATGATGGCGTGGCTCGTCGCATAGCAGAAGCGCACATGCCCCGCTCCACGCGGCCCGAACCACTCCACGGTCCCCGGTACGATGGCGACGCGGCAGACGTTGAGAGAGTAGTCCGCGAACTCCTTGCTCGTCATTCCGGTGGCGCTGATGTCCGGGAAAGTCACAAAGGTTGCCTGCTGCTTGGTTGCCTTGATCAGCGGCATCTTGGAGAAGCGCTCGTACACCGTGTCGCGGATTCCCTGCAGATGCTCCCTGAAAGCATCAACCCAGTAGAAAGCGTTGTCATAGGCAGCTTTCATGGCGACCTGCGTGATGACGTCGACGCCATAGCTGCTGCCGTTGGCAACACGGGTGACCGTGTCATAGGCCTCTTTGCCCATGGTGTAGATATAGCCTGCGCGCAGACCAGGCAGAGCAAAGCCCTTGCTGAAGCCGTAGCAGGTGATGGTGCGCTGGTTGAGCTCGGCGCCGAGTGTGTTGATGCTGGTGAACTTGCTCTCGGAGTAGATGATATCCGACCAGATTTCATCGTTCATGATCCAGAGGTTGTGGCGGTTGGCGACCTCGGCGATGTGGCGCAGCTCCTGCTCGGTGTAGACATAGCCCATGGGATTGTGCGGATTGCACAGGCAGATCATGCGGGTTTTTGGCGTGATATAGTCCTCGAGATCGTCGAGCTTCCATCCGCCGTTCTCGCGGATGGAGGGATAGCAGATCTCCTTGGCGCCGGCGTAGCGCACCGAGATGCCAAAGAGCAGATCGACCGGATCAAAGATGATGGCCTCGTCGCCTGGCTTGAGAATGGAGGTGGCAATGGCGTGCAGCGCCGCGGCGGCGCTGTCAACCGGCAGCACGAAGTCGGGGTTGACACGAACGCCGTTTCGCTCCCACTGCCCGCGCGCGATGCTCTCGCGCAGACCGGGCATTCCGGTCTGCGTTGGATAGGGGAAATAGCCGCCCTTGATGTACTCGATCATGGCGTCGCGAATTTCCTGCGCAGGGCGAAAATCGGGGTCGGCAGCCGTCAGGGGAATGACATCCTCCGGCAGGGCGCCCCAGCGCATTCCGGTCGCGCGCTCGCGCAGAACTTTAAAATCAACCTTGTCGTCGGTAAACAGATTCTGATGCATGGGTCGCTGCGCTCCTTTCCTGTTTCGGACAGGGCCTGGGCCCGGTCAATGTTTGATGGCAATGGCCTCAATTTCGATGAGCACGTCTTTCGGCAGTCTCGCAACCTCCACGCAGGAGCGCGCAGGCAGAGCGGGACCGTTGAAATAAGTGGCGTAGATCTCGTTGACCTCTGCGAAGCTCGCCATGTCCTTGATGAACACGGTGGTCTTCACAACGTCGTTCAGCGTCGCTCCCGCTGCTTCAACCACGGCCTTGACGTTCTCGAGCGACTGTCTGGCCTGCTCGGCAATGGTGGCGCCGACGGATCCGTCGGCAGGGTTGACCGGGATCTGGCCCGAGGTGTAGATCAGGTTGCCGCAGATCATTCCCTGCGAGTAGGGGCCGATGGCTGCGGGGGCTGAATTTGTCTTAATCGGTGTATTCATTCTCATTGACCTGCCTTTTCATGATTGATTTCATCGACTCTCACACAGGCGACATAGTGGCCGGGCGAGACCTCGCGCAGAGGGGGATTTTCTCCCGTGCACTCCGGTTTGCAGTAGGGGCAGCGCAGCGCAAACCGGCAGCCCGGCTTGGGATTGACGGGATTTGTGACCTCGCCTTTGATGATGTCAATTTTCTTGTTGCGCATGGAGATGTCCGGAATCGGAATCGCCGAGAGCAGCGCTTTGGTATAGGGGTGCATCGGGTTGCGGAACAGCTCATCGGATGATGCGCGTTCCACGCACATGCCAAGGTACATGACCATGATGTCGTTCGAGATGTGCTTGACGACCGACAGGTCATGGGTAATGAACATGTAAGTCAGTCCGAACTCGTCCTGCAGATCCATCAGCAGATTGAGAATCTGGGCCTGAATGGACACATCGAGCGCCGAGACCGGTTCGTCGCAGACGATAAACTTGGGGTTCAGGCTCAGCGCGCGGGCCACGCCGATGCGCTGGCGGCGCCCGCCGTCGAGCTCATGCGGGTAGGCGGCGGTGAGACGCTCGGAGAGGCCGACGATCTCCATCAGTTCCGCCACACGTTTGTAAACTTCATTTCTGGAACGGTAGACCTTGTTGATGATCAGCGGCTCGGCGATCAGATCCTGTACCGTCATACGGGGGTTCAGGCTGGAATAGGGATCCTGGAAGATGATCTGCATGTTGTGGCGCAGCTTATCCAGCTTGGACTTGCTGTATTTGAGGATGTCCTCATCCTCAAAGTAGACTTCGCCGCCTGTGGGCTCCTGAAGACGGAGAATGGCGCGGCCGAGCGTGCTCTTGCCGCAGCCGGATTCACCGACAACCCCCAGGGTCTTTCCACGCTCAATTTCCAGGTTGACGCCGTCCACTGCGTGCAGCAGACCGTTTGAAACTTTAAAGTATTTTTTGAGATCCTTGGTGCGAATCAGAACGTCACTCATTCTTTGTCGCCCCCTTCCTGTGTGTAGAGATGGCAGGCAATCCGGTGTGTGCCATCTACATGGCAGGGCGGATGCTGTGTCTTGCAGATGTCCATGCAGTGCGGGCAGCGCGGAGCGAAGTGGCAGCCCTCAGGCAGATTGGTCGGGTCGGGCATCAGACCGTTGATCGGATTGAGGCGCCTGGATTCCACCTTGAGGTTCGGAATGGAGCCAAAGAGCCCGTCTGTATAGGGGTGGTGCTTTTTCGCTGTAAAAATATCCTCCGCCGTGCCGTACTCAATGACCTCGCCCGCATACATGACGCAGACGTCGTCACAGGTCTGTGCAACGATACCGAGATCGTGAGTGATGAGGATCATAGAAGTGCCCAGGCGCTGCTGGAGCTCGTTCATCATGGCGAGCACCTGTGCCTGAATGGTCACGTCGAGCGCGGTTGTCGGCTCGTCGGCAATGAGCAGTTCCGGTTCGCAGGCAAGCGCAATGGCGATGACGACGCGCTGCTTCATACCGCCGGAAAACTGGTGGGGATAGTCGTTTTTGCGCTCGGGACGAATGCCGACCATCTCGAGCTTCTCCTCCACCTTTTTGCTGATTTCGGCTTTTGTGAGCTTGTCGTGATTGTGCAGCTCCATTGCCTCGGCAATCTGGTCGCCGATCGTCATGGTCGGGTTCAGCGCGGTCATCGGATCCTGAAAGATCATGGAGATCTTATCGCCGCAGATGGAGCGCATGTCGGTCTTGTTGAGCTTGAGCAGATCCTGCCCGTCAAAGAGGATCTCACCCGCTGTCACCTTGCCGGTGCGCTCGGGCAAAAGTCCCATAATGGCAAGCGAAGTAGTGGTCTTTCCGGCGCCGGTTTCACCGACAATGCCGAGAGTTTTACCGCGCTCAACGGAGAAATTGACGCCGTTGACAGCGCGCACGACCTCAAGATCGGTTTTGTAAACGACCGTGAGATCCTTAATGTCCAGAAGCTTTTGCTGTTTTTCCATTGTCACTGTGAACACCCCCTTAGTCCTTGAGCTTCGGGTCGAGCGCATCGCGCAGACCGTCACCGATCAGGTTGAGTGAGAGAGCCGTGAGGATGATCGCAATACCCGGGAAGTAGAGCAGATGCGGGTCCGTGCCCATGTATGTACGCGCTTCCGAGAGCATGGCGCCCCACTCGGGCCGCGGCGGCTGAATGCCCAGGCCGATAAAGGACAGGCCGGCGGCGGACAGAATCATACCGGCGACGCTCATGGTGGTGTTGACAATGATAGGACCGATGGCATTCGGCAGGATGTATTTGATGATCATGCGCATATTGCTGGCGCCGTAGGAACGGCCTGCCTCGATAAAATCCTGCTCCACAACGGTGAGAATGGTCGAGCGGACAAGCCGCACCGTGCCGGGAATGGAAGAAATGGTAATGGCAATGAGCAGATTTGTCAGGCTCGGCCCCAGAGCGGCGATGATTGCCAGCGCGAGGAGCATGCCGGGAATGCACATGACGATGTCGCAGATTCGCATGATGATGTTGTCGATCTTTCCGCCGTAGTAACCGGCTGCGGCGCCGAAAAAGCCGCCGAAGACCAGTGAGATGACACTGGTGGCAAGACCGATCATCAGTGAGACGCGCGAGCCGTGTACCACACGGGCAAAGACGTCGCGGCCGTAGCCGTCTGTACCGAAGAGATGCTTGAGACTCGGCCCCTGAAGACGGTCTGCGGCGACGTTGGTGATACCGTAGTCATAGGGGACAATCAAGTCGGCGAAGATGGCTGTCAGCGCGACAATGACGAAGATGACAAGGCCGATCATGGCGGCTTTGTTTTTTCTCATACGGCGCCAGATTTCTTTCCACTGGCTCTTTTTCTTGTATTTTTTTACGGCTGCAGTTGCAGTTGCTTCTTTTGTTGCCACCATCACGCTCACCCCTTCTTCGTTGAAATGCGCGCTTTGATTCGCGGATCAACAAACGCATAGATGATATCGATTGCCAGCATAATCAGACAGAAGAGAGTGGCCAGCAGCAGGGTGCTTGTAAGCACGACAGGGTCATTTTTCTGGCGAATTCCCTCAACCACATACTGTCCGACACCGGGCATGGCAAAGACCGTCTCCGCAATGACTGCGCCGCCGAGCATACCGCTGAAGTTCATGCCCAGAACGGTGATGACGGGCAACAGAGCGTTTTTCAGAGCATGGCGCAAGATGACAATCTTCTCGCTGGCGCCCTTGGCGCGCGCCGTGCGGATGTAGTCCTGCCGGATGGTCTCGAGCATAGCCGAGCGGGTGATGCGAAGAAGGCTCGCAATGCCACCGGCCGAGAGAGTGATCAGCGGCAGAATCATGCTGCGCCAGCTGTCCATACCACTGGTCGGCAGGATACCCAGCGTGACGGCAAAGAACATGATGAGCATCAGCCCCAACCAGAAGCCGGGCACCGCCGCAAAGAAGAGGGCGAGGACGGTCAGCGTGGTGTCCAGCGGCGAGTACTGTTTCACCGCAGAGACCACCCCGAGCGTTATGCCGATTGCAGCGCTGATAAGCATGGAGAACAGCGCCAGTTTGAGCGTGGTCGGAAACCGGGTGGCAATCTCATCGACAACCGGCTGCTTGGACCGGTACGAGGTGCCAAAATCGCCCTTGAGAATGTTGCCGACATAATTGAAAAAACGGGTAAAAAACGGCTGGTCGTAGCCAAGCTCATGGTTGAGCTGATCCTTTTGCTCCTGTGTCGCAGTCGCCCCCAGGATGGAGCTGGCCGGATCGCCCGGCGTGAACTGCATGATGGTAAAGACGATGAAGACGACGCACAGCAGGATCGGGATCGTTATGAGCAATCGTTTGAGGATGTATTTGAACACTGCTCCGACTCCTTTCAAAATAGAGAGCCGCCTCGCCTCAAGCGAGACGAGGCGGCTGACAATTACACGACGTGATTGCGCTGTGCCAATTATTTTTCCCAGTGCAGATTGGTACCCCAGATTTCTGTGGAGACCTTTTCGTCGTCAATAAGACCAACTTTGGAGATCTGAGCGACTTCCGAAGCCATGACCGGGCAGATGGGCAGATCCTCATAGGCAATGGTGAAGATCTGCGTATAGAGCGCTTTTCTCTCGGCGAGATCGGTCGTCTCCTTGGCCTGCTGAGACAGAGCTTTAACCTCATCGCTCTTATAGCCGGTCATATCGGGCATCTGGCTCAGACCGTCATAGTACTGTGCGACATAGGCCATGTCGTGGATTTCGGTGGACAGGCTGAAAGGCATCATGTTGAAATTGAGCACAAACAGGTAGTTGTTGAACAGGGTGTTGGCCTCGACGACCTCGACCTCAAAGTTGATGCCAATCTGGCTGAGCTGCTGCTGCAGAGTGACGGCCATTTTTTCTTCGGTCTGAATGACACGCACCGGCTCTTCCAGGGTGAAACCATCGGGATAGCCGGCCTGCGCCATGAGTTCTTTGGCCTTTTCCAGATCATAGGTGTAATGGGGGAGAGCGTCGTAATCCGGCGCGCCGGCCATTTTCTCAGAGTAGAAAGCATCCCACGCCTTGCCTTTGCCCTCACCGACGATCAGGGTGATCGCTTCGCGGTCGATGGCATAGCTGATAGCCTGGCGGACTTCTTTCTTATCAAAGGGAGCCTGGGTGGTGTTGAAGAGAATGAGCTTCACACCGTCGGCAGCTTTCCAGGTGACGTTATACTTCGAGTTGCCCTCGAAACGGATGGCATTGGCCGGCTGTACAAACGAGAGCATATCGACCTCGTCGGCCTCCAGCGCCATGGTCATGGTCTGCTCGTCGCCGAAGATGCGGTAGTTGAGGTGCTTGATTTCCGGCACGCCGCCAAAATAATCCTCGTTGGCTTCAAGCATGACATTGTTAAAGCCGTCATAGCTGACAAACTTGTAGGGGCCTGTGCCGACAGGGCTGAATCTGTGATCGGCACCGAGCTCGGTGATGGCCTTTTCGTTGACAATGTCAACGGTGGCAAGCGTCATCATAAACAGCGGGTTCGGAGCCGTCGCATAGATCTTGCAGTTGTACTCGTCAATGATCTCGGTGTGATCGTAGTAGGTGGCGTCATTGGCGTAGAAAGAGTAATCTTTCATGTGGTCGTAGGTATAGGCGATATCCTTTGTGGTGAGCTTCTCACCATTGTGGAACGTGACGTCCTCGCGGAGCTTCACGGTGACCACGGTGCCGTCTTCGTTGGGCTCAAAGGTTTCGGCCAACTCGCCGACATACTCGCCGTCCTTGAGCTCAAGCAGCGTGTCAAACACGTTGGCGAGAATGTACTGCTCTTCGCGCTGAATAGCCGTCATGGGCTCGAATGAGTCAACCGAGAGAACAATTCCAATTCGCACGGTATCCTCGGCAGAATTGCCCGAGACACCGCCCTGCGGTTCTCCACTTTGCTTGGGGCCGCAGCCTGCGAACAGGCCGATGACCAGAACGAGAGCCAGCAGAATACTGAGTGTTTTTTTCATGTGTCTACCCCTCCTAGAATCTTTACGCTTTAGTGGGACGAAGCGTAATTTTCATCATTATATCAATCCAGGTAGGAAAGGTCAATATTTTTTAAAGCTTATTAAAAAATTTTAGACAAATTTCTTAAAGCCAAAATTCCAATTGTGCAATAAAAAATGAATTTGATTCACCTAAATGAGATAAATTATTCAATTTTAATGATCAAGCTTGAGGAGTCTGACCTGAATTTCTGCCTGATTTTGGCTCTATATATAAAATGAAGAAAGAAGCTGTCAGATATCATCTGACAGCTTCTTTCTGTCTCAGTGCAGTAAAGAGGCTTTTTCAAAAAACCGTTCCCTGCCAGATCGAAACCCAGCGAATGCGGATTCGATTTGGAAAGGAGGAGCAAGGGAACAGGCGGATGGCGTCTCTTTTGCCGCAGGCATAAAAAAAGACGTCGGAGCAAAGCGGACTTTGCTCCGACGTGGCGGAGAGGGTGGGATTCGAACCCACGTGTGCTTTCGCACAAACTGATTTCGAGTCAGCCCCGTTATGACCACTTCGATACCTCTCCCTATTGACACGGCAAAGCGAGCTCCACCGTGCAGCTTTACAATTATACCAGACTTTTTTTCGCAGGTCAACGACATTCCCGCGCTTTTTGTGTAGAATATCACCGGGAAAAGTGTGCGAACGTGAAGCAAAGAGGTCCGCGCCGGTGTATAGAGAAGTGAGAGGAGGGGGAGCGATTGGATGATGACAGACTGCTTGAGCGCATGCAGTGCCGAGACGAGGCGGCGCTTGCCCAGTTGATTGACCGGTACGCCGGCTATGTCGCAGCCATTGTCCGGCGGGTTCTCGGCCCCGGTGCGGGCAGAGAGGAGATTGAAGAGGCGGTCAGCGACATCTTCTTTGCTCTCTGGGAGGCAGCCGGCCGCATTGACCGGGACGGCACGCTTCGGTATTATCTCGCTGCAATTGCGCGAAACACGGCGAAAAACCGTCTTCGCAAGCTGGGCAGAACACCGGAAATCCCCCTTGATGAGGACACGCTCGAGGGACTTTCCGGCGCGCAGGATCCCCTTGCCGACCGCCTGCAGGCGCAGGCGCTGCGCGAGGCCATCGGCGAGATGGGGCCGCCCGACAGCGAGATCTTCATTCGCCGGTACTTCTACTTTGAAAAAGTTGCCGAAATCGCGCAGCGTCTCGGCATGAACCCCAAGACCGTTCAAACCCGTCTCTGCCGCGGGAGAGAGAAGCTGCGAATCATTTTAAACCGGAGAGGAGAGCCGCTATGAAACTGACGGATATGATGGATCATCTCGATGCCCGGCTGCTCGCCGACATCGAGATTGATGTGCGCGAGTCCATCGACACGGCCGCCGTGCAGCGGCTGGTCACCCGGAGGATCACAGCCCGGCCGGCCCGCCGCAGAGGCTTTCGGGCTCTGCTCATCGCAGCCGCAATCGTCCTTGTCATGGGAGTGACGGTCGCGGCCACCGACGGGGCCATACTGCGGCACTTTTTCGGCGGCCGTCTCGGCGGGCTCAGCGGCGAGGTACAGCCGGTCGGGGAGAGTGTGAGTGCCGCCGGTGTCACCATGACGCTCGAGGCGGCAGTCAACGACGGTTCGGGCACGCTGCTTCTGTTCACGCTGCGAAACGACGATGGAACCCCCTTTGATGAGAACACCACAGTCGGCAGAGCCCGCATCACAGGCGCCGCAGACAGCTATGTCTCGACGACTCACACCGAGCTGTCGCAGGACCGGCGAACACTCTACTGCTACCTGTCCTGCTCTGCGGCGGGGGATCAAACTCTGCCCGACCGGGAAATTCTGTTCACCGTGGATGGGCTTGTAAAGGAGACCAGGGGGACGCAGCGCGCCGAAGTTGACCTCGGTGAACTCTACCGCAGAACGCAGGGCCGCGGGCTTGTCGGCAGTGTCTTCAGTCTGCCTTATGGGGAGGAGCCCTACCGCGTATTCGGCGCCCCACCCGCCGATCTTGCCGTGGTCGATCCGGTGCCGGAGTACCGCCTTGATGCGGTTGGCTTCATCGGCAATGAGCTTGTGATTGTCTCATCTCTGCGCACCCGGGAATACGGGGGGAGCACGGTCGACTCCGTCCGTCTGACCGATCGCGTGAGCGGCGGGGAAATTGCTTCCACCGGCGCCACCAGAACGAGCCGAACCGATATGGAGCTGCTGCTCTCGGTGGAGAACTTTGCGCTGTCCCGCGGGGAACTTGACCGGCTCAGTGAACTGGAGATGGAGCTCTCCTACACGCAGCGGGAGGTTGTAAAGAGCCAGAGTTGGTCGGTCTCGTTTCGTCCGGTGGCCGGTGAGAACAATGTGGAGCTGAAGCCGGATCGTGCTTTCGCTGACAGTCAGACCTCGGGAGTGATTGAACGGGTGACGCTCTCGCCGCTCGGCGTCTACGTCGACGGGACCTTTGAGGGGGAGCTCGACTGCTGGATGCAGGACGAAGCGTTCGGCTACTTCGACGATATGGGCGACTTTGTGCCGTTTACACAGTTTGCCTACTCCGGCCCGCAGGAGGGGACGTTCTCCCTGCGCTGCACGCTTGCGGGCGAGTACGGCATGGAGCCGATTGACGTTTCGTCCGTGCGGGCGCTGCGCCTGTTTGGACAGGTGCTGGAAATGCCGTCGTGACAGGAAAGGGCAGGCCGCGTGGCCTGCCTTTTCCTGTGGACTTGCCGGGAGAAATCCGTTAAGATGGAGAAAACGGGACAGGGAGGTGCAGCCGGTGAAACTGCCACAGCAGATTATGGGAAAATGCGACATCAGTCTGCTGCCGCATCCGCTGCTGCGCGGGGACATCTCCCACTACCGCGTTGCACTTCCCGCGGCTTCCCGCCGGTTTTCAGAGCAGATTACCATTGTGCCGGACGCGAGCGGCTGCCTTGTTTTATCGGCTTTTCCGAACCGGCTTGTGTGTGCCTTTTGGGGGCCGATGACGCGCGCGGTACCGGTGTGCAACGACTTTGCAAACACACCGCGCCTGTTTGTCGAATTTCTGCCGGGTGGGCTGCACCGTCTGACCGGTGTTGACGCCTCGGCGCTCACCGACGTGCGCGCCCCGCTCGGGCTTCTCGATGCGGCAATGGAGAGGGAGATCGGCGAGCTCTTTGAGACCTGCGGTGAGCCGCTTCTCTTTTTCGGAGGTCTCGACAGGTTGTTTCTCAGGCGCCTTTCCGCTGTCCGAGCGGATGAGCCGGGTCTTGCCCTCGCGCGTTTGCTGCGCGACGGGCCCATTCGCTCGCGGCGTGAGCTTGCTGAGCAGACCCACTACAGCGAGCGCCATCTCGACCGGCTTTTGAGGCCGTCTCTCGGCCTCACGGCCAAGGGCTTTTCACGTATTCGCCGCATCAACCGCGCAGTACTCGCCATTCAGAGAGGAGCGCTGCCGCTCACGGAGCTGGCACAGCAGATGGGCTACTACGATCAGGCGCACTTCGGGCACGACTTCAAGGCGGTCTGCGGCGTCAGCCCCGGCGAGTACCGGCGAATCATGTCCGGTTTTTACAATGAACGGCTCAAGTTTTCCTCTATACTGGATACCATCGGTGAGTGAGGGAAAGGCAGCGCGGCCCGGTCAGGGCCTGGCTGGATTTCTCCGTCACCGGGCTGACGCGGGCCGGCAACGCAACCATCGAGAGCGCCGGCCCCAGCCCCCGGTGATGCGCTGAACCCCACTCACGAAAAGGAGGAATGAAAATGAGACAACAGCTCGAACAGAAAGCCGCGGCACTGCTCGAAAGCTGCGGTGAAATCATCGTGGCATCCAGAAGCGAAGAGGGATATCCCCGTCCCTGTGTTCTCTCCAAGCTCGAGGCGCAGGGGCTGAAAGCCATCTACTTTTCGACTGGCAATGACTCAAAAAAGACCGCCCACTTCAGAGAGAATCCGCGAGCCGGTCTCTGCTTTTACCGCGACCACGACAGTGTAACCATGGTCGGTGAGATTGAAATCGTCACCGATCCCGCGAAAAAGAGAGACCTCTGGCAGGACTGGATGATCGAGCACTTCGCCGGCGGCCCACAGGATGAGAACTACTGTGTGCTGTGCTTCCGACCGAGGGAGGCCACCATCTGGATTGAGGGCAAATTCGCAACCTATCGCTATGACCAATAACGGGCGCCCGCAGCTTCTGCTGCGGGCGCTTCTGCGCTGCCGTTTCAGACAATTGCATTTTGGCCCTGTGTCCGGTATACTAAAAAAAAGCCCAGAGGGCAAAGGCAGGGGGAGTACTTGTGAAATATGTTGATCTTCGCAGCGACACCGTGACCCAGCCAACACCGGATATGCGCCGTGCCATGGCCGAGGCCGAGGTCGGCGACGACGTCTACCTCGACGACCCCACGATATTGGAGCTGGAACGGCTCGCCGCCGCCACCCTCGGCAAGGAAGCGGCGCTCTTTGTCCCCACGGGGACGATGGGAAACCAGCTCGCCATTATGACCCACACCCGCCGGGGCGACGAGATCATCGCCGGGGCGAACAGCCACATTGTGGTGCATGAGGTCGGCGCCGCCGCCATTCTCTCCGGGGTGAGCACGCGCACGGTCTCAAACCCGAACGACTACATCTATCCCCACGACGTGCGCGGCGCCCTGCGCAGCGATGACATCCACGAGCCGCCGACGAGGCTTTTGTGTCTTGAGAATGCCCTGTCGAACGGCCGGGTCATGCCGATTGATCTGATGATGCGCCTGTATGCCACGGCAAAGGACGCGGGCCTCATGGTGCACCTCGACGGCGCGCGCATCTTCAATGCTGCGGCTTCACTCGGCGTGGCGGCGCGCGATCTTGCGGCCTGCGCCGACTCGGTGATGTTCTGCGTGTCTAAGGGGCTCTGCGCGCCGGTCGGCTCACTGCTTTGCGGATCGCGCGAATTTGTCGCCCGCGCGCGCAAAAACCGCAAGATTCTCGGCGGCGGCATGCGGCAGGCAGGCGTGCTTGCCGCGGCGGGCATCATCGCCGTGGAGCGCATGACAAAACGCCTGCACGAGGACCACGAGAACGCCCGGTATCTCGCAAAGCTCATGGCCGAACTGCCCTACATGGAGCTCGACCCGGAGTCGGTCGAAATCAACATGGTCTTTTTCACCGTCACAAAGCCGGGCTTCGACAGCGATCTCTTTGTGGATTTCATGTTCCAAAACGGGGTCAAAATCACGGGTGCCCAGTCTGAGAGCGAGGCGGGGCCGGTCTTTCGCTTTGTGACAAACAACGACGTCACGCCCTACGACATCGACTATGTGGCGAGGTTGCTGCACGAGTATCTGGAATAGAAAAAGCGGCGTCGAACGCGACGCCGCTTCTCTTATTTGAAGTATTCCTCAGGGTTGAGATATTTGCCGTCTTTGAGCATCTCAAAGTGGATGTGCGGGGCCTCTGCCGACTCGGCAAGGGCGCTCTTGCCGATGCCGCCGATGACGGTGCCGGCCTTGATCTTCTCACCTTTGACCACGTCTGCCGTCAACTCTTCGCCGAGGTTGCGGTAGACGCTCAGGATGCCGCCCTCGTGCTTGATGACGACGGTGTTGCCCATCAGCTCGTCAAAGTAGATGTCGTCCACCGTGCCGTCTGCCGAGGCGCGGACCTTGTCGCCGACCGAGCCGCCGAGATCCACGCCGGTGTGTACGCGGTACTCCTTGAGTGTGTCGGAGTAGACGAGCTCCCCATTGGAATAGGCCTTGGTTACACTGCCGTCAACCGGCTTTAAAAAGTGGCTCGGCTCTTTCTCGACCGGCTTTTCGGTCTCAGCGGGCTTGTCGGTCTGGGTTACGGCGGGCTTTGCCGGTTCGGGTTCGGGCTCCGGCTCCGGTTCAGGCTCCGGGTCGGGGGTCTGCTGTTCGCCGCGGGTATCGGGCACGTCCGGCACGGTGACGACCACCTCGTTTGACGGCTCGTCGTCCGGCGGAGCCGGATCAGGGTCAAAGTCGATCTCCGGCGCCGTGTTGAAATTGTGGCGGACAATGGCGAATGTGCCTGCCGCCACGGCGATCACGCAGAGAATGAGCACCACATAGAATCCCTTGCCCAGGAAGAAATTGACCAGATTTGACTTGCGATCTGTGCTTTTTCTGTTCATCGATTGCACCTCCGCCATTATTTTTGACAGATTAGGCAAAGTTATACAATTGATGAAAAAAAGAGTAAGCCCCGCACAAAGGCGGGGCTTTTTTGTGGAGGACACAGCGAAAATTCCCTGACAGACCTTTCGCGATGGACTCTGCGCGGCGAATCGCGCTAACGGCTGTGCGCCTCGAGATAGCGGGCGGCGCAGTTGGCATAGAGGGCGGCGCCCTCTGCAAGGGCGCTCTCGTTGACCAGCATGCCGGGGTTGTGCATGGAGCAGGTGTGTCCCTCATCGATGCTGCCCACCCCGAGCATGAATACGGCCGACGGGACCCGCTCGGCGACGGCGGTGAAGTCCTCGCTGCCGTTTGAGGTGGGCATCTCATGGACCATGTCCCCGCCCGCAACCTCAGCGCAGTAGGAGGCGAGTTCTTCGCTGAGGGCGACGTCGGTGACAAGCGGCGGCATGCCGTAGACAAACTCGACCTCGGCCCGGCCGCGGTAGGTTGCGGCTACTGTCTGGCTGATCTCCTGTATGCGGCGCTTGATAAAGTCGCGGCTCTCGCGAGTGATGGCGCGCACGGAGGCCTCAAGCACCGCCGTGCCCGCGAGGGTGTTGCAGGTTGTGCCCCCCTCGATTTTGCCCACGATGAGCACGGCGTGGTCGGTGCAGGGAATTTCGCGCGCGAGAATCTCCTGCAGGGCGATGACGATGTGCGCGGCGATGTTGATGGCGTCCACACCGGCCTCGGGCGTGCTGCCATGGGCGTCCTTGCCGGAGACGGTGATGCGTACCGCGTCGCCCGAATAGAGGGCGGGTCCCTTGCAATAGGTGACGGCGCCGGTGTGCGAGTGGGGCATGCCGCTCATGATGTGGAGTGCCATGGCGGCGTCGACTTGTGGATTTTCGAGAATACCGGCCTCGATCATATCGAGCGCGCCGGCGAGCTGCTCCTCGGCGGGCTGAAACATCAGCTTGACCGTACCCCTGAGATTCGCCTCGTTCCGTTTGAGGAGTTTTGCCGCCGCAAGCAGCATGGCCGTGTGGCAGTCGTGGCCGCAGGAGTGGCAGTTGCCGTTTTGCGCTGCGAAGTCGAGCCCGGTCTGCTCGGCCATCGGCAGCGCATCCATATCGGCGCGCAGCAGAATGGTCTGTCCGCCTGAGCCGATGGTGCAGCTGACGCCGGCGCGGCCGACGCGCACAGGGATAAGGCCGCAGCTTTTCAGTTCGCGCTCGACAAACGCGAGGGTCTTCGGCAGCTCAAAGCCGGTCTCGGCATAGGCGTGCAGGGTGCGGCGGTTTTCGATCAGCTCGTGCTCAAGGGCGCGGGCCTGTTCCAGATAGCGATTCATGAAAAACCCTCCTTTAGAAGATCATGGGGGCGATGATGCCCGCAAGGATGACGGATACGACGCTGACGGAAGTGACGCCCGCAATGAGCATCTTCGGCAGCAGATAGTCGGTCAGGCGGCTCTCCTCCTCGGGGGTGAAGTCCTTGCCGAATGTGGTGCCGGTGACAACCTCCGTGGCGACTGCATAGGTCACGGGATAGCCAAACATGCAGCTGATGCCGGTCGCAATGGAGAGAAAGGGATCCCATTTGAAGAGAAGGCCGACAAGCGAGGAGAAGATCACCACACCCACTGCGCCGACAATCAAAAGCCCGAGTACGGGCGCCAGAATCTCGGCAAACTGGGAGAAAGTCATGGTGACAAAGCTCATCGAGCAGTAGGCGTAGGTCGCCAGCAGCATGATGCCGTCGCCCCCGGCTGCCTTGAGACTGTTTTTCTCGATGATCCCCACGGCGCCGCACAGAGCGCCGAAGAGCAGGTAGCAGATGGTGGCGTTGACGCCGGTCAGCGACGCCACAACCTGGGCGACTGCGCCGACAATGGCCAGGCGCGCGAAGTGGGCGGTCGGCACGTCGAGCGACTTCGGCGTCCGGGGCAGCAGCCGCAGGTCGATGCGTCTGCCCGTGCCGGTGCCGGCGGTTTTGTGAAGTCCCTTTTTGACAAAGTTGTTCGCCGCCTTTTTCAGGCAGAAAGAGGCAATCGGCAGACCGATCATAATCTGAATGGCCATGATCGCCGACACAAAGGCGGCAATGTCAGTGCGTCCGGCGGCGTTGGCCGCATCCGATGAGATCATGGTCGCGACGATGCCGCCCGAGATCGGAGCGATGGAGGCGAGCGCCTGCTCGCGGCCGAAGAGAAGCTGGCCGACTGTGAAGCAGAGCACCACGATGCCGATCACTCCGCCGAGCGAGACGAGGATTGTCCTCCACTCGCGTCTGAGTTCGTTGAGGTCGAGCGTGGAACCGAGATTGGTCAGAATCAACACCATGCCGAAAGTCGGAATGAGGGCTGTGAGCCCCGAGAGCTCCATGATATTGGACGGAATGAGCTTGAATACGCTGCCGAAGAGAATGAATACCACGATGGCTGTGATAAAGGTCGAGACGACGCCTCTGGTTTTGAGCGCAATGTAGTCGCCCACCATAAAGGTCAGCGCGATAAAGGCAAACGCCATGATTGGTGTGAAAGTCATAATATTACCCCCTGTACAAATTGTGTTATTTTATACCATTAAGGGAGCTTCGCCATCGCAGCGCGGCGCTGTATTGGTACGTGTTCATCCTCTGCCTCCAGACATAATAAAAAGAGCCTTTGTCACAGTTTTCACTGGGACAAAAGCTCTGTCAATCGCTTCTGCGGTACCACCCAATTTGACGCTTGCGCGCCCTCTCATCGCATACAATCATATGCGTTCCACTGGTAACGGGCGGATTCCCCGTCGGGCACTACTCGGCCATGGCCTTTCGTCCCGCACCTTGCGAGTCCATTCGTGCCGGGCGCCCGCTGCCGCAATTTCACCGCCTGCGGCTCTCTGAAAACAGCTCTCCCGACCTACTCTTCTCGGTCATCGGTTTTTTGATTGTGGTAATAATAGCACGCTTTTTTTTGTTTGTCAATGTCGAATTTTACCTTTTTCCGAATTCCACGCCCGTATAGTAATGGGTCAGGATATCCCGGTAGCTCATGCCGTTTTTGGCGTAGTAGTTTGCGCCGGTCTGGCTCATGCCGACGTCGTGGCCATAGCCCTTGACCGTGAAAGTAAAGAGCTTGTCATCCGAGTTGTAGCTCAGGGAGAAGCTCGTCGAACGCAGCGAGAAGAGCGAGCGGAACTTTTTGCCCGGCACGAGGACGCCGCCGATCTTGACCGTGTCGACATTTCCCGCGTCGGTGAGATTGACCATGGTGACCCACTCGCTCGGGTGCCCCGAGAAGTCGATGCCGAGATCGGCCTCCATGAGCTTTGCTTTGAGCTCCTTGTCGGGTACGGTCACGGTGGTGATAAAATTGTCCGCCTCGAGATCGCCGGGGCTCTCCACGCTGCGCAGGTAGGGAAGCTCCCCTCCCCAGACATTCTCCGAGTCCTCGGTCATGCCGGACGACATGGCGTGAAACACCGCGCAGATGGGCTGGCTGTCATAGAGCATGACTTCGCCGCTTGTCGCCGCCACGGCCGAGGCAATCTTTGTGTAGTACTTGACAAAGGAGTCGCCCCACTTTTCGCGGCACTCCTCATCGGAGCACCACGCCTTGCAGTGGGCGTAATTGGTGCAGACAACTGCCCCCATGTGGCCGTTGTCACGGTCGGGGTTTTTCTCAAGCTCAGTCTGCTTGTTTAAGATATAGCTGCGCGCGGCTACAGCCTGAGCTTTGAGCGCCTCCTCGTGGTAGGCGGCGGGCATCTCGGCTGCGACGACGCCGACCAGATACTCCTCGAGCGCTACCTCGCGGATCTCGTCCTCCTCGTGGAAGTAGACGGCAATGGTCACACCGTCCGTCGTGCCGGCGACCGGCTGCGCCGTCTGGCTGATGACCGGGGCTGTGTCGCCGCTTGAGTCGTCAGCCGGCTTCTCGGCCGCCTGGGCGCGTGTGGGGCCCATCTGGAACAGAACAAAGAGCGGAAAGATCAGCCCAGCGGCGAGCGTGATCAGCGGCATGAACAAAATAGCCCTGCGGCTTCGTCCTCTCAAAACATCACATCCTCTCCCTGCAGTATATGCAGGGATTGTCCCGCCCATGACGGGACTGTGAATATTCACTATAAAATGGTCCTAAACCAAATAAAAATTATGCAAAATTTTATTTATCTCTTGCAAATATGTTCTTATAACTGGGAAATAGGCGCCAGATTTGAAACAAATATGAAATATTTAATTTTTCTATTGCAAAACGCAATTTACCACACTATAATGATACTATTCTGAATCAAACGCGGAAAGGCGTGAGGAACATGGCTTTGAAAGACAGCAAGGTACCGCCGGAATATCTTGACATGCTCTGCCAGGAGTACCGGGAGAACAACATCATTCTGCCCGAGCACTACCAAAATGTAAACGTCAAGCGCGGGCTGCGCAACAAGGACGGCACCGGTGTGGTCGCCGGAGTGACGCTCATCACAAACGTGCACGGCTATCTGCTCAATGAGGGCGACGTCATGCCCGTGCCGGGCGAGCTGACCTACCGCGGCATCAACATCCAGGACATTGTCGACCACTGCCTGGCGGACAACCGTTTCGGCTATGAGGAGGTGGCGTATCTGCTGCTCGTCGGCAAGCTGCCGACGGCAAAGCAGCTCGATGAGTTCATCGACATCCTCGCCGAGTGCCGCGAACTGCCCAAACACTTCACAGAGGATGTGCTCATCAACTCCCCGAGCCCAAACATCATGAACAAGCTCCAGAGCTCCATCCTCTCACTCTACGCCTTTGACAAGCGCGCCGAGGAGCTGACGCTCGCCAATGTCCTGCGCCAGTCCATCGAGCTTGTGGCGCGGCTGCCGATCATCGTCACGCGGGCCTACCAGGTCAAAAAGTACTACTATGACAAGGTGAGCATGAGTATCAACTACGCCCAGCGCGAGCTGTCGACAGCGGAGAACTTTCTCTATGCGCTGCGCCGCGACAACCAGTTCACCGAGCTTGAGTCGCGTACGCTGGATCTTGCGCTCATGCTGCACGCGGACCACGGCGGCGGCAACAACTCGACCTTTGCCGCGCGGGTTCTCACTTCGACCGGCACCGATACCTACTCCGCCATGGCGGCGGCGGTCGGCTCGCTCAAGGGCCCGCTGCACGGCGGGGCCAACCTCAAAGTCATGGAGATGTTCCACGACATGAAAGAGCATGTAAAGGACGTGCATGACGACGAGGAGATCGCCCGCTACCTGACGAAAATCCTCAACCGGGAGGCAGGCGACGGAAGCGGCCTGATCTACGGCATGGGCCACGCGGTCTACACGCTCAGCGACCCCCGCGCCGAAATACTGCGCGGCGGCGCGCACGATCTCGCCGTGCAGAAGGGGTTTGAGGACGACTTCACGCTTCTCAATGCCGTCGAGCGGCTGACCCCCGAGGTCTTCCGAACCGTCAAGGGTTCCACAAAGCCGGTCTGCGCCAATGTGGACCTCTACTCGGGTCTCGTCTATCAGATGCTCGACATTCCCATGGAGCTGTTCACGCCGATCTTCGCCATTGCGCGCATCACCGGCTGGGCGGCAAACCGCCTTGAGGAGCTTCAGACCGGCGGTCGTATCATCCGCCCGGCCTATAAGACCGTGATGAGCAACCAGCCCTATACCAGCCTCGGCGACCGCGTCTGAGAGGAATCAAATAGTCATGACACTGTTGAGAGCGCCCCGGGCATTTGCCCGGGGCGCTCTGTTTCGCTCTATCCCATTTTGCGGATGCGTTCCATGGCCTCAACGGTGGCGCCGCGCTCTCCGAAAGCGGTCAGGCGGAAGTAGCCCTCGCCGTTGCGGCCGAAGCCCGCACCTGGAGTGCCGACTACGTTTGCCTGCTCGAGGAGCTGATCGAAGTACTCCCAGGAGGAGAGTCCGCGCGGGCAGCGCAGCCACAGATAGGGAGAATATGCCCCGCCGGTAAACCAGACACCCATCTCACGCAGAACGTCTGCCATGATGCGGGCATTGTCCCGGTAGTAGCGCAGATTCTCTTCAATCTCGCGGCGGCCCTCGGGCGAGAAGACCGCGGCGGCGCCGCGCTGCACGATGTAGGGCACGCCGTTGAATTTGGTGGTCTGGCGGCGCAGCCAGAGACTGCCCAGAGAAACGCCGGCGCAGCGCAGCTCATGCGGCACAACCGTGTAGCCGCAGCGCGTGCCGGTGAAGCCGGCGGTCTTGGACAGTGAACAGAACTCAATCGCGCAGCCGCGCGCTCCCTCGATTTCAAAGATGCTGTGGGGCAGTCCATCCCCGACAAAGCACTCATAAGCCGCGTCAAAGAGGATGACGGCGCCGGTTTGAAGCGCATAGTCAACCCAGGCCTTGAGCTGGGCGTGGTTGTAGACAGCGCCGGTGGGATTGTTCGGCGAACACAGGTAGATCAGATCAGCCTGCACGGCATCGTCCGGCATGGGGAGAAAGCCGTTTGAGGCGTTTGCGTCAAGAAAGACGATCTCCCGCCCCGCCATGATGTTGGTGTCGACATAGACCGGGTAGACCGGATCGGGTATGAGCACGCGATTGTCGGCGTCAAAGAGGTCGAGGATGTTGCCAAGATCGCTCTTTGCCCCGTCTGAGATGTAGATCTCATCCGCTGAGAGCGTCACGCCGTGGGAGCTGTAGTAGAGCGCGACGGCCTCCCGCAGGAAGTCGTAGCCCTGTTCGGGGCCGTAGCCGTGAAAGCCTTCGGGCGTGCCCATCTCCCGGGAGGCCTCCTCGAGCGCCCGTACAACGGCAGGGCAGAGCGGACGGGTCACGTCGCCGATGCCGAGGCGGATGACGGTGCGCTCCGGGTGGGCGGCGGTGTAAGAGGCCACTTTCCGGGCGATGGTTGAAAAGAGATAGCTGTCCTGCAGTTTCAAATAGTTTTCGTTGATTTTCATAGAAGCCTCCTATCGGTTTGCGAGACTGGCCGCAACAAATTCTCGGAACAGGGGGTGGGCCCTGTTTGGGCGGCTCTTGAATTCCGGGTGGTACTGTACGCCGACATAGAAGTCGTGTCCCGGCAGTTCAACGGCCTCCACCAGCCGTCCGTCGGGGGAGGTGCCAGTGAGGGCAAGGCCCGCCTGCTGCATACGCTCGCGGTAGGCGTTGTTGAACTCATAGCGGTGGCGGTGGCGCTCGCCGATCTCACGCATGCCATAGGCGCGTTCCATGACGCTGCCCGGCACAATGACGCAGGGGTACCGCCCGAGACGCATGGTGCCGCCCTTGGGCAGGTTTCCCTGCTGATCGGGCATGAGATCGATGACACTGTCCGGCCCGCTCGGGGAAAACTCGCTGGAGTTCGCGGCAGTGAGGCCCATCACATACCGCGCAAACGAGATGACGGCGATCTGCATGCCGAGACAGATGCCGAAGTAGGGAATGTGGTTCACTCTTGCATAGTTGGCGGCGATCACCATGCCGTCGATGCCGCGCTCACCAAAGCCGCCCGGCACCAGAATGCCGTCACAATCCCGAAGCTGCTGCGCTGCGGTTTCCTCTGTGATGCTCTCCGAGTCGATCCAGCGGATGTCGACGATGGCGCCGTTTTCGTACCCGGCGTGGCGCAGCGCCTCGGCGACCGACAGATAGGCGTCGTGGAGTTTGACATACTTTCCGACCAGGCCGATGGTCACACGGCTGTCGCGCGCGTGGATGCGCCGGAGCATCTCATTCCATTCGCTCAGGTCGCAGGGAGGACAGTCGAGCCCAAGCTCACGGCAGACAATGTCGGAGAAGTGGTGTTCCTCAAGCATAATCGGGGCCTCATAGAGCGTGGGAAGTGTGAGATTTTCAATTACGCAGTCGGGCCGCACGTTGCAGAACAGCGCGATTTTCTGGCGGATGGTCGCGTCGATGGGCTCGTCGCACCGCGCGACAATGATGTTTGGCATGATGCCGATGGAACGAAGCTCCTTGACCGAGTGCTGGGTGGGCTTCGACTTGTGCTCTCCGGAGGACTTGAGATAGGGAACGAGGGTCACGTGGATAAACAGGCAGTCGTTTCGCCCCACTTCGAGGGAGATCTGACGGATTGCCTCGAGAAAGGGCTGGCTTTCGATGTCGCCCGTGGTGCCGCCGATCTCGGTGATGACAACGTCGGCGTCGGTCTTTCGCCCGACGGCGTAGATGAACGATTTGATCTCGTTTGTGATGTGGGGGATGACCTGGACGGTCTCGCCGAGGTACTCGCCGCTTCGCTCCTTGTTGAGCACATTCCAGTAGACCTTGCCGGTGGTGAGGTTGCTGTATTTGTTGAGGTCCTCGTCGATGAAGCGCTCATAGTGGCCGAGGTCGAGGTCCGTTTCGGCCCCGTCCTCGGTGACAAAGACCTCCCCGTGCTGAAACGGGCTCATGGTGCCCGGGTCGACGTTGATATAGGGGTCGAGCTTCTGCGCGGCTACCTTGAGCCCACGCGATTTGAGCAGCCGCCCGAGGGAGGCCGCCGTAATCCCCTTGCCAAGACCGGACACGACGCCGCCGGTCACAAAGATGTACTTTGTCATAGTTCAACTTCCCCCTTAAAAACGGTTGTGGCGCCGCCGGTCATGTAGACGGCCTCGTCGGTGCAGTGAATGGTGAGCTCACCGCCGCGCAGACGGATTTTGATGTCATGTCCCCACTCGGCGCGGCCGGTCAGACAGGCGGCGACCGCCGATGCGCACGCACCCGTACCGCAGGCGAGAGTCTCGCCGCTGCCGCGCTCCCAGACGCGCATTTTAAATTCGCCCCCCGGGAGAGGGTTGCAGAATTCCGTATTGATCCGGTCGGGAAAGAGCGGATGAAACTCAAAGAGCGGGCCGAGGCGCGCAAGGTCGAGCGCGTCGACATCCTCTTCGAGGAATACCACACAGTGGGGATTGCCCATGCTCACACAGGTGACGGCAAACTCCCGGCCGCCCACCTGCAGCGGCCGGCCGATCACCGGCTCACAGGGCTCCACGCCAAAGCCCGCCGCGTCAACCGGAATGTGTGCGGCCGCAAGTTCGGCACGCCCCATGTCGACGCGCACCGAGCTCACCTCGCCGCCCGCCGTGGCGAGGTGCAGGCGCCGGATGCCCGACAGGGTCTCAATGGACATCTCCTCGCGGGGGACGGCTCCGCTCTCATAAAGGTATTTGCCCACACAGCGGATGGCGTTGCCGCACATTTTGCCCTCACTGCCGTCTAGGTTGAACATGCGCATACGCGCGTCAGCAGTATGGGACGGACAGATGAGGACTATGCCGTCGCCGCCGATGCCGAAGTGCCGTTCAGAGAGCCGAACGCTCAGCGCCTCGGGGTTTGGCAGCGGCTCGCGCAGACAGTCAAAGTAGATGTAGTCGTTGCCGCAGCCGTGCATTTTTACAAAGGGCCTGACCATGGTTTCACATCCTTTTGCCTTATTCATGAAGAAGCGGCGTCAGAGCCGCCCCTGGTGCTGGGGGTGCCGACGCCGCTTGCGAGAGGAGATACGACGGCGCCGACCGCGCCGAAACTGTCGCTGGAACGAAACATACCGTCGTCTCCTTTCCGTCAGGATTCATAGGTGCGAAGCACCGCCTCGGCGATTTCCCTGCGGGTACAGCGCATATCCATCGCCTGTTTTTCCAGATACCGGTGGGCCTGGGGTTCGGTCATATCGAGATACTGAATCAGCGCGCACTTGGCGCGATCGACAAGGCGGATCTCCTCGATCTTCTCCTGAAGCTGAAGATTTCGATTCTGTAGACCGAGGATACGGCTGCGGGATGCGGCGGCGAGCCTTACCGCCTGAAAGAAGAGCTGGCGGGATACAGGCTTTGGCACAACAAAGACCCCGCAGGACTCCACTTTTTCAGACAGAGGGTCGGCGAGCTCACTTTTGACGAGCAGCAAAACGCCCGACGCCGTACTTTCGGCGGCCGTCATGGCGAGTTCCTGGCCGAACTCATCCGGGAGAGGGGTGTTGATCACAATCAGCTCAAAGTCAGAGCAGGGAAGCAGCCGCCTTGCCTCGCCCCCGGAGCAGACAGATGTGAGACGGCCGTAGGAGCACGAGCGCAGAAATTCGCCGAGCGCCGAGCCTGTCTTTCCGGCACTCGATACCAAAAGGACGCTGTGCATGTGGCCACCTCCCCGCTGTGAATGTGTCGAAGAACTCAGATGATTTCAAAATAGGTGTTGCGCTCAAACAGTTCCCGGTCCTCGGCGATGCTGTACTCGCGCCACTGTGCGAGCTTGCTGTCGAGGTATTTGTCAATGGTTGTCTCGGGCAGAACACTGCGCAAAAAGGCGCTCTGACGGGCGAGCTCGACCGCCGCCCCCAGAGTCTCAGGCAACTTTTCAAGCTCTTTTCGCCGGCCGCTGAGATCGACCTGAAGCAGATCAAAGTTGGAGGGCTCGCCGAGCGGCAGACCGTCCCGTATGCCCTCAAGACCGGCGAAAATCAGCAGGGCAAACGCGAAGTAGGGGTTGCAGGCCGGGTCGGCCGAGCGCAGCTCCATGCGCGAATACTCGCCCTTTGCCGCAGGAATGCGTATCAGCGGCGAGCGGTTCTGGTGCGACCAGGTGACATACTTTGGGGCTTCAAAGCTGCCGAAGCGGTGGTAGGAGTTGGTCAGGGGATTCAAGAAGACCGTGATCTCGCAAACCCGGCGCAGAATTCCCGCGATAAAGCTCTCGGCATCCCGGCAGTGGGTGACGCCGTCGGTGCGAAAGATATTCGCCCCGTCGCGGAAGAGGGACATGTTGATGTGGAGCCCGCTACCGCTGACGTTTTTCAGCGGCTTTGGCAGAAACGACGCAAAGAGGCCGTTTTGCAGCGCCACGGCCTTGACAACCGATTTGAAAGAGGCGAGGTTGTCCGCTGCCGCGAGCGCGTCACCGTAGTGAAAGTCAATTTCGTTCTGGCCGGGGCCCTGCTCGTGGTGGGAACTCTCGGGCGCAATTCCCATCTCCTCGAGGGACAGGCAGATTTCCCGCCGGACGTTCTCGCCGCGGTCCATGGGAGAGACGTCGAGATACCCCGCGTGGTCCTGCGGGCACAGAGTCGGGTTCCCGTCAGCGTCGAGCTCGAAGAGGTAGAATTCACACTCCGAGCCGATTTTGCAGGTGTAGCCGAGCTGTGCCGCACGCTCGATGGCGTGACCGAGCACGGTGCGCCCATCCCCCTCGAAAGGGCGCCCGTCCGGGTGGCGGATATCACAGAAAAAGCGCGCCACACGGCCCTGCTGCGGCCGCCAGGGCAAAACCGTGATGGTGGAGGGGTCGGGGAAGAGCAGAAGGTCCGACTCCTCAATGTTCATAAAGCCCTGCACGGCTGACGCATCAAACGAGATACCGTGTTCAAACGCGCGCGGAAGCTCGCTTGACATAATGGCGATGTTTTTCAGCGTGCCGAAGATGTCACAGAAAGCCAGGCGAATGAACTTGACGTCATTTTCCTGCACAAACTGAAGCACTTCGCTCCTTGTGGTATTCATGGCGTTCCCTCCCAATGGTCAGTTGTGGGTGTAGAGCTGCTTGTAGGGATTTTTTGTGTCCGGTTCCAACACGAAAAAGGGGTGGTCGAGAATCGAAGCCTTGTCCCGGCCAAACTCGGCGCAGAACTCCTCGAGACAGGGTTCCATCTCCCGCAGGTCAGCATCCGTCATTTCGCGCGCCGTCACCTGGGGCGGCAGCCCCTCGGGCGCCGTCTCGCGGCGCAGAATGATTTTTCCGCCGTGCATGCCCGTCGCACAGAAATTCGGCGAGAAACTGCCCGGCTCCCGGTCAAGATCGAGCACGACGATCAGACCGCCCGCCTGGTACTCACCGAGAAAACTGCCGGCCCGCCCGCCGATCATGAGCACCGGAACCCGGTCTTGATAGGCTTTCATGTGAATGCCTGCGCGGTAGCCGACGCTGTGTTCCACATAGATACGTCCGCCGCGCATGGCGTAACCGGTCGCGTCGCCCGACGAGCCGTGGATGAAGATGCGCCCGTCGTTCATGGTGTCGCCGGTCGCATCCTGAGCGTTGCCCAGCACGCGAATCGTTCCGCCGTCGAGATAGGCGCCGAGCGCGTTTCCCGGCGTGCCGGAAACGGTGATTGTCCGGCCGCACAGGCCGCTTGCAATGTAGCGTTGGCCGAGGCAGTTTGCAATTTGAATCTCCGGGTCTTCGCTGCTGCGGACCAGGGAGTTGAGAGCTTGAAAATGCATGCGATTTGCGTCGATAATCAAAGGGTATCCCTCCTGCGCGTGGAATCAGAACATTTTGAGATAGGCCTCGCGCTGCGGGCCGACCGACACATACTGAATCGGGCAGCCGACGAGCTTTTCGAGCAGTTTGATATAGTCGTAGGCGGCGCGGGGCAGATCGCTTACCCGCCGGCAGCCGGAGATATCGCAGTTCCAGCCCTCGACGGTTTCAAAGACGGGACGGGCCGTATTCAGAATATCACCGAACGGGAACTCACGCGTGAGCACACCGTCCACCTCATAGCCGGTGCAGATCGGAATTTCTTTCAGATAGCTCAGCACATCGAGCTTGGTCAGGGCCAGACAGTCGGCGCCCTGAACCCGCACACCGTAGCGGGAAGCCACCGCATCAAAGGGCCCGACGCGGCGGGGCCGACCGGTTGCCGCGCCGTATTCGCCGCCCGCCTCGCGCAGCCGCTCGGCCGGCTCGCCGAAGAGCTCCGCCGTAAAAGGCCCCTCTCCGACGCAGGTGGAATAGGCTTTCATGATGCCGATGGAGCGGTCGAGCTTGCGCCCCGGAATTCCCGCTCCGATGGGTGCGTAGGCGGACAGCACATAGGACGACGAGGTGTAGGGGTAGATGCCGAAGTCGATATCGCGCAGCGCGCCGAGCTGGGCCTCAAAGAGAATGTTCTTTCCCTCGCGTGCGGCGCCGTCGAGATAGAGGCCGGTATCGCAGATGAAAGGCTTGAGCCGGCCGCCGAAGCTGCAAAGCCAGCTCATCAGATCGTTGACCTTGACCGTGTCTGCGCCATAGGCGCCGCGGATGGTGAGGTTTTTCCACTCGACAATGCCGGCAAGGCGCTTCTCGAGTGTTTCGGGATAGAGCAGATCGCCCATTCGCAGACATTTTTTCAGATATTTGTCCCCGTAGACCGGGCCGATGCCCCGGCGGGTTGAGCCGTATTTGGCATCGCCCAGACGATCCTCCTCAAGCACATCCTGCTGCACATGATAGGGCATGCAGATGATGGCGCGCTCGCTGATTTTGAGGTTTTCCGGCGTGATGCGCACACCTGCCTCAATCAGCCGGTCCATTTCGCCGCAGAGGTGTTTGAGGTCAATGACCATGCCGTTGCCCATGACGTTGACAACCTCCGGGCGGAGAATGCCGGAGGGCAGAAGATTTAAAATAAATTTCCCCTGGTCGTTGACCACGGTGTGGCCGGCGTTGTTGCCGCCCTGGTAGCGGGCGACCACGTCGTATTCACGCGAGAGCAGATCGACCATACGGCCCTTTCCCTCGTCGCCCCAGTTGATGCCGACAATAGCTGTTAACATAGATTCTCTCTCCCATCTGCAGAATTGACGTTAAAATGTAAAAGACAGAGTGTTTGGCTCACTCTCCGGCGTGCTTGACGCCAAGTATTTCGAGTTCTTTTTCGCTGAGGCCAATCCCGCGCAGCATGAGACGGTTGCCTCTGAGAGCTTCGATGGAATTGATTCCCATGCCGCCCATCATCTCTTTGATTTCATTATTCCACGCGGTGACCAAATTGACAAGTCTTTTGTAGCCCTCGTCGGGGTTGAGCCGGGCGGTGAGCTCGGGACGCTGCGTGGCGATGCCCCAGTTGCACAGACCTGCGTGGCAGCTGCGGCACAGATGGCAGCCGAGAGCGAGCAGGGCAGCGGTGGCGATGTAGCAGGCGTCTGCGCCCAGAGCAATGGCCTTGACAACGTCGGCGCTGCTTCGGATGCTGCCGCCTGCGATGATACAGACCTCATCGCGGATTCCCTCCTCCCGCAGCCGGGTGTCCACGCTCGCAAGGGCGAGTTCAATGGGAATGCCCACATGGTCGCGGATGCGGGAGGGTGCGGCGCCGGTGCCGCCGCGGAACCCGTCGATGGCAATGATGTCGGCTCCCGAGCGGGCGACGCCGCTTGCAATGGCAGCGACGTTGTGTACGGCCGCAATCTTGACGATGATGGGCTTGCAGTAGGCCGTCGCCTCCTTGAGGGAGTAGACGAGCTGGCGCAGATCTTCAATGGAGTAGATGTCGTGGTGCGGGGCGGGAGAGATGGCGTCTGAGCCCTCGGGAATCATGCGGGTGCGTGAGATGTCCCCGACGATCTTTGAACCGGGCAGATGGCCGCCGATACCGGGTTTTGCACCCTGGCCGATTTTGATCTCAATGGCCGCGCCCGCCTCGAGGTAACCGCGGTGGACACCGAAGCGCCCTGACGCCACCTGTACGATGGTGTGCGGCCCATAGCGGTAGAAATCCTCGTGCAGGCCGCCCTCGCCGGTGTTGTAGTAGATGCCGAGCTCCTCAGCGGCGCGCGCGAGACTCTCGTGGGCGTTGTAGCTGATGGAACCGTAGGACATGGCCGAAAAGAGGATGGGGGAATTGAGGGTCAGATGGGGCGGCAGATTGTCACGCAGACTGCCGTCGGGATTGCGTTCGATTCTGCCCGGCCGTTTGCCGAGAGTGATCTTGGTCTCCATCGGTTCGCGCAGCGGGTCGATGGAGGGGTTGGTCACCTGGGAGGCGTTGATCAGAAGCCGGTCCCAGTACACCGGAAGCTCCCGGGGATTCCCCATGGAGGAGAGCAGCACGCCGCCGGTTCCGGCCTGGCGGTAGACGTCCGAAATGGCATCTGCCGTCCAGTTGGCATTCTGCTTATAAGTATTGTCGGTTCTGACAATTTTAAGCGCCCTTGTGGGACAGAGGCTCACACAGCGCTGGCAGTTGACACACCGGGTCTCATCGCTCTGCATCCTGCCGAGTGATTCGCTGAAAGAGTGAACCCCGTTTGCGCACTGGCGTTCACACAGGCGGCAGACGGTGCAGCGGCTCTCGCTGCGCACTACCTCATAGTCGGGATAGATGAAATCAACAGGCATTATTGCACCCCCTCATGCAGCCGGACGATGACGGGCTCGCCGCCGCGCGGCGACCACAGCCGGTCGAGTTCGGGCGCGAGCACCCGGATGGCGCACTCTTCGCTTGCGACATAGAACAGATTGCCCCGCTCAGCCGCCACCATGGAGCGCAGTTTGAGGCGGTCATTGAGTGCCATGAGTCCGCCGGTGAAACCGAGCAGTATGGAAAAGGGCCCTGTGATGAGCAGACTGGGAAAGGCATTTCTCAGATAGGTCAGCTGCTTACGCTGCGGCTCGGCAAGGCGCTCGATGGTGCTCCAGAAAGGGGCGGCAATGACGCCGGCCGTCTCCTCGAGAGTGAGTCCGCAGCGGCGCACGAGATAGTCGATGATATAGGTGATGACCTCGGTGTCGGTCTGCAGGGTGCATCGGTAGCCGAACATTTCGATGTAGCGGCGGTTGGCGTCGTAGGAGGAGATCTCGCCATTGTGCACAACCGAGTAGTCGAGCATGGCAAAGGGATGGGCGCCGCCCCACCAGCCGGGCGTGTTGGTCGGGTAGCGGCCGTGCGCCGTCCAGCAGTAGCCCTCGTACTCGTCAAGACGGTAGAATTCGCCCACATCCTCGGGGTAGCCGACGGCCTTGAAGACCCCCATGTTCTTGCCGCTGGAAAAGACATAGGCGCCGCTGATTTCGGCATTGATGCGGATGACGCTGCGCGCGACAAATTCGGCCTCGTCGAGCTGACTGCTCTCGAGCTTTGTGTGCAGCGGCATGACGAAATACCGCCAGATCAGCGGTTCGCCGGTGATGGCGGGTGTCTTGCGCGTGGGAATCTTGGAGAGATTCACAATGTCAAAGTGGCGCTCGAGGAAAGCCTCGCAGCTGTCCTTTGCGGCATGGGAGTCGTAGAAGATGTGCAGTGCGTAGAACTCGCGGTACTGCGGATAGATTCCGTAGCCCGCAAAGCCGCCGCCCAGACCGTTTGAGCGATCGTGCATGGTCGCAATGGAGCGGATGATCTGGTCGCCGCAGATGGCGCTTGCATCCTTTGCGAATATGCCGGAGATGGCGCAGCCCGATGGGATGCGCACCTGTCCCTCTTTTTGCATGGTATCACCCTGTTTCCGCCGGTTTTCTGTGACAGCGCGGAAGACTTTTTCGCGCGGCACAGGACGAAAAAGGCGTTCATCCGGCAGCGGGGATACGCCCGCCAACGGATGAACGCCTTTGTTCACGCCTGATATTATATAGGAGGATTCGGTCGCTGTCAACAAAATATGAAAGAAAAAAGCGGGTTGTTGCAGTTCGACGAAGCTGGGAAGTGATTTTTACCCGATTTCTGTACAAATTGCAGGAAATGTTGATAAACATTGCAAATAGCGAGAAAAATTTCACAAAAAGCTCTTGACAGGCCGACCGCAGCGCGGTATACTGTCGCCGTAATCAGCAAGGGCGCTGTGGAGAAAATCCACAGCGCTCTTTCTTATTTGCAGGCCGATCCATTCGAAAGGAGTTTTGAAGATGAGCAGTGTTTCTGAAGTCTTTGGCAGTATGGTATTCAACGACGCAGTCATGCGTGAAAAGCTGCCAAAGGACACCTACCGTGCGCTCAAAAAGACCATGAAAGAGGGCAGAAGCCTCGACCCGAATGTTGCCAATGTCGTGGCGAATGCCATGAAAGACTGGGCGCTTTCCAAGGGTGCAACCCACTTCACCCACTGGTTCCAGCCCATGACTGGTATCACGGCGGAAAAGCACGACAGCTTCATCTCTCCGACCGGGGATGGCGGCGTGATCATGGAATTTTCGGGCAAGGAGCTGGTGCGCGGAGAGCCGGACGCTTCGAGTTTTCCGTCGGGCGGCCTGCGCGCCACGTTTGAGGCGAGAGGCTACACCGCCTGGGACCCGACCTCGTACGCCTTTGTCAAAGAGGGAACGCTCTGCATTCCGACGGCATTCTGCTCCTACGGCGGCGAGGCGCTTGATAAGAAGACGCCGCTTCTGCGCTCCATGGAGGCGCTCTCGCGGCAGGCGGTGCGTGTGCTGCGGCTCTTCGGCCACGACGAAGTGAAAAAGGTGTTCACGACCGTCGGCCCCGAACAGGAGTATTTTCTGGTCGACAAGCAGATGTTCGACCGCAGAAAGGACCTTATTTTTACCGGACGCACTCTGTTCGGAGCCAGGGCCCCCAAGGGACAGGAGCTGGAGGACCACTACTTCGGCAGCATCAAACCGCGCGTCAAGGCCTATATGGAGGAGCTCAACCAGGAGCTCTGGAAGCTCGGCATTCTCGCCAAGACCGAACACAACGAGGTGGCGCCGGCCCAGCATGAACTTGCGCCAATCTTCACCACCACCAACATTGCCACCGATCACAACCAGCTGACGATGGAGCTCATGAAAAAGGTGGCGCTGCGCCACGGCCTTGTGTGTCTGCTGCATGAGAAACCCTTTGCGGGCGTCAACGGCTCGGGCAAACACAACAACTGGTCCATGTCAACCGATACGGGGATCAACCTGCTTGAGCCGGGCAGCTCGCCCTATGAGAACGCGCAGTTTCTGCTCTTTTTGAGCGCCGTCATCAAGGCCGTCGACGAATATCAGGATCTGCTGCGCGTGTCGGTGGCCTCGGCGGGAAACGACCATCGCCTCGGGGCGAACGAGGCCCCGCCGGCCATTGTCTCCATGTTTGTCGGCGATGAGCTCGAGGGCGTGCTTGAGGCGCTCGAGAGCGGCGCCGCCTATGACCACCACGAAAACCAGGTCATGTCCATCGGCGTACATACGCTGCCGAAGATTCCCAAGGACAGCACCGACCGCAACAGGACATCGCCCTTTGCCTTTACCGGCAACAAATTTGAGTTCCGCATGCTCGGCTCGACGTTCTCCATCTCGGGACCGAACGTGGTTCTCAATACCATTGTCGCCGAGGAACTGCGCCAGTTTGCCGACGAGCTCGAGGGCGCACAGGACTTTACAGCCGCCCTGCAGGAGCTCATTGTGCGCACCGTGCGTGAGCACCGCCGTATCATTTTCAACGGCAACAACTACTCGCAGGAGTGGGTTGACGAGGCGCAGAGGCGCGGTCTTGCAAACCTGAAATCCACTGTTGACGCGCTGCCCTGCTTCGTGGCAAAAAAGAACATCGACCTGTTTACCACCCATAAGATATTCACACAGGCCGAGATGTACTCCCGCTACGAGATTTTGCTTGAAAGCTATAACAAGGTCATCAACATCGAGGCTCTGACCATGCTCGACATGGCGAAAAAGGAGATTGGCCCGGCAGTTACAACTTATGTCAGAGAGCTGTGCGACACCGTGATTGCCAAAAAGACAATTGGCATCGACGAATTGGCCGAGCAGACCATTGCCGAAAAGATTGCAAAGCTGGAGAGCTGCTTCTATAAGAAGATTGCGTCGCTTGAAGATGCACTGTGCCGGGCGTGCGGCAAATCCGATGCGCTTGCGCTTGCTCAGTACAGCCGCGATACCATCATTCCGGCCATGCAGGAGCTGCGCGCCGTGGCGGACGAACTGGAGACCAATGTGGCTGAAGACTACTGGCCCATGCCGACCTACGGCGATCTTCTCTTCGGCGTGTAACAGGATAACCGCTATCCAATTGATGGATTCTCTTCATACCCAAAGCAGAGGACGCGCACCGCGATTTGGCCGTGGTGCGCGTCCTCTGCTTCAGAGAAAAAACCCCGCCGACGGCGGGGCTTTTTAAACGATGTGATAAAAATTTATTTCGCGGCCGCAGTGAGAACCTCGGTGAGACCTTCGGCAAAATCGGAAACCGTATCGGTCAGAGAAGTCATCTCTTCGGTCAGTTCAAGGGCCTTTGCCTGCTTGTCGGCGTCAGAGACATCGGGATCGAGAGCGATCTCGTAGAGCTCAACAGACAGGTCGAGAACCTTGAGGTTGGCGTCGCAGCCAGCTTTGATCTTGGACTGGGCATCGGCAAATTTGTCGGGAGCCTGCAGACCGCCGAGCTCCTCATAGAGCGGGCGCATTTTGTCGAGCATGTCTTTCGAGGCATCGAGCATAGCCTGAGGATCGCTCTGGTCCACATCGCCCATACCGCTGTTGGTGATGTCGGAAATGCTGGTGGAAATTTCGGTCACTTTCGCAAGATAGTCTTTTTCGCTGAGTTTTCCGTCGCCGGAACCGCCGCAAGCGCACAGAGCCACAAGCAGAACGGCTGCCATCAGCACACAGCTGAGGCGTTTGATGGTTGTTTTCATGTTTGCACCCCACATTTTATTTTTTGAACCTCGTGTATTCTATCAGAATGATATCAAAAATAATAGGGAAAAAACTCATGAAATTCTGGGCTTTGCATTGGTAAGTTTGTACGATTAAACCAAATCAGCATGTCCGTTGCGAGGCAAGGGTCTTCAGGATCTCCATAAAGTCACGCATGGCATCGCTGACGTATTTGCTCCGGTGGTGTGCGACAAAGTAGGTGCGTACAAAGCGCACACTCTGCGCGCTAAGCTCCACAAGAGTGCCTGCGGCGAGCTCGTCGCAAACCAGTTGACGCGCGAGGATGGTGATGCCGAGAGAGCGCCGCGCGGCGGCAACCAGCGCCTGGGTGCTCACACTCTCGAGAACCGGTGAGAGTGTGAGCCCGGCCGCTGCAAAGGCGCGGTCAATGGAATCGCGCGTGGCGCTGCCGCGCTCGCGCAGCAGCAGCTGTTCCCCGGCGAGTTCTTCCAGCGACAGCTCGCGCAGCGCGCCGCGCCGGTAGTCCGGCGAGCAGACGACCGCCATCTCCTCCGTCTGAAAGGGATGACAGGTCAGATAGGCGGAGCTCGTCATGTTGTCGAGCAGCGCGAGGTCCAGCTCGTTTTTCAGCAGACGCTGCTCAATCTGGCTGGTGTTGTCGACGGCGGCACTCACACGGATGCGCGGCCGGGCGAGTGAAAACCGGTGTATGGCCTCGGGCAGAAGCGCGGCACCTATGGTGACGTTTGCCCCGATTCGCAGCGCACCGAGAGCGTCGGCATCGCGGATGGTCGCCTCGGCCTCGTCAAACTGGGCGAGGATGACAGCGGCGTAGTCCAGCAGCCGCCGCCCGGATTGCGTGATGTAGAGCCGGCGATTCATGCGCTCGAACAGCCGCGTGCCGTAGTGGTGTTCTAGTTCGCGGATGACAACGCTCACGGCTGGCTGAGCCATGCCGAGCGTTTCAGCGGCACGGGTGATGCTGCCCTCGCGGCAGACTTCGGCAAAGACGGCAAGGTGGCGGCGGGTCATGGGATGCCTCCTGATAACATAATAAATTAATTATATATTCTATAATAACATAATAATTGCTCTATGTGTAGAGGGTGCGTATACTGACACTGATAAGAAAAGTGTGAGGTGAACATCCCATGAAAGATCGTGAAAAACCGGCGCGCTGCCGTAGACTCTTTACCACTTTTTTCAAAATCGGTGCGTTCACATTCGGCGGCGGCTACGCCATGATTCCGCTGATTCAGAAAGAGGCAGTCGAGCGCAACCACTGGGTGAGCGACCATGACATTCTGGATATTGTTGCGGTTGCGGAATCCACGCCCGGCCCCATTTCCATCAATTCGGCGACCTTCATCGGCTACCGCACAGCGGGTGTGGCAGGCGCACTCTGCGCAACGTTTGGGGTTGTGCTGCCCTCGTTTGCCGTCATTCTCGGGCTGTCGTTCGTGCTGCAGCAGTTTGAGAGTTTGCAGGCGGTGAAATTTGCTTTTGCGGGGATCCGTGCCGGCGTTCTTGCGCTTATCTGCAAGGCTCTGTGGAGCATGGCCGTGCAGTGCCCGAAGAGCGTGCTGTCTTATGCGATAGCGGCCGGCGCGTTTGTCGCGGTCTCCTTTTTCGGGGCAAATGTTCTCGCTGTGATTGCTGCGAGCGCGCTGCTCGGTCTTGCAAGCGTTCTCTGGGTTCGGGATGCGAAGAAAGAGGAGGCGGCGAAATGATTTTTCTCAGACTGTTTGCCACATTCTTTAAAATCGGTGCCTTTACCATTGGCGGCGGCTATGCCATGATTCCCCTCATTCAGGCAGAGGTACTCAAAAACGGCTGGATGGATATGCAGAGTCTCGTCAACTTCATTGCCGTCAGCGAGAGCACCCCAGGTCCCTTTGCGGTCAACATCTCGACCTATGTCGGCGCGCAGACCGGCGGCCTGTTCGGCGCAGTCTGTGCGACACTCGGTGTGGTGCTGCCATCCTTTCTGATCATTCTGCTCGTTGCGAGATGCTATGAGAGATTTCAGGCCAGCCGCATCGTCAAAGGCTGCATGGCAGGGCTGCGGCCGACGGTGGTTGGCCTGATCGGCGCGACTGTGCTGTCGGTTGCGAAGACTGTCTTCTTTACAAACGGGGTGAGTCTGCCGTCGCTTCTGAGCTATGGAGCAATCTGCGGCGCTGCCATTTTTGCTCTGATGATGCTGCTGCAGCGCAGGCGGGTGCACCCGATTGCAATCATTGCGCTCTCGGCGGGGCTCGGCATCGCATCGGGCTACGCGGGACTTGCGTTCGGCCTCTAGCGGCGTACACCCCCTTGCGTGTGTGACTCTGCGGTGGTAAAATCGAGGGACAAGGGGGAATTTGTCATGGGTGCTGTTATCGTCTATCTGCTCTTTCACTTCGCCGTGGGTTCGGTTGTCTGCTTCTTCGGCCGCCGGCTCTACTTTCCGGTGATCATGACCGAGCTCTTTCTCATCAGTCTTCTGGTTGCACTCGATCAGCTCGGCGCCGGCGCAAGAGGATTTCTGACCGGTGCGGCGGTGGGAATTCTGCTTGCGCTGCTCGCGCGGTTTCTCTACAAGGCAGGGGTCTTTCTGTGCGGTGCGCTGGCGGGACTTCTGCTCGGAGGACTGCTTTCGGCGCTGCTGCCGCAGGGTGCGCGGCAGTTCACCTGGCTGGTGATTCTCGTCTGTGCCGTGGGCATCGGTGTGTGCGCCGTGCTCTGGTGCGAGACGTTCATCGCTCTGTCCACCGCCTCGCAGGGGGCGGCGATGATCGCGCCGAGCCTGTGCTTTCTGTTCGTAAATTTCACGGGTCTCTCCCGCTACGCGGGCGGTGACACCGCCGGGACATTCGGGCGGCTAAACGACTATTTGAGCGGTGAGTTCAGCGCGCAGAACGGCGTTGCCATTGCGGCGGTCTTCTTCATTTTTCTGATTGTGGGCTTTGTCACTCAGCAGCGTGCCGCCCGACACGCAAAGGCATAACAGGAAAAGCTCCCACGGATTGTGGGAGCTTTTTTTACAGCCGAAGCTCAAAAGAGGACGCCGATCGGCGTCCTCTTTCAGCTATTTCGGTCCACTTGATGAAACTCTTTGAGATTGCCCTGCTTTCGCCGGCGCTGCTCGAGAATCTCTTCGACCGCGTCAAGCGGAATATCCTGCTCGACCATGAGTACAAGCAGATGGTAGATCAGATCGCAGAGCTCCTGCGCCGTCTGCGCGCCGTCGCCGTTTTTTGCCGCGATGATGCACTCGGAGGCCTCTTCGCCGACTTTCTTGAGAATCTTGTCGAGGCCCTGCTCGAAGAGGTAACAGGTGTAGGAGCCCTGTGTGCGCTCGCCGCGGCGGGCGCGGATGATCTCGTAGAGTCCCTGTACCGCGCCGTTCATCTGACCGCCTCCAGAGGAGTGAAAAAGCAGGAGATGCTGCCGGTGTGGCAGGCGGCGCCAACCTGGTTGACGCGCACGAGCAGCGTATCGTTGTCGCAGTCGGACGTCACGCTGACCACATGCTGGATGTGGCCTGAGGTCGCCCCCTTGTGCCAGAGCTCTCCGCGGCTGCGGCTGTAAAACCAGGTCTGCCCGGTTTCGAGTGTGCGCCGCAGCGCATCCTCGTTCATGTAGGCGAGCATGAGAACCTGCTTGGTGTAGTCATCCTGCACAATGGCGGGGATGAGCGACGACTTTTTAAAGAATTGCTTGAATTCCATCAAAATCCCTCCCGCCGGACGGCAACGCCCCGGCTGAATAAGTATTGTTTGAGCTGTGGAATGGTCAGTTCCCGGTCGTGAAACAGTGTGGCGGCAAGCGCCGCGTCCGCACCCGTCTGGGAGAAGACATCGTAGAAGTCGCCGGGCGACCCCGCACCGCCTGAGGCGATCACGGGGATACAAACGGCGTCGCAGACCTGCGAGGTAATGGAAAGATCGTATCCGGTTTTTACCCCATCGGTTCGCATGGAGGTGAGGAGAATCTCCCCCGCGCCAAGAGACTCGGCCCGGCGCGCCCACTCAACCACGTCAAGGCCGGTATCAATGCGCCCGCCGCCTATGTAGACGGCCGGTCTGCCGCCCTTGCCCGGCCCCGCGTCAATGGCGCAGACCACACACTGGCTGCCGAAGATCTGCGCCGCCTCGCGGATAAGCGCGGGATTTCGCACCGCGGCGGAGTTGATTGACACCTTGTCGGCCCCTGCGCGCAGAAGTTCGCGAACATCCCCGACCGTGCGGACGCCGCCGCCCACGGTCATGGGCATGAACACCCGCTCGGCTGAGCGGCGCACGACATCGAGCATGGCCCCGCGCCCCTCGTGAGTGGCTGTGATGTCGAGAAAGACAATCTCATCTGCGCCCTGGCTCTCGTAGGCGGCGGCAATGTCGACCGGATCGCCCACGTCGCGGATGTTGACGAAGTTGACGCCCTTGACCACCCGCCCGTCGCGCACATCGAGGCAGGGAATGATTCGTTTGGCGAGCATACTCAGTCCCCCTTTGCGAGTGCCAGCGCGCGGCGAAGATCGAGCGCGCCGCAGTAGACGGCGCGGCCTGCGATGGCGGCGTGCAGCCCGAGATCGCGCAGCGCCGCGACATCCTCCTCGCTGCGCACGCCGCCGCTCGCGGTGATGCGGCAGTCCACCGTCTCACTGAGGGCGCGCAGCTCTTCGAGATTCGGCCCCGAGAGCGTACCGTCACGGCCGATGTCGGTGTAGATGATGTTCTGTATGCCGCAGCGCTCCATCTCCCGCGCGAGAGTGAGGTATCCGGTATCGCTGCCGGTGAGCCACCCATCGGCGGCACAGAGGCCGCCCCGCGCGTCGATGCCGACGGCGATGCGATTGCCATAGAGCCGCACCGTCTCGCGCACAAAGCGGCTGTCGCGCAGCGCCGCGCTGCCGAGGATGACGCGCTGCACTCCGAGGGAGAGAAGCTGCTCCACCGTCGAAAGTGTCCGCACGCCGCCGCCGAATTCAACGCGCGCGCCTGTGCGCAGGATTTCCCGCAGCACAGCGATATTTTCCGGTCTGCCGCAAAGCGCCCCGTCGAGATCCACGACATGGAGTTCTTCAGCGCCGCAGTCGAGAAAGTGGCGGGCGGTCTCAGCGGCGTCGTCGGCGACGCGCTCGGCGGTGTCAAAGTCGCCGCGCACGAGGCGCACACACTCGCCGCCGCGCAGGTCGATGGCGGGCAGTAGAATCATGGGATCTCCTCCTCAGGTAAACTTGGAAAATGTGCGGAGAATCGCAAGCCCGGCCGCGCTGCTCTTCTCCGGGTGGAACTGGACGCCGTAGACGTTTCCGCGGGCGACGGCGGCTGTGACAGGCCCGCCGTAGTCGGTCACGGCGACAAGGTCGCGCGGATCCTCCACGCAGGCCTCAAAGCTGTGTACAAAATAGCAGTATGTACCGTCGGGCAGATTGTCAAGAAGAGCGCAGGGCGCACGGCGCGTCAGGCTATTCCAGCCGACATGGGGGATTTTGAGATCGGTTTTGATCCGGCGCACCACGCCGGGAATCAGATTGAGCCCCTGCGTGTCGCCGAGTTCCTCGCTGCGGGTGAAGAGCATCTGCATCCCGAGACAGATGCCGAGCAGAGGCTTGCCGAGAGCTGCCTGCTCCACGAGGAAGCGGTCGAGCCCTCTCTCCCGCAGACTGCGCATGGCGCTCGGGAACGCGCCCACACCGGGCAGCACCAGAGAGTTTGCGGCGCGCAGAACCTCGGGCCGGTCGCTTATGACGCTGTCGCTGCCGACGGCAGTCAGCGCCTTTTGCACGCTCATGAGATTCCCCGCGCCGTAGTCGACGATGCCGATCACAGCAGTGTCCCCTTGGACGACGGGATGCCGCCCTGTGAGCGAGCCGCCGCCATGCGAAGCGCGCGGCCAAACGACTTGTAGATTCCTTCGGTCATGTGGTGGGCGTTTTTGCCGTACGGCACGCGGATGTGGAGTGTAAGCCCCGCGCGGACGGCGAGCGCGCGGAAGAACTCCTCGGTCATCTGGGTGTCGTAGGAGCCGATCATGGGGACTGTGAACGGGCAGTCAAAGACCAGATAGGGCCGGCCGCTGATGTCGAGAACCGTCTCGGCGAGAGCCTCGTCCATGGGTACACGGCTGTCGCCGTAGCGGGCGATGCCGCTGCCGTCGCCGAGCGCTTCGCGCAGGGCGTCACCCAGCACGAGGCCGACATCTTCAATCGTGTGGTGGCAGTCGACCGCGAGATCGCCGCTTACGAGCAGCGTAAGATCGAAGCCGCCGTGAAAGGCCATGGCGGTGAGCATGTGGTCGAAAAAGCCGACGCCGGTATCCACCTCGGCGCGGCCGCTGCCGTAGAGCTCCAGAGTGAGAGTGACATCGGTCTCGCGGGTGGCGCGTTTTTTTGTAATCATGACATCTGCTCCAATCCGGTTTTGATGATCTGTACGACGGCGCGCATCTCATCGGGCCGTCCGATGGTGATACGAAGCCCGCGGGCGCCGAAGCGGCGTACAATGATTCCCGCGCGCTGCAGCTGTGCGTCGAGCGCCGGCGCGCCGTCGGTCTCGAGATAGATGAAGTTTGCCGCCGACGGGTAGACGGTGAGTCCATCGGCTTCGAGAGCGCAGAGCTCGCGGTAGAACCAGTCGCGCGTCCTGGAAATCTCCTGGAGATTCTCCCGGCGCTTCTGCTCGGCGCGGATACAGGGCACCGCGGCGAGCTGGGTGAGCACATTGAGATTGTAGGGAGATTTGACTTTCATCAGCACCGCCGCCAGTTCAGGCGCCGCCACGGCAAAGCCGAGGCGCAGCCCCGCGAGGGAGAACGCTTTCGAGCAGGTGCGCAGGACGATGAGATTGTCGTACTGCCCGACAAGGGGCAATGCCGATTCCCCGGCAAAGTCCATGTAGGCCTCGTCGGCCACAACAAGGCAGTCGAGTTCGCCGAGCGCGCGCGCAAGCTCGCGCTGCGGCAACAGTCCGCCCGTTGGATTGCAGGGGTTTGAAAAGATGACCATCTTTGCGCCGCAGTCCCGGGCGCTGCGGATGAGAAGATCGGCGTCGAGCCGGTAGCCGGGTTTTGCCTTTTCGACCACCCGGCAGCCGCGCACACCGGCGTAAAAGGCGTACATGGAGAAGTCGGGAGAAAAGGTGAGCAGACACTCCTGCGGCTCGAGAAAGGCGCTCATCAGCAGAGAGATCAGCTCGTCCAGGCCGTTGCCTGGGACGACGCACGCCATATCGAGGCCCATCACATCGGCATATGCGCGGCGCACTTCATGGGCAAGGGGATCGGGGTAGCGGTTGAGCGGCGCGTCGGCAAGGGCAGCCGCAATGAGCGCGCGCAGATCGCTGTCCGGCGGATAGGGGTTCTCGTTGGCGTCGAGCTTACAGTCAAATATGGCGGGATTGGGTTCGTAGGCGGGCAGAGCATTGATCCTCCCGCAGGCAAAGCGGCTCATCTCGCCCCCTCCAGACGAACCGAGACGGCGTTTGCGTGAGCGGTCAGCCCCTCGCTGCGCGCAAGGGTCAACACATCGTCCGCCGCGGCGCGCAGGGCCGACTCGGGGTAGTAGAGGTAGCTGCTGCGCCGCAGAAAGCTCTCGACGCCGAGCGGCGAGAAAAACCGCGCGGTGGAGTTGGTGGGCAGCACGTGATTTGGACCCGCGTAGTAGTCGCCGAGCGGCTCGGGACAGTGGTAGCCGAGAAAGACCGACCCTGCGTTTCGCACACGGCCGAGCCACTCGAACGGGCTTGCGAGCATGAGCTCAAGGTGCTCGGGAGCAAAGTCGTTTGCCAGTTCCACCGCGCTCTCAATCGAGTCGCAGAGCACCATGGCGCCAAAGCGGGAGAGAGACTGCCCGATGATTTCACGCCGCGACAGTGTGGGAAGCTGGCGCTCGAGCTGCGCGCGCACCTGGTCGATGAGCTGCGCGTCGTCCGTCAGAAGAACGGCCGATGCAAACGGGTCGTGCTCGGCCTGTCCCATCAGATCGGCGGCGACAAAGGCGGGGTTTGCCCCGGCGTCCGCCACAATCAGAATTTCGCTTGGCCCCGCAATGGCGTCGATGTCAACCGCGCCGTAGACCAGACGCTTGGCAGTTGTGACATAGAGGTTCCCGGGGCCCACGATCTTGTCGACGCGGGGAATGCTCTGTGTGCCGTAGGCGAGCGCGGCGATTGCCTGCGCGCCGCCCGAGCAGAAGATGCGATCCACGCCCGCGATCTGCGCGGCGGCAAGTATGTTGTCGGCAATTTTTCCGTCCGCTCCGGGCGGAGAGACCATGATGAGCTCACGCACCCCTGCGACCCGCGCGGGGATGCTGTTCATCAGAACCGTTGAGGGGTAGGGCGCCGTGCCGCCCGGCACATAGACGCCGACTCGCTCAAGGGGAAGGACACGCTGCCCCATGACAGCGCCATTGTCCGGCGTCACCACATAGGCCCGCGGCAGCTGCTCAGCGTGGTAGGCGCGTATGTTTGCGGCAGCCCGCTGAAGAGCTCTGATGAGAGCGGGGTCGGCCCGGTGGTAGGCGGCCTCGATCTCGCTTTGGGGGACTTCGATGGCGGTGAGCTCGGCGTGATCGAAGCGGCGCGCACAGTCGATCAGCGCCTCGTCGCCGCGGCGGCGCACATCGGCGATGATCTCCTCAACGCGGGCGGTGACATCGGCCTGCGCATCGACCGCCCGCGAGAGCAGAAGCTCGCGAAGACGCCCGGTTTCACTCTGACGGTAGACGGGAATCATATGTCCTCCTCCACGGCGCGCGCGACCGAGTCGATCAGCGCGCCGATTTCGTGTTTTTTGAGTTTCATTGCGGTGGTATTGACAATCATGCGCGCCGAGACGGGCATGAGCTCCTCCAGAACGGCAAGGCCGTTTTCACGCAGCGTGCGGCCGCTCTCGACAATGTCCACAATGGCGTGTGCGAGGTGGAGCAGCGGCGCGAGTTCCACCGAGCCCTCGATTTTGATGATTTCGGCGTCGATGCCGCGCTGCCGGAAATGGGCGGCCGCGACGTTTGGGTATTTTGAGGCGATCACCTTTTTTTCGTGGCCCGCCGAGAGATCGGTGCCCGGCAGCCCCGCCACGGCAAAACGGCAGGTACCGAGTCGGAGGTCGAGCACCTCGTAAAAGGAGCCTCCGTGCTCGAGAATGGTGTCTCGCCCCACCACGCCAACGTCACAGACGCCGCGTTCGACATAGGTCAGAACATCGGCGGCCTTGGCGAGAACAAGTTCAAAGCATCCGCCCGGCAGGGGAATGATCAGCCGCCGGCCCTTTTCGCGCAGAGCAGCAAGATCCATCCCCGCCCGTTCGAGCAGCCGGGCCGTCTGCTCTTCGAGGCGTCCCTTGGTCAGTGCAATACGAATGAGCTGCATGCAATCACTCCTCTCCCGCGACGAAGCGCGAGCCGTCCGCCGTGACATGGTAGAATCCTGGTAGCCCGAGCTGGTGGGCCTCCCTGAGAGCGCCGCGCCGGTCGGCGGCGAGACTCATGCGGCAGGGTCCCTCGGTGCCAAGAGCCTCGACGAGCGCGTATGCGGCTGCGGCGCAGCCCTGCTCGTAGAAGACGAGAGTCGCAGTGGGCGAGGGCTCATCCCCGCCGCCGAGAGCGTCGAGAACGCTGTCGGGTGACACGGCAAAACCGCAGGCGGGAAGCGGCGCGCCGAAGTCGCCGCAGAGGCTGTCATAGCGCCCGCCTGTCAGACAGCTCTCACCACAGTCGGGCAGGTATCCCCGAAAAGTCAGCCCGGTGTAGTAGCCGATATGCTGCACCATGCCGAGATCGAGCCGGATGTGACGGGCGTAGCCGAGCGCGGCGAGCTCGCCTGTGAGCCGTTCGAGCTCGTCGAGTACGGCGGCGGCTCTGTCGTCCGGCGCGATTTCCCGCGCACGGGCGATGGTCTTGACCGAGCCGAAGAGGCGCGGCAGGGCGCGAAGCGCGCACACGGCCGGCAGAGTGGGATCAAAGGGGGCGAGCAGCCGGTCGAGCTGGGTGTAATTTTTCATTTCGATGCACCGGCGAAGCGATTCGGTGGCCGCATAATCCGCTCCGAGAGCGCCGGCGACGGCCTGAAAGAACCCGACGTGGCCGAGCTCCAGCGAAAAGGAGGGCGCGCCGAGCGACTGCAGGGCCTCAATCGCGGTGACCAGCACTTCGAGATCGGCCCGCGGCCCTTCGGCACCGAGCAGCTCGATGCCGCACTGCGCGATTTCGTCGCGCCGGGCGGTGTGGTCGCCGGAACGCCGGTAGACAGGACCGTTGTAGCAGAGCCGGATGGGGAGTTCGCCCCCGGCGAGTTTCTGAGCGGCGACCCGTGCAATGGGGGTCGTCATATCGTGGCGCAGGGTGAGAATGCGGCCGCGGCTGTCGAAGAGACGGTAGAGCTCTTCGTCGGGCACAGCGCTGTGCTCGCCGGAAAAGATGTCATAGAACTCGACTGCGGGCGTGATGATCTCACGGTAGCCGCGCCGGGCAAAGACCCGGCCGAGGCCCTGTTCCAATGTGCGCCGGCGGGAGGCTTCGGCGTAGAGATAGTCGCGCATGCCGTCGGGAAGATGGAGGTTTCTGCGTCTCATGAGCAATCCCCTTTACTTTAATACTTTACTATAGTAGCATGCGAAAGCAAAAAGAACAAGCGGCAGGTGTGACAAAAAAGGCCGGTCATTCGGCCCTGTTTTGCCGCTCTTTGACGAAAAAAAGGCCGCCTGCGAGGCAGGCGGCCTTTTGTGATGGGGGTCTATGCGCCGAGGTAGGCTTTTTTGACCTTTTCATCGCTCAGCAGATCTGCAGCGTTGCCCTCCATGACAATGCGCCCGGTTTCGAGCACATAGGCGCGGTCGGCGATGGAGAGAGCCATTTTGGCATTCTGTTCGACGAGCAGAATGGTGATGCCGGACTGGTTGAGCTCCTGTATGATTTTGAAGATGTCTTTGACCAGAAGCGGCGAGAGCCCCATGGAGGGCTCATCCATGAGCAGAATGCGGGGCTTTGACATCAGCGCCCGGCCGATGGCGAGCATCTGCTGCTCGCCGCCCGAGAGTGTGCCGGCGTTTTGCCTCTGGCGCTCGCGCAGCCGCGGGAACCGGGTGTAAACCGCCTCGAGATCCTTTGCGACCTGCTCCTTGTCCCGGCGGGCATATGCGCCCATGTCGAGATTCTCAGCCACGGTCATCTGGGCGAAGATCTGGCGCCCCTCGGGAACATGGGCCATGCCGAGGCGCACAATTTTAAAGGCGTCCATGGTCTGAAGACTCTGACCGTCGAACAGAATGTGGCCGCCGCGCGGGCGCTTGAGCCCGGTGATGGTGTGCAGAATGGTGGTCTTTCCCGCGCCGTTTGCGCCGATGAGCGAGACGATCTCGCCGTCGCGCACCTCGAGGCTGACGTCGTGTACGGCGTGTATCGCGCCGTAGGTGACATTCAGATTTTTTACTTGAAGCATGTAAGGCCCCCCTATTCGCCGAGATAGGCGCCGATGACCTTGGGGTCGTTGGCGATCTCCTGCGGTGTTCCGGCGGCGATGATCTCGCCGTAGTCGAGCACCACGATGCGCTCACAGATGTTCATGACAAGATTCATATCGTGCTCAATGAGCAGAATGGTCACGCCGAACTTCTCTCGAATCAGTGAGATGGTCTCCATGAGTTCAGCCGTCTCGGTCGGATTCATACCCGCGGCGGGCTCGTCGAGAAGCAGCAGCGTCGCGCCGGTTGCAAGAGCGCGGGCGATCTCGAGCTTGCGCTGCTGGCCGTAGGGCAGATTGGCCGCCACAAAGTCGGCCTTGTCCTCCATGTGGAAGACGGCGAGAAGCTCGCGGGCCTGCTTGTCAATCTGCGCCTCCTCGCGCCAGTAGGACGGCAGACGGAGGATGCCCGAGAAGACCGAGTAGTTCATATGCAGATTGCAGGCCGCCTTGACGTTGTCGAGCACCGACAGGTTCTTGAACAGACGGATGTTCTGAAAGGTGCGCGCAATGCCCGCGCACGCCATCTGGTGCGGCTTTTTGTGGAGCATGACCTGACCGTCAAAGAGAATGGCGCCCTCAGTCGGCTGGTAGACGCCGGTGAGCAGATTGAAGACCGTCGTTTTGCCGGCGCCGTTCGGGCCGATCAGGCCGACGAGCTCGTGTTCGTGGATTTCCACATTGAAGTCGGTGACGGCGTGCAGCCCGCCGAACGCAATGCCGAGATGCTCGGTTTTGAGTACGGTTTTCCCACTCATGACTCGGCCTCCTTTTTGGGGGATTTTCTCTGGCGGCCCGGCCGAGGCTCGTGGCCAGTGAGACGGTGCAGCGCCCGCGTCAGCGAGAACTCATAGCGGCCGAACAGTCCCGAGGGTTTGAAAATCATCAGCACAATGAGAACAATCGCGTAGATGAGAAGCCGGTAGTCCGAAAATTCGCGCAGAAACTCGGTGAGAACCGTCAGCCCGATGGCTGCGAAGACGGAGCCGGTGAGAGATCCCATGCCGCCGAGCACGACGATGACGAGAATTTCGATCGAGTAGTTAAAGGAGAACGTCTTGGCGCTGAGCACCGTGAGATTGTGGGCGTAGATGCCGCCCGCGATGCCCGCGAAGAACGCCCCTACAACAAAGGCCATCACCTTGTAGTAGGTGTTGTTGATGCCCGCCGCAGAGGAGGCGATGTCGTCCTCGCGGATGGCAGTGATGGCACGGCCGTGCCGCGAGTGAATGAAAGTGAAGATCACCGCGACCGTTATGACCGTGACCCAGAATACCAGGTCGAACGATGCGAGATTCGGAATGCCGCGAAGCCCCTGTGCGCCGCCGGTGACCGACATGTTTTCGATGATGACGCGGATGATCTCGCCGAAGCCAAGCGTGATGATGGCCAGATAGTCCCCCTTGAGGCGCAGCGCCGGTATGCCGACGAGAAGCCCGAAGACGGCCGCCATGACGCCGCCGACGAGGAGCGCCGCGAGAAAGCGCGGCACAGCCGGCAGATTGGGCAGCCCGAGAGAGAAGAGTGCCGCGCTGTAGGCACCGATGGACATGAAGCCCGCGTGGCCGAGGGCGATCTGACCGAGAAAGCCGGTGACGACATTCAGCGATACGGCGAGCACGATGTTGGTGCAGATGATCAGCAGCACGCCGCTGTAGTAGCGGTCGATGACGCCGAACACAATGAGCAGTTTGAGCGCGGCATAGAGCACGGCAATTGCCGCGAAATTGATGAGATAGGAGGTTGTTGTCTTTTTGTTTTTCATCCGGCTCACCTACACTTTCTCGCCGACATTTTTGCCGAAAATGCCGGTGGGCTTGACCAGCAGCACGAGGATGAGAACGCCGAAGACCACGGCGTCGGCGAGCTGCGAGGAGATATAGGCCTTGGTCAGGCTCTCAATGACGCCGATGATGATGCCGCCGAACATGGCGCCGGGAATGATGCCGATTCCGCCGAGGACCGCCGCGATGAACGCCTTGAGTCCGAGCATGGAGCCAAGATAGGGGTCAACCAGCGGATAGGCGGAGCAGTACATGACTGCGGCGATGGCGGCAAGGCCTGAGCCGATGGCAAAGGTCAGAGAGATGGTCGTATTGACGTTGATGCCCATCAGCTGCGCGGCGTTGTTGTTCTCCGACACGGCGCGCATGGCTTTGCCCATGCGCGTGTTTTTGACAAAGAGCTGCAGGGCGATCATGATGACGACTGAAATTGCAATGGTGACGACTGTGAGACCGCCGAGCTTGACGCCGCCGATCGTGATGTCGGGTACGGTGATGATCTCGGGGAACGGCCGCCCGGACGAGGAGAAGAGCAGCAGGAAGAGGTTTTGCAGCAGAAGGCTCACCGCGATGGCCGTGATGAGCGCCGAGATGCGCGGCGAGTTGCGAAGCGGTTTGTAGGCGACGCGCTCAGTCGTCACGCCGAGCAGCGCGCAGCCGATGACGGCCGCGATCACACACAGCCACCCCGGCGCCCCGGTGGCGGCGATCAGGGGAATGGTTGCGATCGAGATGTAGCCGCCGACCATGATGAAGTCGCCGTGGGCGAAGTTGATCAGCTTGACGATGCCGTAGACCATGGTATAACCGAGCGCGACCAGCGCGTAGATGCTGCCCGCCTGAATCCCGTTTACGAGCTGTTTGAAGAAGAGGAGCAATTGATCCATAGAGGCACACTGCCTTTCCCGATACGAATTTGGAAATGGGGCAGAGCGGTGTGCTCTGCCCCATGAAAAAACGTCCGTTTAATCTCAGTCGAGGCTGACTCTGCTGTGGAACGAAGCCTCGCCGTTCTTCATTTGAATGATGCAGGCGGGCTTGATCGGATCGCCGTTCTCATCAAAGGTGACGGAACCGGTGACGCCGGTGTACTCAAGGGAAGCGAGTGCGTCGATGATGGCCTGTTTGTCAGTGGAGCCGGCCTTTTCGATGGCGGCTTTCATCATGTAGGCCGCGTCGTAGCCGAGCGCCGCAAAGGAGTTCGGAACTTCATTGTACTCGGCCTTGAAAGCGGCGAGGAAGTTGACCACGGCGGGGTCGGTGTCATCGGGAGCATAGTGGCTCGAGAAGTAGCAGCCGTCGACCAGACCGTATTTGCTCGTATCAAGCGCGCTGTAGACACCGTCCCAGCCGTCCGCGCCGAGCATGGTATTGGTAAAACCGACCTCGCGGGCCTGCGCGGCGATCAGCGCGACGGTCTCATAGTAGTCGGGCACGAACAGAACATCGGGGTTGAGAGCTTGAATCTTGGTCAGCTGGGTTTTGAAGTCCTTGTCATCCGCGCCGTAGGCCTCCTGCGCGACGATTTCAAAGCCCTTTTCCTTGGCGGTGGCGACAAAGTTCTCAGTCAGACCCTTGGAGTAGTCGTCGGAGTTGTTGTAGATGACGGCGGCCGTCTTGACCTTGAGCGTGTCCGCGGCGAAAGTCGCCATGATCTTGCCCTGGAAAGGATCGGTAAAGCAGGTGCGGAAGACGTTGTCGCCATAGCCCGTGATGGGGGCGGAGGTGCCGGTCGGGGTGATCATGGGCATATTGTCCTTGGCGGCCTTTTCTGCAACCGCCATGCAGGGCTTGGAGGTGACGTCGCCGATGAGGGCGACAATCTTGGCGCTGACAAGCTTGTCATAGGCGGTCGACGCCTCGGCGATGTCGCCTTTCTCGTCGAGAATTTCAAGCACAATATCCTGGTCAAGTACGCCGCCGGCAGCATTGATCTCTTTGACGGCGAGCTTGACGCCCTTTTCAACAGCCGTGCCGTACACCGACACTTCGCCGGTGAGCGGCGCGAGAACGCCGATCTTGACACCCTTGCCGCTCGAGGAGCAGCCGGCGAGAAGAGCGACGACCAGCAGCATAGCGAGCACACTCACCATTGCTTTTTTCAGTTTCATGATGGTTTCCTCCCTTTTATCTAACGCCCTCAATTCGGATGCAAGTGTGCATCGTACAGAGACGTCTGTATCACAATTTCTTTTATAATAAGGAAATTATAGTGTTATACCTTATAAAATACAATTGCTGATTTGTCCAACGATGGTGCAAAAACAGCCAATTATTTTGGGTATAATTTATCTAAAATAGACAAAAAACAGGCAAAACCTTAAAAATTTAAGGTACTTTCTTGCAAAAAAGAGGTCAAAAATCCGAACAAATACGACCACCTTAATTTTTAAGGTAAAATTAGATTGTGAAAAGAATTAGGTATTGGCCTGTCAATTCCTAAAAAGATGAAAATATTTCTGTCAGAGTGTTCGAATATGGACTTCGCGCAGCTGTTTTGGTGAAACTTCGCAGGGGGCACCCATCATGGCATCCTGCGCGTTTGCATTCAGGGGAAAGGCGATGACCTCGCGAATGTTCTGCTCGCCGGTGAGCAGCATCACCATGCGATCGACACCCGGCGCCATACCTGCGTGGGGCGGTGCGCCATATTGAAAGGCGGTATAGAGCGAGCGGAATTTTTCCTCGACGGTACGCGCGTCGTATCCTGCGATCTCAAAGGCGCGCACCATGGTGTCAAGATCATGGTTTCTGACTGCGCCCGAGGAGAGTTCGATGCCGTTGCAGACAATGTCGTACTGGTGGGCGAGGATGGTAAACGGATCCTGCGACTCAAGCGCCTGCAGCCCGCCCTTGGGCATGGAGAAAGGGTTGTGAGTAAATGCCGGGCGGCCGGTGAGCTCATCGGGCTCGTACATGGGAAAATCGGTGACAAAACAGAAGACAAAGCGGTCCTCGTCGATAAGCCCCAGCCGGGCGCCCAGCTCACGGCGGATCTGTCCTGCGAGCCGGGGCGCCGCCTGTTCGCTGTCGGCGATGAAGAAGAGCACATCGCCGGGCTTCAATGCGGCGCGTTTTGTGATCTCGACGCGGTCGTCCTCCGAGAGAAATTTGTCTATGGGGCCGTCGAAGCCGCCGTCTTTTCGCACTTTGAGGTAGCCGAGACCTTTCATGCCGATGGAGACGGCAAACTCGAGCATCCCCTCAAAGAAGCTGCGGGCCTGCGCGGCAGCGCCGGGCGCCACGATGGCTCTGACACACTGGCCGCGAAACGGCGCAAAGCCGCTTTCGACAAACCGGTCGGACAGATCAAGTATGGTAAGCGGGCAGCGCAGATCCGGCTTGTCGGTGCCATAGCGCAGCATGCAGTCTCTGTAGCTGATTCGCTCAAAGGGAGGCCTCGACACCGGCCGGTCTGTGAAAGCGCGAAAAGTCTCATAGAGCACCTGCTCGGCGACGGCGAAGACATCCTCTTCGGTGGCAAAGGCCATCTCGAAGTCGAGCTGGTAGAATTCGCCCGGCGAGCGGTCCGCACGCGCATCCTCGTCACGAAAGCAGGGCGCGATCTGATAGTAGCGCTCAATGCCGGACACCATGAGAAGCTGTTTGAAAATCTGCGGGGCCTGCGGCAGAGCGTAGAACTTGCCCGGGTGCTTACGGCTCGGAATCAGATAGTCCCGCGCGCCTTCCGGAGAGGAGGCGGTGAGAATGGGCGTTTGTACTTCGAGAAAGCCGAGCTTCTCCATCTGGGCACGCAGGTGGGAGATGATTTTGGAGCGCAGCACCAGATTCTCGTGGTTGCGGCGGTTTCTCAGATCGAGATAGCGGTAGCGCAGCCGGGTCTCCTCCCGGGTCTCACGCGCTGCGCTGATCTCAAAGGGCAGCGCGGCGCGGCACCGGCCGAGCACCTCGAGCTGGCTGGCGCGAATCTCCAGTCGGCCGGTGGACAGGCGGTCGTTGACCGTGTCGGGGTCGCGTGCGACAACCGTGCCGCGGACGGTGACGGTGCACTCGCGGTTGACGTTTTGCAGCATTTCCTCATCTTTCGCAACGATCTGCACGATGCCCGACTGGTCACGCAGATCGAGAAACTGAATTCCGCCGTGGTCTCGGATATTCTCGACCCACCCCGCTACCCGGACTTCACTGCCGATGAGCTGTTTGCCGATTTCGCCGCAGGCGTGCGTGCGGTACTGGTTTGTCGCAATCATAACCCTCTTCCTTTCTCTCAGTTTTTATTCAATAGTGGCATAAAAAAGGGCAAGGGCACCTCTCTTCAGGCGCCCTTGCCTCAATCTATCTGTTATCTTACGCCAGGGAAAAGCCTCCTGTCAATCCAAATGGCCAAATTCTCCGTTTTTACAAGATTGCGCTGATTTTGAGAGCTTACTCTTGGCAATTTTTTACCGCGGAGTGTAAAAATTCTCCGTATAGGTCAGAGAGTAACCCGAGCCGCCGGCAATGCCGACGCCGAGCAGAGTATACTCGGGTGCGAGAATGTTGGTGCGGTGGCCGAGCGAATTCATCCAGCCGCTGTGAACGTCAAAGACAGTCTGGTAGCCCTGGGCAATGTTCTCCGCAGCATAGCTGTAAGTGATGCCGCCCGCTTTCATGCGGTCAAAGGGAGACTGGCCGTCGGGATTTGTGTGCGAGAAGTAACCGCGGGCAATCATGTCGGCGCTGTGGGCGCGTGCGACACTTGCCGCGCGCTCGTCGTAGGTGACCGGCGACAGGCCGGCGCGCACGCGCTCGGCGCTGACTAGATCGACGTTTTCAAGCTCCATGGCGCGCAGGATGCTCTCGGAGGTCGAGCGGCTCGCACCCGACGGGAGAACGAGAATGCCGTTGACCACGCCACCGGCGTGCTGGTCATAGAAGAGCTCCATGGAGTAGCCGGCGGGCGCCGAAGTTGTGACGGCCTGCGAGCCGATGCGGTTGCCGAGATACGAGGCGTTTCTCGCGTTGGAGTAGAAAGCAACAACCCGGTCGTTTTGCAGACCGACCATGATAAAATTCTCGTAGTCGCGATTGTATATCAGCCAGGAGAAGCCATACTGCGAGGGGTCGGTCCGACTGGGGCTGCCGAGCAGCGAGGTGAGCTGGGACCGGGTGGCGCCAAGGGGCACCGATACGCCGCCGATCTGAAAGCCGTCGCCGGAGGGCAGGGGCTCCTCTGTGGGAGATTCGGGCTCGGGTTCGGAGTCGCCTGCGGGCGGGGTGGGAGTCTGATCGACGGCAGGAGGGGTCGGTGTTGTGACCGGCGAATCCTCGTTCTCGCCCGGTTCGCTCTGGGCGGGGGGAAGCGCTTCGTCCCCACCGTTGTGGCCGCCATCTTCACTGGGAGGCGTCACATTGGGGGGCGCGGGTGTCGCGGTATCGTCGTCCGAGCTCCCGCCAGAGTTCCCGCCTGAGCTCCCACCAGAGTTCCCGCCTGAGCTCCCGGAGGACTCGCCGCTTCCGGAGCTGCCGGCGGAGGGAACGGAGAAGCCGCAGCCGCGCGCCGTGTCGGCGTCGACGACCCCCTGCGCGACAAGAGACTGTATCAGGGTTCTCTGCGTGCCTTTCTGCGGGCAGCTGAGAGCGCGGTAGCTTACCGCAACCATTTCGGCCCGGGTGAAGCCGGCCGTTTCACCGTCGATAAGTCCCACCTCTGCAGCTTTGTCGATGGCGTCGTCATAGAGAAAGTCGAGGGTGGAGTCATAGCCGAGCACCCGCAGCACCATGGTGACAAACTGCTGATTCGTCGCGGGAAGTGAGGGGCCGAATTCGCTCTCGGAGATGCCGAAAGCGATTCCCGCCTCGTAGGCATAGCCAAGATAGGGCTCGGCCCACTCGACCGAGTCGGTGTAGGGTGTCTCATAGTCTCCGCTCAGCGCCTGCTCCTCCTTGCCGAGCAGACGGATCAGCATACAAAGCGCCTCGGCGCGCGTCGGGGTGCGGCTGAGCTCATCGCCCAGCTCCGTCCCGGTGAAGAGCTCGAGCGTGCGCAGGGCATCGGCCTGCTGCTGCGGCTCATCGACGGCCGCGCCTGCGCCCAGGGCGGTCGTGACAATCAGCGAGAGCGCCAAAAGCCACGCGGTCAGAATTCGTTTCATGGGGATTCCTCCTTTCATGCCGCCCTTGCGGCACGTGTGATTCTTCAGGCGGTAGCAAATGCCTTACCAACAGGGTAGCAAAGGGCCGGGGGCGGTTTCAAAGGAAATCCCCGGTGGGGGCGGTAATTTCAGGGAGCCATTCCACCATCACCCTTTGCCGGGGCAGCTCATAGGATACAAGAGCCACGAAAAGAGGATGTGATTGGATTTGAATCTCCTACTGGTCGCAGTGATGAGCTTCGACTTTTTCTTTGCCTGCGCCGCCTACCGAGTGGAGCGTATCGCCATACCGCTCGGTTCGAGGGCTGTTATCGCCCTGTCGGGCAGCCTGTTTCTCGCCGTCTCGCTGTGCTTTTCGGGGGCGCTTTCACGGCTGCTTCCGGCTGCCGCAGTGCGGCTGCTCGGGGCTTTTGCACTGCTCGCAATGGGGGTGATGAATCTCGCGGAAAATGCCCTCAAGTCGGCCGCGGCGCGAGTGGAAAAACGAGACCGGCCCCTCACGGTGCGCCTTTGTAACTTTGCGTTTGTACTGACGGTCTACGCGGACAACACGCGGGCCGACGCCGACCGCTCCAAGCGCCTCTCGGCGAGAGAGGCGCTGTATCTGGCGATTCCGCTCTCGATTGATTCGCTGGTGACCGGCCTTGGCATCCAGACGACGCCCGCGGGCGCCGCGGCGCTTTTGGGCTTCTCCTTTGCCTGCGGTATGGCAGCTGCCACGCTCGGTACAATGCTGGGAGCCGGCATTGCGGCGCGCGGCGCAAAGAATAAGGCCTGGCTCGGCGGCATCATCCTGGTAGCACTTGCCATTTTCAAAATGTTCCCATAGCCCGGCGCCAATTTCGGGAAGAGCAGGGAATGTCCGGCGGATGTGGATACGACCGCCAGATTTTTTGGCGGATTCTGGACATGCCAAGGCGGATAATTTTCGAGAAAATGCAGTAAATTGGTCAATTTTTTTCGCCAAAACTCTTTACAGAAGTTTTGGAATATGGTATGATCGAATCAACAAGAATAAGAATCATTATTGTTTTGGTGGTGCCTATGGAACGCGTTGAAAAGTACAGCCGAAAACGAGAGGCGATTTTAAATGCCATTCGCTCCACCGCCACTCATCCGACCGCCGACTGGGTCTACCAGAAGCTCAAAAAAGAGTATCCCGATTTGAGCCTCGGCACGGTCTACCGCAACATCTCCCGCTTCAAGGAGGACGGCAGGGTCGTCAGCGTCGGCGTAGTCGGCGGCCAGGAGCGGCTCGACGGGGTGACTGAGCCCCACGCCCACTTTATCTGCCGCGGCTGCGGCGCGGTACTCGATGTGCCGACGCTGCCCCACGATCTGGCGATCGACTGCGAAGTCGAACGGGGCTGTGCGGTCAAGGTCGACTACCATCATCTGACCTTTTACGGGGTCTGTGAACACTGCTTGAAAAAACAACATATATAAAATCACAATGGGAGGTACATCACTATGAAAAAATTTGTCTGCACAGTCTGTGGCTATGTCCATGAGGGAACAGAGCCCCCGGAGTTCTGCCCCGTCTGCAAGGCGCCCGCTTCCAAGTTTCAGGAGCAGGCCGGCGAGAAGACCTGGGCTGCCGAGCATGTGGTCGGCGTGGCCAAGGGTGTCCCGGAGGACATCATCAAGGATCTTCGCATGAATTTTGAGGGCGAGTGCTCTGAGGTTGGCATGTATCTGGCTATGGCCCGCGTCGCTCACCGCGAGGGCTATCCCGAGATCGGTCTCTACTGGGAGAAAGCGGCCTACGAAGAGGCGGAGCACGCCGCCAAGTTTGCCGAGCTCCTGGGCGAGGTTGTCACCGACTCCACCAAGAAAAACCTTGAGATGCGCGTTGACGCTGAGAACGGCGCCACCGCCGGCAAGTTTGATCTTGCCAAGCGCGCGAAAGAGCTTAATCTCGATGCCATCCATGATACCGTTCATGAGATGGCCCGCGACGAAGCGAGACACGGTAAGGCTTTCGAGGGCCTGCTGGCGCGCTACTTCGGCTGATTGTTCTTTTAAAAAAGGGACCCGCCTGGCGGGTCCCTTTTTGTTGCGACTGTGGCCGGGCAGTGCTATAATAAACCCGGAAAATGCGAGGTGAATGTTTTGAATATCGTTGTGACGCTTGATGCGGGCTACATTCCCCAGCTCAAAGTGATGCTCCACTCTCTGATGCGGCACCACCCCCAGGAGCAGGTGGATGTCTACATACTGCACTCGCGCCTGACGCCACAGGATTTTGACGAGATTGCCCGGCCTCTGCCGGCCGAATGTGTGCTGCACAGCGTCGCGGTGCGTGACGAGATGCTCCGGTCTGCACCTGTGAGCGGCCGCTATCCGCGCGAGATGTACTACCGCCTCTTTGCGGCGCAGCTTCTGCCGCCGACAGTGAACAGAGCGCTCTATCTCGATCCCGACACGGTGATCAACGGTTCGCTGCACGAACTCTATGATATGGATCTTGGCGGCTGCTGTTATGCCGCCGCAACCCATGTGCGTGAGGCGCTGCGCCGCATCAACGCTCTGCGCCTCTGCGCGCGGGGACTTGAGAGCTATGTCAATTCGGGCGTTCTGCTGATGGATCTTGCAGCCCTGCGTGCGGATGATCGAACCGGGGACATCGCCCGTTTTATTGAGGAGAATCAAAACAGGCTGCTTTTACCCGATCAAGATATCATCAGTGTACTATACGGCGGGCGTATTGCGCAGCTCGACGCATTTCGTTACAACATGACGGAGAGACTGTTTGTGCTGCGTCCCGACAGTGAGGCCTTTCTGAATTTGGATTGGGTGCGGAAAAATGCAGCCGTCATCCATTACTGTGGGCGAAATAAGCCCTGGAAGACGCGCTATCGGGGAAAGCTCGGCGTCTTTTACCATGAGGCGGCGGCTCTCTGTGAGAGAGCGCAAAGGGGGAAGTAGAATCATGGCGGAACCGAAGACAAACGCAATGAGGATTCTCGACCGGTTTCACATAGCTTATGCGGTACACACCTATGAGCCGGGTGACGGCATTGACGGCGTGTCAGTGGCAGGCAAGCTCGGCCGTGACCCGGCCGATGTCTACAAGACACTCGTCACTCTGGCAAAGAGCGGCGAGCACTATGTCTTTGTGATTCCGGTTGAGCGGGAACTCGATCTCAAGGCGGCTGCCGCCGCGGTGGGAGAGAAAGCGGTGTCCATGCTGCCGCTGAAAGATCTGACCAAAGTCACCGGTTACATCCGGGGCGGCTGCAGCCCGATCGGTATGAAGAAGCTCTTTCGCACCGTGATTGACGCCTCAGCGCGCGACCGGGAGAACATTGTTGTCAGCGCCGGTAAGATCGGTCTGCAGATCGAGACCGCACCTGCAAACCTACAGAGGGCGGTCGATGCGATTTTTGCCCCCGTTGCGCAGCATTGACGGGAGAGAGAGAAAAAGAGGAGGCGTCCGACCGGGCGCCTCCTCTTTTCAGTTTATCAGCTGTGTGCCGTCGTCTGACGGATAGAATTGCAGCGCGTCCTGCGCGGTGTGAAAGGCGCCATCGTCCCAGGTGCTTGCCATGCGCTGCTGCTTGGCAGTCAGGGCGGGATACTGCAGCAGGGTCTGCTGGTGCGTGTAATTGATCCAGGCGTCGACGATGTAGCCGTCATTGAGTTCGGCGATGGAGTAGCTGACATAGCCGCGGTGCCGCTCGCCTGAATTCGGCATGGAGAAAGTCGCGAACACGTCAGTGGACGTCTGGTTGCCGAAGAGAGCGCCAAATGGGCCGACTGCGGCGTAGGTCTCGGTCCCCAGTGAGTGGTAGGGCGCCGCGTAGGTCTGCCCGTCCTGCGTGTAGAGAACCCGGCCGGTGACGGCGCCGGCCTCGCACCATCCCTCGGCAAGACGGTAGGCCGGCCAGAGCTGAATGGCCTCGGTGCCGCAAAAGCCGGGGTTGACATTCCAGATAAAGTGGTGGAAAATCTTCCACTGCTCCCGCTCGCCCGGCAGCTTGACAGCAACCCCCGTGAGGCGCAGTTCCAGCACATCGTAGACCCTTGTGTGGTAGACGCCGTCCCCGCGGCGCTCGGTAACGCTGCGCCCGTCGTTGAAAGCGTGGTCGCGCGAGTATGTGACAACCTCGAGCGCCCCCTCGCAGTCGGAAATGTCCTGTACTGTCAAATCCTGCAAAATCGCCTCGGGGAAACCGAGCGACACAAGGTGAGACTGAATCCGCTCCACCTGGGCGTGCTCGGTGGACGAAACGGGCGCCCACTGCATCGGGTAGCGGCTGCCGAACAGATAGCCGCAGCCGATTCCAACGGCGAGACACACCAGAATCGCCGCCGTCAGAACCCGGTCCGGCACACGGACCGCGGCAGGCTCGACCGCATAGCCCGCCTCGTCGAGCTCGCGGGAGAGGCGAAAGAGATTGCGAATGATAAAACAGTAAGCCACGATCAGAAGAATGCCGATCAGAAATCCCGAGTATTGCAGCAGGGCAAGCACACAGATGAACAGATACCAGATCATGAGCGCAGCGGCAGCGCCCGCATGAGCGGGGAGGCCCGCTTTCCGCCGGACGGCTCTGAGTCCCTGCCACAGGCAGTAAAACTGCGCGAAGAGAAGCGCTATGTTTGTCGTTGTCAGAATGCCCGACAGAGGCCCGTTGGCGAAAATGCCGTGAAAGATGGTCGCATTCAGGGCCAGCATGGGCCCATTGAGCGCCATGCGCAGAATGGTGAGAACAAAGCAGCTTTTAAACCAGACATTTTCCCGGCGCAGACGGCGAAAGCCGAGCAGCATCAAAATCAGCCCCGCGGTGGGGAGAATGTAGTTGAGCCACCAAAAGTTCAGCGTGACGGCATTGAGAGCCAGACCGATGAGAACATCGTCCATGGCCTGGCGCCAGGGTGTCACGCCCCTGACAATGTCGTCGGGGGGCGGCTCTGACAGGCCATTGTGCACAGCGAGATCAAAGTCGCGATCGTCCATCTCGTACCCGTTTTCACGCATGGCCGTCACCTCCCATCGCATGCCGCAGCCGCTTTTTCAGCCGATAGAGCCGGCCCTCAACGGCCCGCGGCGTCATGCCGAGCTCGCGGGCAATCTGCTCGGTCGACTGCATGTAGTAGTATTTTCGGTAGAACAGAACTCGCTCGGCGGCGCTGAGCTGGCCGAGCGCACGATGCAGCGCGTCGCGCTGTTCCCGCCTCAGAATTTCCTGCTCGGGAGTCGGCTCCGGCGAGGGGAGTTGCACGCTGAGTTCCTGCGTAGCGTCCGTGCGCCGCAGCTGCCGGGCACGATCGAGCGCCGCATTGCGCGCGAGAGCCGTCAGCCAGGCATTCCAGCTTCCGAGCTCCTCCTGGTAGGAGGCAATTTTGTCCCAGACCCGCAGAAGCGCCTCGGACAGACACTCCTCGCGGTCCTGCGGGTCGCGGAGAATGGGGGCAATGACATATCGCATCAGCGGGCCGTAGTGGATCAGCAGAGCCTGCGCCCCACGCTCGTCACGCCTGCGAATCAGTGAGATGATCTCCTCCTGTGACATGCTGCCCCTCCTCTCCTGTACGGATTCACAATAATAGTACGCAAAAAAGAGAAAAAACCCACGCAAAAAGAGAAACGGCATGACTGAAATCATGCCGTATTTTTCATGGTCCTATGTGTCAGAGCTCACGGATGCGCCGGATGATTTTGTCGTAGACCGGCAGCATCTCGGGCTCTGAGCAGTACTGCGGGAGCTGCGCAAGAGGGAGCCAGCGCACGCCGAGCGTCTCCTCCACATTCTGTCTGAGGGGGGCTGCCTCGTCTGCCAGCAGCGCGTAGGCCGCGTTGTAGTGCAGGTGGGCGGCAACCGGCTGACCGCGCTTCTCATGGGCGGGCACCGGGAGAATGTCGAGGGACACGGGCTCCTCTGAAAGCGCCGTGACAAGGGCAAGGCCGGTCTCCTCGCGCGCCTCGCGCAGCGCCGTTTGCAGCAGGTCGGTCTCCCCGTCGGCGTGTCCGCCGGTCCAGGACCAGGAGCGGTAGATGCGGTGGTAGATCATCAGGGTGTGAGTGCGCGTGGCGTTTACCAGAAATCCGGCCGAAGTGAAGTGGGCAGCCGTGTTTTCGCGGGTGAAAGCGCGCTCGCCATCCTCCTGCCAGAGGCGCAGCATCCTGTGAAGCGTGTCGTCTTCCTCCCGGTCGTGGGGCCGGTAGCGAAGCAGGCTGTCGGAAAAGTGCATGATGGTCTCTCCTCTCAGAGCGGGGCTTCCACGGCGGCGCCGGACGTAAGAGAGCGCGGCACGTCAAGAATCCGCTGATTTTTAGAACCCCGGAAAGGCAGCGAGAGCGTCCGTTCGGCAAGCACGAAGCGTCCGTCGACGAGCAAGTCGAGCTGGCCGAGAAGCGCGAGAGTCTCCTCGCCGCGCGCGAGAAGCTCCTCAAAGGTATAGCCGCTGTAGGCCATCACATGCAATCCGTGCCCACGGGCCAGCCGGGCGAGCGCCGTGAGGGGAGCAGGCTGCGAAAAAGGTTCGCCGCCCGAGAGCGTGATTCCGTCGAGAAGCGGGTTTTTGACAATCCGCTGCCAGATTTCACCGACGCTCATCAGACTGCCCGCATCCGGGTCGTGGGTCTGGGGATTGTGGCAGCCGGGGCAGTGGTGCGGGCAGCCCTGGGTGAAGAGGGTAAAACGCATGCCGGGGCCGTCGACGATGGAGTCGTTGACGGTCCCGGCAACCCGGATGAGCTGCTCGAGATCAGACATTGTGCTTGACCCGGTCGCGCTCCTCGGCACGCTTGGCGTTGTTGAAGCGGCTGAGCGTACCGACCAGATAGCCCGTGATGCGGCGGATGCGCTCAAAGGGGATGTCGCCCTCGCTGCGCCCGCACTGCGGGCAGGTGTCGCCGATGATGCCGTTGTAGCCGCAGACCGGGTCGCGGTCGACCGGATGATTGATCGAGCCGTAGCCGATGCCGCAGTCGTGCATGTAGCGAACCACCTTTTCAAAGGCCGCGAGATTCTGCGACGGGTCGCCGTCGAGTTCGATGTAGGAGATGTGGCCGCCGTTTGTCAGCGCATGGTAGGGCGCCTCCAGGCGAATCTTGTCAAAGGCGGAGATCGGGTAGTAGACCGGGATGTGGAAGCTGTTGGTGTAGTACTCGCGGTCAGTCACACCCTCGATGACGCCGTATTTGGCGCGGTCGAGGCGCACGAAGCGCCCCGAGAGACCCTCGGCGGGCGTCGCGATGAGCGAGTAGTTCATCCCCGTGCGGGCCGAGAGATCGTCGAGCCATTCGCGCATGTGGCCGATGATCTCAAGACCGAGGTTCTGCGAGGTCTCGCTCTCGCCGTGGTGTGCGCCGACCAGGGCCTTGAGACACTCGGCGAGGCCGATGAAGCCGACGGTCAGTGTGCCGTGCTTGAGAATCTCGCGAATCTCATCCTCCCAGTCGAGCTTGTCGCTGTCGATCCAGACGCCCTGCCCCATGAGAAACGGGAAGTTTTTGACTTTTTTCTTCGCCTGAATCTCAAAGCGCTCATTGAGCTGGTCGACGACAAGGGCCATCTTGCGGTCGAGTTCCTCAAAGAAAAACGAGATGTCACCGCGCGAGCGGATGGCGATACGCGGCAGATTGATCGAGGTGAACGACAGGTTGCCGCGCCCGTTTGAAATCTCGCGGTCCGGGTCGTAGACATTGCCCATGACGCGTGTGCGGCAGCCCATGTAGGCGATCTCGGTCTCGGGGTGGCCGGGCTTGTAATACTGAAGATTGAACGGCGCGTCGACAAAGGAGAAGTTCGGGAACAGCCGCTTCGCGCTCACCCGGCAGGCGAGCTGGAACAGGTCGTAGTTCGGGTCGCCGGGGTTGTAGTTGACTCCCTCTTTGACGCGGAAGATCTGTATGGGGAAGATCGGCGTCTCGCCGTGGCCGAGGCCGGCCTCGGTTGCGAGAAGAAGATTTCTCATCACCATGCGCGCCTCGGGCGAGGTGTCCATGCCGTAGTTGATCGAGGAAAACGGCGTCTGCGCGCCGGCACGCGAGTGCATGGTATTGAGATTGTGAACAAAGGCCTCCATGGCCTGGTAGGTCGTCTTGTCGGTCTCGGCGCGGGCCTTTTCCCGAACGAACCGGCACAGCCGCTCGGCCTCCTTCTTCTCGAGGCCGAAGTGCTCGCAGAGGGAGGGAGCCAGCTTTTTCTCGAATTTCTCATAGCCCTCGAGTGTCGGACCGAGCCCGTCCTTCTCGCGGATGGCATCGAGAATTTCAACCACTTTCTCCCGCAGACCACTCTCGTCAAGGTCAAATTCCAGAGCGTCCGCCAGATGATTGCGGTAGAGCTTGCGGTAGGTCTTGGCAACGCCCGGCGCCATGCCGTAGTCGAAATTGACGATGGACTGGCCACCGTGCTGATCATTCTGGTTCGACTGGATGGCGATGCAGCACAGCGCCGAATAGCTGGTGATGTCGTTTGGCTCGCGCAGCACGCCGTGGCCGGTCGAAAAGCCGTCTTTGAACAGACTCAGCAGATCAATCTGGCAGCAGGTGGTGGTCAGCGTGTAGAAGTCCATATCGTGGATGTGGATGTCGCCGTCGCGGTGGGCCTGCGCATGCTCGGGCTTGAGTACAAACATCTCGTAGAAGAGCTTGGAGCCCTCGGAGCCGTATTTGAGCATGGTTCCCATTGCGGTGTCGCCGTCGATGTTGGCGTTTTCACGCTTGATATCGGACTCGGCCGCGTCGCGAAACGTGATGTCCTGGTAGGTCTTCATCAGGCGGTTGTCCATCTCGCGCACACGGCTGCGCTCCGCGCGGTAGAGGATGTAGGCCTTGGCGGTGCGCACAAAGCCGTTTTGGATGAGAACCTTTTCCACCGTGTCCTGAATCTGCTCGATGGAGGGGGTGATAAGGCCGTCCTCGAGCAGACTCGCGACAACTTCGCCCGCAAGCGCGGCACACTCGGCCTCGCTCTTGGGGGACTTTGTAGCGGCAAAGGCCTTGGATATGGCCCCCGCAATTTTGGAGGGGTCAAACGGGACGACTCGGCCATCCCGCTTGGTGATGGTGTTGATGGTAACTGTGGTAGAGGTTGCCGTAGTGCTCATGGTTTTCTTCCTTCCTTTCTGCGCTGCGTCAAAAAAAGCGCGCCAAACGGCACGCGTCACAGGGTAATTGACTGTTGTCCGTTCTCGCCATACACCGTGGCGACGGGAGTCTGTCAGCAGGTCTTCTGACTTTGGTCCGTCATCATTCCCCGGCGCCTTCCCGCGAAAGCAGTGGCGTCTACCGGGAAACTCGGGGTCCACACAGCGGCGGGACCGTGCAGGATTCTCACCTGACTTCCCTTTTGAGCCGCCCGGAGGCGGCACTGACATACACAATATGTAGTTTTGTCTTGACAGATAAGACACATATATTGTATATAGTGAGAGAGTGAATGTCAATGCACCGGAGTGAAAAAGTTGACAGAAAAAAGAGGACTTTTTTTGAGCATATTTCCGATTTCGTGATATAATAGCCGCAGAGCGGCTATTATATGGAATTTAGGCCGTTTTTCTTGCCCCTTACGGGGCAAGTCCCTGCGGGACGGCTGAACAATGGCCGTATCATACCATAACTGCTTCGCGGTCATGCTATGATAGCCGCAGAGCAGCTATTATATGGAATTCAGGCCGTGCTCTTACCCCTTACGGGGCAAGTCCCTGCGGGATGGCTGAACGCATGGCCAGATCGCTCTGTTTGACTACCTATTAAATTATGTGAACTGCCGGGGGAGGAACTGACATGCTTAAAATTTCCGCTTTTCCCAAGTGCTGGAGCCACGACATTACCGACGGCCGAATGGAACTGTTCGACTGGTTTGAGAAAGCCCGCGTCCTCGACTGCGAGGGGCTTGAAATGTACAGCGGCTTTATCAAATCCTTTGACGAGGGGACTCTCGCGCAGATTCGCTCCAGGGCTCAGAGCTATGGCATGGAGCTGCCGATGATGTGCTTTTCCCCGGATTTTACCAATCCCGATCCGGCCGCGCGCCGTGAGCAGATTGACCGCCAGAAGCGCATGATTTACGCCACGGCCGCCCTCGGCGGACGCTACTGCCGCACGCTCTCGGGCCAGAGACGCCCGAATGTGAGTGTATATGACGGCACACAGATGGTGGTCGAGTGCATCAGTGAGTGCTTCGATACGGCACGCGCCTGCGGGGTTACTCTGGTCATGGAAAATCACTACAAGGACGGCTACTGGGAGTACTCGGAGTTTGCCCAGCGTATGGAGGTCTATCTGCCGATCGTCAGGCAGCTTGCCTGCGACTGTTTCGGGGTTCAGTACGACCCGTCAAACACCGTGGTTGCAGGGGAGGACCCCCTTGCGCTGCTCGACGAGGTGCTGCCCTATGTGCGCACCATGCATGCGAGCGACCGCTATCTTGCGCCCGGCTTCACGGCGGAGGATCTCAAGGGGGCAGACGGGGTGAAAGGTTACGCCAAAATTCTCATGCACGGTGTCACAGGGCGGGGAATGAACGACTACAATGAAATTTTCAAACGGCTCAAATCGGTTGATTTTAACGGCTGGATCTCCATAGAGGACGGGATGAACGGCCTTGAGGAGATGCGCCAGTCGGTGGACTTTTTAAAGGCCATGCGTCGGGAGTACTTCGGAGCATAGAAAAAAGAGGGCGGCACAGATGCCGCCCTCTTTTTTTTTCGAACACTATTTCTGTGAGAGATACTTTTCTTTTGTCGCCTGCCCGCCGCGGATGTGGCGCTCGGCTTTATTTTGTTCCAAAACGGCTTTGACCTCGGTGTAAAGCTCGTGGTTGAGCTGCGAGAGCCGCTCGGTGACGTCCTTATGTACGGTGCTCTTGGAGACCCCGAAGTGTTTTGCAGACTGCCGAACCGTCGCATTGTTCTCGATAATATAGTGAGCAAGCGTGACGGCCCGCTCTTCCGGTAACCCTTTCAAACTATAACACCCTCTTACATATATGGTCTTGTGTCATATATATGCGGCTCATGAGGCCAATATGTGAAGAGAAATATTTAAAGTACAAGACAACAGAGCACTGAAAAACAAATGTAAAAATTTAATTAATATTCACAAAATGCGAATAAATTTTAACAAAATATTGACTTGACAAAAACAAAGAGTTATACTTGCAAACAATGATGAATTAAAAGTTTATGTTTAAGAAGCATAAGGGGTAGAAACATTGTCGAAGTCAAAGATTCACTACGCCTGGGTCATTCTGATTGCCGGAATTTTGATTGCCGGCGCCGGCCAGGGCGTCATTCTCAATACATTCAACGCATTTGTAAAACCCGTCACCCTTGATCTGGGCTTCTCGCGGGCAGAATTTACGCTCTGCTCAAGCATCAGTCTGATCGTGGGGGTGCTGACTCTGCCCTATCTCGGCAAACTCTTTCAGACCAGCCGGCTGAAACTCGTGGTGTGTGCCTGCGCGATTGTCGCGTCGCTTGTACCGCTCGGCTATGCCCTGTGCGGCAGTCTGTGGCAGTTCTATGCGCTCTCGGCGGTGCTGGGTCTCGCAGTCAATGGTGTGGGCCTGACTATGATTGGAAGCGTCATCACCAACTGGTTCAACCGCAAGCGCGGGCTTGTCACCGGCATTGCCTTTGCGGGGTCGGGTCTCTTTGGCGCCGTGATGCTGCCCATTGTAACCTCTCTCATTGAAGCAAGCGGCTGGCGCTTTGGCTTTACGGTCATTGCCGCGACTGCCGCTGTACTCTTTGTACCCTCGGCCTTTTTCATGCTGCGCGCGACGCCGCAGGAAATGGGCCTTGCCCCCTACGGAGACAGCGCCGGGCAGACCGGCGAGCCCGCCGCCCAGAATGGGATGACAAGGGCGCAGGCGCTTCGCACCCCCGCTCTGTGGACCTGTATGGTGGGGCTGTTTCTGCACACCGGCGTCTGCATCGCCATCAACGCCAACTGTGTGGCCTACCTCTCGGACCTCGGCCACAGCGCGCAGGTCACAGGGCTTGTCGCCTCGGTGGTGCTCATTTTTTTGACCATTGGGAAAATCGGGTTCGGCGAGGTGTTCGACCGACTGGGAGATCTCAAGGGAGCTCTGCTGATGACTGTGATGGTCACGGCGGCCCCGCTGCTGTTCCTGCTGGCCAGAAATACGTTTTTTGCCTTTTTCAGTGTGGCACTGCTCGGGCTCGCCGGCGGGGGAGGGAGCGTTGTCGCAAGCCATATAATCGCAAGCTATTTTGGCAGGAAGAACTTTGCGAGCATTTTTGCCATTGCAATGATTCCCGGTCAGCTCGGCTCGGCCATCGGTCCGGTGTTTGCGGCGTGGATTTTCGACCTGTTTGACTCCTACACCGTGGCATGGGTACTCTGCGGCGTGTTCGGTGCAGTGTCGATCGCTCTTTTTATCCTGTCGGCACTCTCGGCGCGAAAGATGCCAAAGTACGATTGAATCGCCGCATGCGGGTCAGGAAGGCCGCATGCGTGTGATTTGATAGATATCCACATATTAAAGGGGGAACCAATAGCATGATTTGGGACAATCTCGTATTCTCATTCTTCTTCCTGGCATTGCTGTATGCGATCGGCACCTTTATCTCCAAAAAGACAAAGGGCGTCATCATTGCGCTGATTTTTGTCAGCTTCGTGTACATCGCAGGCTATCTCACCGGATGGATTCCGACCACAACGCCGGCAAACCTCGGCATCGCGCCGATCTCCTCCGGCTTTATGACGCTCATTGTGGTTGTTCATCTCGGAACAACCATCAGCGTCCGCCAGCTGCTCTCTGAGTGGCGTACCGTTGTGGTATGCCTTGTGTCGCTCGTTGTCATGGTCGGCGTCATGTTTACGCTCGGCTCCGGCATCTTTGGCTTCCAGACTGCGGCGGCTGCGGCGGGACCGATCTCGGGTGGCCTGATTTCGACCATGCTCACCTCAAACGCCGTCAATGAGGCTGGTCTTGCGCATCTCGGCGCGCTTGTGTGGATGGTCGGCATTCTGCAGCAGCTCGTCGGTGTGCCGGTCACCTCGATTCTCATGCGCATCCATGTCAAGAGCATGATCAACAAGGGCGAGCACCTGACCAAGTCCAAGATCGCCCAGATTGAGGAAGATCCGAACTACAAGAGCAAATTCAAAATTATCCCGGATGTTCCTGAGCAGTACAATTCGCCCTACCTGATTCTTGCCAAAATTGCGTTTATCGCATTTCTCGCGAAATTCCTTGATCAGATCACCAATGGTGCGCTGCCCTCTGCGGCGGTGGCGCTGGTGCTCGGCGTGCTCTTCTATGAGCTCGGCTTCCTCGACAAAAATGCGCTCAGCAAGGCCAATATGCTGACCTTTGTCATGTTCATTCTGCTTGCCGCCATTCCGGGCAACTTCGCTTCGCTGACGGTTGAGACCATTCTGCCGGTGCTCGGCGCGACGCTTGGCCTGCTTGCCATCGGCATCGTCGGCATCGTTCTCGGCGCGCTGGTCATGGGCAAAATCCTCAAGATGCCCACCATTCTCGCAGCCTGCTGCGGTCTGTCGGCGCTCTACGGCTTCCCGTCCACCATGTTCATCACACAGGAGGTCATCAAGGCCACCGGTCTTCCCGAGGACCAGGCGCAGAACCTCACCGATAAAACCATGCCCCATATGCTGATCGCCGGCTTCACCACGGTCACCGTGGCGTCGGTTCTCATCACGGGTCTGATCGTCGGTTACGCATTCTAATTGTAAGAAAGGAAGAGGCTCTCATGAAAAAGGCCATCAAGTGCGGAAAACTACTTGATACACTCAACAAAAAGGTGCTCACCGATCAGGTGATCCTCATCGAGGATGACCGCATCACCGCTGTCGAATCTCTGCGCGGCTTTGAGGCGCCTGAGGGCTGTGAGATCATCGACCTGTCGGACAAGTTTGTCATGCCGGGCCTGATTGACTCCCACGTCCACCTCGCCTACGACAAGAGCACAGCGTTTTTCATGCGCGACGCAGCCGGCACCGTCATGGTGGATACGCTGATGCGCGCAAAGAAGAACATGCTCGCAGGCTTTACAATGGTGCGTGACTGCGGCTGTGTGCACTATGTCGGCGTCTCCGCACGCGATGCGATCAAAAAGGGCCTTGCCTGGGGTCCGAGAATCGCAGCCTGCGGCTGGCCTATGATGGCCACAGCGGACATCGGCTTTGCTCCGCACATCACCGGACAACTCTCGCCGAACCATATTGTCGACGGTGTGGAGAATATTCGCCAGTTTACCCGCGAAGTGGTGCGCAACCACGTCGACTTTGTCAAGATGATGGTGACGGCCGGCGTCATGAGTCCGGGCGACGAGCCCGGCGGCCAGCGGTACACCGAGCAGGAAGTGCGCGCGGCGGCTGAAATTGCCGATCTGCATGGGCTACCGTTCTCGTGCCATGCCCACGGCGCGCGCGGCATCAAGACAGCGGTGCGCGCGGGCGCGACCTCGATTGAGCACTGCACAATGGCCGACGAAGAGGGCATCCACATGATGGCCGAGCGCGGCACCTATCTGGTGCCGACCATTGTCGCCACTGTCGGTATCGCGGAGCAGCCAAAGGGTTCGCTGCCTGCCAACATCTTTAAAAAGCTCGACATCTGTATGGCCCACCACAAAGGGGCAGTGCAGCTGGCGGTCAAGGAAGGCGTCAAATTCGCCTTTGGCACCGACGCTGCGACGCCGGGCAACACGCATGGCACGCAGACCCGTGAGTTCGGACTCATGGTCGATTATGGCCTGAGCACGATGGATGCGCTTCTCAGCGCGACGGTCAACGGCGCGGACCTCAATCGTGTCTCAAAGGATCTCGGCTCGATCACTCCCGGCAAGTACGCGGATGTTGTGGCCTACAGCGAGGATCCGTTTGACGACATCTCGACCATGAACCGCGTCAACTTCGTCATGAAGGGCGGCGAAGTCTACAAGAGGGATGGGGAGGCGCTCTACCCCATTACGCTGTAACAGGACAAACAAAAAAGGAGCTGTTCTATGGGAACAGCTCCTTTTGTATTGTGGGAGGCGAGAGGAACACAGGGACGTCAGGAAACTTTCAACCGCGGCAGGCCCGTTCCAGCCGGTCGAGCGCCTGCGCAAGTGTGGCGCGTGGACAGGCGATGTTGACGCGCTCAAAACCGCTGCCCTCGGGTCCGAACAGGGTACCCTCGTCGAGCCAGAGCTTTGCACGGTTTACGATGAAATCAGTGAGCCCACGTTCATCAAAGCCGAGCGCTCGGCAGTCGAGCCACAGTAGATAGGTGCCCTCAGGCTCCACCAGGCGAATCTCGGGAATCCGCCGCGCAAGCTCTGAGCGGACATAGTCCCGGTTGCCCTCGAGATAGCCAAGAAGTGCGTCAAACCACTCACCGCCGCCCGCATAGGCGGCGGCACTTGCAATGAGCCCCATACGGCTCGGTTCGTCGTAACCGGTCTTGGCGATCTCGCGGCAAAAGTGCTGGCGGAGCTGCTCGTTTGGAATGAAGATGTTGGAAATCTGAAGTCCCGCCAGATTGAAAGTCTTGCTCGGGGCAGTGCATGTGATGGTGAAGTCTTCAAATTCCGGTCGGAGCCCGGCGAAGATATGGTGGCGGTTTGGCGCAAAGACAAAGTCGGCGTGTATTTCGTCCGCCAGCACCAGAACGCCGTGACGCCTGCAGATTTCGCCCACTGCCAGAAGTTCCTCCTCCCGCCAGACGCGGCCGACGGGATTGTGGGGGCTGCACAGGATGAAGAGTTTGACCTGCTCGTCCACAATTTTGCGTTCAAAATCCTCAAGGTCCATCTCGTACCTGCCGCCGGTATAGGTGAGAGGACTGTTGATGAGACAGCGGTCATTGTCCTCAATCGACGACGAAAACGGATAGTAGACCGGCCGCTGAATGAGAACCGCGTCGCCCGGTTCTGTGAACGCACGGATCGCCATACAGACTGCAAAGACCACGCCGGGTGTATTGACAAGCCACTCCGGGCGCGGCTCCCAGCCAAAGCGGGAGCGATACCACGCAAGCAGAGGCGTGAAGTACCCCTGCCCGCCCTGGGAATAGCCGAAAATACCGTGGGTTACGGCCTGTTCAAGAGCCTGAATCACCGAGGGAGCGCTCGGGAAATCCATATCGGCCACCCACAGGGGAAGCACATCGTCGGGTATGCCTCGCTGTGCGGAAAAATCATATTTTAGAGAATTTGTATTGCGGCGGTCTGTAACTTTATCAAAATCAAACATGGCGAGCCTCCCGTATACTGATGAGAATCATCATATCAAAAGAGAGCGGATAAGTAAATAAGCCAGAGCAGAGCGCGAGGGGAGTTTTGCATGCTCAAGATATCCGCAGCGTTTACACAAGTGAAAAAGAGCCGCTTCAAGCGGCTCTTTTTTTATCGGTTTTTGCAGATTTCAATGACTTCTCCGCTCGGCCCCTGCACAAAGGCGAGGCGCACATTCATAGGCTCGGGCCTTGCCGGCACATCCAGATCTTTCGGCGGATTTGCCGGAGTGCCGCCGTGTGCACAGGCGCGCTCGAACGCAAGGTCGACATCGTCGAAGTTGATGGCGAGGTGCACCCACTCGCCAACCTGGCTCAGCGGCGGTTTTTCGCCGGTCGTACCGCCCTCGAACAGCTCGATGCGCCCGTCGGTGCCGAGCTCAAGCATGGCCGCGCGCTCCGGCGCTTCGCCCCACTCGTTTTGCTGTCTCATGCCGAGGCCGTTGACGTAGAAATCGAGTGATTTTTCCCAGTCGAGCGTGCGGATTGCAATGTGATCCAGTCTGCAGATTTGAAAGATGCTGTTTGCCATGGCGCTGCCTCCGTTTCAATGATTCTGCCACCAGTATAGCACCGCGCGAACCAAAAGAAAAGCCTCAGCCCACAATCAAAATAAAGGCGCCCATTGCGGCCATAAAGCCGTAGACAAGCTGGCGCAGTGACTTCTGTGAGAGATGCTTGAATATGACAAGACCGACCCCGACCCCCACGAGCATGCCGGCCGTGCCAAATCCCGTGAAGACCAGAACCTGCCGTGTGACGGCGCCGGTGATGATGCGAAGAAACATGGTGTAGACCGCCGTGACGGTGAAATAGACCTGCATATTGGCCTGGTATTCGAGATTGTCCTTTGAGGCCGAGAGAAAATAGATGACCATGGGAGGACCGGCAATGTTGAACAGAGCCCCGCCGACGCCGCCGACCGCGCTCGCCACGGCGCCCGACACGGGCGTCGCGCGAATGTGAATCCGGTCGCTGAAGAAGATAAAGTAGACCGAGAGAACCACGAGCAAGCCGCCGAGCAGACGCTTCAAAAAGGTGTCGGACACAGCCGACATCATCTGCACTGCGATGGTGTTGAACACAAAGTAGGAAACGAGGGGAATTGCCAGCATGCGAAAGCTCGCAAATTTTCGGTATTTGACCGCAAGCGTAACCGTGCCGAGAAAGGAGATGATGCAGGTGACCGTGACGGCCGTAAGATAGTTCGGCAGAAAGAGCGGCAGCAGCGCCATGGCAAAAATGGAAAAGCCAAACCCGGTTGTGGTTTGAATCACACCGCCCGCCAGACATACAAGTATGAGAAGAAAGATCTCCATGGGAGCCCCCCTTTTTAAATTGTATTATTTTTGTATTAAATCAATCATAACACTCTCCCGACCGATTGTAAAGAGGATAATTGTCGAGTTTGTCTCAGAGGAATAACAAGGCGCGCTTTACAAATACTACCCTCGATCAATATATGGGAGGGAACCAGCAAGCAATGAATATGACGCCCAAGGAATACGACAAATTTGTCAAATCCAAGGCCGAGAAATCCCCGCTGTTGAAAAACTGCGTCAACGCCTTTCTCTTCGGCGGCGCAATCTGCTGCATCGGCCAGCTCTTTTTAAATCTGTACAACCGTCTGGAGATCTCACAGATCGCGGCCGCCACTCTCACCTCCATGACGCTGGTGTTTCTCGGCGCTCTGCTGACGGGACTAGGCCTCTACGACAACATCGCCAAATACGCGGGAGCCGGGACCATCGTACCCATCACCGGCTTTGCAAACTCAATTGTATCGCCCGCGATGGAGTTCAAATGTGAGGGCTTTGTGATGGGAATAGGCGCAAAGATGTTTGTGGTGGCGGGACCGGTTCTGGTCTACGGCATCACGGCGTCGGTGCTCTACGGCATCGTCTACTATTTTGTGACACTCTGGGGGGGCAAGTGATGGCAAAGCGTGTGGGTAGATATACCATGGCCTACGAGAGCCTGCCCTCGGTAGTCGGCACCTACTCGGTCGCCGGCAGCAAGGAGGGGCAGGGGCCGCTCGGAAAGAAGTTTGACCTCATCGTCGAGGACAGCTACTACGGCGAGAAGACCTGGGAGAAAGCCGAGAGCAAGTTTCAGCGCACCGCGGTCAAAAAGGGACTTGAGAAGATCGGCAGCGACAAGTCGCAGTATGATCTGGTCTTCGCGGGCGATCTGCTGAATCAGTGCACCGGCAGCTGTTACGGTCTGCTGGAGCATGATATTCCCTACTGCGGGCTCTTCACGGCCTGCGCCACAGTCGCGCAGGGATTGGTGCTGTCGGGAATGGCAATTGACGGCGGCTTTGTCAACCGGGCAATCACCATTGCGTCCTCCCACTTCTGCACGGCGGAACGGCAGTTTCGCATGCCGCTGGAATACGGCGGCCAGCGCGCGCCGACTGCCCAGTGGACCGTGACCGGCAGCGGCGCCTACTTTGTCTCGGGGCAGGAGAAGAGCACCGTGCGCCTTGCGCACGGCACCTTTGGCAAAATGGTGGACTATGAAGTCACCGACACCACCAACATGGGAGCCGTGATGGCGCCGGCATTCTGTGACACGCTGGAAAACTATTTTCACGACACCAACACCGGCGTCGAGGATGTGGATCTGATTGTGTCGGGCGACCTCGGCAAGTGCGGCTATGACCTCGTCTGTGAGCTGTGTGCCGGCGACGGCTTTGACATCCGGCCAAAGTATCAGGACTGCGGGCTGCTCGTCTTTGACCGCGAGCGTCAGGATGTGCACGCGGGCGGCTCAGGCTGCGGCTGCTCGGGCATCGTCGTCGCGTCGGAGATCTATCCGCGCATCGCGTCGGGGGAACTCAAAAACGTTCTCTTTGTCGGCACGGGCGCGCTCTTCTCCCCGATGAGCGGCATGCAGGGAGAGAACATCATCGGCATTGCGCATCTTGTGCATCTGCAGCATGTCGCAAACTGAAAAAAGACAGAAAAACACCCCGGAAGTTCCGGGGTGTTTTTGTTCAATAGGGGAGATAGCGGGCGGCGCCGTAGTAATACTTGTCGTAATAGCCCGACGCCATGCTGTCAATTTTGACCACGTCGTCCGGTGAGGACGCATGGATGAACTTGTTGTCTCCGATGTAGATACCGGTGTGCTGAATCTTCTTGGAGCTTCGCGAGCGCCAGTAGACCAGATCGCCCGGCATCAGCTCGCTGCGCTTGATGTGGGTCAAAACCGAGGTCGTGTTGTACTGGGAGGTCGCTCCCATCGGCAGTTTGTAACCGAACTCGGCGAGCACATACTTGACAAAGCCGCCGCAGTCAAAGCCCTTGGGGCTCGAGCCGCCGTATTTGTATTTGACGCCGAGAAACTCCTTGCCGTAGGCGATGATTTGCTCCGCCTGCGCCGCCGCGTCAGAGTTCGGGCGTGAGCCCGAAAGCGAACGGGATGTGGCCGCGTCATCCATCACCTTGATGTAGTCGGAGGAGACATAGCCGATGCGGCCCTGGTAGATCACCTTCATCCACGAGGAGGAGGGATCCATGATGAGAACCTGTGTGTTCTCGGGAACCTCGAATAAGATTTCACTCTCGGTGGAAGCGCCGGCGCGGATGCGCACGAGGCTGCCCGTGATCAGACCGCTCACGGTCTTGGGCTTGGAGGAGGCGGCCGCGACCGAGGTCACGCTGATGTAGTCGTTGCTGACATAGCCGTCCCGTGTGCCGATTGAAATCTTGGTCCAGGTGGCGCCCTGTTCGATGACGTCGACGACGTCGCCCTTGACGAGCTTGCCGATGACGGAGTAGGATGTGCCGGCGCCCTTGCGCACATTGACTGTGGAGCCTGTGATGGTGCCCGTCATGGTCGCCGCAGCCTGTGTGGCCTCGGTGGTGACGGCGCCGTCAATGAGAATGTAATCGCTGTGAACGTAGCCGGTTTTCCCGTCTGCCTCCACTTTGACCCATTCGTTTTCAGAGCCGACGACCTTTACTTTTGCACCCTCTTTGAGTGTTGTGATTACAGCGGTGGATGTACTGGTACCCTCGCGGAGATTGACCGTGGAACCGGTGATGGTGCCCGCGGCCGTCTGTATGTCAGCGGCAAAAGCCATCAGTGTTGTCAGGGTGAGTAAAAAAAGAAAAGTGAACAGAAACCTCGCTTTTTTCATAATACCTCCTTCGTTTTTCAAGTCCTTGAAAAGCCCGCTGCGCGAATCGGCCGGTTTGCCGGCACGACGGCGTCTGACAGCCGCCTGAAATAAAAAAACGGCACTTGCGCGGCCTTTTCTCTGATTGCGGCGCCGGTTTGGCGGAGAGCTTGTCCCCAGGGGGAAAACCGGCGCAATGGGCCGAAAAATAGGGCCCATCTTAAGAAATCTGTAAGAAAAGTATAGCACAAATGCCGAATCGGGTCAACAAAGGGGCTGGCACTCTGTGGAATTTCAGCAATTTACACAAATCAACGCTTTTCGAGCGCACGTTCCAGCCAGATTGAGGCAATGTCCATCGCCGCATAGAGCCCGGGCTTTTCACTGGTTTTGACAATGCGGTCGCGCGAACGCAGATCGGTATCGGTGTACTGCAGCTGAACGAGAACCTTGGTGGCGACGTCGAGATCGTTTACCTTTTTGGTCTCGAGAATCTGCATCATGATCACATATTTATCAGCCATGCTGCCATAGTACAGAATGTTGCCGTTGCGTACGAGCGGTCGGCCTTTGTACATCAGGTAGCCGTTTTTCTTCTTTGGCATGACGCGTTCCTCCTTCGTCGAATGTTTTGGAATAGAGTTAGTATATCATAGCTTCCAAATGATGTAAAGGAGCGCTCCTGTCGAAAAAGGGCAGCCTATGAAGATAGGCTGCCCAAAAAGAGATCATTTAATTGTCGAGATAGGATTTGACCAGTTCCTGCAGCAGTTCGTCGCGATCAATTTTGCGAACAAGGCTTCGTGCATTGTTGTGGTTGGTGATGTATGTCGGATCCTCCGAGAGGATATAACCCACAATCTGGTTGATCGGGTCGTATCCCTTTTCCTTGAGGGAGTCGTAGACCGCCGTCAAGATGCGCTTGATCTCGGTTTCGCGATCCTCTTTGATGGAAAACGTAATGGTTCGATTATCAGACATTTATATCACCCCTATACCTGTTCAGTGTAGTACAGCCGCCGGAAAAAATCAAGAAAAGTGACCAGCTTGTAACAGAACTGAAATATTGATCGCATCCCTGTAGCATAGTATACGAACTACAGTTCACTTTTATCCGCGCAGACGGCAGTCGAGCTGATCGCCGAGCGCCCTGAGGATGCGCTCGACAGCGGCGTCGGCCTCGGCGTCGGTGAGGGTGCGGTCCTCGTGGCGCAGGGTGATCGACCAGGCGACGCTCTTGAGTCCCTGCGGCACCTGTTTGCCGCGGTAGACGTCGAAGAGCTTGACCTCCTCACAGATGTCGCCGGCCGCCTGTTCGATGACGCGCTGCATCTCGGCCACCGGCAGATCGTCGCGGCAGATAAGCGCCAGATCGCGTGTCGCCGCCGGGAACTTCGGCAGCGGCCGGTAGGCTCTGTGGCCGCCGCTTTGCGCGTGCAGGAGAGCGAGATCGACCGCCGCCGCATAGCAGGGCAGATCCATGCCGAAATTTTTGCAGACCGTCGGGTGAACTTCCCCGACAAGGCCGATCTGACGGCCGCCGAGGAGAATGGCTGCGGTGCGTCCGGGGTGCATGGACGGATTGTCCGCAAGGGCCCGGTATTCGCACCGTCCGGCATCCACGGCGGCAAACAGTCCCTCGAGCGCGCCCTTGATGCGCAAAAAGTCACCCGCACCGTACATGCCGAGCGTGATGATGCGCCGTTCCTCGGGCAGCTCGTCGGGGTTGTCGCCGGGCAGGAAGATCTTGGCGATCTCATAGAGACTTGCCGACTGGTTTCGCCGGCTGTAGTTGAGCGAGAGCGTCTGCATCATCGAGGGCAGGGAGCTTGTGCGCATGATGCTAGTGTCCTCGCCGAGCGGGTTTTTGATTACAACCGAGCGCCGCTCGGCCTCGGGGAGCAGAAACTTCTCATAGAGTTTGGGGCTGATGAACGTATAGGTGCAGATTTCGCTGAATCCCTGCGCGAGCAGTGCCGCGTCGACGGCGCGCTCAAACTTCTGCGCGGGCGTGCGTCCGCCCTGCTGCACTTCGCCTTTCATCAGGGTATTGGGAATGTTGTTGTAGCCGTAGATGCGCGCGACCTCCTCGGCGACATCGGCGGCGCGCTCGACGTCGGCGCGGAAGCTCGGAACCACCACGCAGCCGTTCTCAAAGCCGAACTGCAGACTCTCGAGAATGTCGAGCATCTGAGACTCTTCAATCTGTGTGCCGAGAAAACGGTTGATCCACCCGGCATCAAACGGAATCCGGCGCAGCTCCTTGTCGGAGTGATCCACATCGATCACGCCCGCGACGACTTCGCCCGCGCCGAGCAGCTCCGTCAGCTCGCAGCAGCGGTTGGCAGCGTCGAGTGTCATCTGGGGGTCGAGGCCCTTTTCAAAGCGGCCAGAGGCCTCGGTGCGAAGCCCCACGGCGCGCGCCGCGCGTCTCACGCCCGGGCCGAAGAAGTTGGCCGACTCGTAGATGACATCGACAGTGTCCGGTACGATCTCACTGTTCTCACCGCCCATGACGCCGGCGAGTGCGACGGCCTTTTTCTGATCGGCAATCACGAGCATGCCGGTGTCGAGCTTGCGGGTGACACCGTCGAGCGTGACGATGCTCTCGCCCTCGTGGGCGCGGCGCACAATGATTTCGCCGCCCTCGAGGTGACGGCGGTCAAAGGCGTGAAGCGGCTGGCCGTACTCGAGCATGACATAGTTTGTGATGTCGACGATGTTGTTGATCGGGCGCACGCCTGCGGCGCGAAGCCGCTCGCGCATCCAGCGCGGCGAGGGGCCGATCTTGACGTTTTTGACCATGCGCGCGGTGTAGCGCGGGCAGAGGTCGGGCGCCTCAACCGTGACTTTGAGGTAGTTTTCAATGTTGTCGCTCTCCTGCCGCACGACGGGTCTGTGCTCCTCAAAGGGCACATGGAACGTCGCCGCGGTCTCACGGGCGAGACCGATCACCGACAGGCAGTCGGGACGGTTGGAGGTGATTTCAAATTCGGTGACCGTGTCGTCGAGGCCGATGGCCGACTGAATATCCTGCCCGAGCGAGCAGTCCTCCTCGAGAACGAAGATGCCGTCCTCGATCGCATAGGGGAAGTCGTTCACCGTCAGGCCGAGCTCGGACAGCGAGCAGAGCATGCCGTCGCTCTCGACGCCGCGCAGTTTGCCGCGATTGATGACCTTTCCGCCGGGGAGCTTTGCCCCGTGCAGACAGACCGGCACGATGTCGCCCGCTTTTAAGTTGGTCGCGCCGGTGACGATCTGGTGAGTGCCCTTATCGCCGGTGTCAACCTGACAGACCACGAGTTTGTCGGCGTCGGGATGCCTGTCGATCGAGAGGATTTTCCCCACGACGACGTTTTCGATGTCGCTGCCCACGATCTCATAGGTCTCGACCTTGGAGCCGGACATGGTCATGGCGCTGGCATATTCTCTGGGGTCGACGTCAAGTTTGACATAGTCGGCGAGCCATTTTTTCGATAGATTCATCGTGATTCCCCCTTAAAACTGACTGAGAAAGCGCACATCATTCTCGTAGAACAGGCGCAGATCATCGATGTTGTAGCGGCGCATGGCGATTCGCTCAAGGCCCATGCCGAACGCAAAGCCGCTGTACTCGTTCGGGTCGATGTCGCACCCCTCGAGAACTTTCGGGTGTACCATGCCGCAGCCTAAAATCTCAATCCAGCCCTCGCCCTTGCACAGGCGGCACCCCTCGCCGTGGCAGTTGAAGCACATGACGTCGACCTCGGCCGACGGCTCGGTGAAGGGGAAGTGGTGGGGGCGAAAGCGCGTGCGCGCATCCGGCCCGTAGAGGCGCTTGGCGAACACGTCGAGGATGCCCTTGAGGTCGCTCATGGTGATGCCGCGATCGACGACGAGGCCCTCGATCTGATGGAAGACCGGGGAGTGGGTCGCGTCGATGTCATCGGAGCGGTAGACCCTGCCGGGCGCGATGACGCGGATCGGCGGGCGCTGCTGCTCCATGACGCGCACCTGGACCGGGGAGGTCTGCGTGCGCAGCAGTACCTTGTCGGTGATGTAAAACGTATCCTGCGTGTCGCGCGCGGGGTGATGGGGCGGCAGATTGAGAGCCTCGAAGTTGTAGTAGTCGAATTCGACCTCGGGTCCCTCGGCGATCTGAAAGCCCATGCCGAGGAAGATCTCCTCCACTTCGCGCAGCACGATGGACAGCGGGTGCGCCCGACCGACCGCATTGCCGGTGCCGGGCAGAGTCACGTCGATTTTCTCGCCCTCGAGCTTGCGCGCGAGAGCGGCAGTCTCGAGCCGGGCCTTGACATCGTCGATCTCCTGCTCGAGCGCGGCGCGAATCTCGTTTGCGAGCTGGCCGATGAGCGGACGCTCCTCGGCGGACAGCGAGCCCATCTGGCGGAGAATCGCGGTGAGCTCTCCCTTTTTGCCGAGATATTTGATGCGGATGTTCTCAAGCTCCGCAATCTCCGTCACCCCGGCGAGCACAGATTCGACTTCGGCCTTGATTTTGGCTAGTGCCTGTCTCATATTGTTCACCTCATGATGTATTTTTGACAAAAAAAGCCCCGTCCCAAAAGGGACGAGGACTTGAGTCTCGCGGTACCACCCTTGTTCCCGCGCGGCGCGCGGGCACTCTGGAGCCCTTAACGCAGGCAGTCGGCCGCCCCTACCGCGTAAATCGTTTCAGAGCGGCAGCTCAAAAGTGAACTTCGGCAGGTTGGCTCATAAGGGCGCTCTCAGCGCAGTCACGCCCTCTCTCTGGCTTTCGCGGTCGCTGCCTACTCTCTTTTTCATTGCTGTTAGTGCACAGTATACCACCGCAAATACGCTTTTACAAGTCCCTCTGGCATTTTTTGAAGATGGGGCAAAAGAATTGTGCGGTTTTTTGATCTATGGTAATATAATAGGGTCAATAAGAAAAAAGAGGCGCGAGTATGGAACATTTCACAAGGAGAACCTGGCTTGAGATTGACCTTGACGCCGTGCGGCACAACGTGGCGCAAATCCGTTCGCGCATCGGCGGGAGAAAGCTCATGGCCATTGTCAAGGCCGATGCCTACGGCCACGGTGCGGCCGTGCTCGGCCCCTTTCTGCGCAGGTGCGGGGCCGACTGCTTCGGCGTGTCGAACATCGACGAGGCGCAGGAGCTCCGTGCAGGCGGGGTCGAGGAGCCCATCCTCATTCTCGGCTACACGCCCGAGGAGGATTACGGGCGGCTGGTGGAGTGCGGCGCCGCTCAGACGCTCTACGATGAGCGTGCAGCGCGCTCACTGAGCGCTGCCGCAACGGCGGCGGGGGCAAAAATTCCCGTTCACATCAAGCTCGACACCGGTATGAACCGCCTCGGCTTTGCCACGCAGACGGAGGATGGACGCCGGGCCGCAGTGGATGTCATCGAGCGGATTGTGGGGCTGCCCGGCCTTGTACCCGAGGGAATCTTCACACACTTCTCGGTGTCGGATGAGAGGGGAAACCCGTTTACGGGCCGTCAGTATGACAATTTTACTGCGACGCTTGCGGCCCTTGAGCAGAGAGGAATCACGTTTCCCCTGCGGCACTGCGACAACTCCGCGGCGATCTACAATCTCGGCGAGAATATCACCAATCTCGTGCGCCCGGGTATCATTCTCTACGGTCTGGCGCCCGAGCCTGGAGACGACGTCTTTGCCGCTGAGGCACAGCTGATGCCTGCGGCCCGGTTCAAAAGCGTTGTATCCCATGTCAAAACCGTGCCGGCGGGCGACTTTGTCAGCTATGGAAACTCTGTGACGCTGACGCGGCCGACGCGGGTCGCCACCATTCCGGTCGGCTATGCCGACGGGTACGACCGGCTTCTGTCAAACCGCGGCGAGGTACTTGTCAACGGGTGCCGCTGCCGTATTCTCGGCCGGGTCTGCATGGATCAGATGATGGTGGATGCAACCGATGCCGGAGAGGTCGCAGTGGGACAGAGCGTCACGCTCTTCGGTACAGAGCAGGGGACCTCTCTGTCGGTCGATGAGCTGGCGCAGATGGTCGGCACCATCAGCTACGAGCTTCTGTGTACGGTGGGGCGGCGTGTGCCGCGAGTATATTTTCAGGGGGGGAAAGCCGTCAAAGTCGTAAAATACATCTGATGTTTTTGCCCGCGCGCCGCCTTTTAAAAAGAGTGGCTGTGCGCGGTGCAACCCACTGACGAACGCATCGCGAAAATTCACAATAAAATACCAATGGGACGCTCTGCGGCGTCATGCTGCTCACATAACAGCATCCTGTCAACCGTTTTTTTCGTTGGCAGGACTAAAGAGAACCCGTCATGGCAAAAATAGGGGCGAGGAAGAAAATCTGGCCCCTCGGCCGGGCAACGGAGTGTGAATTTTTGTGAATATTAAACGAGGCGACATCTACTATGCCGATCTGAGCCCTGTGGTTGGTTCCGAGCAGGGCGGTGTGAGGCCGGTGTTGATTGTTCAGAATGATGTGGGCAACAAGTTCAGTCCAACCGTGATCGCTGCGGCGATCACCAGTCAAGTGAACAAGGCAAAACTGCCGACTCACATTGAGATCGGCGGGCAGAGCTACGGGTTGCAGCGCGACTCGGTCGTTCTGCTTGAACAGGTCAGAACCATAGACAAAAAGAGACTCAAAGAAAAAATGGGACATCTGGATGAGGATTCGATGCAGCGCATTGACGGCGCAATTTCGATCAGCTTCGGCCTCAACTGAAAAAGAGGAGGAACAGCAAGTGAAAAAGACAGTGACGGTGATTTTGGTTTCGGCAATCATTCTGACGCTCTCCTACATAGCGGTCTCGGCCGAGTACGGGAGCGCTGACGATCCGCTGATTTCCAAGAGCTACCTCGATTCGGTGCTGGTACCCCAGCTCACCGAGGTCATCTCCGCCAAGGTCGCCGAGGGCAAGGAGACCATGAAAGCCGAGATTCTCAAGGAGCTCGGCGGCGCGACCACAGGCGGCGGTTCGGCCGAATATGTGGCGGTCCAGCTCTTCGAGGGCCAGACAATCCGCGCGGCGACGGGGAGCATCGAGGTGCTTCTGCGGCGCGGTGATTTCACCTGTGTCGACCCGACGGGCGAGAAGATCACCAACGTGACCAAGGGCGGTGAAGCAGGCGACGGCGGTGTGCTGACGCTGCAGAACCTCTACCTGATTCCCCGGGCGGACGGCCGCGGCGTGCGCGTTGCCTCGTCGGAGGGCTGGGTCATGGTCCGCGGCGGCTATATCGTGGAATAAACGAAGACAATAAACAACAAAAAAGGGCCCGTACCAGTCGGTACGGGCCCTTTTTGACGCTTACAGACGCTTGGAGTAGTTGCCCTCGACGGAGATGTTCTCCTTACTGACGACGAAAGCGTGCTCGTCGATGGTCTGAACTTTCTTTTTCAGAGAGATCAGCTCGTATTTTGAGACCACGGCGTAGATGACAGTTGTCTGCTCGCCGGTGTAGCCGCCGTAGCCCGTCCAGCAGGTGCTGCCGCGGCCAAGGCCGGTCAAGATGGCGTTTCGGATCTCCTCCGCCTTATCTTTGCTGAAGATCATCACCTCGGTGTTGATGTTCTGCAAATGAGTTTTATCGGTTGCAAAGGAGACGATCGCCGCATAGATGATCGAGTAGATGACAACGCGAATGTCAAACAGGAAAGCGCAGCCAACATAGACAACCATATTCACCATCAGTGTGATTTTTCCCACGCTGAAATTTTTGTTCTTACGGGTGAAGTAGACGCCGAGAATGTCGTTGCCGCCGCCGGAAGCGCCCGCGCGCAGAGTGATGCCGGTACCGACACCGACGATGATGCCACCGATGAAACAGGCGGCGAGCGGCTCGTCGAGGACAGGGGTAGCAGGTGCCTTGATGATGGTCAGAAACAGTGTCTGAAGTCCCACGCAGATGACGGTGCGCACGAAAAAGCGACGGCCGATGGAATAGGCGAGGAAGAACAGCGGGATGTTGAAGATGAAGTGAATGATACCCGCCACGTCGGTGTTTCCGAAATGAAAGCCCAGAAAATCGGTCAGAATGGTGCGGATGAGCTGGCTGATTCCCACAAAACCGCCATTGTAGAACCCGGCCGGAACAATGAACACATTGACGCCAAAGGCAAATAGAAAGATGCCGAAGATGGCAATGGCCATTTGAATGACATTGTCGCGAACGGTTGGTTTGGCTCCAAGTTGCGTTGGCATTTGAATCCCCCTGTCAAATGAAATAAATGGTTGCGCTGCGCACCGTGCCGCAACAGTGCGTTTCCCGCGGCGAGTAGGGATTGTGCTACCGCAAGAGATGAGAGAGCGGACAGTATAAAATGTAATTGCCGAACATTCGGCGGGGATACCACAGGCGCAAAGCGCAAGTGGTATCATGCCCATGTTTTTCGGTTGCCCCGCAAGGGGCGAGAAAAACGGGCTGAAATAAAATATAATTGCCGAACATTCGGCGAGGATACCACAGGCGCAAAGCGCAAGTGGTATCATGCCCATGTTTTTCGGTTGCCCCGTAAGGGGCGAGAAAAACGGGCTGAAATAAAATATAATTGCCGTACATTCGGCAATTATACCATAGGGTCAGTGGGCGTCAAGGGGCTGGCGGTTTTTTCTGCGGACTTTGCCAAAACCGACTGCAAAAGCGAGTGGATTTTTGACCATTATTTTGTCGACAGGCCTGTCGAATGCCTCCTGGAGCTGGTATGGCAGCACATATGTCCGGCGGCGCGCCGAGCAGTTCCTGCCGGACACAGACGGGAAAAACGTCGTGTGGAGCGCAGCGCCCGTCGCTTTTTGCGAAGCATTGCTTGTATTTCCCCGGTTCAATCGACAGAAAAGGGGCTCGGGCCTGCCCTATAATGATTTCAAAACCGGTCTTACCGGAGATGTGGGAAAGCGGCGGTACAGTGGAGCGGACAATCTATGTGGACGTACTCTTTTTGGTCAACCTCATCATCAACTATCTCAATCTCTGGCTGACCGCATCGGTTGCCAAGCTCGAATACCGCCGGCCGCGCCTCTTTCTCGGAGCGCTTCTCGGCTCGCTCTACGCGGTGCTGATTTTTCTGCCGTCGATGAAGCTGTTCTACACCCTTGTCTTCAAGGTGCTCTTCTCGGCCAAGATGGTCAAGGTGAGCTTTCAAACCGGCGGGCGGCGTCAGTTTTTCAAGGTGCTGCTCTGCTTTTACGCAATCAATGTCGGTATGGGCGGAGGAATCTACTGGCTCTACTACTTTGTCGGCACCGGCGACAGCTTTCTCATGAAAAATGGCGTCGCCTATCTCGAGCTTTCGCCGTCGGTGTTTGCAGCGGCGTTCTGTGTGACATTTTTTCTGCTCAAGCTCAGCTACCGGATTTTCACCAGGGGCAGGGGAGCGGAGAAACAGGTGAGAAAGGCGACCATCACCGTGGGAGAGAGGAGCGTCACTCTCACAGCGCTCATTGACACGGGCAACAGCCTGCGCGACCCGGTCACCCGCCGCCCCATTGTGCTCGCACCGCTCGACAGGGTGCGCACACTCATTCCCATTGAGTGCCGCAGCTGCTTCGAGGGGGGCTTTGTGCGCGGAACGGTGACAACGCTGCCCAACGAGGAGTGGACGCTTCGCTTCAAGCTCATCCCCTACTCGACAATTGAGAGCGAGGGCGGGCTTTTGCCGGCGTTTCGCTGCGACAGACTGGAGATCCTCGAGAAGAGCAGCACGCGCATCTATGAGAACATTGTGGTCGCCGTGACCGACCGGCCGATCGGGGACGGGGACTTTGACAGTCTGCTCAGCGCAGAGTTCGCGTTGACCATTTGAAACTTGACCGCGGCGGTGGCCCGGCCTCTGGAGGAATACGATGAGACAACAGACGAAGACGGTTACACTCAAACTGAAAATGCTGCTGCTGCTCAAAAAGCTCGAGTGCTTCTTCTATGGGAGCATCTTTGACCTCGCGAACATCGGCAATCCCAACTATTACATAAACGGCTCGGACACGCTCCCGCTGCCCCTCTCGCCCGAGGAGGAGCGTGAGCTGATTGCGCAGCTTGACACCGAACAGGCCGACAAGGTCAAAAAGACTCTCATTGAGCGAAATCTGCGGCTGGTGGTGTACATCGCGCGCAAGTTTGAGGGCACGGGCATCTACATCGAAGACCTGATCTCCATCGGAAGCATCGGTCTGATCAAGGCCATCAACACTTTTAAGCCCGACAAGAACATCAAGCTCGCAACCTACGCCTCGCGCTGCATTGAGAATGAAATTTTGATGTTTCTGCGCAAGAACACCTATGGCAAGCATGAGATTTCCATTGACGAGCCGCTCAACGTCGACTGGGACGGCAACGAGCTGCTGCTGTCGGACATTCTCGGCTGTGATGAGGACACCGTTCACAAGAGCCTCGAGGAGGACGTCGACCGGCAGCTTCTGCGAACGGCGATCGGGAAACTCTCCGAGCGCGAGCGCAAAATCATGGAATATCGCTTCGGCATGCGCGGCGGCGAGGAGATGACCCAAAAGGATGTGGCAAATCTGCTCGGCATCTCCCAGAGCTATATCTCAAGGCTCGAGAAAAAGATCATTGAGCGGTTAAAAAAGGAAATCAACAAAATCTCCTAGCCCGGCATAAAGATTTTTTGGCGCGGCAATACTCCTAGTGGAATGGAAATTAATTTCCAATACCACAAGGGAGGACTGTTCATTGCCAAACCACAAGGTAGAAATCTGCGGCGTCAACACATCGAAGCTGAGAGTCCTGACCAATGACGAAAAGACGGAATTGCTCAAAAAGATCAAGGCGGGCGACAAGGCCGCCAAGGATGAGTTTATCAAGTGTAATCTGCGGCTGGTGCTCAGCGTCATCCAGCGCTTTCACAACCGCGGCGAGAATCTCGACGATCTGTTTCAGGTCGGCTGCATCGGGCTGATCAAGTCGATCAACAACTTTGACCTCTCGCAGAACGTGCGCTTTTCCACCTACGCGGTGCCTATGATCATCGGCGAAATCCGCCGTTACATGCGCGACAACAACTCCATCCGCGTCAGCCGCTCCCTGCGGGACACGGCCTACAAGGCGCTGACTGAGCGGGAGAAGCTGCAGAGCAAAAACTCGCGCGAACCCACCGTCGAGGAGATCGCAAAGGCCATGGGAGTGGAGCGGGAACATGTCGTGACGGCGCTCGACGCCATCATGGATCCGGTCTCTCTCTATGAGCCGGTCTACACCGAAAACGGAGACTCAGTCTACGTGATGGACCAGGTGCGCGACCAGCAGAACTCAGATGAGAACTGGGTGGATGAGATCGTTCTGCGCGAGGCCATACAGGGACTCGGCGAGCGGGAGAAGAACATTTTGACCCTGCGGTTTCTCAAGGGCAAGACCCAGATGGAGGTCGCCGAGGAGATCGGCATCTCTCAGGCTCAGGTGTCCCGACTTGAAAAGGGCGCGCTCACAAGAATCAAAAGGCAGATGTAAGGGGCTCATACGAGCCCTTTTTCATTTATACGCGCAGACCGCCGCACTCATGCGCCGGTTAAATATCCCATTTGGCGAACGGATATGAATTTGATAAAATGTATCATGAAAGAAATCATGGGGGAGGAAGACCCTTGAAATTAACCGGAGAGTTTTACCAGCAGCAGCGTGACTGGAACGACGCATCTTTCCCCATCTGCTGCCTGGTCATCGGTGCGATTGAGTGGGGGATGCTGCTGCTCTATATCCTGTCATGTCTTCCGCAGTATCCCACATTTAAAGTGGAGTACTTCTGGTTTTTTCTCAGTGCCGGCCTGATCGCTGCGGCAGCCTATCTGCTCGATCGGCGTCTGAGGCGCAACCGCGATCTTATCAGCTGGATTCGGATTGTGACATTGAGCGCGCTGCTGCTCTGGGCCTGTCTGCTCACAGCAAGAGAGCTGCATGCGGGAAACTCCCCCTATGTCTTTGCCCAAATGCTGGTGATACTGTCGGCAGGGGTCCGCCTGCAAACGAGCTTTCACTGTGCCTTGAATACTGTGGCATACATTTTTTTTGTGCTGGCTGTGGTGCATCTGGCACCAAATCAGGAAGTATTATTTAGCGAGATCATCAACAACGCCATTTTACTGTTTATCAGCTGGACCATCATCATCATCTGCAACCGGATGCTGTACCACGGATTCTACGCCACACAGGAGCGGGTGAGAACACAGAGAAGTCAGCTTGTACTCATGGCGAGTCAGCTCGAACAGGCCCAACAGGCGCAGGAGCACATCATGATGATTCGCCATGATCTGCGCCACTTTGCCTGGCAGGTTCGCCAGGGTGTGGAACGCAGAGATCTCGAGGAGATCGATGCGGTGGTAAAAAAGCTGTTCGATCAGCTCGAACAGACATCCTCGTATACGAATCTTCAGAGCTATACCGGCGTAACCAGTCTGGATTCCATTCTCACCCGCTACGTCAGACGTGCGCAGAACAACAATATTCCCGTGGAGGTACACATGAACGCGCCCGAGGGAATGGACCCGCAGGACCTGTCGCTGATTCTGCTCAATGCGCTTGAGAACGCGGCGGCTGCAGTGGAGGCACAGGGGCCGGATGAACGCCGGTTTCTGCGTATCTGGAGCGGCGATATCCACGGGCAGTATTTTCTTGAGATACTCAACACCTACCCGGAGGGAAGCGTCGAATTTGACAGCAGCGGCGACCTGCCCGTTTCCAGGAGCCCGGGTCACGGCTATGGAATCCGCAGCATTGTCTCCGTTCTGGAGCAATACGACGCGATCTACCGCTTTCAGGCCGATGTGGGGGTATTTCAATTTCACTTTTTCCTCCCGGAGAAATGACAATGGCTGCAGACGAAACGGGCCGGCTACAGAGAGTGTCTTCTCCGTAGAAAGCAGTATTTTATCAAACTCACGGCCCACATTATAAAAAAAGGGGCCTCATTCCATGGAATGAGGCCCCTTTTGTGTTTTAGAGCACGCGTACGCGTATGACGCCGTCGACATCGCCGATGGCCTTGACGACGGAATCGGCGACCGGCCCGTCGATTTCGACAATGGTGTAGGCGTAGTCGCCGCGCGACTTGTTGTAGAGATTCTCAATGTTGAGATTCACGCCTGCAACCGCGGCGGTGATGCTCTGGAGCATATTCGGAATGTTGCGGTTGATGATGCAGATGCGGGTGTGGGCGCTGCGGGGCACCTCGAGATTCGGCAGATTGACGGAGTTTACAATGTTTCCGTTTTCGAGGTATTCGCGCAGCTCGCGCGCGGCAAAGACCGCGCAGTTGTCCTCCGACTCCGGGGTGGAGGCGCCGAGATGGGGAATCGCGACCACGTTTTTCATGCCGAGGACCTCCTCCGACGGGAAGTCGGTGACATAACAGGCCACCTCGCCGCTTTCAAGAGCCTCGGCGAGATCGGCGTTGTTGACCAGTTCTCCGCGGGCGAGATTGATGATGCGGACGTTTTTCTTCATCTTGGCAAACGCCTCGCGGTCGAGCATGCCGCGCGTCTCCTTGGTCAGGGGCACATGGATGGAGATGTAGTCGCACTCGGTGAAAATGGTGTTGAGGTCGGCGGCCTTGTCGACGAAGCGCGAGAGCTTCCAGGCCGAATCGACCGAGATGTAGGGATCGTAGCCGAGGACTTCCATGTCGAGGTGGTGCGCGGTGTTGCACACCATGACGCCGATGGCCCCGAGGCCGATGACGCCAAGCTTCTTGCCGGCAATCTCAGGCCCGACAAACTGGCCTTTCCCCTTTTCCACGAGCTTTTCAACCTCGGCCTGCCCGGCGAGGGACTTTGCCCAGACGATGCCGTCGGATATTTTCCGCGAGGCGAGAAACAGAGCGCAGAGCGCCAGCTCCTTGACGGCGTTGGCGTTTGCGCCGGGGGTGTTGAAGACCGCGATGCCCGCCTCGCTGCACCGCTCGAGGGGAATGTTGTTGACGCCGATGCCGGCGCGCGCAATGGCGAGCAGAGAGGAGTCGAATTCTATCTCGTGCAGCGACGTCGAGCGCACGAGCAGGGCGTCGGGGTGCTCGACCTCCTCGGCGCAGACATATTTGGTTCGGTCGAGCTTGTCAAGACCGCAGGGTGCGATCTTGTTGATCAGTTTGACTTGATACATGCTATCGCCTCACAGACTCAGGATTTGTGGTATTCTTTCTCGAACTTGTACATAAATTGAATCAGGGCCTCGACGCCCTCCACCGGCATGGCGTTGTAGATCGACGCGCGCATGCCGCCGACCGTCCGGTGGCCGGCGAGATTGACAAGCCCCGCGGCTTTCGCGCCGCTGACAAAGGTGCGGTCGAGCTCTTCGTCCCCGGTCACAAAGGGGATGTTCATGATCGAGCGGTCCTGCTCGGCCACTGTGCCGCGGAAGAGCTTAGACGAGTCGAGATAGTCATAGAGAAGAGCGGCCTTTTTGCGGTTTGTCTGTTCGATGGCCTCGATGCCGCCGATGGACTTGAGCCACTCAAGTACGAGCCGGCAGATGTAGATCGAATAGGTCGGGGGCGTGTTGTAGAGTGAGCGGTTGTCGGCCTGAAGTTTGTAGTCGAGCATGGTCGGGCAGATGTCCATCTTGTGCCCGAGCAGATCGTCGCGCACGATGACGACGGTGAGTCCCGCCGGCCCCATGTTCTTCTGGGCGCCGGCAAAGAGAAGACCAAACCGGCTGACATCCATGCGCTCGGACAGGATGGAGGACGACACGTCGGCGAACAGCGGCACATCGCCCGTCTCGGGCAGCGTGTGCCAGGTGGTGCCGTAGATGGTGTTGTTGTGGCAGATGTAGAAGTAATCGCTGTCGGGTTTCACCATGTCGGGGCCGACTGCCGGGATGTAGGAAAAGGTCTTGTCAGCCGACGAGGCGACGACCTCGCAGTCGCCGTACTTCGCGCTCTCGGCGTGAGCCTTTTTCGCCCACAGGCCGGTCAGCACAAACTGCGCCTTTTTGGAGCCTGTGAGAAAGTTCAGCGGAATGGCGGCAAACTGGGTGGAAGCGCCGCCCTGCAAAAAGAGGACGCGGTAGTTGTCGGGAATCCCCATCAACTCGCGCAGCAGCTGCTCGGCGGCACAGATAATCTCATCGAAACCGGGAGATCGATGACTCATCTCCATCACGGACATGCCCGAATTCCCATAGTCGAGAAATTCCGCCTGTGCTCTCTCAAGAACTTTGAGCGGCAGAACGGAGGGGCCGGAAGAAAAGTTGTAGACTCTGTTCATACGATGACCTCCCAGTGTTATTTGACCCCCGTACACGGACATCCGCTCACGAACGACGGACAATACGGGGATTTGCTTTACAGTTTAGCACACGAAAGCGTCGAATACAAAGGAAAAATGGCTCTGCCGGGGAAGTTCCACCACTTTACATAAGGAACGCTTAAATATATAATGAAAAATAGGTAATTTGACGAAAAACAGTCCGGCAACGCCCCGCACCATAAGAATGGAGGAAACATATGACAGTTCGTGAGATTGCAAAAATTTTAAATGCCGAGGTGCTCTGCTGTGAAGACCGTCTCGACATGGACGTCCACTCGGCCTGCGGCAGCGACATGATGAGCGATGTGCTCGCCTATGTCAAGGATCAGGCGGTGCTGCTGACGGGGCTGATGAACCCGCAGGTGGTACGCACCGCTGAGATGATGGACATGACCTGCATCGTTTTCGTCAGAGGCAAGAAGCCGGACGAGGCGATTGTGGAGCTTGCGCGCGAATACGGCATTATCGTCCTGACGACGGAATACCGGATGTACGGCGCATGCGGCCTGCTCTACTCCAAGGGACTTGGAGAGGTGGGATACTGTTGAGCGAAAGTGTAATCCGATTGCACTATGTCGTCGACGGGGACAACTTCACCTCTGCTGGCGAGGCGACAAGCGACGTCAAGAAAAACCTCAAGATGGCCGGCTTCCCCAGCGATGTGGTGCGCCGACTCTCCATCGCGATGTACGAGGGGGAGATCAACATGGTCATCCACGCCCAGGGAGGCACTGCTGACGTGGAGGTCACCGACAGCCGTGTCACGGTGGTGCTCGCAGATCGTGGCCCGGGGATTCCCGATGTGGATCTCGCCATGCAGGAGGGCTACTCCACCGCGCCGGACAACATCCGCGCGCTCGGTTTCGGCGCCGGTATGGGGCTGCCGAACATGAAGAAATACACCGACGGCATCAAAATCGACACCGTTCTCGGCGAGGGCACGACCGTCACGTTTTGGGTTGATTTGGATCCTGCCGTTTAAGGTGAAACGCGTAATGGGAAAGAGAGGCACAGCGATGGCCGACAATGGGAGAAGAAAGATTATTTTGGACTGTGATCCGGGTCACGATGACGCGGTCGCCCTGATGATGGCGGCGCGCCACCCGAAGTTGGAGCTGCTCGGCGTCACGACAGTGCGCGGCAACCAGACGCTGGAGAAGACCACCCGAAACGCTCTGAATCTCTGTCAGTATCTCGGCGTCGATGTGCCGGTCTGCGAGGGCATGGGTACGCCGCTTGTGCGCCCGCCCGCGGTCGTCGCCGGTGACATCCATGGCGCGACCGGTCTCGACGGCCCCGTCTTTGAACCTTTGACACGGAGCAAAGACAGCCGCCACGCGGTGGATTTCATCATCGAGACGCTGCTCGCCCACGGGGACGATGAGATCACGCTGGTTCCGACGGGGCCGCTGACCAACATCGCCATGGCCATGCGCCGTGAGCCGCGCATTCTGCCGAAGATCCGTGAGATCGTGCTCATGGGCGGCGCTGTGGGTCTTGGGAACATCACCCCTGCGGCGGAGTTCAACATCCACTGCGACGCGGAGGCGGCCTATGTGGTGTTCACCTGCGGGCGGCCGGTTGTGATGATCGGGCTCGATCTGACTCACCAGGCGCAGTGCACGCCAGAGATCATCGAGCGCATGGCGCGCATCGACAACAGGGCCTCGCGGCTGTTCTGCGACCTGATGCGCTTTTTTTCGCAGACGAACCGGGAGCAGTTCGGCCTTGCGGGCGGCCCGCTGCACGACCCGAACTGCATCGCCTATCTGATCGACCCGGGCTGTATGGAGCTCAAGAGCATGTACGCCGAGATTGAAATTCGCAGCGAGAGCTGCTACGGCCGAACCAGCTGCGATTTCTACAACCGCTCGGACCGTGCGCACAACGCGCGCGTCGGCGTCACACTCGACGCCGCGCGCTTCTGGGATATCGTGGAGGAGTGCATTCGACTCTACGGCTGAGGACGGAAAAATGCCCGGCAGACCGGCAGCCGGTCCGCCGGCCGGGATGGGGATGAATATGAACGAGAATTTGATCTACCACTCGGTCACCCTTGACAAGGATAAGTGCAAGGGCTGTACCAACTGTCTCAAACGCTGCCCGACCGAGGCGATTCGCGTGCGCGCGGGCAAGGCGCGCATTCTGCGTGAGCTGTGCATCGACTGCGGCGAGTGCATCCGGGTCTGTCCGCACCACGCGAAGAAAGCGGTCTACGACGACTTCGACGAGATGATGGGCCGCTTTCGCTACCGTGTGGCGCTGCCGGCACCCTCGCTCTACGGACAGTTCAACAATCTGGATGACATCGACTATGTCTTAAACGGACTGATCCGCATTGGCTTTGACAATGTGCTCGAGGTCTCCCATGCGGCCGAGATCGTGTCGGACTACACGCGCAAGCTCATGGCCGATCGCTCTCTCAAGCGGCCGGTGGTCAGCTCCGCCTGTCCGACCATTGTCAAGCTCATCAGCGTGCGCTTTCCGGAGCTGTGCAGCCATGTGCTGCCCATTCTGACGCCGGCGGAGCTCGCCGCGCGCATTGCCCGGCGAAACGCCGTGGAGGAGACGGGCCTTGACCCGGGCGAGATCGGGGTGTTCTTCCTGTCGCCCTGCCCGTCAAAGGTAGCGGCGGCCCATGCGCCGCTTGTACTGCCCGAGAGCGGCATCGACGGGGTGTTCGCCATCAGCGACATCTACATGAGGCTGCTGCCCGAGATGAAGAAGATCACGCGTCCGCAGCCCCTCTCCCACTCGGGAATCATGGGCATCGGCTGGGCGAGCTCAGGCGGCGAGGCCTCGGCGCTGCTCGGTGAGCGATACCTCGCCGCCGACGGCATTGAGAACTGCATCAAGGTCCTCGAGGAGCTCGAGGACGGCAAGCTCGCCGACATCGAGTTCATTGAGCTCAACGCCTGCACCGGCGGCTGCGTCGGCGGCGTATTGGCAATTGAAAACCCCTTTGTGGCAAAGACGCGCATCTCCTTTCTGCGTAAATATCTGCCGGTGGCGCGCAACAAATACGACCCCGAGAAGATGGGGGACAGCGCCATCGACTGGGCCGACGAGCTGCACTACAAGCCCGTGATGAAGCTTAGCGACGACCGCGCGCAGGCGCTGTCCATGCTCGCGCAGATCGACCGGATTGAGAAGCTGCTGCCGGGGCTCGACTGCGGCTCCTGCGGGTCTCCTACCTGCCGCGCGCAGGCGGAGGACATCGTGCGCGGCTACGGCACAATGGACGACTGTGTTTTCAAATTCCGCGAGAGGGTGGCGGGACTGTTTCTGGACGGGCCGCTCCAACAGCCGGAGAAAGAGGAGGAGTCAGAGAGATGACGGTATGGCAAGCGGCGCAGGAGCTTAAGCTCAGGCGCCTGACCGGCGAACAGCCCGACCGTGAGCTCACAGGAGGTTACGCGGGGGACCTGCTCTCCTGGGTTATGGGCCGTGCAAAGGGCGGAGATATGTGGATCACCATCATGACCAATGAGAACATCGTGGCGGTGGCGTCGCTGGCCGATGTGGCCTGCGTGGTGCTCGCCGAGGGAGTCGAGCCCGATGAGAAGACCGTGAAGAAGGCAGACGAACAGGGCGTCGCTCTCTACTCGACGCAGCTTGGCACCTATGAGACGGCGGCGGCTCTGTCGAGGCTGCTATGAGCCGGCTTGCCTACGATCTGCATCTGCACAGCTGCCTGTCGCCCTGCGGCGAACAGGAGATGACCCCGCATGATCTGGTGTTCATGGCGAAGCTGCTGGGGCTCGACGTCATCGCCCTGACCGATCACAACACGTCAAAAAACTGCCCAGCGGCCATGGCCGCTGGGCGTGAGGCCGGTGTGCTGGTGCTGCCGGGCATGGAGCTCAACTGTGCCGAGGAGGTGCACATCGTATGCCTCTTTGCCGAGCTCGAGGCGGCGCAGGAATTTGAGCGCTTCGTGGACACGAGACGCCTGCCCGTTGCAAACCGGCCGGAGATCTTCGGCCGCCAGCTCATCTGCGACGAGCGCGACGAGATCATCGGGGAGATGGAACCGCTGCTGACCGCCGCGACGCAGATCGGAGTCTACGAGATTGCAGCGCTGCTTGAGAGCTACGGCGGCGTCGCCGTAGCGGCCCACATTGACCGGCCGTCTTACAGCGTGCTGGCGGCACTCGGTTTTCTCACGCCGGATATGGGTTTTCGCAATGTGGAGCTGTCGCCCTATGCCGACGAGGCGGCTTTCTTTTCTCTTCACCCCGAGCTGCCGGGAGACTACCGGGTGCTTCACAGCTCCGACGCGCATGCGCTCGGCGATATGCGTGAGGCCGGCCATTTTCTGGAGCTTTCGGAAGTTTCTGCAAGAGCTGTCATAAACCTGCTCAAAAGCTGACAGATCCCGCCGAAAATGCTCGAAAAACAGCTTTTCAATGCTGTTTTTTTATGCTATAATGTTAACGCTTGTCACAAATATAACGAGAGAGTCATTGTGAACCATTTTTAAGGGAGGATATGCTTCATGAGTATGAAAAAATCCGCAGTACAATTCGTTGACTCGCCCGAGCAGAGGGAAGCTCTGGACGCCGTCATCGAAAAGTACAGGGAAACAGAGGGCGCCCTGATGCCTGTGATGCAGCAGGCGCAGGGGATCTACGGATATCTGCCGTACGAAGTGATGAAAGTTATTTCGGAGAAGATGGATGTCTCGCTCTCTGAGATCTACGGCGTTGCGACTTTCTATTCCCAGTTCAATCTCAATCCGAAAGGCAAGTATAAAATCAGCGTCTGCCTCGGCACGGCCTGTTACGTCAAGAATGCCGGCGGCGTGTTTGACCGGCTTGAGCGCGTGCTCGGCGTCAGCAACGGCGAGTGCACCTCCGACGGCGTCTTCTCGCTCGATGCGACGCGCTGCCTCGGCTGCTGCGGTCTCGCCCCGGTCATGATGATCAACGACGATGTCTACGGCCGCCTCACCCCCGAAGAGGTCGACGGCATCATCGAGAAGTACCGCAAGCTGGCGTAAGAGCTCATGAAAGAGCTCTCACTGAACATCCTGGACATTGCCCAGAACTCGGTCAAAGCCGGCGCGACGCTTGTCACCATCACGGTGGATGCGCAGCCGGCGGAAAACTGCCTCACCATCACCGTTGCCGACAATGGCTGCGGCATGAGCGAGGAGTTTGTCCGGCGTGTCACAGATCCCTTTACCACGACCCGCACGACCCGCAAGGTCGGCCTCGGCATCCCGCTGTTCAAGCTGTCTGCCGAGCAGGCGGGAGGCGACTTTTCCATTCGCTCCAAAGTGGGGGAGGGGACCGTGGTCACCGCGCGGTATGAGCTGGACCACATCGACCGCATGCCGCTCGGCGACATTGCGGGCACGATCTCAGCTCTTGTGGGGGCCGACCCCGCGATCGACTTTGTGTATGAGCAGAGAGTCGGCGCCGAGAGCTTTGTGCTCGACACGCGCGAGGTGCGCGGGATTCTGGGAGATGTGCCGCTTGACAGCCCTGAGGTGCTGCTCTGGATTCGGGAGTATTTGAGTGAACAGATAACGAATATGAAAGGTGCTGAACAGATATGAAGACATTGCAAGAACTCGCAGCCATCCGCGAGAGCATGAAAAATAAAATGGATCTTCGCTCCGAGAGCGACGCGGAATTCCGCGTTGTGGTCGGCATGGCCACCTGCGGCATCGCCGCGGGCGCCCGCCCCGTACTCGCGGCCCTTGTGGAAGAGGTCGCAAAGCGCAATCTACATAATGTCATGGTCACCCAGACTGGATGCATCGGCGTCTGCCGGCTCGAGCCCATTGTCGAGGTGTTCCAGAAAGGCCACGAGAAAGTGACCTATGTGAAGATGACTCCGGAGAAAGCGCTGAAGATTCTCCATGAACATGTGGTCAACGGCAAAGTCGTGGAAGAGTACACGATCGGCGCAGCCGAATAAGAGAGGGAGGGTAATAAGGTATGGTTAGATCCCAGGTTCTGGTCTGCGGCGGTACGGGATGCACATCGTCCGGCTCCCGCGACATCATCAAGGAATTTGAAAACGAGATTCAGGCCGTCGGCCTGCAGGACGAGGTCAAGGTCGTCATGACCGGCTGCTTCGGCCTGTGCGCGCTCGGCCCGATTGTCATTGTCTACCCCGAGGGCTCGTTCTACAGCCGTGTCAAGGCGGAGGACGTCAAGGAGATCGTCGATGAGCATCTGCTCAAGGGCAGAATTGTCAAGCGGCTTCTCTACCAGGAGACCGTCGTCGACGACAACACGATCAAGTCGCTCAATGACACCAATTTCTACAGCAAACAGGTTCGCATCGCGCTTCGCAACTGCGGCGTCATCAACCCTGAGAACATCGACGAGTACCTCGCGACCGACGGTTACAAGGCGCTCGAAAAAGTGCTCACTGAGATGACCCCGGAGCAGGTCATCGACATCGTCAAGAAATCCGGCCTGCGCGGCCGCGGCGGCGCGGGCTTCCCCACCGGCATGAAGTGGGAGTTCACCGCCAAGGCGGTCGGCGACAAGAAATATGTCTGCTGCAACGCCGACGAGGGTGATCCCGGCGCGTTCATGGACCGCTCGGTTCTCGAGGGCGACCCGCACGCGCTCATTGAGGCCATGACCATCGCCGCCTACGCGGTCGGCTCGGATCAGGGCTATGTCTATGTGCGCGCGGAGTATCCGATTGCGGTTCACCGCCTTGAGATCGCCCTCGGCCAGGCCCGCGAGTACGGGCTGCTCGGCAAGAACATCCTCGGCACCGGCTTCTCGTTTGACATCGGCATCCGCCTCGGCGCGGGCGCGTTTGTCTGCGGCGAGGAGACGGCGCTGATGACCTCCATCGAGGGCAAGCGCGGCGAGCCGCGTCCGCGTCCGCCGTTCCCGGCGAACAAGGGTCTGTTCGGCAAACCCACGCTGCTCAACAACGTCGAGACCTACGCGAACATCACCCAGATCATTCTCAACGGCCCCGAGTGGTTCGCCTCCATGGGCACCGAGAAGTCCAAGGGCACCAAGGTCTTCGCGCTCGGCGGCAAGATCACCAACACCGGTCTCGTCGAGATCCCGATGGGCACAACCCTTCGCACCATCGTCGAAGAGATCGGCGGCGGCTGCCCGAACGGCAAGAAGTTCAAGGCGGCCCAGACCGGCGGCCCCTCCGGCGGCTGCATTCCCGCCTCACTCATCGACACCAAGATCGACTATGATTCCCTCATGGCGATCGGCTCGATGATGGGCTCCGGCGGACTCATTGTTATGGATGAGGACACCTGTATGGTCGACATCGCGAAATTCTTCCTGGAGTTCACCGTTGACGAGAGCTGCGGCAAGTGCGCTCCCTGCCGGATCGGCACCAAGAGGATTTATGAGCTTCTGTGCAAGATCACCGATGGAAAGGCGACCATGGAGGACCTCGACACCCTCGAGGAGCTCTGCCACCATGTCAAGGAAAACTCGCTCTGCGGCCTTGGCCAGACCGCGCCGAACCCCGTGCTCTCGACGCTGCACTACTTCCGCGACGAGTACGAGGCGCATGTCAAAGAGAAGCGCTGCCCGGCCGGCGTCTGCAAGCATCTGCTCTCCTTCTCCATCGATCCGACCAAGTGCATTGGGTGCACCCTTTGCGCCAAGAACTGCCCGGTCGGCGCCATCACCGGCGAGCTGAAGAAGCCGCACAGCATCGACCAGACCAAGTGCGTCAAGTGCGGCGTCTGCGAGTCGAAGTGCAAGTTCAAAGCCATCAGCAAGAAATAAGGGAGGAGAGAAGAAATGGAAACCGTCAAAATTAAAATCAACGGCCGTGAGTATGATGTCCCCCAAGGCTCCACCATTCTGGAAGCCGCTCACTCGGTCGGCATCGATATTCCGACTCTCTGCTATATGAAGAAGATCAACGCAATCGGCTCCTGCCGCATCTGCGTGGTCGAGGTCAAGGGCGCAAAAAGCCTTGTCACGGCCTGCGTCTACCCGGTCAATGAGGGTATGGAAGTTTACACCAACAGTCTGAAAGTACAGAAGGCCCGCCGGATGACCCTCGAGCTGATTCTGTCGAACCACAAGCGCGAGTGCCTGACCTGCGTGCGCAACCAGAACTGCGAGCTGCAGACTCTCTCCAGAGAGTACGGGCTTGAGGAAGTGCGCTTCTCGGGCGACAACGACCGCTACGAGATTGAGGATTCCACCGGCGTCATCGTGCGCGACAACAACAAGTGTATCCTCTGCCGCCGCTGTGTCGCGGCCTGCAAATTCAATCAGGCCGTCGCGGTCATCGGCCCGAATCAGAGAGGCTTCAACACCCACATCGCCTGCGCGTTTGAGGGCGACCTCGCCGAGGTGCCCTGCGTGTCCTGCGGCCAGTGCATCGCCTCCTGCCCGACCGGCGCGCTGACCGAAAAGGATGACACCGACAAGGTCTGGGCGGCTCTGGCCGACCCGACCAAGCATGTGGTCGTCGGCGTCGCGCCGTCTATCCGCGTGCACATGGGCGAGTTCTACGGCATGCCGATCGGCACCAATGTCGAGGGCAAGATTGCGGCCGCCCTCAAGAGAATGGGCTTTGACGGCGTGTTTGATGTCGACACCGCCGCTGACCTGACCATCATGGAGGAGGGCACGGAGTTCCTCGAGCGCCTGAACAATGGCGGTAAGCTGCCGCTGATCACCTCGTGCTCGCCCGGCTGGATCAAATTTGCCGAGTACTACTATCCGGAGTTCCTTGAGAACATCTCCTCCTGCAAATCGCCTCAGGGCATGTTCGGCGCTGTCATGAAGAGCTACTACGCCGAGAAGATGGGCCTCGACCCGAAAGACATCTATGTCGTCTCCATCATGCCCTGCACAGCCAAGAAGTTTGAGATCAACCGCGACGACCAGGACGCCTACGGTGAGCAGGGCATCGACGTTTCGATCACCAGCCGCGAATTCGCGCGCATGATCGACCGCGCGGGTCTGCGCTTTGCCGATCTGCCCGACGAGGAATTCGACCCCTGCTTCGGCGTGGCGTCGGGCGCCGGTCACATCTTCGGCGCCACCGGCGGCGTCATGGAGGCTGCGCTTCGCACCCTCGCTGAGGTTGTCGACGGCAAGCCCCTTGAGAAGCTCGACTTCCACGATGTCCGCGGCACCGAGGGCATCAAAGAGGCAACCTATGTGCTAGGCGGCAAAGAGGTCAATGTCTGCGTGGCGTCTGGCCTTGCAAACTGCCGCGAGGTGCTCGAGTCGGTCAAGAAGGGCGAGAAGAACTACCACTTCATCGAGTTTATGGCCTGCCCGGGCGGCTGCGTCAACGGCGGCGGCCAGCCGATTCAGCCGTCCCGCGTGACCAACTTCCTCGATCTGCGCGCCGAGCGCGCCAAGGGCCTCTACGGTGAGGACGCCGGCATGAAGCTGCGCAAGAGCCATGAGAACCCGGTCATCAAAGAGCTCTATGACACCTACTTTGAGAAGCCCGGCAGCCACAAGGCCCACGAGCTTCTGCACACGAGTTACGTCGCACGCCAGAAGTACAGCGACTGATTTTCAGCAGAGAGCGCGGAGAGATTTTCTCTCCGCGCTTTTTTGCTACAAAAGTGGTTTGGTTTGTGTTAGAATGAGTAAAACGGGGGTATACCAGGGAGCCCAAAGGGCGGCTTTTGCGCAGATCACCAGCCGGCCATACGCGGAGTTTCGACTGCCCCCGGGGTGCTCGCAGACGGCGGGAAGCGCCCGAGAATTCTCTACCGGGGATTTCAGGTTGCCCCGTCCGTTCTGCAAAAGGTCAAACACAGTGAAAAGGGAGAGGGTGCAGGTATGCCAAACAAGGATCTCAACACATTTGCCGCGCAGAATTCCATGCTGTTCGACGCGAAGAGAAATCTCGTGTACGGGCGTTTGCGCGGCTATGACATGACCGTGACAAGCTCATCGAAAAACGAGGCGCTCGCGACCATGAACGTCGAGTCGGCGAATGCCGACAGCGCGGAAATGCTCTCGCAGTTTCTCTATCTGCTGCCGAAGAGCCACCCCTGTGTGGCGTTTGCCCACTATCAGAACCGCACCGTGACAGTGGGGATGAGAGGCTCGGGCGCGGCCGGTGTCAGCGCGTTTTCCGCGGCGCTCGGCGATGTGACAAATTTTCTGCTCCAGCACGGCTTTGCAAGCTGCTGCCGCTACTGCGGCGCGAAGACCGGGCTTGCCGCCTACAGCATCAACGGCAAGTGCGACACCATGTGTGAGAGTTGCTTTCAGAGTGTCTCGGGCGGCTCGGCCGCTGTCGCGCAGGAACCGAAAAAGAGCAATTTCGGCCTTGGCGTCGTCGGCGCGCTCATCGGAGCGGCCCTGGGCTGCGTCGTGTGGGTGCTGATCTATCAGTTCGGCTATATCGCGGGCATCGCGGGGGCGGCCATGCTCATCTTTGCCGCAAAGGGCTACGAATTGCTCGGCGGCAGGATTGATGTGCGCGGCGTCATCCTCTGTTCGATTCTCTCCATTGTCATGCTCTTTGTCGCAGTCAATGTGACCATGTTCGTCGAGGTCTACAAGGCTCTCAAGGAGTATTACTACGTCACACTCTCAGACATCGACTTTGTGGCGCTGTTCAGGACTGCCTGGGCCGACGGGGAGCTGAGAAGAGCCATGCTCGCAGATCTCGGCGTCGGGTATCTGCTCGCGGCGCTGGTTGGCGTGCCCTATGCCATGCAGCTGTTCAAAAAGGCGAAGTACCAAGCCGAGGCAGTGCGGCTGCCCGCCTATCAGATCCATGAGTGACGGCCGCCGCCGCGAGAGCTTGCGCGCCGGCATGCTTGTGGACATTGTACTCAAAAGAGATCAGCCGACGGGCAAGCTCACCCGCGGCCGAATCGAACGGATTTTGACCAGGAGCGGCACACACCCGCACGGCATAAAAGTGATGCTCGAGGACGGGCAGGTCGGCCGCATACAGAATATCATCGAGGAGGACTGAATATGCTCTTTTTGGAATACCCGCCCTGCAGTACCTGCCGGCGGGCAAGGGAGTGGCTCGTGCAGCACGGCGTCGCCTTTGAGAGCCGCCACATCAAGGAGAACAACCCCACCGCGCAGGAGCTGGATGTCTGGCAGCAGAAGAGCGGCCTGCCGTTGGAGCGGTTCTTCAACACATCCGGCATGATCTATCGGGAGCGCGCTCTCAAGGATAAACTCCCCCGGATGGACCGGGCCGAGAAGCTCGCGCAGCTCGCCACCGACGGCATGCTCGTCAAGCGGCCGCTTCTCATTGGCGACGACTTTGTTCTGGTGGGCTTCAAGCCCGCCGAGTGGGAACAGAAGCTGCTCAAATAGGCAATAAGAGACGAAGAGGGGGATTGTAATGGGAGAAATACTCTATCTGCTGCTGCCGGCAGCGGCTGTGGTTCTTTTGATTGTGATCATAAGCACCGGCTATGTCAAGGCGCCGCCGGACACGGCGTATATCATCTCGGGTTTTCGCAAGCCGCGCATTCTCATTGGTAAAGCGGGCGTGCGCATTCCATTTCTGGAGCGGATGGACAAACTGTCGCTCAAGATGTTCAGCGTGGATGTCAAGACGACCGACTTTGTGCCAAACTCCGAGTACATCAATGTCAAAGTTGATGCGACCGTCAAAATTCGAGTCGGCCAGGCCGAAGATATGATGTCGCTTGCCGCCCGCTTTTTCCTCAACGAGGATGAAAAAATGATCATTGGCCGTGTGCAGGACACGCTCGAGGGCAACATGCGTGAGATCATCGGCCAGATGAAGCTGAGTGAAATGGTCACAGACCGCAAGGCGTTTGGCGAGCGTGTGCAGGAAAATGCCATCCCGGATTTGCAGAAGATGGGTCTCGAGCTCGTTTCATTCAATGTCCAGTCCTTTTCCGACCAGAACGGCGTCATTGACGATTTGGGTATTGACAACATCTCCCAGATCAAAAAGTCCGCCGCCATCGCCAAGGCGCAGGCCGACCGCGACGTGGCCATCGAGCAGGCCAAGGCGAACAAGGAGGCAAACGACGCCAAAGTTGAATCGGAAATGCAGATTGCCCAGAAGCAGACCGAGCTTGCGATTCGCGAGTCGGAGCTGAAAAAGCAGGCCGACATCAAGCAGGCTGAGGCCGACGCCGCCTACCGCATTCAGGAGCAGGAGCAGCAGAAGACCATCGAGACGTCGACGGTCAACGCGCAGATTGCAAAGACCGAGCGCGAGGCCGAGCTGAAAAACAAAGAGGTCGAGGTGGCGAAGCAGACTCTCGACGCCGAGATCCGCGCAAAGGCGGACGCCGAGCGATACCGCCTGGAGCAGCAGGCGCAGGCCGAGTTGTTCAAACGCCAGAAAGAGGCCGAGGCCAGACGCTACGAGCAGGAGCAGGAGGCCGAGGCGACAAAGAAAGCGGCCGAGGCGGAGAAGTTTGCGCGCGAGCAGGAGGCGGCGGGTATTGCCGCCGTCGGCAAAGCGCAGGCACAGGCCATTCAGGCAAAGGCTCTTGCCGAGGCCGAGGGCATCGACAAAAAGGCCGAGGCCATGAAGAAATACGGCGAGGCCGCAATTGTCGAGATGATTATGACCGCGCTGCCCGAGATTGCGAAAAACGTGGCGCAGCCGCTGTCCAAGGTCGATAAGATCACGATGTACGGCGAGGGAAACAGCGCAAAGCTGATCTCGGACATCGTCAACGGCACCACACAGGTGACAGAGGGGATCGCGCAGGGAATGGGGCTTGACATCAAGGCGCTGATCGCGGGACTCATTGGCGGAAAGCTCGCCTCACACGACACCGTCATTGTGGACACGGGAAAATGCGACGCCGCCGAGTGTGAGCATCCCGGAGCAGACGAGAGAGACGAATCGTTTTTTGATCCCACGCCGGTGGGCTGACAGAAATCAATACGAAAAAAGAGCCGCCCGAAAGGGCGGCTCTTTTGCCTGGTATTCAAGCGGAACTCAGCTCTGGTGGTAGGTTGCAAGAAAGTCGCCGAGATCACGAATGGCCTTTGCCATGGTCTCCGGCTCGGGCAGCATGACCACGCGGAAGTGATCGGGATTCGGCCAGTCAAAGCCGCGGCCCGGAATCATGAGAATTTTTTTCGCGTGCAGCAGATCGAGGTTGAAGCGCTCATCGTCGGTGATGTGAAAGCGCTTGACGTCAATTTTCGGGAAGATGTAAAAAGCCGCCTTGTTTTTGACAAAACTGATCCCCTCGATTTTGGAAAGCTCGCGCACCGTGGCCTCGCGCTGCTCATAGAGCCGCCCGCCCGGCACGATCATGGCGCGGGTGCTCTCACGGTCGGCGAGGGCGGCGGGAATGACAAGCTGAGCTAGCGCATTGCCGCACAGCCGCATGGAGGCGAGCTGCGTCATACCCGTGACAACGTCGGCGAGCGCCTTTTTGTCGCCGCTGACCACCATCCATCCGCAGCGAAAACCGCAGACAATGTGGGATTTGGAAAGGCCGTTCATCGTGATGACCGGCACGTCGGGCGCGAGCGCCGCGACAGAGGTGTAGGGCAGATCGTCGAGTACGAGGCGGTTGTAGATCTCATCGGAGAAGATGACAAGGTTGTGCTCCCGGGCGATCTGGACGATTTGCTCGAGCAGCTCGCGCGGGTAGACAGCCCCCGTCGGGTTGTTGGGGTTGATCAGCAGAATGGCGCGGGTCTTCGGCGTAATCTTGCGGCGGATGTCGTCGAGATCGGGCATCCAGTCGGCGCTCTCGTCGCAGACATAGAACACGGGCTTCGCGCCGGCAAGATAGGTCGAATTGGTCCACAGCGAATAGCTCGGCATGGGGGTGAGCAGCTCATCGCCGCGGCTCAAAAGGGACAGGAGAACCATCGTGACAAGCTCCGAGACGCCGTTGCCGACGAAGATGTCGTCGACCGTCACGTTGGGAAATCCCTCGCTCTGGTGGTAGGCGCAGATGGCCTCGCGGGCCTCGGGCATCCCGCGCAGATCGCAGTAGGCGACTGCCCGATCTGCATTCTCAAGCAGGGCGTTTTTGACGCTTGCCGGCATCTGAAAGCCAAAGGTGGCAGGGTTCCCGGTATTCAGCCGCAGAACGGTCTCACCGGCCGCACCCATACGAAGAGCTTCCTCGTAGAGCGGGCCGCGGATGTCGGAGCGGACGTGTTCGAGATTGTCGGGTCGCGGAATCGGGTTCATGGAAATGGCCTCCTGTATCGATATTAGGACGATTTGGCCGCCCTATTTTTTACGGCTAGACCATCTTACCACAAAAAAATCATAAATACAAGAAGTAAAAAAACTAAAATTTTTCGAAAATGATGCCTGTAAATGGACGAGGATATAGAAATGTCTTTCTAATGGAGACAATCGTACGCCGAAAGATACAGGCCGCAGACGGATGCGGCCTGTATAATCATACGCCATGATTGGCTGCTGGGCTCTGCGGCAAGCCTCGCGTGAAGAGAGACGAGTAGTTGTCGAAGACAAGTTTCTCCACCTCGGCGGGGGTGAGACCTCGCAGCGCCGCAATGGCCTCGATGGAGCTGCGAAGAACGGCGCCGAGATGTCGTGTCGTGAGATCGCGGCCGAGTGCCCAGCGGATGCCGCTGAGGCCGTCGGTCTCCACAAGAAGTCGCCTGAGAGGCGCCCTCTCTGCCACGGCCAGAACATTTGGATCCTGCCGGACACTGGGACCTATGGTGAAGTAGCAGTCCTGCTCAAGAAAGTGTTCCAGATGATGCTCGCAGGAGTACCAGTGAATCACTTTCGGCATGGTGTATCGCGAGAGAAGCGCGGCGCACTCCTGTTCACAGCCCTTGGTGTGTAGGATGACAGGCAGTCTGCGCTGCTGTGCGAAGTCGAGCTGGCGGAGAAAGATCTCCCTCTGACGGCCAGGATCAACCTGACACCAGACACTGTCCAAGCCGATCTCTCCGATGATGGAGGCTTTGCAGAGGTAGGGTTCCATCTGTTCGAGGGAGTAGCGGTCGGCATACCAGGGGTGCAGCCCGAAGCTCACAGACATGCCGCCATACGCCCCGCGCAGAGCGAGCAGGTCCGCGCACTCGTCCGGCGTTCCGCCCGAGGCGACGCAGAAGATATTCTGCCGGGCGTAGCTGCTGACCTGTGCCTGAGTTTCGATGTGTGTATGTGCGTCACAGAGCAACGCTTTCACCTGCCTTTTGGAGTTTGACTCTATTTTACAGCATCGAATCCGACGGGGCAATGCGCGTGGGGCGATAAAATGTGGCCAATGCTTCCATGAACGCATGGCATTTATGATATAATAGCTGCAGAGCGGCTATTACATGGAATTCAGGCCGTGCTCTTGTCCCTTTCAGGGCAAGGCCTCTGCGGACGGCAGGGAACATGGCCATCGCTTATCAACGACTGCTTTGCGCCCATGATACGAGCTGCAGGGCGGCTATTCTATGGACGCAGATCGCATTACCTGCGGGACGGCTGAAAACATGGCCGCATTCTACCATGATTGCTTTGCGCCCATGGTAGAATGAGAGAAGAACATCCGATCAGGAGGTGCTGTTTTTGACATATATTGCCGATTTGCACATTCACTCGAAATATTCACGCGCGACAAGTCGAGACTGCGACTGTGAGCATCTCGATCTGTGGGCGCGGCGTAAGGGAATCGCTCTTCTCGGCACAGGGGATTTCACCCACCCTGCCTGGCGGCAGGAGCTTGCCGAAAAGCTCGCCCCTGCGGAGGACGGCCTGTATGTCCTGCGGGAGGAGTATGTGCTGCCCGATGCCGCTGCAAGGGGCGACAGACCGCGCTTTGTGGTCTCGGGTGAGATCAGCTCCATCTACAAGAGAGATGGGAAGACGCGAAAGGTACACAATGTCATTCTGCTGCCCGGGCTGGAGGCTGCCGAAAAACTCGCGCTGCGCCTTGAGGCCATCGGCAATATCCACTCGGACGGCCGGCCGATACTGGGGCTCGACAGTCGCGATTTGCTCGAGATCACCCTTGAGGCCTGCCCGCAGGCCGTCTTTATTCCCGCCCACATCTGGACGCCTCACTTCTCCATGTTTGGCGCCTTTTCGGGATTTGATACGGTGGAGGCCTGCTTTGGCGATCTTGCCGGGCACATCCATGCGGTGGAGACCGGTCTCTCCTCCGATCCGCCGATGAACTGGCGGCTCTCGGCGCTCGACCGCTTTACGCTGGTCTCAAATTCCGACGCGCACTCGCCGGCAAAGCTCGGCCGCGAGGCGAACCGAATTGAGGGCGAAATGAGCTATGACGGCCTTGCCCGGGCGCTCTGCGAGGGCGCGGCGGGCGGCTTTCGCGGAACCATTGAGTTTTTCCCGGAGGAGGGAAAGTACCACCTGGATGGACACCGCAACTGCGGTGTCTGCCTGACGCCGGCCGAGACCGCCGCGCAGGACGGCCGCTGCCCGGTCTGTGGGCGGAAGCTGACCATTGGAGTGCTGCACCGTGTGGAGGAGCTGGCCGACCGCCCCGAGGGCTACCGGCCGGCAAACGCCCTGCCCTTTGAGAGCCTTGCGCCGCTGCAGGAGACGCTTGCGGCATCGCTCGGCATTGCACCGGCGGGTAAGAGGGCCGCGCAGCTCTATGAGGAGTTGCTTCAGACGCTCGGTCCGGAATTTGTCATTCTGCGCGAGACGCCGCTTGCAGATATCGAACACGCGGCGGGCGCCTGCGTTGCCGAGGGGATTCGGCGGCTGCGCGCGGGTGAGGTGATGCGCCGCGCGGGGTTCGACGGGGAGTACGGCGGGATCGAACTCTTCACCCCCGCACAGCGCGAGCGGTTCGCGGGACAGGTCACTCTGTTTGGGCCGGACGACGGCACCGTGGCGCAGAAACCGCAGAAAAAGAGTGTGAAAAAGGCCGCTGAGATTTCAGAGGAGCTGACTCCGCCTGTCTCCTTTGGACTCAATGTGGAGCAGCGGGCGGCCGTGGAGGCATCTCAGCGAACAGTCGCCGTGATTGCCGGCCCCGGGACCGGGAAGACCCGGACGCTGGTTTCACGCGTGGTGCACCTCATTCGGGAGTGCGGCGTCAAGCCTGCGCACATCACGGCAGTGACGTTTACCAACAAGGCGGCCGCCGAGCTGCGCGAGCGCCTGGAGCAGGAGCTGGGCCGCGCGGGAACAAGGGGCATGACCATTGGAACCTTTCACTCCATCTGCCTTGCGCTGCTCAGCGAGAGCGGGCCGGTGACACTGCTCGATGAGCCCACTGCCCGTCAGCTTGCACAGACGGCGGCGCAGGAGTGCGGTTGCAGCGACAAGCCGGAGCGCGTGCTGCGCGCGGTCTCACGCAGAAAGAGCGGTCTCGATGCAGGCGACGAGCTGTCTGATGAGGTGTTTGAGCGCTATTGCGAGCTCGTGAGACAGCGGGGCGCGCGGGACTTTGACGATCTTCTGGTCGACGGGCTGAGATACAGCGAGACAGCGGCGCCAAAAGTGCGCCGGCGCTTTGACCACCTTCTGGTGGACGAATTTCAGGATATTGACGAGCTGCAGTACCGGCTCACCCGCACGTGGAGCGCGCAGGGGGAGAGCCTCTTTGTCATCGGCGATCCGGATCAGTCGATCTACGGCTTTCGCGGCTCGGATTCGCGCTGCTTTGCCCATCTGCAGGCGGACGAGCCGGACACGCGTGTCATCCGCCTGGTGCAAAATTATCGTTCGACGCCGGAGATACTGCGCTGTGCGCTGCCGGTGATCTCCCGCAATGAGGGCGGCGAGCGGGTGCTCGAGCCGGTGCGTGCGTGCGGCGCGGCAGTGCGGTTTCTCACGGCGCCGGGAGAACTCAGCGCCGCCATCGCGCTCTCAAAGGAGATCGCCCGGATGACGGGCGGCATCGACATGGTCACGTCGGCAAATCGAAGCGGGGCGGTTTACAGCTTCGCCGACATTGCGGTGCTCTACCGCACGCACCGCCAGTCGGAGATTCTGGAGCAGTGCCTGCAGAAAGAGGGGATCCCCTTTGTCGTCACCGGGCGGGAAGACTATCTGGAAGATGACCGTGTGCGCGGAATCATCGGGATGCTGCGCTTTCTGAGCAATCCCGGCGACCTGCCGTCGCTCGGCGTCGCGCTCCAGACGCTGGCCGAATGCCCGCGAGATCTCGCGGAGGGCGTGCTCGCGGCGCTTAGGCGGGCAGATGGGCCGATTGAACGGAAAATAGAGATCGGGATGCGGGATTACGAGAGCATTCCCCGGCTTTTACAGTGGGCCGAGCGGCTGCGCCGTTACGCGGGGCGTCTCACGGAAAAACCGCACCGGCTGCTCGGCGATCTCACAGCGGAGATTGGGGCAGACGAGAGCGAGTCCGTTCGCAAGTTCCTTGCGGCGAGCGCCTTTTTTGACGGGGTTGACGCACTGCTGTCGGCGATGGCGCTCGGCGGCGAGCAGGACATCAGCCGCGCAGGCAGCCGGGGACGCTATGCCTCGGGAGCGGTGCAGCTGATGACGCTGCACGGCTCAAAGGGGCTCGAGTTCCCGGTGGTATTCCTGTACGGCGTGGAACGCGGCACTCTGCCCCTCGAGATGCCCGGCCGGGAGGAGACCGACGTGGAGGAGGAGCGCCGGCTCTTCTACGTCGGCATGACGCGCGCCAGAGACGAGCTTGTCATGCTCGCCTCGCGTGAGCAGTCGCCCTTCCTCAATGAGATTCCGCCGGGTCTGCTACACCGCGAGCGTGTGGCCGCACCTGCCCCCACCATGAAGCAGATGAGTTTGTTTTAAAAGATGCGCCTCATTGTGAGGCGCATCTTTGCAGCTGAATATATGATTTGTGAGTTACCGCACCCCTTAATGGAGAATATTCTCAAGAGAGGGCTCTGACCAATAGTGCGCAAAAAGCATTTGGCGGCATCGGCCGATGTCAAAGGAAACTGCTCTGCATTATCGCGCTTGACTTTTTGCGTCGACAAGGATGACTACAGATGCTATACTGGATGAAATTGACACACAAAGGAGTGTAGTGGATGGAGCAGATGGTTACTGCCAATATCATGCTGGATTTCTTTGCCATTGTGCTCTCCTGCATTCCGGTGGCCTATATTCTGAATGGCCAGCGGTACCGTCAGCGTCTCAACCGGTATTTTCTCGGCGTCGGCATCTCCAATATTTTCATGATCCTGGGCGATCTGGCGGACTGGCTGCTCCAGGAGATCACTACCGCCGCCCAAGCGGTCGCCCTGACAGTATTCTCGGCTACTTTCTATACCGCCTCTGCTTTTGTGCTGTACTTCTTCGCCAGGTATATGGAGGAATATCTCCATCTATCTGGCAGAGGGAGGAGATGGTATCTGAGCTCGGTTGCTCTCGCGTGCAGTGTGCAGGTGTTTTTCTCTCTCATCAGTCCGTTCACCGGGGCAATTTTCACTGTGACAGCGGCGGGATACCAGAGAGGCAGCCTGTTTCTCATTTCTCAACTGGTGCCTCTGTACTGCTACCTGTTATTCACTGCAACTGTCATCCTCTGCCGAAAACGGCTGTCACGGCGGGAGGTTATCTTCTTTCTCCTCTATATCTTTGTCCCGCTGGGAGGCGGCGCGGCCCAGATGTTCCTGAGGGGAATTGCCGTGGTCAATGTCGGCGTGTCACTGGCTCTGCTGTTCATTCTGGTCAACATCCAGTTCGAGTATGAGATTAAACTGCGGGAACAGGAGAAAGAACTGGCCGAGATGAGCGTTGACATCATGCTCAGCCAGATCCAGCCCCACTTTCTGTACAATGCCCTGGCAACCATCTCACATCTGTGCAAACGAAACCCGGTAGAGGCGCAGAAAGCCATACAGGAGTTTTCCGCTTTTCTGCGGGCCAATATGAACAGCCTGAAAAACCACTCACCCATCCCGTTTGAGCAAGAGCTCAACCATGTGATGAACTACCTTTACCTGGAGCAGCGCCGATTTCAGGACCGGCTGAAAGTGGTGTACGAGATTCGGACCTCTGACTTTTTCCTGCCGCCCCTGTCTCTTCAGCCACTTGTGGAGAACGCCGTGCGCCACGGTATTTTAAAAAAAGAGGAGGGAGGCATTCTCATCCTCCGTACCCAGGAGACACCGGACTCCTTTCTGGTGCTGGTCATGGATGACGGTGTGGGCATTGCCCGGGCCAGACAATTTCCAGACTTGGGGGAGCACAACCATCTGGGCATTGAAAATGTGCGCAGCCGTCTGGCCTCCATGGTGGGCGGTACATTGGACATAGAGAGCAGTGACAAGGGCACCGTCGTGACCCTGAGCATTCCAAAGGAAAGGTGAGCGCTTTGCGATTTTTGGCGGTAGATGATGAGCATTTTTTGCTGGAAGAACTGAAAGAAGCGCTGGAGCAAGTCCGGCCCGGGGCGGAGGTGTGGGGTTTTACCAAACCTGGAGAAGCTCTGAACGCCATGAAGAGCCGGCGGGCAGATGTGGCTTTTCTTGACATCGAGATGGGGAGTATGACCGGGCTGGAGCTGGCGGAGCAGATGAAGCGTCTTCAACCCGACCTCCACATCGTCTTCGTCACCGGTCACCAGCAGTACGCAGTGCAGGCGTTTCAACTTCATGCCACCGGCTATCTGCTCAAGCCCATTAACACGGCGGCCTTGGAGCGGGAGCTGACTTTCCTCTATGGGGAGCGTTCACCGGGGAGAGTCCGTGTGCAGACATTCAGCGGCTTCGAGGTGTTTGTGGACGGCGTGCCGGTGAAGTTTGGCCGGGCCAAGGCCAAGGAGCTTTTGGCCTACCTTGTCGACCGCAAGGGAGCAAGCGCAACCACCGCGGAAGCTCGTGCCGCGCTGCTCGAGGGGCCGGATACCGTGTCAAGTCGGGGCTACTTCCGCAACATCGTCAAAAATCTGCGGGAGTCCCTGCGAGCAGCCGGAGTGGAGGACATTCTTCTGCGGGAACACAACCGCCTGGCCATCCTGCCGGAGAAGCTGGACTGTGACTATTACCGCTTCCTCAGGGGCGAGGCGATTGCGGTAAATTCATACCGGGGAGACTACCTGCCCCAGTACAGCTGGGCGGAATTTCGCAACGGAGAGCTGGACAAATAGATTGAAGCAAGAGAGACGGGTTTAAAATCCCGTCTCTTTTTATTTTCAGAAAATTTTATTTGCGCATGATTTTGGAGCCGGTTTGATACGCTTTTGATACACGCCGTTTGATATCATAGAGAAAAAACAGACATGGGGCCGGCCCCATGTCCGCCGGGAGCTCTCCCGGCGGACAATGATACCTAAATGATATCAAATGAAAAGGGAGGGGACACCGTGACCGTTTTGGTAGTGGATCGGGACTGGAAAGCACTGCGTAAGACTGCGGAAGCCATTACAGGTAAGAACGCCGCTGTAACCGTGATGCTGAAATCCAGTGGAGAAGCGGCGGCACAGTTCGCAATGGATCACCCGGTAGATGTGGTATTCATGTGTGCAGAGCTGTTCAGCGAAACGCTGGTGGGAAAAATCAAACGATTTCAACCCATGGCCGAGTGCCACATTCTCGGGGCGGGGCAGGACATCACGCCCTTTCTGGTTCCCTATGCACTGTGAGGAGTAAACGCGGCAATTGCATTGGCGCCGGGCATACGTCTCTTTAAGAGGGGGCGCCGCCCTGGTCACTGAAGGAGGAAGAGCAATGAGAAAACATTTGGCACACAGTCACTTCTGGAGGCGGGCGCTGGCGTCCGTTATAACGGTCTGCATGCTGCTCGGTATGCTGCCCGTTTTCCCGGGACTGGTCACCACGGCCCGGGCGGCGGAGGAGACCGAAAGCGGCGGAACCGACGCCTACGGCTTCAGCACGGAAATACCCAGTGACTATGACGAAGGCGATGGAAAAAATCCTTTCGGACGGGTAGCGGTGGAAAACCAGGTCAACATCAATCCGGTCAAGGAGCTGGGCATTTATGAGTCGGCCGCCGGCTACCAGCTCAGCCGGTCGCTGAAGCTGGATGGAACCTGGAAGTGGCCGTTCTACGAGACGGAATACAATACCTTTGAAACAATGTTTAACCTGGATAAGAATCACTACACCGATCGCAGCACGCAACTGGTTCAGTACCTCTCTGGAGACAACGTAGTAACCCAGTTTCAGGACAGCGATTACGGTGAGCTGAACTATGTCCGGGGCGTGGCTTTCGACCCCACCGGCTCCGGCCGGGACGACCATATCGCCTACTACGGCTACGTCAACCCCAACAGGAATAAGGACAAGGCCAACCAGCCCGGTGTGATCATAGTCGATGCCAAGGAGGCCAACAGCTCCAACAAGGTCACCTATCTGAAGAGATACAGCAATGTGCCTGCGAGTTCGGACGACTACACCTGGGTAAATGGCCTGGAATATAATCCTTTTAAGGCCGACGGATACAACGCTATGGTGGCCGGCGACTTCAACGGCGACGGCGAAGATACCCTGATCTTCTATAACCCCACCGTCGGAAGCCTCCGGCTGATGGAGATGCGGGACATTAACCTTGATTTCTGTGGCAAAGAGATCAACTTTGGCCAGGAGAATTTATCCTTTTACAATGGAACCAATCATACGCTCAACGAAATATCCTCACATACAAGAGATAAGAACGATGAGCACAAGTGCCGCAACATCCCCATGGTACACCTGGCGGCAGGCGACCTCGACGGGGATGATATTGAGGAGCTGGTGGTCACCGTGTCTTTCAGCGACCTGGCTGACGGCATTGAGGAGAAGCTGGGAAAGAACAACTATGAGGACAAAAACACCGGAAGCACCGCCTCTCTAGTACTGGTATATAAAACAGACAAAAATGGCGATTGGCAGAAAGTCTTTCGCACCCAGCTGGCTGACGTCTATGACGATACTGCGAAAAACTGGCGGGACAAAAATACAGAGACCGGCTACGAGGGTTGGTTCTTACGCTCTGCCGCCTCTGCCATCGGCGACTTTGACGGGGACAGCAAGGCGGAGATTGTCACCGTAGGCATCCCCGCCGACGACAAGTGCTGGTACAGCGACGATGTGGTACGTACCGCCCTGATGATCACAACCATCGACTGCGGCGAGGGGGCGGACGGCACTGGCTATGAGCTGAGAACCTGCCCGCGCGGCGGTGTCGGAACCAACGGCCCGCCCATGGTCCCTGTGGGCACCTATGTGCGTAACGAGAGCAGCACAGGGTGGGGAGACTGGGCCGATGCGGAGTCCAGTTACGCCGACAATCCCCCCATCTCCGTCGGCTGCGTTCTGCTCGAGGGCTTCGGCACCCGGCCCTACCTGTTCGCTCAGGGCCATATCTTCCAGTTGGGGGACAACGGGAGATTTGAAGCGGCCAAAATGGGCGCAAACGAGACTGACAAGTACGTGAGCTATCGGAAATATGTTGGTCAGCCCGTTATCGGCAATTTTGATGGAAACACCGCCGGGCGCGAATCCGTCTTCTTTGTGGTGGGCAACAAGCTGCGGTGTGAGTTCGATAGACCGTTCTACGACCAATGGACTTACAGGGGAGACAAGCACTGGATCGCGGGCCTGACCTTTGACCCCGGGACCAACGAGCAAGGGGTTCCCACCAAAAAGGTCATGGACGGCACCGGCCTGTACGCCACTCACTACGGTACCAACGTATATGAGCGTTGGCCCTGGTATTCCGCCTGCGTGGCCCTCACCGCCCCGGATATTGACACCGACGACGGTATGCTGGCCCACTATGAGAGAAAGCAGTACACTTTCGCCGACCCCGAGATCATGGCCATTCTGGAGGCCAGCCCCTACTTCGAGGATCTGGTGGATGAGTATCCCGAGACTTCCGGCTCTACCGCTTTCGGAACCTCAACCGGCGGCGGAACCGGCAGCAGCGAGACCAGTTCCACCAGCGCCGGCGCCTACGTCAGCTTTGAGCAGGAGTTTCAGTTTTTGTTCTTTGAGGCGGCCAAGTTTGAAATGGAAGCCTCTTTCTCCTCCGAGTGGAGCAACGAGACGGAAAAGACCACGGAATACAGTTATGATATGTCTTACGAGATCGGCCGGGACTACAATCAGGTGCTTCTGATGCGCACACCGGTCATTGTCTACACCTATACGGTCACCGATACAGACGGCAACAAGAGCGAGATGAACATCTCCGAGGCTCAGGAGCCGGCCTACTACCTGATGCCCATTGAACGATACAACGAGTTGGCCGGCCAGCTGGGTGATCCGGTCATCGGCCCGGATATCGTGTCCGCTGTTCCCGGCCAGCCACAGACCTACCGCACATCGGAGGCGGGAACCCGCAGACCGACCATGGGCAGCAGCAACTGGATGGACGCCAGCAGCGAAAACACGGTGAACTCCCAGTCCATCAGCGTCAGCAGCAGCACGACGGTTACAAAAGAGCTGACCCATAGTTTTGATACCAAGATTGGCGCGGGGGCCGGCGGCTTCTGTGTCGGTGCTACCGCCGGGGCCTCCTCCGGCTCAGCGCAGAGCGTCACCAGCACCTCGGGGCTGACTTATTCGGGCACTGTGGCCGGCGTGCCGAAGGACTTCAGGGACGACTACGGCTTCCAGTGGAAATTTTTCACCTGGGAGGCCCAGATCGAGGACTATATCGTCCCTGTGCTCAGCTACATCATCAAGCCGAACAGCGTCAAACAGCCCCCCAGCCGGCCCACCAACCTGGCTGTCGTCCCGGATGAGGATACCGCTATCCTGACCTGGGAGGCGGGCTATAACACCGCTCTGTGGTACGAAGTGGCCCTCTATTTGGAGGAGGACGATGAGTACTACACTCTGGGCAGGGTGAGCGAAGCCGAAGAGGATGAGGACGGTGACTACTACACCTTTACAGCCACCGGGCTGAAGCCGGATGTCCAATACCAGTATACCGTCCGGGCTGTGGGCTACGATGGAACCCAGGAGGTCTACTCGGGGTATACCACTCCTGTGTCTGTGGTCATCGGGGCTTCGGGCCAGGCGCTGCCCATCATCTCAAAGCACCCTGAGGACGCAAGAGTGCGCCCGGGCAGCGATGCCTCCTTTCTGGTATCCGCCCAGTTCAACGGGGGCCCTGCCGCCCAACTGAACTTTCAGTGGCAGTCCCGCAAGTCCGGCTCCGGGGTCTGGAAGCCGGTGGACGGGGCCAGAGAATACCAGCTGACATTGCCCGCAGTGACACAGCAGATGGACGGCACAGAGTACCGCTGTATGGTATCCGGCCTGACCAGTTCCATGACCAAGGTGTCTGTCTACAGCGACGTGGCCACCCTCTGGGTGGGCAAGGATCGCAGCGACACCACGCTGGAGGTGGGGAATGTCGCCGGCCAGTCGAATTACACAGCGACACAGACGGACACCAAACGGGTCACCAAGACCTATGTGGTTGACAAGGGAAGCGGCACGTATGAGAGTTACCAGGCTTATGTCAATAACTTTGAGGGCGGCAGTGCAGACCAGGTCTACCTCTGCCAGGAGGATGGCCTCTATTATCTGCTCAATGGGCTGACCGCGCAGCAGCCGGACGAAGCCGGTATTGCCACGGCTGTCTATGACTCCAAAATCGAGCTCACCGCTCTGGCGGACTGCCTGGTAGACGGGAGCGGCAAGCTGGTTGTCAACCTGGAGGACCTGCGCTCCGACGCGCAGCGGACAGAGGAGATTAACGGGGAGACCTACAACCTGTTCGCTGCTCAGGGCGTGGCTGTGAAGCAGTCCGGGGAGCAGGAGGCAGAGTTGACTCAGGACCAGTTGGTACAGACCACCCTGACTCTGTATCAAAAGAAGGACACCAGCGCAGACCCCAAATTCTATGTCTACCTGGAGGGTGGGGATGGTGTATCCACCCTGCAGGAAGTGAAAAAGTTTGACGGTGATGCCTATCCCGAGGACGGGCTGGAAAATCTGACCTATCTGGGCGACCCGCAGGAAGTGTGGTCCGATGTGCCGGGTACTGTCACGGAAAACGAGACGCCCTACGAGGTTTATGCCTACGGCGGCGGCACAGATGAGGAGAAAGTGTATAAAAACGGCGAATTCTACTACATTCGCACGGAGGACACGCAGAGCTCCGAAGAGCCGGGGGGAGAGGATAAAACAGTAGTCACCTATACCAAACTGGAGCTCAAAGAATATGGTGGGATACTGGGTACCGCAGAGGGCGGCATGGTTACTCCTCTGGCCGTACCCGGAAACCAGGCTGAAACGGCCGAAATCAAGGTGTACCGTGAAGAGAAGCATGACGGCGAACCGGTCACCCTGACTGCCACCGTTGCCGGACCGGGGTCCACCACCGGCAGCATCGTCTTTCAGATTATCAACACCACCACCGGCGCGGCCCAGAGCATTTCGGCTGAACGGACTGGGGACGGACCTGGAACAGCATCCTGGATTCCCAAGACCCCCGGCGTATATCAGATTATCGCTCAGTATCAGGGGAGCGGGGCCACCATGCCCTCCTCCTCAGCGCCCATCACCTACTATGCCTATCGCGATCAGGAGGCAACAGGCTATGATCTGAAGCTGGCGGACAGTGTGACCTATGGGGAACTCATCAACCCGCAATTTATCACCTGGAAGATGGAGGGCGGCGAACTGACTACGGACAGTACCGCCGGCGGTGCGGTCTTCACTGCCTATCCTTTCCTGGGAACGGGTGCTGCGGGCGCCGACGAAAACGGGTTTGACACCACGGCTCTTACTTGGAAGAGAGGTCAGACCCTTGTCCCTGGGCGATATCGAATCGCCGCATCCAAAGATGGTGAAATCGTGGCCAGCAAGGTGCTCACCGTAGAGCCCAGGCCCATCACCGTGACCGCGCCCAAACTGGCCGATATCTCTGCGGAAAAGCTGGAGGACTTTAACCTGAACGACTACCTGGGTGAGATCACACTGACACCCGGTCTGGTATCCGCAGACGAAACCATCTATGGGGAGACTCTTTCCGATCTGTTCTGCCTCACCGGCGGCCCTGAACCTGTAGCCGGGCCGCACGATCTCATGGTGGCCTACGCCGCTGACATGGAGGACGCCGGCGAGGTGCAGCGCAAAGCAAAGGAGGACTTCCTGTCCAAATACGTTGTCGAGCTGAAAAAGAGTGTGGTCACTGTGCTGGCAAATGCCTTTCCGGTACGCTTTGAGGCTGATATCAACGGCACCTTGACGGGCTCCTACGCCAGCGGCACCACGATTACCTCTGGGAACAGTCTGCCCGCCGGCAGCAATCTTCTGTTCCTGGCGGAACCCATCGATCCCTCTTTCCAGGTACAGAGCTGGACCGTGAACAACCAGCGCGTCGTGGAAAACACCGACAAAATTGTCCTGGGGAACGGGGGACTGAGTCTGAACTACTTTGGACTGGATCAGGCCTTGGAGGTGCAGGTCACATTTACCAGCTCTTCCACTGTGCTGAACTTCCGGGCAGAGGGCAGCGGTGGTACTCTGACTGCAATCAACAATGGCAAGGAGATCACTGGCCCTACCGCCAATGTGGTGGCTGGCAGTACGGTAATCTTCAATGCCAAACCCGGCAGCGGCTATGTGGTGCGGGAGTGGAAAGTTGACGGCGTGGTCCAAACCTATGACGGCACCGACACTGTCTTTGCCCAGAACGCCCTGACCCTGGAAAATGTGGCTGAGGGACCGCTCAATGTCACCGTGTCCTTCGAGCAGAAGAGAGGCCTCACCGTCACCTACGGCGCGGTGGATGAGCGGGGAGCCGACGCATCTGGCGTGACTTTCAAGACAGACGATCTGACCGCAACAGGTACCGCGTCGGGCACCGCTGTCAATGGCTCTCAGGTGACCATTACCGCTGAGCTGCTCCCCGGTGTCTCCCCCATCCGTTGGGAAGTGGAGCAGGCTGACGGAAGCTGGGCTCAGGTATCAGGTGCCAGTGAAACCTTTACCATACAAAACCTTCAGAACGATATGAATGTTCGCTTGGTGGTCAGTGACGAGGCCACCACATTCCGGCTGACTTTTGATGTGGTAGACCAGAGTGGGGCTCCAATCGCTGACGCGGGTACCCTGAGAGCCTTCCTTGGCGACCGGGAGATATTCTCCGGGAAGCAGCAGATCGCCAACAGCCAGATCGACTTCGTCTTTGATGAGGCGGAGGACTACGAGCTGGTCCGCTGGGAGAAAGACGGATGGGGCGTGAGCCATGACCGGGAGCAGATGCGCTGGTCACTTGCGCAGCTATCCGAAGATACCACCGTGAACGTAGTGGTGGCCAGGAAGCCTAAGGTTACGATCGATGTCTCCACCAGCGATCCCGATGCCTCTGATGGCTTCGGCGATGTAACCGCCACAGCCGATGGAGCTGCGGTGAACAGCGGCGACTATGTCTACAACGGCACCGAACTGATATTCACTGCCGCGCCGGGGGAGAACTACCGTGTTGGCAGCATAGAGGTCAACGGGGAGCCGCAGGAGGTGGAAAAGCACGCCCTGACCGACAACCAGACCTTTACGGTGAGGACGGCTGAAAGCGAAGAGGTTGTGGTTGCGGTTGAGTTTGAGAAGATACCCACCTACACCATCACCCATTCCGTCCACGAGGTGGACGGAAGCGCCCACGGCACTCTGCGCGCTGACGCCAGCCGCAAGAAAATGCCTGCTTATTTACAGGAGGACTTTGCCAGCGGCACACCCATCCACGAGGACTCCACCCTCACCTTTACCGCGGTGCCTGATGAGGGTTACCGGGTACAGAAATGGACGTGGACGAATGAAAACGGTGAGACAGAGGATATCATGGCCCAGGGAAGCGAAGCCTCTTTCTACATTGGCCTTGAGTTGCCCGTGGCGAAGGAGAATCTGCGCAGGGAAAACACCGTCACGGTGGAGTTTACCGCAGTGGGCGACAGAGTTAATTTCGGCGCTGTCGACGGCGTCATTACATCTGCCAAACTCAGCGGAGGAACAGAGGCGCAGCAGAATATTGTGCTGAATCCGGGGGCATCCATCACATTCACCGCCGAGGGAAACACCGGCTATGAGATTCAGCACTGGACAGTAAACGGCTTGGCGCAGGAGGGCTCGGACAAGACGGAGTTTACCTATAGCGTTCCGGTCGATGCCGATAAAAACAAGACCGGCGCCGAGATTCGGGCGGTCTTCCAGCCCATCGAATACCCGGTGGCCTGGAGCGGAGACCGCTACGGCCAGGTTCTTTTTGACAAGCGGGCGGACGGCGATGACGCTGTCCGCGGTGGTACCGAGATGCTCTTTACCGCCAAACCGAAGGCCGGCTATGAGTTGGACCGCTGGATGGTGGACGGCGAAGAGGCGGGGGGCGGCAATGAACTGAAGTGGACTGTGCCTGTCGGCGTAGAGGCAAAGACAGAGCCGTATCAGATTCAGGCTGTATTCCGGGGCGGCAGCTATACGCTGACCTATGAGCAGCCGGAGCACGGCACCTTGACGGCTGATGTGGAGGGCAGCGAGGTTACCGGCGGCCAGACCGTCCTATTTACCGCCGTCCCGGAGGAGAATTACGAGGTGGCGTACTGGACGGTAAACAAGAGGCAGGTGAACAGCACCGATGAAACCTACTCGCTCACCATTCAGGGCGACACCACCGTATCTGTCACCATGGCACGCAACACCCATACCGTTACCTTCTCTGCAACTGAGGGCGGTACCGTTGCCGCTGTGAATGGCAGCGAGAGCCCGGCCACGGTGAGCCGTCACGGCAGCTTCACTCTCATTGCCGAGCCGGACCCCTACTATGACCTGCTCCACTGGCGGGTAGGCGGTGAGGTCACACCCGGCGAGGCAGGAGAACCGTTCACGCTGACCGACATCATCGAGGACATGGAGGTGCAGGCCGTATTCGCCAGCCAGGGCGGCTATAACGTCAAGTTCTCCGCAGGGGAAAACGGCAAGCTGACGGCTACCCAGAATGGGGAGGTATTTAGTCCCGGAGATTCGGGCAACACCGTTGCGGCCACCAGTACGCTGGTATTTACCGCAGAACCGAACACCGGCGCAGATGGTAATCATATGGTGGCCCGGTGGACGGTGAACGGCAAGCCGGTCACTTGGAAGACGATGGATGAGCTGGACCTGGACATCGAGATGGAACACCCTCTGAGCAATAAGCTGACCGTACCCAGCCTTGACTGTGAGCTGGAGGTTCGAGTGGAATTTGAACCCTACCAGGGCTTTGATATTCCAACGAGCGGTGCTGGATACACCATTGTTGCTGTGGAACGCATCCCAGCTGAAGCCTACCCGGGCGCGCCGGACACGCAGATTCGCAAGGGCGGTAATTTGACTTTCACGGTCAAACCGGATGAGGATCATTATCTGACCGAGCTGACCATCAACGGTACGGACTGCCTGAGCGGCAGCGTGGGAGAAAACCTGACCGTCGTCAGAAACGAAGACGGCAGCGTCACCATCGCAATTTCTGATGTGGCGAAAGAGATTACCCTGGGCGCAACGTCTCTGCAGTTCCAGACGGTCCAGAGTGAGCTGACTGCAGTGCCGGATGAGCTTGCCGGAAAATTCAGCACCATCCAGCAGCTTCAGGCGGCTCTGCGCACAGAAGTCACCAGGCTGGACAGTCGGGTTGGAAGCAATATCTCCCTGCTCGACATCAGACTGCAGTACACCACGGATGGTGGTCTGAACTGGCAGAATGCCACGAAAGAACAGTTCCCCGAGGGCGGTATCAAGGTCAGCATTTCCTACGATGACCTGGGCGCCGGGCTGGATGACAGCTACAACTACACGGTCATTCACATGTTCACCACCGATATGAACGGACATATTGTGGGCGATTCGGAATCCATTAAACCGGCCAAGAGCCCGGACGGTATCTCTTTCACCGTCACAAGCCTGTCTCCCTTTGCCATCGGCTGGAGCAAGCCTGCCGCCATATTCCCCGGCGGCGGAGTTGTCAGCGCGGGCCACAAGATCACCCTTGAGGAGGCTGAACACGGCATGGTGACAGCTGACCGGGAGACCGCTGAAAAAGGCGATAAGGTTCTGCTGACCATCCGGCCGGAGGCAGGCTACGAGCTGGATACGCTCACCATCACAGGAAAGTCGGGCACTCCGGTCACACTTCTCGAGGAGGGGCAGGGCTATGCTTTCCTGATGCCCGATGAGGAAGTCACCATACGAGCGGCATTCCGCATAGAAATCCCCTGGGATAATCCTTTCACAGATGTATCTGGTGATGCCTGGTACTATGAAGCTGTGAAATACGTCTGCCTAAACGGGCTGATGGGAGGTACCGGCGACACCACGTTCAGCCCTGACATCTCCACCAGCCGGAGCATGATTGCCACCATCCTGTGGAGACTGGACGGCAGCCCGGATATGGAAAACGAGCCTTGGGGCGCCCCGTATCAGGACGTAGACGCCGACAGCTGGTATGGCACGGCGGTGTACTGGGCCCGGCTGCGCAACGTCGCCGGCGGCTACGGCAACGGCACTTTTGGTCCCGACGATATCATTACAAGAGAGCAGCTGGCGGCTATGCTCTACCGCTACGCCGGCCAACCCCCGGTGCCAAACCTGGCTCTGGTCTTTGACGACGCCGACCAGGTGAGCGATTTTGCAGACAACGCCATGCGCTGGGCTGTGGACGCCGGGATCATCAACGGCAAGGGTAGTGGTATTCTGGACCCCCAAGGCCGGGCTTCCAGAGCAGAGGCAGCGGCCATGCTCATGCGCTTTTGCCAACAACCCACCGAGACAAAATGACTTAACGCCTAGTCAGGGACTTACCCTTACACCCAGAAAGAAGTTTTTTCAGTTGAGAGGCACAGATGCCCGCCGGGCATCTGTGCCTCTTTCTTGACAGCCCCGCATCGAAAATACCCTCTGGTATGCCTGAAACCCGCATTACAACAAGAAAACCGCCAGAAATGGCGGTTTTCTGAGTACAAAGGACGGTTAAAAACGATATTTTTTCGGCAACGTAAAAAGCCGCCCGAAAGGCGGCCACAAAATCGAAGCCCAACGAAGTGGGTTCGATTTTGAAAGGAGGAGCGACAAAATGAGTGAGAGATGACGTTTGATTTGAAAAAGAAAACGTCGTCGCGAACGATATGACGTCCGCGACGACGTGGTGGAGGCGAGGGGAGTTGAACCCCTGTCCGAAAGTCCATTCACGGGGACCTCTACGAGCGTAGCTCTATGTTTGGGATTCCCCCGCGCACACGCCAAAGAGCGGGCTTGTGCGGTCGGTAGATTCATGGTTCATGGCCGGGGCAAATCTTACCCGGCGCACGTTCACTGCTCATCGACGCCCCAGCCCGGGCCGCAGTACTCCCGGGTGGGACGGCAGCCTAAATTAGGCCGCGGCTAATGTTCTGTTATTAGCGTTTGTGTTTAAATTACGGTGTTTTACGAGATCCCGTAAATCTCGGCTCGCTATCCCGGCTGCAAGACCCCCGTCGAAGCCATTACGCCCCCATGTGGGCCGGTGTCACCGGTTTCGTTCTTTCATGGCGCGGTCCATCTCGCGCTGCGCGTCCTTTCGGGCGATGGCGTCGCGCTTGTCGTGCAGCTTTTTGCCGCGGCACAGCCCGACCTGCACCTTGACGTGAGACCCCTTAAAATACAGAGACAGCGGGATGATGGCCATGCCGTCCTGCTTGACGCAGCCGTACAGACGCATGATCTCCTTTTTGTGCATCAGGAGCTTTCGCTCGCGCAGGGGATCCTTGTTGAAGATGTTGCCCTTTTCATAGGGCGAGACATGCATGCCGACCACGCGCAGCTCACCGCCCGACACGGTGCAATAGGCGTCTTTTAAATTGACCTTGCCCGCGCGGATGGACTTGACCTCGGTGCCGGCGAGCGAGATGCCCGCCTCGAAGCTCTCCTCAACAAAGTAGTCGTGGAAGGCTTTTTTATTCTGTGCTATGGTGCGATTCTGCGTTGCTTTCTGCGGCATAAAAGCCCTCCTCCCGGCAAAAAGTACCGTTACAAGTATATCATATTTTACCGGAAAGTAAACCGTGCGGCCATTACGGTTTCGTTACAGTTTTCGCATAAACCGCCGCCGCCCGCCCAAACTAAGGGGAGAATTGGTTGGGAGGGATGCTATGTACCGGCGCAGTGTTGCCATCTTCGGCACCTTTGTGGTGATTCTGGGCATTCTGGCGCTCAAGGTCGCGTCTCTCGCCATCATCGGCGGGCCCGAGATCAGCGCGACCGCCCAGCGGCAGCAGGAGGCGGTGCTCACCGTCGCGAAAAAGCGCGGCACCATCTACGACTGCAACGGCGTGGCGCTCGTCAACAACGGCAAGTCACTCACCGCCATTGTCGAGCCGACCTTTTTTGCCGACCGCCAGGCGCTCTATGAGCTGCTGCGCCCCGTCGCGCTCGACATCAGCGACGAGGAGCTGCTCAAAAAGGTCGAGCGCAAGTCGCCGTTCACACTCACCGTCAACCGCCGCCTTGACGAACAGAAAGGGCTCAAGATCATCGACACCGTGCGCCGCTACGAGGGCGCGATCCTCGCGCCTCACATTCTCGGCAATGTCACGGCAGACGGGCTGGCCGGTCTCTCGGGCATTGAAAAGGCGTTCGACGAGCTGCTCGCCGACGGGGGTGAGATGACGGCGTCCGTCACCCTCGATGCGACAGGAAAACCACTCGAGGGGCTGCCGGTGTCTATCTTCTCCGAGCACTATGACAGCAAGAGCGGCGTCGTGCTCACCATCGACAGTAAAATTCAGGCCATTGCCGAACAGGCTGCGCGCGACCACTTTGAAAAGGGGGCCATTGTGGTGGCCGAGGCCAAGACCGGCAAGCTGCGCGCCGTTGTCAGCCAGCCGGGCTTTGTGCTGCAGAAGATGAGCTACTATCTCAGCTCCGACAACGGGGAGCTTCTCAACCGGGCGTTTGAAAACTACAACGTCGGCTCCATTTTCAAGCTTGTCGTCACAGCGGCCTACAGCGAAAAAGAGGGCAAGCCATACGACAAGTCGGTCTTCTGCGACGGCGGCATCACCGTGGGCGGGCGCCGCTTTGCCTGCCACTATGCAAACGGCCACGGGTGGAGCGATCTGACCCGCGGCTTTACCAAGTCGTGCAATCCCTTTTTCATCAAAATGGCGCAGGACACCGGCTACAACGAGATCATTGACATGGCCCGGCGCCTGGGCCTCGATCAGAAGATCGTCTTTGCCGACGGCCTGTCGGCCCGCGCGGGCAACCTGCCCGAGAAGAGCAGCGGCGCACCGCCGGCACTTGTTGCCAACACCGCCATCGGCCAGGGCGAAATCATGGCGTCGCCCGCAGGGCTTGCGCAGCTGACCCAGGTCTTTGCAAACGATGGCTACAAGCTTCCGCTCACCCTCATTGAGGGCACGGTGGACGAAGCGGGCACGTTCACGCCCGCCGAGGGCGTGCGCGGCGAGCAGGTCGTACGCCCGGGGACGGCGGAGCTTGTGCGCTCGCTGATGGAGCAGACCTGCCAGAGCGGCACAGGTACCACGGCGGTGCCCGAGGGGAGCACAGCCGGCGGCAAGACAGCGAGCGCCGAGACCGGCTGGCGGGAGGACGGCGAGGCCGTTATCCACGGCCTTTTCACCGGCTTTTTTCCGGCTGAAGACCCACAGTATGTCATCACCGTGCTCGTCGAAAATGGCAAGAGCGGCTCGGTTGCCGCGTCGCCCGTGTTCCGCGAGATCGCCGAGGGAATTCTCGCGCTTGAGGGCGGCTCCTGAAGGCCGCCCTTTTCCTCTGTCGGGCAGCGGGTGGAGCGGGGTGGAAAAATTTCGCCGGCCCGGCGGGGAACCGGGCGGCAAACGCTTGACAAATCCGCCGGGAATCAGTAAGATGATGTTGTGTTTTCAATAGTTTGAACGATGAGAGACAAGAGTAGGGCAGGATGAGCCGATCAGAGAGGGTGGCCTTGGCTGTGAGCCGCCCCGGCGGACGTGTCCGAAAGCCGGTCTTGAGTTTGCGGCAAACCCGCGACGTCTTGTCCGCGTTAAGGATCAAAGTGGCGCCTCTGGCGCAATGAGGGTGGTACCGCGGTGTGTATGCTTCGTCCCTGTTTTGGGGAGCGGAGCATTTTTTCTGTTTGAAAAAGTAAAAAAGTTTACCATAAAGGAGATTTGTAAGACAATGGAATGGATGGGACTCAACGAGATCCGCGAGAAGTTTCTCAGCTTCTACGAGAGCAAGGGGCATCTGCGCCTGCCGAGCTTTCCGCTCGTGCCGCAGAATGACAAGAGCCTGCTGCTGATCAACTCGGGCATGGCGCCGCTCAAGCCCTATTTTACGGGCGAGGTCACCCCGCCGCGCAAGCGTGTGACCACCTGCCAGAAGTGCATCCGCACGCCCGACATCGAGCGCGTCGGCAAGACGGCCCGCCACGGGACGTTCTTTGAGATGCTCGGCAACTTCTCGTTTGGCGACTATTTCAAAAATGAGGCGACCGCCTGGGCGTGGGAGTTTTCCACCCAGGTGATGGGTCTGCCGCCCGAGCGCATCTATGTTTCGATCTATGAGGATGACGACGAGGCGTTCGAGATCTGGACCAAGAAAGTCGGCATCCCCGAGGATCACATGGTGCGTCTGGGCAAGGAGGACAACTTCTGGGAGATCGGCACCGGCCCCTGCGGCCCCTGCTCGGAGCTCTACTTCGACCGCGGCCCGGAGCACGGCTGCGGCAAGCCCGACTGCGCCGTGGGCTGCGACTGTGACCGCTTCATCGAGTTCTGGAATCTGGTGTTCACCCAGTTTGACAGCGACGGCAAGGGCAACTACGACCGGCTCGCCCACCCGAACATCGACACCGGAATGGGCCTTGAGCGCCTGGCGTGCATCATGCAGAACGTCGACAACCTCTTTGAGGTCGACACCATTCAAAACGTGCTCAAACACGCGGCGAAAATGGCGGGCGTGACCTACAAACAGAATGAGAAGACCGATGTCTCGCTGCGCGTCATCACCGATCACATCCGCTCGACCACCCACATGATCTGCGATGGTGTGCTGCCCTCGAACGAGGGGCGCGGCTATGTGCTGCGGCGGCTGCTGCGCCGCGCGGCGCGCCACGGCCGCCTGCTCGGCATCAAGCCGGGCTTCCTCAGCGAGCTCTGCGACACGGTCATCAATGAGAGCAAGGACGCCTATCCGGCACTTGAGGAGAAGCGCGGTTACATCAAAAAGGTCATCCAGATGGAGGAGGAGCGCTTCGACCAGACCATCGATCAGGGCATGAGCATCCTCGGCGAGCTGATCGAGGGGCTGAAGAGAGACGGAAAAAAGGAGCTGCCGGGCGACGAGGCGTTCAAGCTCTATGACACGTTCGGCTTTCCGATTGACCTGACCCGCGAGATTCTCGAGGAGCAGGGGCTCGCCGCCGATGAGCAGGGCTTCGCACAGCTCATGGAGCAGCAGCGTGAACGCGCGCGCTCGGCGCGCGCCGGCGCCGGCGAGGTCGCCTGGACCGAGACGGTGCTCGGCAAGCTCGACCGCGGGCTCAAGACGGAATTTGTCGGCTATGAGACGCTCGAAAACGAGGCGAAGATCATGGCGCTGATCAAGGACGGTGAGCTTGTCACAGGCGTTCAGACCGACGACGAGGTGACCGTCATCACCGACCGCACGGCGTTTTATGCCGAGAGCGGCGGCCAGGTGGGCGACACCGGAACGCTCACCGGCGCCGGCGGCGAGATTCGTGTGACCGACTGCCACAAGACGCCCGACGGCAAGTATCTGATGAGCGGCGTCGTGACCCGGGGCAGCTTTATGGACGGCGACACGGTCACCTGCACGGTTGACCGCGAGCGCCGTGAGGCCATCATGAGAAACCACAGCGCGGCCCATCTGCTCCAGGCGGCTCTGCGCCGCGTGCTCGGCGAGCATGTCGAGCAGGCGGGCTCCTATGTCGACGAGCACCGTGTGCGCTTTGACTTCACCCACTTCGCGGCCGTCACGCCGCAGGAGCTTTGCGAGGTTGAGCGTCTTGTCAATATCGCGGTCATGCAGGCGATTGAGGTCACGGTCTGTGAGACCAGCATGGCCGAAGCCAAAAAGATGGGCGCGATGGCCCTGTTCGGCGAGAAGTACGGCGACGTGGTGCGCGTGGTCAAGATGGGCGACGTGTCGACCGAGCTCTGCGGCGGCACGCACCTGGCGAACACCGGCAAGATGGGCCTTTTCAAAATACTCTCCGAGTCGTCCGTGGCGGCGGGTGTGCGCCGCATCGAGGGCACGACCGGCTTCGGCGTTCTGCAGATGCTCGAGCAGAGAGAGCGGGAGCTCGACGAGGTTGCCGCCGTGATCAAGTCGTCGGCGACCGATCTTGTCAAGCGCGCGCAGGCGCTTGTGGCTGAGAATAAGAACATGCACCGCGAGCTCGAGGCGCAGGCGGCAAAGCGTGCGAGCGACGCGGCGGCCAATCTGACGGCAAACGCCAAAGACATCGCGGGGCTCATGGTGATCGCGGCCCGCCTCGAGGGAGCGGGAACCGACACGCTGCGCACGGCGGGCGACGATCTCAAGGCAAAGCACGAGAACGTCGTGGCGGTGCTCTGCGGCGGCAGCGGCGACAAGCTCAACTTCTGCGCCGTCTGCGGCAAGCAGGCGGTAGAGCGGGGCATGAACGCGGGCGCGATTGTGCGCGAGGTCGCCAAGGTCACCGGCGCCAACGGCGGCGGCCGGCCGGACAGCGCCATGGCGGGCTGTAAGGATGCATCCAAGGTGGACGAGGCGCTCGGCATCGTCGAGGGGCTTGTCGCCTCCACCGTCAAATAGAGAGGAGCACGCGGATGAACGACTGTATTTTCTGCAAGATCATCGCCGGGGAGATCCCCAGCAAAAAGGTCTATGAGGACGATTTGATTTTCGCATTCCATGACATCAACCCCCAGACGGATGTGCACATTCTGCTGGTGCCGAAGACCCACATCGCGTCGGCTGACGGCGTCAACGAGGACAACAGCGCCGCGGTGGCGCGCATCTTTGAGGTGATTCCCCGGCTTGCGGACGCGCTGCGCGTGAGCGACAATTACCGCATCATCTCCAACTGCGGCGAGAGCGTTGGACAGACGGTGAGACATCTTCACTTCCATCTGCTTTCGGGGGCTGCCGTATCCAAAGACCGACTCGTTTGAGAGGAGAGAGAATCATGAGCGAACAGAGAACCTATCATCTTGAGGTGGCAGGCCTCTCGCGGGAGCTGCCCATCTGCCGGGTGAACGACGAGCTGGAAATTGCGGCTTTCGTCATCTTCGGCGACGTTGAGCTGACCGTGGCCTGCGCGCGTGAGCTGATCAAAAAGATGCCTGAGCACGACATCATGCTCACGGCCGAGGCGAAGAGCATCCCGCTGATTCACGAAATGGCGCGCCAGATGGGCGAGAACCAGTATATTATCGCCCGCAAGATGGAAAAACTGTATATGCGCGAAACCTTTGTGGTGGACGTCAAATCCATCACGACCGAGAAAGTACAGCATCTGGTCATCGACCAGCATGAGGCGGAATTGATGAAAGGCAGGCGTGTGGTGCTCGTCGACGACGTCATCAGCACCGGTGAGTCGGTCAAGGCGCTCGAGGAGCTCGTGCGCCGCGCGGGCGGCACGGTGGTCGGGCGGCTCGCGATTCTCGCCGAGGGCGAGGCGGCCGAGCGCCATGACATCCAGTATCTCGAGCCGCTGCCGCTGTTTTTCAAAAACGATAAAGGAGAATAGCATGTCGGAATTAAAAGCCAACGAGGGCAAAAAAGAGTGCATGGAGGTCGACGGCGTCAGCTATCTGCGCCTGCCGATCAAGACCTGTGTTGTGACCGCTGAGCACAACATTGTAGATGTCGCGGCCGAGTATGTCACGCCCCACATCGAAGAGGGGGATATCCTCTTTATCAGCGAAAAATCGGTCGCCTGCTCCCAGAGACGCGCCGTGCCGCTTACAGACATCCACCCGCGGCCGCTTGCGAAGTTTCTGACCAAGTTTGTCTACAAGTCGCCCTACGGCATCGGCCTCGGCATCCCTGAGACGATGGAGATGGCGCTGCGCGAGTGCGGCACGATGCGCATTCTCTTTGCCGCGTTCTGCTCGGCGATCGGCAAGCTCATCGGCCGACGCGGATGGTTTTACAAGGTCGCCGGTTACCGCGCGGAATCGATCGACGGGCCGACCCCCTACACGCTGCCGCCCTACAACAAGTATGTGGTGCTCGGGCCGGATAAGCCGGACGAGGTGGCAAAGTCCATCTCCCAGAGGCTTGGAATTCCAGTGGCGATTGTCGACATCAACGATCTCAAGGGCAAGGTGCTCGGAGCATCGGGGCCGGAGGTCGACCGGGAACTTGTGCCGAAGATCCTGCGCGACAACCCCCTCGGCCAGTCCGGTCAGCAGACGCCGATGGGCCTGATTCGAAAAGCAAACTGATACGGTACACAGAGCGAAGCGCAGACGCGCTTCGCTCTTTTCTGTTGAAAGCGCCGGGTCCTGCCTGTATAATAGCAGCAGGGGGTGAGGCTGTGAAACGGATCCTGGCGGGAATGCTCTTCTGTTACATTGCGTCGCTCTTTGCCCTCTCGCAGCTGCCGCTGCGCGCCGCACTCATCCTGCTGCTCGCGGGCGTGCTGGCGGCGGCCGCCTACGCCTATGCCCGCCGCCAGTGGAAGACGGCGTTTTGGGTGCTCGGCATAGTGGCTGCAGCGGCGCAGTTTTTCGTCTACACCGCGCTTGTCTACACACCGGCGGCCGATCTCGCAGACGAGCGGCACACCTATGTCGCCGAGATTTCCGATCTTCCCTACGAGGGCGACGGCTTTCGCATCGAGCAGGTCCGCCTGATCGAGGCGGACGGGGAAAAGATCTTCGGCGGGCCGAAAGCGGGGCTCTTCTATGAGGGGGACAAACCGCTGCAAATAGGTGACCGAGTGATCTTTACCGCAACCCTCAAGCTCTATGAGACGCCGATCGTCGGCTTTGACAGCTACGCCTACAACCGCGCGAAAGGTCTCTATCTGAGAGGCTCAATAAAAGACGGCGCGCTCACGGTGGAGCAGCCGCAGCGCCGGCCGCTCTACTACCATCTGCGCGCGGCCAACCGCTCTGCGAGAGCGGGGCTTGCGCGCTATCTCGACGGTGAGACGCTCGGGCTTGCGTCGGGTGTGCTGCTCGGGGACAAGCAGGGACTTCGCGACGCGACCATTCTCAGTTTTCGCCGCGCAGGCCTCTCCCATATCATGGCGGTCTCCGGTATGCACATGGCCTTTCTGGTTTCGCTTCTCACGGCGCTGCTGGGCGCGCTGCGGCTCGGGCCGAGAAAAAAGGCCGTTCTGGTATCGGTCGGTGTGATCGCCTTTATGCTTCTGACCGGCTGTACGCCGTCGGCAACCCGCTCCGCGCTCATGGTTCTCATTGCGCAGGGGGCGGTGCTCTGCTACCGCGAGGCTGACACGCTGACCTCCCTTGCCGCAGCGGTTGCGGCCATTCTGGTGGTCAATCCCTATGCTGCGGGCGACGTGGGGCTGCAGCTGAGCTTCACGGCGACGCTCGGAATCGTACTCTGGGCGACACGGCTTTCAGGTGTGTTTCGGCGGCCGATCGAGCGCAGCCGTCTGCCGAAACCGGCTGTCCGTCTGCTCGGCGGCGCGGCTGCTGTGGTTGCGACATCACTTTCAGCGACGGCGGCCACCGTGCCGGTACTCGCCGTTCAGTTCGGTACCATTTCACTGGCGGCGCCGCTGTCCAATCTGCTTGTCGTGTTTGCGGTGTCGGTGTTGTTTTTCCTGAGCATCATTCTCGCGGCGGTCTCACCCGTCGCCTTTCTGGGGAGGCTGGTGGCCTTGCCGGTTACGGAAGTTGCCAATTACATACTGACAGTGACAAAGGCTGTGGCGAAGCTGCCTTTCGCGAGCATCGACGTCCACTGGGCGTGGTTCTGGCTGGCGCTCGCGGGCATTGCGGTACTGACCGGCGGCTACTTCTGGTTTCGCAGCCGGGAGAGCAAAACACGCCGAAAGTCCGCAGGGCGTGTGCGCTTCTACCCGGTTCTCATCGCGGGTGCTCTGCTGGTGGTGATCGGCTATGGCACGGCGCCCGCCGGCGTTGCGTCGCCGGAGCTTCCGGCCGCAAAGAGTGACATTCTCACCTATGCAATGGTCAACGTCGGCCAGGGCGACGCGACGCTTCTCGCACGGGACGGCCGGGCCGTGTTGCTCGACTGCGGCAGCGACGACTGGAGCATGCCGTCTGAGCAGGTTGACGCCTATCTGCGCGCCGCCGGCATTCACTCGGTGGATGCGGCGGTGCTCACCCACTTTCACAAGGACCACGCGAACGGCCTCGATGAGATGATCGAGCTCTACCGGATTCCGGTGGTCTATCTGCCCTATCTGGCGCCGGGAAACAGCTACTATGAGGACATCGCCGCCTCGGCGCAGGCGGTCGGCTGCGAGCTGCGTGTCGTCGAGCAGGACATGAGCGTCACACTCTGGGACGATCTCGTGCTCACGATCTACGCCGACCAGATTGACAGGGACGACGAGAACTCCGGCCTTGTCATTCTCGCCGACTACCACGACTCGGAAATACTGATCACGGGCGATGCCGAGCAGGGAGACGAGCGGGCGCTGGTCGACTTGGGCGCCGCGCTTGACGCGGATGTGATCAAGGTGGGCCACCACGGCTCGAACACCTCGTCGACCGCGGAGTTTCTCATGGAGGTCACGCCGTCAATCGCCCTGATTTCGGTGGGGCCCGACAACAGCTACGGCCACCCGCACGAGGAGGTGCTCGCGCGCTACGGGCGATTTGCAGACGCACTCTACCGCACCGACGAGCAGGGCGATATCACACTCATGACAGCGGGGGACGGCGTCTTTGCCGTCGCCCTGGGAGGAAACTGATGTACAAGAGCCAAAGGGAACTCAAAAAGGACGCTGTGCGCGCCTTTCTCAAGGACTGTAAGGAGGGCCGCTTCGACGGAGCCTATGTCTTCTCCGGCGAGGAGGACTATCTCAAGGAGCACTATTTCGGGCTCTTCAAAAAGTACTTTCTCGGCCCGGGGGACGACCAGTTTGCCCTGACGGTCTTTGACGACATGAGCTTTGTGCTCGAGGATTTTCTCGATGAACTCGACAACGTCTCCTTTGCGATGAGCAACCGCATTCTTCTGCTGAAAGATGTTGACACCCGCAAGCTCAAGGGGGAGCCGAGAAAGCAGCTGCTCGATGCGCTCGCCGCAGTGCCGCAGGGCACGGCCGTCGTGTTCTACTACGACAGTGCCTACCTTGCAGGCGACGACGCGGCCCGCCGCGCCCGCCAGAGTGAGATCACAGCGCTCGGCAAGAGCGCAAGGCTGCTCGAGTTCTCGCGGCAGGATGCCCGTGAGCTCGTCGGATGGATTCGCCGCCACTTTGAGGCCGAGGGCAAGCGCATCGACGATCAGACGGCGAACTATCTGATTCTCGTGACCGACGCCGACATGGTCGCGCTCAACAACGAGATTGAGAAGCTCGCGCTCTATGTCGAGGGACCTGACGTCAGCCGGGAGGACATCGACGAGGTGGCCTCGCGCTCGACAGGGGTCAACATCTTTGAGATCACCGACTGCATCCTGAGCCGTAACTATGACAGGACACTGCGGCTGCTGACGGCCTGCCGGCTCAACCGCGAGGAACCGACCGTGATTCTCTATCACATCGGCGTGATGTTCTCCGAGCTTTTGTATGTGGCGCTCGCCGCGGCGCGGGGTATCACGAGTGTCGACACGGTCGCAGCCGACTTCGGCGTGAAAGCAAACCGCAAGTTCATTCTGCGCCGGTACTTCAACGCGGTGTCGACGCTCAATGTGGACTTTTTGAAACAGTGCATCGGCCTCATCAGCGAGGCCGACCGGAATCTGAAGAAAAGCAGGCTCAACAAATGGACGGAACTCGAAATGCTGATCGCGCGCATGATCAGCGCGCAAATCAGAAAATAGCGGTTCGCGAGGCGATCATCGTCGAGGGCAAGTACGACAAGATCAAGCTCTCAGCCGTCGTCGACGGACTCATCATTGAGACCGGCGGCTTTCGCATCTTCAAGGACCGCGAAAAGATGCAGATGCTGCGCGAGCTCGCGCGGCGGCGCGGGCTTTTGATTCTCACGGACAGCGACCGCGCGGGCTTTGTCATACGCGGCTATCTGCGCGGGGCCATCCCTGAGGGAAGCATCCGAAACGCCTACATTCCCGATATTCTCGGCAAGGAGCGCCGCAAGGCCGCCCCGTCGAAAGAGGGGAAGCTCGGCGTGGAGGGGATGGAGCTGCAGACGCTGCGCGATGCGCTCGAGCGCGCGGGCGTGACCCCGAGGGCGCCGCAGGAACGCCCGCCGCGCCGTGTCACAAAGACGGATTTCTATGAGGCGGGACTCTCGGGCGGGCAGGGCAGCGCACAGCGCCGCGCCAGGCTGTGCCGGGAGCTCTCACTGCCGGAAAATCTGTCGGCCAAGGGACTTCTCGAGATGGTCAATGTGCTGATGGACTTTGAGGAGTACCGGCAGACGGTGTCTCGCCTGTTCAAACCGTAAAAGAGCGGGCCCAGCGGGGCCCGCTCTCACTCTATGCAAAGGTGTGTTCGATGAATATTTTGAGCCCGATGCCGATGAGGATGAGACCGCCGAGAATTTCGGCTTTCTGCCCCCACCGGCCGCCGAAGATCCGCCCGAGAAAGAATCCCGCAAAGCTGCACAGAAAGGTTGTTACCCCGATAAAGCCGGCGGCGTAGAAGATGTTCACATCCATCACCGCAAAGCTGACCCCGACGGCGAGCGCGTCGATGCTGGTCGCCACGCCCTGCATCAGCAGAAGCTGAAAGGAGAATTTGCGCGCCGGGCAGCTCTCGGGTTCGCGCAGCTCGCGAATGGCCTCGATGAGCATCTTTCCGCCGATGAAACCGAGAAGCACGAGGGCGATCCAGTGGTCGAGCGACGAGATGGCCCCGGCGAAAGTACGCCCGGCAAAATAGCCGATCATCGGCATGCCGGCCTGAAACACCCCGAAGACAAGAGCGGTCAAAAACGCCTGCTTCCGGCCGGCCTGCGGATAACACAGACCATCGGAAATGGAGACCGCAAAGGCGTCCATCGACAGCCCGAGCGCAATGAGAAAGAGTGTAAAAACGCCCATGACAACCATCCTTTACAAAAGAAAAAGGCCCATGTACGGTTCGCCGTACATGAGTCTCGTTTTTTAAGGCAAGCCAGGCCCAAAGGCCAGAGTGTTGACTTGTCACACCGAGGTGCAAACTACTCCCCCATGAAAAGTTGCTTCAGTTTACCATATTCGACACGCCGCGTCAAGCCCTGCCAAGGAGAAGACTCCAAAAAGATACGTGACAAAATGTATGGAAATATATATAATAAAGCTATATCAATGGGACAGGGAGGGCAATTGTATGAAACGGTTTGCAAGACCCATGTGTGCTGCCATTGTGATGGCTTTGCTGCTGCTGACTGTGATACTTCCTGCCGGCGCGGCGTCGGCCTATGAGTCATATGCGCAGTGCCTCTCGGAGCTCGGCGTCTTCAAGGGCACGGGAAACGGCTTTGAGCTCGAACGTGCGCCGACGCGTGCCGAGGGGCTTGTGATGCTTATTCGGCTGCTCGGCGCGGAACAGCAGGCAACCGCTCTTGCAGACGCGGAGATCCCCTTTACCGATGTGCCGGCATGGGTGCACGGTTATGTCGCCTATGCCTACCAGAACGGGCTTGCAAACGGCATTGCAGCCGACAAATTCGGAACCGACAATCTGATCGACGCGCGTATGTATACGACGTTTCTGCTGCGCAGTCTTGGCTACCGGGATACCGAGGGGGATTTTACCTACGCAAAAGCCGTGGAATTTGCCACCGGAATCGGGCTGATCCCCTCGGATTTGAATGCCAGACTTGCGAGCGAAACGTTTGTGCGCGGTCATGTTGCCAGGATGTCCTACGACGCGCTGCGTTTCCCCTGCAAGGGCGAGCAGACATTGCTCGTCGAGAAGCTGGAGCGGGACGGCAAGCTGTCTGTCGGCATGGCAAACAAATTCATCGCAACTGTCATTGACCCCAATCAGGCGCAGACTGCGGTGGACGTCGCCGACAACAAGAGGAGCATTGTACTCATACGCGCCGCCAACGGCGATTCTTCCTGGCAGGGGAGCGGCATCATCCTCGACGCAGACGGGACGATTGCGACAAATTTCCATGTGATGGATCAGGCCGAGGCTATGATGGTGCAGTTTGACGACGGCACGATCTACACGGGCGAAGTCGTTGTGCAGGACTACAGCATTGAGCATGACCTCGCCGTCATCAAAATCAATAAGACGGGGCTGACGCCGGTGAAGCTCGGCGACTCCAATCAGCTGAAAGTCGGCGAGAGCGTCGTTGCCATCGGCAGCCCGGTCGGCCTGTTCAATACGGTGTCACAGGGCGTTGTCTCCTCGATTCGGGACGGCAGAATTCAGACCTCAGCGCCGATCAGCGGCGGCAGCAGCGGTGGCGCGCTGTTCAATATGAAAGGCGAGGTGATTGGCGTCACCGCCTCGACAATTGTGGACGGGCAGAACCTGAACTTCGCCATTCCCGTCAATATTCTCAAAGGTCTGTCCGGGAAGAGAGCGCTCTCGCTGACTGCCTTTTGCAGGGAGACATTTCTCAACCCGCCTCAAAATCTGCGGTTGGTGCGCGAGGTGGACGGCGTCTACTATGTGCAGTTCGACCCAGTGCCCTTCGCGGACTACTACAATGTCTATTACGCACCGCCTGAGGACATGTACTGGTACGAGCCGTATGCGATGGTTTGGAGTGAGGATTACTCCTTTTCAGTCGACTGGATTAAGCCGGGCGAAACGTATGAATTTGCGGTCAAGGCGGTGCGCCTTGGCGCACAGTCGGATGAAAGCAACGTCCTCACCATAAAGAGGGATCTTTCTCTGAACAGCCGGATTCCCTGTTACAGCGACGCCTGGTGGGTTCCGGACTTCAGCAAAATCTGCGGCTATAAGGAGAACTTTCACTACACAGCTTATAACTGCGTGTCATACTACTACAGTGTCGATCGTTTTGAATACATTGAAGCCTATTATGATCTGCTGTTCGACAGCGGTTATTATTATGACGATGTAATGAGTAACGAGCTTACGGGTGACGGCGATAGCTTTAACGTGCCGATGTACTTTTATAATCCGAGCATTGGTAAGGGGATCGTCTGTGATATCACCTCTGCCTATGGGGAATTTCAGATCTTTACCATGACGCAATAGGAGGCAAGCAGATGGCAAAACTGTACTATCAGGGTCACGGGAGCTACCGTCTGTGTTCCGACGAGGGGACGGTCGTTTATGTCGACCCTTACGCAGGGGACGGGTATGAGCTGCCGGCCGATGTCATTTTGGTGACCCACGACCACTACGACCACAATGTGATCGATCTGCCCGGCCGCAAGCCGGGCTGTGCCGTCATCACCTGGCGCGAGGCGCTCGAGGGCGGCGTACACCGGAGTTTTGCCGTCGGCGGCGTGCAGATGCAGGCTGTTCCGGCGAGCAACCGCAACCATGACCCAAATGTCTGTGTCGGCTTTCTCATCACCGTTGACGGGGTGAAGCTCTACGCCGCGGGCGACACTTCAAAGACTGAGGCCATGGCCGGCATGGCGGCGCTCGAGCTCGACTATGCGCTGCTGCCCATCGACGGCGTCTATAACATGGACCCGGCCGAGGCGGCCGAGTGTTCAAGGCTGATCGGGGCGAAGCACACCATCCCGATTCACATGAAACCAGGCGAGCTCTTTGATGAGGAGATGGCGCGCGCTTTCCGGGGAAAGGACCCGCTGATTGTCAGACCCGGTCAGGAGATTGCACTGTGACGAAAATGCCTCAGACGGCCAGCCTGTCGTGCCTGTTTGAAAAACAGAGAAATACAAAGACCGGTGGAGTGTGACGGACACAACGATAACAGATACATCATTCCACTGTCGGTGGAACGAAAAGCGCGGCATCGAATGCCGCGCTTTTCTGTCGTTAAGAAATAAAAATATATGTTCGGGTTCTCGATTTTTGACAGGTTATGTGCTATACTGTAGCAAGACCTTATCCGACGGGATACAACCGGCTACATTGAGTGGAGGAATTGCGATGTTACAGTATTTGACGAAGCTGCGCTCCAACGAAGTCGCAGCACTCGACAGGAAAAAGACCATTGTGGTGCTCCCGATCGCAGCCCATGAGCAGCATGGCAAACACCTGCCCATCGGCACCGATACGCTGATTCTCGAGGGGGTCATTCAGAGCTTTGAGAAGAACGTCCCCGCTCAGATGGACGTTCTCGTGCTGCCCACCATTGCCGTCGGCAAGAGCAACGAGCACATGAGCTTTTGCGGAACGCTGACCTACAGCCTTGACACCCTGATTGCCATGCTGCGCGACATGGCCAAGAGCGTCGCGCGCCACGGCTTTGAGAAATTTGTGATGCTCAACGCCCACGGCGGCAACACCGATGTGCTCAACGCGGTCGCCCGCGACATGCGCGACGACTACGGCCTGCGTCCGTTTGTGATCGACTGGTGGTTCACCGATTTCTGGGCTGACCTGATGAAGGACATTCAGCAGAGCCCGCGCGACGGCGTGTTTCATGCCTGCGAGCTTGAGACAAGCCTGATTATGGCGCTGCACCCCGAGCTTGTCGACCGCGAGGCCTGCATCGACTCGTACCCGCCGGAGCAGATGAGAAAAAATCGCTTTGTCACGGTGTTCGGCCCGGTCAACATGGGCTGGGTCACCGCCGACATCAGTAAGACCGGTGTCATCGGCGCCGCCACCAAGGCGACCCCGGAAAAGGGCCGTATGATGCTCGACTACGCGGGCAAAAAGCTCGTCGGCATCTTTGAGGAGATTCAGGCGATCCCCTCGCTGTGAAGCCCACTCTACAGGCAGAGCCTGTGTTGATGGATAAGTTTGGAGGAGGAAAAAAGAAAATGAAAAGAGTACTTGCACTGCTTCTTGCAGCGGTCATGCTGCTGGCGCTGGGCGCCTGCGCCAAGACCCCTGCTGAAGATCCCGACACAAACCCCGGCAGCACCACCGACCCCGGCACGACAGAGCCGGAGAAGACCGAGCTTGACATTGTCACCATCCCGAAGCTCAAGGGAATCGCCTGGTTTGACCAGATGATCCCCGGCGGCGAGGAGTGGGTCGCGAAAAACGGCGGCACTTTCTACCAGGGCGGTTCCGCCACCCCGGACTCGGCGCTTCAGCTTCAGGCTCTTGAGGACGCCATCACCCAGAAAGTTGATGTCATCCACATCGTTCCCCTTGCCACCGAGCCCCTTGAGATTACAATGAAAAAAGCCATGGACCAGGGTATCGTTGTCATCAGCCACGAGGCTCCGAGTGCCGAAAATGTCCACTACGATGTGGAGGCGTTCCAGAATGCCGCCTACGGCGAACATCTGATGCAGGCCCTTGCCAAAGAGATGGGCGAAGAGGGCGAGTATGCCATCATCCTCGGTTCCATCCAGGCGCAGACTCACAAGGAGTGGTCTGACGCCGCCGTCGCCTATCAGAAGGAGCACTACCCGAACATGAAGCTCGTTGCGGACTATGTCGAATCGAACGAGAATCAGGATACCGCCAAGACCAAGACCCAGGAGCTGATGAAGACCTACCCGAACCTCAAGGGCATTATCGGCTGCTCGGTCATCGATCCGGCCGGCGCCGCTCTGGCAGTGGAAGAGGCTGGCAAGTCCGGTGAGATCAAGATCGTCGGCACCAGCGTTACCGAGACCTCGGGCAAATTCCTTGAGTCCGGTACGATTCAGATGATCTCCCTGTGGGATACCAAGCAGACCAGCTACGCCATGTGCGAAGTGGCCAAGATCGTCAAAGAGGGCGGCACGGTTAAGACCGGTGACAACCTCGGCGCCGAGGGCTATGAGTCCGTTGTGGTGGACGGCAAGGTGATCTACGGAACCGCCTGGCTCGATTTCACCGCAGAAAACATGAACGATGACCCCTATATCACGAAATAACTGTCCTTACAAATTCATATGATCACAATGTGGTGCGCACCGGTCTCCGGCTGCGCACCACATTCAAAATCGGAACAGGAAGGGAAGTGGACAAATGGGTGAACCATTTCTGACGCTTCGCCATATCAGCAAGTCGTTTGGCGGCGTTCATGCGCTGACTGACGTGAGCTTTTCCATCGAGGCAGGCGAGACCTACTGCCTGATGGGGGAAAATGGCTCGGGGAAATCGACCCTGATCAAAATCATATCCGGCGTGTACGAGGCTGACGAGGGCGAAATCATCATCGGCGGCAAGAGCCGCCGCAAGCTCACCCCGGTCGAATCGATCAAAGAGGGAATCCAGATCATCTATCAGGATTTCTCGGTCTTTCCCAACCTCTCGGTTGCGGAGAACATCGCGCTGTCGAGTATGGTCATTGGAAAGAAGAAGCTGGTCAACCGCAGGGAGATGCGGCGCATTGCGTCCGAAGCGCTCGCGCGCATCGGCGTTGAGCTGCCGCTCGATGAGCTGGTTGAAGAGCTGCCCGTCGCAGGCAAGCAGATTGTCGCGATTGCGCGCGGCATTGCGCAGGACGTCAAGCTTCTCGTGATGGACGAGCCGACGACAGCTCTGACCCACAAGGAGATCCTGGCGCTGTACAAGATCATCGAAGCGCTCAAAAAGAAAGGCGTCTCGATTGTTTTTGTCAGCCACAAACTCGAGGAGGTCTTCTCCATCTCCGAGAAGATCGCCATTTTGCGAAACGGCAAAAAGGTGCTCGACGACCGCATTGAGAACTTTGATCCGGCGAGTCTGACCTACCATATGACCGGCCGCGAGATTCCGAGCGTCCCCTACGAGTATGTTCCGCAGGAGGATGGAAAGCCGATTCTGGAGGTGGAGGCCCTCTCGATGAAAGGGGCCTTTGAGGATGTCAGCTTCTCCCTTTTGCCAAGGGAGATTCTCGGCGTCACCGGCCAGCTCGGCTGCGGGCGAACAGAGCTTGCAAAGGCCCTGTTCGGCATCGGGGAGAAGAGCGGCAAAATCAGGCTCGGCGGCGAGGAGGTCAAAATCGACAGCGTGCTCGACGCGCACCGGCTCGGCATCGGCTATGTGCCGGAGGACCGCTTGAGCGAGGGCCTGTTTTTGACCCGCTCGCTCACGGATAACATCACCGTGGCGGGCGTTGACCGCCTGGCGCACGGCATCATGCTCGACCGGCGCGAGTTCACCGCTGAGGCCGAGAAATGGCTTGCGGAACTCGACATCAACTCGGCGGGGGCCGACGCGCCGGCGTCCTCTCTCTCGGGCGGCAATCAGCAGCGCGTGGTGCTCGCCAAATGGCTTGCGACAAGCCCGAAGCTCCTGATTCTCAACTGTCCGACCGTCGGCGTCGACGTGGGCTCCAAAAACCAGATTCATGAAATCATCAAAGATCTCGCCCGCAGAGGGATTGGCATCATCGTCATATCGGACGACATCGGCGAGATTCTGACGCTCTGCAACCGGGTGCTGCTCATGCGCGACGGCAAGGTCGTACGGCAGTATCAAAGCGCAGAGACCACAGCGGATCAGCTCGAAAAAGATCTGATTCAGGCACAGTAGGGGGTGATGAGATGCGAATTAAGAAAATGGTAAAGTCCAACGAGTTCTTCCTGTTTTGCATCATCGCCGCAATCTGTGTCATCTTCGGAATTGTCAACCCGGCTTTCTTCTCCATTGTAAATGTGTTTGACATTCTGAGAAGTATGATTGAAATCGGAATTTTTGCCATGGGAAGTCTGGTCGTCATGGTATCGGGCGGACTTGACCTCTCATTTATGGCCATTGCGGTGTTCGCCATGCACTCCGTTGTGGGGCTGTTTGGTGTGAACTGGCCGGAGGCGCCCATGCTGCTTCTGTTCGCGTGCGGCGTTGCCATCGGCATTCTGCTGGGGCTCTTCAACTCCGTCTTTGTGGCGAAATTCCGGCTGCCCGCTTTCATTGTCACACTCGGTACGAGCTACGCGATCAAGGGCTTCTGCCTTGCCATCATCGGAAGCAAGCAGAACAACAACATTCCCGACGCCATGACCGCGTTTTCCAAGAGCAATCTTCTCTCGATTGAAACGCCGCTCGGCAAGGCGAATCTGCACGTTGGGGTGCTGCTGCTGGCGGGCATTGTGCTCGTGACCTGGTTTTTGCTCTCGAAGACGACGCTCGGGCGCAGCATCTACTGCATTGGCGGCAGCCCCGCATCGACCGAGCGCATCGGTTTTCGCAGCGCGGCGGTACTCATGTTTGTGTACGCCTACGCCGGCGCTCTGGCCGGAATCGGCGGCATCACCCACGCTTCGTTCCAGCGCATGTCGAACCCCTTTGATCTGGTCGGCGGCGAGCTCAACGTCATTGCGGCGGTCGTACTCGGCGGCCCGCGGGCGGGCGGCGGCTACGGCAACGTCACGGGGACTGTGCTCGGCGTGTTGCTCATCACGCTGATCAACAACAGCCTCGTCATGCTCAGAGTACCGACTTTCTGGCAGAAAGCGGTGGTGGGGCTGATCATCATCCTCGGTACGACAGTTCAGATCTACCGATACAAAAAGAGCAGGAAAGCGTAGGGGGATGAGAGTATGCAGAAAATAAAACAGCTTGCCTCAAAGGACCGCCATCTGACGCGGCTCTTCGCCATTTTTCTCGTTGTGACGGCCGTTATGTGTATTCTCGAGCCGGAGCTCTTTTTGTCGGTGGCGAATTTCAAATCCATGTCGCTTCAGTTCCCGGAGCTCGGCTTTCTCTCCATTGCGGCGGCGCTCGTGATGATGAGCGGCGGCATTGATCTGTCGGTCACCGGCACTGCAATGCTCTCGGGTATTGCGGCTGCTCTGATCATGAAGCAAAATGGCGGAAGCGAGGCCTCGGTCGGCGTTGTGCTGCTTGCCATTCTCGCCGCGCTGGCGATGGGCGTCGTCTGCGGCCTGATCAACGCGACGCTTGTTGCGCGGGTGGGCATCGTTCCCATGCTCGCGACGCTCGGAACCATGAACCTCTTCACCGGTGCGGGCATCATTCTCACAAAGGGCACGGCGGTGACCGGCTTTTCCGGCGCTTTTCTGGCCATCGGAAACGGCGAGGTGCTCGGTGTTCCGGTTCCGCTGATTCTCTTTGTCATCGCAATCGGCGTGCTCGCCTTTTTCCTCAATCGCACAAAGCTCGGCTATAAGCTCTGTGTCTACGGCACCAACCCGACCGCCTCGTTCTACTCGGCGATCAATAACACCAAGGTGGTCTTTTCGACCTATCTGGTCAGCGGGATCGTCTCCTCCGTGGCTGGTATCATTATGGTCAGCCGTGTCAACACCGCGCGCGCGGACTTCGGTTCCTCCTACGGGCTTCAGGCGCTGCTGGTCGCAGTGCTCGGCGGAATCAACCCCTCGGGCGGCGGCGGGCGCGCAAGCGGCATTCTGCTGTCGATCATCACGCTTCAGTTCGTGTCGAGCGGCTTTAACATTCTGCGCATCGACTCGGTCTGGAAAGATCTGACCTGGGGCGCGCTGCTGGTCGGCATCATGGTGCTCAACACCGTCGGCGCGCGGCGCCGGCCCAAGAAGAAACCTGTGAAAGAGGGATAATGGAATGGATCGAAACGAACGAAAAGAGCTGCTTCGCGAGTATATGGCCATCCCGCGCCTGTCGGGCTATGAGGGAGAGATGGGTTACCGCTTCTGTGAGGATCTCGGCAAGCTCGCCGACCGGGCGGAAATTGACGAGATCGGCAATGTCATCGGCACCTTTGACGGCAGTGAGCCCGATGCGCCGGCGCTGATGATCTTCGCGCACATGGACACCATCGGCTTCATCATCACCTCGATTGACGAGGGAGGCTTTATCAAGGTCGACCGCATGGGCGGCGTGCCCGAAAAAGCCGTCTCTGCCACCGCGGTGCGCGTGGGCACAGAGGACGGCGGCTATGTCGACGGCATCATCGCGGCCAAGGCCTACCATGTGCAGAGCGCGCAGGAGAAAGAGCGCGCCGACTCGCTGTCAAACATGTTCATTGACATCGGCACCGAGAGCCGGGAGCAGACCCACGCGCTCGGCGTGCACGTCGGCTGCCCGGTGGTCTACGCCCCCCGCTTTATGGAGATCGGCACGGACCGCGTCGCCGGAAGCTATCTCGACGACGCCTCGGGGCTTGTGACGCTTCTTGAAGTGGCGCGTCACCTCCGGGAGAACCGGCCGAAAGCGACGGTACATCTCGTCGGCACGGTCTGGGAGGAGTTCAACGCCCGCGGCGCCATGATCGCGGCGCGCTCGGTCAAAACCAATATGGCCATCTGTCTGCTCGGCCCGGGCGCAGGCGATACCCCCGACCAGCGGGGAATCAACAACGTCCGCCTCGGCGGCGGGCCGGGCATCACCCTGTTCAACTTCCATGGTAAGGGCACGCTCAACGGCTGTGTGGCCCACCGGGGCATGTTCAACCGCATGAAGGAGTGCGCGGCCGCCGAGGGAATTTCCCTGCAGCGAAGCGCGGGGCGCGGCGCTCTGTCCGACACGGCTTACATCCAGCTTGAGGAAAAGGGAATTCCCTGTCTCGACATGGGTACGCCCGACCGGTACAGCCACTCGATGCTCGAGTGCCTGTCGCTGAGCGACCACGAGCAGACCGGGCGGCTGCTGTGCGCCTTTGTCGACTCGCTCGACAGCAGCTTTCAGACAAAGCGCTACTGAGAGGTGAGCAGAATGCGGGATTTGGTCATTGGAATCGACGGCGGCACCGGCGGTGTGCGCGCCTATGTCTTTGACGCGCACGGGCAGGTGCTCGGCCACGGCGACGCGCCCTATGAGACGCAGTACCCGGCCAGCGGCTGGGCGCAGCAGCGCCCGGACGACTGGTGGCAGGCAGTCTGCAGTGGTGTGCGCGCGGCAATGGAGCAGGCGGCTGTCGCACCGCAGCGCATCGCGGCGCTCTGCGCCGCGACGACGAGCTGCACCGTGCTCGCCTGTGCCAAGTCCGGCGAGGCGCTCGACGACGCCATCCTCTGGATGGATGTGCGCGCCTCGAAAGAGGCGGCCGACATCGAGGCACTCACGGGCCAGACGCTCTCGGCCGAGCTCTTCGTATGCAAGGCGCTGTGGCTGCTGCGAAACCGGCCGGAGCTCTGTGAGAGGGCCGACGTCCTGTGCGAGTACCAGGACTATCTCAACCACCGCCTGACGGGCGAGTGGTGTTTCTCGGTGAACACAGCCTGCAACTGGGGCTACAACAAGAGAAAAGGCGATTTTGAGCGGGACTTCTACCGGACAGTGGGACTGGGAGCAGTTCTGCCGAAACTGCCCTCCCGGGCGGTGAGCGCAGGTGAGAGAGTCGGTATGCTCTCGCCCGAGGCCGCGCAGGAGCTCGGTCTCGACACAGATGTGATGGTGGTGCAGGGGGGGATCGACTCCTCCATCGGCATGCTCGGTATGGGTGTTGCGGCGCCGGGACCGGTCGCGCTGATGACGGGCTCCTCCAACCTCGCGATGGCTGTCACGCAGGAGCCCATGTTCGGCCGGGGAGACGAGATCAACCTCGGGCCCGACTTTCTCGTTGATGGGTACTACACCAGCTTTCGCGGCCAGGTCTCGACCGGCTCGATTCTGCGCTGGTTCAAGCGTGAATTCTGCCGCGACCTCGGCGACGACGCTTTCCGCGAGTTGGACCGGCTTGCGGCGCAGGTGCCGCCGGGCAGCGGAGGACTGACCGTTCTCGACTACTGGCAGGGCAACCGTGTGCCGCACAACGATCCCGATGTGCGCGGGCTGATTTACGGCCTGTCCATGAACACGCCGCGCGAGGCGGTCTTCCGCGCCGTGATGGAGGGCGTGGCCTACGGCACGGACGATCTGCTGCGGGCGTTCACCGAAAAGGGCTTTCCGCTCAACGCCGTGTGCATCTCGGGCGGAACGACGCGATCGGACATCTTTTTGCAGATTCACGCGGATGTCTCGGGCGTGCCGTTTCTCGTCACCTGCGACTACTCAGTCGCGCTCGGGTGCGGCATCTGTGCCGCGCGGGCCGCGGGGATGTACGACACGCTGCCGCAGGCGGCGGCAGCGATGGTGCGCACGCAGAAAACCGTGCAGCCAAATGCGCAGAACCACACGCGCTACCTTGCGCTCGCCGAGCGGTACCGCTCGCTCTACCGGGCAATTCGCGGCTGGGTTCACGGAGAATAGAAAAAAAGCGCGCCGCTTTTGCGGCGCGCTTTTCTCTTTGGATTAAAACTCACAGTCACAGACTGCGCGGCCCTCGGTGACGCTTCGTACATAGCCGGCGGCCTCGAGGTGGGCGGGATGATTCTGATAGCCGTCGAGTGCCTCTCTGTCCGTAAGCTCCGACAGCAGACACAGGTCGTGGCCGGCAGGGTTGTAGTTGATGCCGACCTCGAGCTTCAAGAGACCGGGCACGACGCCGACAAGAGCCTCGAGCTTTTGCTTGATGAGCTTGCAGCAGTGCTCACGGCCTCCCTCGGCATCCGCTTTGATGTTCCAGAAGACAATGTGACGAACCATGGGTAACGCTCCTTTATTCTGTTGATGTAGCTATGGTATCGCAGGGGCGCGTGGCTGTCAAGCGACGAAGTAATAGACGGCAAAAAAGTGGCACAGAGTCGCCAGAATAATCAACACATGAAAGAGCTCGTGAAACCCAAATTTGGCGAAAAAATTAGGCTTTTTGAGGGCGTACATGACCCCTCCGACCGTGTAGATAACCCCGCCGAGCAAAACCAGGAAAAATGCGGTGGGATTGATCCTGGAAAAGGCGGGCAGATCGAGCAGCGCCGTCCACCCCATGATGATATAAATCGACGTGTAGAGCCATCGCGGCGCGTTGAACCAGCAGCATTTGACGATGATGCCGATCAGGGCAAAGGCCCAGACATAGATGGTGAAGTAGATTCCCTTGGGGTGGGGCAGAAGACTCAGACAGAAAGGCGTGTAGGTGCCGGCAATGAGAACATAGATCATCGAGTGGTCGAGCTTGCGAAAGATGAGCTTTGTCCGGTCGCTGCCGTTGCAGTAGTGGTGCGCGGCACTCGCCGAGTAGAGCGCGATCATGGAGATGCCGAAAATAGTCACCGACACAGTGTTGAGCAGCGAGTAGGGCACGGCGCGCAGGGACTTTGCAATCAGCAGTATGGTGCCCAGCAGACAGACAAAGGCGCCGACAAAGTGGGTTTGAAAACTCAGCGGCTCCCGCGCGCCATTCCAGAATTGTTTCATGATAAAGTGACCTCACAACTAAATGTAGTTTTTATTACTATATTATATGATTATTTTATCACAACTTGCAATAAAAGAAAAGACATTTTCTTGATTTTTAGAAGAGAATCGGTTAGACTGATGGGGACAAGCTTTATTGTAGCGGATTTGGAGGGCGAAACATGGCAATTTCAAACGAGGCGCTGGACCAAATTGTGAGCAGCGTTCTGTCAGATGAAGACATGAGAGTGGAGGATATTCCCAATCTCGACCTCTATATGGATCAGATCATCACCCTTTTTGACGAAAAAATAAGGCGAGCCCCCGCCGCGGACGGCAGAGTGCTCACCAAGACCATGATCAACAACTACAGCAAAGACGGTCTGATCAAGCCGATTCGGGGCAAGAAGTACACCCGCGAACAGATTTTGCAGATGCTCGTGATTTACAATCTCAAGCAGACGCTCTCGATCGGCGAGATCAAGCAGTTCATGCAGGAGCTGTATGGCGAGGGCGGCTATGAGAAAAACGACCGCAGGGAAGAGCTTTCCAGCATGTACAACACCTACCTTGAGCACAAGGCAGCCTCGCGCGACGAGACGCAGCAGCTCGTCGAGCAGATGGCGCACCGGGTGAGCGGGCTGCCGGAGCAGCAGGCGCGCGGCGCGCTCATACTGGAGCTTTGCAGCCTGTCGGCCGCGCTCAGGCGGATTGCGTCGGGTCTTTGCACGGGTGAGGAACAGTGATCAAAAGAGGCGCGCCGGACGGCGCGCCTCTTTTGATCTATTTGCTCTTTGCTTTCATGCGAAGGGCGTTGTTTAAAATCCGCTTGCGGATTCTAAGGCTCTTTGGCGTGACCTCGAGCAGCTCGTCGTCCGTGATGAATTCAAGGCACTGCTCAAGGCTCATGATCTTCGGCGGAATGAGACGAAGCGCATCGTCCGAGCCGCTGGCGCGGGTGTTGGTCAGCTGCTTTTTCTTGCAGACGTTCAGCGCAATATCCTCCGATTTCGGGGACATGCCGACGACCATGCCCTCGTAGACCGGAACGCCGGCGCCGATGAAGAGGGTGCCGCGCTCCTGGGCGTTGTAGAGGCCGTAGGTGATCGACTCGCCCGACTCAAAGGCGATCAGCGACCCGTAGGCGCGCTGCACAATATCGCCCTTGTAGGGCTGGTAGCTGTCGAAGATGGTGTTCATGATGCCCTCGCCCTTGGTGTCGGTCATAAACTCGCTGCGATAGCCGAAGAGCCCGCGCGAGGGGATGAGAAATTCAAGTTTCATGCGGCTTCCCTGCGGGTGCATCTCAATGAGCTCGCCCTTGCGGTTGCCCATCTTCTCCATGACGGAGCCGACACAGTCCTCCGGTACGTCGATGACAAGGCGTTCGATTGGCTCACATTTGACGCCGTCGATCTCCTTGAAGAGGACTTTCGGTGTGCTGACCTGAAATTCATAGCCCTCGCGGCGCATGGTCTCAATGAGAATGGACAGGTGCATCTCGCCGCGCCCGCACACGCGGAAACTGTCGGTGGAATCGGTCTCGCTGACGCGCAGCGATACGTCCTTGAGCAGCTCGCGGAAGAGCCGGTCGCGCAGATGGCGGCTGGTGACAAATTTGCCCTCGCGTCCCGCAAAGGGGCTGTCGTTGACCGAGAAAGTCATCTCGACGGTGGGCTCGGAGATCTTGACAAAGGGCAGGGGCGTCGCATCCTCCGGCGAGCAGATGGTGTCGCCGATGGTGATTTCCTCAAGGCCGGAGATGCAGACGATATCGCCGATGGAAGCTGTGGAGACCGGCCGGCGGTCGAGCCCCTCAATCTGATAGAGATTGGTCACCTTGCCCTTATAGGTCTTGTTGTGATCGTGGTACTGAACGATGGTGACCTCCTGATTCTGGCGCACCGTACCGCGCTCGATGCGCCCGATGGCTATGCGCCCGACATACTCGTTGTAGTCGATGGAGGAGACCAGCATCTGAAACGGCGCGTCGGGGTCGCCCTCGGGCGCCGGAATGTAATCGAGGATGGATTTGAACAGGGGATCGAGGTCGGTGCCCTTGATGTCGGGGGAGAGGGAGGCGGTGCCGTCGCGCCCTGAGCAGAAGACAACCGGACTGTCGAGCTGTTCCTCGCTCGCATCGAGATCGAGCAGAAGCTCGAGGACTTCCTCGCCCACCTCGTAGGGGCGCGCGCCGTCCTTGTCGATTTTGTTGACGACGATGATGATGCGATGCCCGAGTTCGAGCGCCTTTGAGAGAACAAAGCGCGTCTGGGGCATGGGACCCTCAAAGGCATCGACAAGTAGCAGCACGCCGTTGACCATTTTGAGCACGCGCTCCACCTCGCCGCCGAAATCGGCGTGGCCGGGAGTGTCGACAATGTTGATCTTGACGCCGTTGTAGGAGGCGGCGGTATTTTTGGCGAGTATGGTGATGCCGCGCTCGCGCTCAAGATCGTTGCTGTCCATGACGCGCTCCTCCACGACCTGGTGTTCGCGGAAAGCGCCCCCCTGCTTGAGCATCTCGTCAACCAGCGTAGTCTTGCCGTGGTCGACGTGTGCGATGATTGCGATGTTGCGCAAATCTTCTCTGATCAAAATGGTCAATCTCCTTTGTTTTCGAGTTCCTGCCAAATAGGCCACACACCATTATAAAGGATTTTCGCTGTCTTGTATACGCTTTTTAAAAAACAACTGTCGCTTTGTGCGATATGAGACGCATTTTATCTATTCAAAGCCGTAGGGCCACCGGGTGATGGCGCCCATGTCGTAAACTTTACAGAAGCCGAGCCGCAGAAGCCTCAGGCAGGCGGTGTAGCTTCGCGCGCCGCTCTGACAGTAGACGACGACCGGGGAGGTCTTTTTGAGCGGAATGTTGCCGGCGATGAGCTCGTAGTCGGGCAGCGAGACGCTGCCCGCGATGTGATACTGCTCATATTCGTCGGGCGTTCGCACATCGAGCAGTGTACAGTCACAACCCGTTGCCATGAGCTCATGGACCTCGCGCGGTGTGATGGAGGTGTACTGCCGCGTGGGAGAAAAGCCTTTTGTGATATCCATAAAATTGTCCTTTCAAAAATGTGAGCAGAGGGCCGCAGTCCTGCACCGGCCCCCTCTATTCTATGCGCAGCGTCCGGCAGTTGCCCATCGGCGGTAAAGTTTTGACAGGCGGCGCTCGGTGGGAAAACGGCTGCTGCCCATACAAAGGGAAAAGCGCACCCCATATGGGGTGCGCTTGGAAAACAGTGGATCTGCACGCGACAACGAAATTTTACATCCGGCTAGCCGCATTACTTGTAGGCGCTGAAATAGGACTTGCCGTCAACCGGGTCAATGCCGCGCGCCTCGTAGAGCTCGCTGACGGTGACAAGCTGGTATCCCTTTGCGTTCAAGTCGCGTATGAGCTTGACGGCGGCGGGAATGGTCGTCTTGTGGATGTCGTGCATGAGGACAATGCTGCCGTCTTTGACGCTGTTCATGGTGGTGGAATAGGTCTTGTCGGCATCTTTGGTCTTCCAGTCGAGCGTGTCAATCGACCACATGGCAAAGGGCATACCTGCGACCTGGCTGAGCTGCGAGTTCTTTGCCCCATAGGGCGGGCGCAGCCACGTCGGTGTGACACCTGTGATCTCGGTCACTCTGTCATTGACGTATTGAATCTGATCGCGAATCGTATCCACAGATGACTTGGCGAGGTTCTTGTGGCTCTGGGTATGATTGCCGATTTCACTGCCCTCGTCCACGATGCGCCTGAGCACTGCCTGATTCTTTTCGCCGCCGAGCCGGGTCCCCACGACGAAGAAAGTTGCGTGGCCGCCATACTCCTTGAGGGCGTCGAGGATCGCGGCGGTGTATGTAGCGTTCGGTCCGTCGTCAAAGGTGAGGGCAACCATCGGCTTTGACGGGTCGGGCCAGGTCTTCTCCGGCTGCGGCTCAGGTTCCGGCTCGGGTTCGGGTTCGGGATGGACGAGAGACGGCGGAAAGACAAGGGTGAAATGCCCCTCCTCAATGTCTGTGCTGCCGGTGCGGGTGAGCTGAGTGGTGAAGTCAAAGTAGACGACATAGTCATCCTCGTGCATGGAGTGCGACAGAGTGAGAACCGGGCGGGTCTGATCTCCTTTCGGAGGATTTTCCGCCGCGTAGGAGACAAAAGAATTTATCGTGTCAAAGACCCGACGGCTGATTACGCTGTCAACCTCCTCCACACCGAGCACGGGATAGGAAAGATTGATCAGATAGCCGCTCTGTTCATCGATGTATCGGTAGAGCGTGCCATCGAGCTGCTCCACCATGCGGCCGTCCTGCTGAGGCTGCTCGGGTTCGAGGGCGAGAGCGTTGCTGTGCAGAAAGCGCAGCCCCACAACCGACCCGACAGCAAGAGCAAACACGAGCAGAGTTACAACCAATATTTTCGTTACACTGATATAGCGCAGGGACATTTGCAATACCTCACATTGACGTTTGTACTTCCCAAGTACAGTCTAGCATAAAAACAGTGTTTTTTCACTATTCTTTTAGACAAAATTCGCAGGAGAAAGGTTTAAAAAAAGCCGAAGTCATTCGGCTTTTTCTTTATGCTTACCTATGGTTCCAAAAGAGGGGCAACACTGACACTGTCCACGATGAACTCGGGTGTTCCCATGGAACCGGGAGCGATTGCAAACTGGTCGAATACGATGACAAGCTGCTCATCCGTATTGATGTAGTAGCTCTGATCTGCCTCGATGGTCTCAAAGAGCAGCGCGCCGTTCTCATCGTAGAAGAAATCCGACTCGGGGGAGGTGAGAATTTCCTCGCGGATTTCTGCGCTGATGGTATCAATATAGTCGGGCTGCTGCTCGGCGAGAAGATCGCTGAGCGTGAGCACTTCGTTTTTCTCAAGGTCAATGTTGTAGCAGTAGACCTGATTTTCCGTCGAGGCGCTCGAGGAGTCGACATAGACCAGAAAAGAGAGCATTCGGTCACTTGAAAACTTGGTCTCATAGGTGCTGTTTACAAACAGCGGTGCCTCGTCCGCGAGCAGTGTTTGCACCTGTTCGATGGCGCCGTCTGAAATACCGGCGAGTTCGCTGTTGAGCTGATCGGAGAGCGCCTCGTCCGCAAGGCCGGTCACACTGCCCTGCACGACGGTTGCCCCCTTGCTTTCCTCTTCAATATTGGTTTTGGAGATTGTCAGAATCTGAACCAGCGGCGTAAACGCTCCATTTTGGTCGAGGGCCGCCGCAAAGGAGGGAAAGAGGTTGAGCGCCACCGTAAAGCAGAGAAACAGACAGCACACGGCCGCGGCCGCCCAGCGCACGAAGTGCCATCCCCGCGACGGGGATGACGCCGCACACTCCCGTGCGGCGTCAAAGACCTCTGTCAGACGCTCGGGGGCGCGGATGGAGCGGTATTCTTCTTTCAGGCGTTGCATTCGGTTCATTTTGATCCGTTCTCCTGCATAGTGTCCTCCGTCAGATCGAGTTTCAGCTTGCGAAGTGCCGCGTAGAGACGGGATTTGACAGTGTTGATGCTGCACTGCTGAATCTGCGCAATTTCCTCGAGTTTGAGGTCCTCGAAAAAGCGCAGAATGATTACCGTTTTGAACTTCGGCGCCAGCCGGTCGATGCCGTTTCGCAGATCGACCAGCTCCACGGAATCAGGGTCGTGGTAGGGCAGTGAGGCAATGTCCTCGTCGACGACATTTGAGCGCTTGCGGCGCCGGAGAAAATCGATCGACGTATTGACGACAATGCGGTAAAACCAGGTCTTGGCATAGCTCTTGTTCTGCAGTGTATGAAAGTAGCTTGACGCCTTGTACAGCGAGTCGGAGACCACATCGAGCGCGTCCTGTTCGTTTTTTACATAGCCGTAGGCAAGACGATAAAAATCATCTTTATATTGATAGAGGTAGCACAGCAGCTCCTCTTGCGTTTCAAAGGCGGGATTTGCCATGTTGAAATCCTTTCTGTCCCACCGCAATCACCTATTTGACGATACGATGATACGATTTGTTTGAAATGGGAGCGTTTTTTGGGCGGCAGCCCCACTTTGCCGCCAATTTTCTCAGAGTTTTGACAGATTTCCGCCCAGCCTGTCCGCAATTTGCCGGCCGGTTGGCGTGGCGGCAAGTCCACCCTTGGAGGTTTCGCGAAGACTCTCCGGCAGAGCCCTGCCCACCTTGCCCATGGCAACGATGACTTCGTCGGCGGGAATGACGCTCTCAATTCCCGCAAGCGCCATATCCGCCGAGACGAGCGCCAACGCCGCGCCGGCCGCGTTTCTCTTGGCGCAGGGAACCTCGACGAGCCCTGCGACCGGGTCGCAGACAAGGCCCATCTGGTTTTTCAGAGTCATGGCGACCGCGTGGCAGGCCTGCCGCGGGGTGCCGCCGGCGAGCTCCACGGCCGCGGCCGCGGCCATTGCGGCGCCGGAACCGCACTCGGCCTGACAGCCGCCCGCCGCGCCCGACAGGCTCGCGTTTGCCGAGATGACAAGTCCCACGGCCGCCGCGGTGAAGAGTGCGAGCGCGATCTCACGCTCGGACTTGCCATCGCGCTCGGCGATCATGGTGAGAACTCCCGGCAGGATGCCGGACGCGCCGGCGGTGGGAGCGGCGACAATCTTGCCCATAGCGGCGTTCTGGCAGGAGACGGCGAGCGCAGCACTCACCGCGCCCAGCACAGATTCCCCGCAGTAGCTGTGCGACTGGCCAAGGTAGGTCTTCAGAAGAATGCCCTCGCCGCCGATCATGCCGCCGCGTGAACGGCGCGGCTTTTCAAGGCCGGCGCGAACCGATTCGCGCATGACGCCCCAGGTCTCTGTCATCTGTTCGAGAACCTGTTCGGCGTCGGTGCCCGAGCGCTGCGCCTCGTCGCGCAGCGCGAGTTCTCCCAGAGAGATGCCAAGCGCCTCGGCGCGGGCAGCCATATCGCAAAGAGAAATCTCTTTCATTTCACACCTACACTTTCTCAATGACACGCGCCGCACGGATGGGGGGGAGCGCCGCGATCTCCTGTACGGCCTGAGGCGGCAGGGCGCTGTCGCTCTCGAGAATCATACAGGCGAGAGTTCCCTCATCCTGTCGGGAGACGCGCATAAATGCAATGTTGATCCGATGGCGGGCGACCACCTGTGCGACCGAGGCGATGACGCCGGGGCGGTCTTCGTGGATGGTGAACAGGGCGTTGCTCCGGCCGGTCAGCTTGGTCTCAAAGCCCATGACCTCGGTGACGAGAATGTTGCCGCCGCCCACCGACGCGCCGGTCAGCTCAATGGAATCCGCATCGGAGCGCAGATGAAAGCGCACGCTATTTGGGTGCACGTCGCCGAGGTCGGCGGGCTCGAAAGAGAAGTGCAGCCCCTGTTCGGCGGCAATGGAAAAGGAGCGCTTGATGCGCTCGTCGTCGGTGTCAAAACCGAGCAGTCCTGCGACAATGGCAAGGTCAGTTCCATGGCCCTCGTGGGTGTGCCAGAAAGAGCCGTGAAGCTCCATGCGGGCGCTGCGCGGCGTTGAGCCGAGAAAGGCGCGCGCGATTTTTCCAAGTCTCGCCGCGCCGGCGGTGTGGGAACTGGATGGACCGATCATCACCGGCCCGATGATGTTGAAGACACTCTGTGCATTGCTCATAGTGGTAACCGGCCTCCTGGCGGTAGGCTCTCTCCATAATCAGAATCGTCTCCCACAGTGGGAGCGGACGGGGTGCCGACAAAGCGGGCCTGCAGGTTGTGCGGCATTCAGCCGGACTCCCTCTTCCTGCCTGTTTCGACAGATAAATTAATTTTAACATGACGGACATGCAACATCAAGGACAAGGCGGCTGTCGAGGCTGCCGAAAGATGGAACCTTTTTTTGTGCGCTGCGTCCAAAGGCAACGTGCCTGTGTAAGAAAACAAAACACTGTGATATACTGACTCTATATCGCCACAGAGCCACAATACCTGAGGAGAGGGATACATGGTCTTTTCAAGTCTTCTGTTTCTGTTCTGCTTTTTGCCGCTGGTGCTGGCGGCCTATTACCTGTGCCCGCGAGGAGGGCGCAATTTCATTCTGTTTGTGTTCAGCCTGGTGTTTTACGCATGGGGTGAGCCGGTCTACGTCGTACTCATGCTCTTTTCCACGCTGGTGGACTATGTGCACGGTCTGCTCGTCAGACGGGCGCTCGACCGGGGAAAGCGCACCCTGGCAAAGCTGGTTGTGGCTTCTTCGGCCATCATCAATCTGGGGCTGCTCGGCTTTTTCAAATACGCCGACTTTCTCATTGGAACGCTCAACGCCGCATTTGGCCTCTCGCTTGCGCAGATGAATCTGCCGCTGCCCATCGGCATCTCGTTTTACACGTTTCAGACCATGTCCTACACCATTGACGTCTACCGCGGCGACGCGCCGGTTCAGCGCAACATCATCTCGTTCGGAGCCTATGTGGCCATGTTTCCGCAGCTCATTGCGGGACCCATTGTCCGCTACCAGGATGTGGCCGAGAAGCTCACGTTCCGGCGGGAGAATTTGCCGCAGTTTCTGCTCGGCGTGGAGCGCTTTCTGAGGGGTCTGTTCAAGAAAGTGCTCATTGCAAACAACGTCGGCATGCTCTGGGATACTGTCTATGCCGCCTCGAGCTGGTCGGTGCTGTCGGCCTGGCTCGGTGTGTTCGCGTTCGCGTTTCAGATTTACTTTGACTTCTCCGGCTACTCGGATATGGCAATCGGCCTTGGACACATGTTCGGCTTTGACTTTCCGGAGAATTTTGACCACCCCTATGTCTCAAAATCCATTTCGGAATTCTGGCGCCGCTGGCACATCACACTCGGAACCTGGTTTCGGGAGTATGTCTACATTCCCCTTGGAGGAAACCGAAAGGGAATGGCAAAGACGCTTCGCAACATGGCCATTGTCTGGCTCTGCACGGGTCTGTGGCACGGCGCGAGCTGGAACTTTGTGCTCTGGGGCGCCTACTTCGGCGTCATCATCATAGTGGAGAGGCTCTTTTTGGGAAAACTGCTCGAACGCCTGCCCGGTTTTTTGCGCCATCTCTACACACTGTTTCTCATCGGGGTCAGCTGGGTGATCTTCAGCTTTGAGAACCTCGGCAAAATCGGCGGCTATCTCGGGGCCATGTTCGGCGGCGCACCGCTGGTCGACCGGTCGGGTCTGTACAGCCTTGTCAACTATCTGCCGCTTCTGGTGCTCTTCGGCATCTGCGCGACGCCGCTTGCGTCAAAACTCATGGAGCGGCTGCGTGCGGCCGGCACCGCCGGGCGCTGCGCGCTCGGGCTGCTCTACGCCGCGGCGCTCTTCTGCAGCCTATCGTATCTTGTGGATGCGACGTATAACCCGTTTTTGTATTTCCGCTTCTAAGGAGGATCAACCATGAATCACAAAATTCCGCTCGAACGGATCATCATGGCCGTGGCACTCGGGGCAATGCTCCTGTTTGGCATTGTGTTTCACGTTCTGACACCGGACGCCACATTCTCGCCTGAGGAGAACCGAAATCTCCAGCAGTTGCCGAAATTCACTCTGCGCCGGCTCTATGACGGCGACTTCGCCGAGGACTTTGAGAGCTATCTCGCCGACCAGTTTCCAAGCCGCGATTTCTTTATCGGTGTGAAAGCGGATCTGCAGCGCCTGTCGATGAAGACCGACAACAACGGCGTGTACTTCGGCAGAGAGGGCTTTCTCTTCGAGTCGCTCAAAGAGCCGGACCAGGGGATCATTGAAAAAAACATCGAGGGCCTCAATCTCCTCGCTGCGACTACCGGCAAAAAGGTCGCCTTTATCCCTGTGCCGTCGGCGGCCCAGATGCTGCCGCAGCTTCAGCCGCCCTTTGCGCCGCAGTACGACCAGAGCATTACGCTCGAGACTATCCGGCAGAAGCTGTCGGACGACGTGAAGCTCGGCGATCTCTTCGGTGAGCTCAGTGACGGCGCGCGGCAGTACTACTATCGCACCGACCACCACTGGAACGAACAGGGGGCCTATGTCGGCTATGTGAAGCTCTGTGAGCTGCTTGGCATCGAGCCCTTTGGCCGGGAGGATTTCACCTTTGAACTCGTCAGTGAGGAATTTCGCGGCACGCTCTACTCCACCTCGGGCTATAAGCATGTCGAACCGGACAGCATTGTGCTCAATGTCAAAACCGACAACCCGGAAATTCCCATGACTGTGGTGGACGACGGCACCGAGAGAGACTCTCTCTTCTGGCGTGAGCGTCTGGAGGAAAAGGACCAGTACACGGTCTACGAGGGAGGCAACCATGCGCTTGTCGTCACGCACAATGAGCAGGGCAACGGCCGAAAGCTGCTTCTCATCAAGGACAGCTATGCCCATGTTCTGCTGCCCTATCTCGCGGCGAACTATTCCGAGGTTCACATGATGGACCTGCGCTACTACGCGACCGGCGTCTATGACTATATTGAGGACAATGGCATTGACGACATCGCGGCGCTCTACAGCATGAAGACGTTTGGTGAGCTTGTGCTCAATCCGCTGCACATGGTGCCAAAGGACTGAAAGAAAGCAGATGGGAAAATTTCCCATCTGCTTTTTTCTATGGTAATATCTAGAAAGAATGGTATAATAAGAAAAGATGTCTACCCAGAAATGGTGGACAGCGAAACAAATTGACCATTCTTGAGGGGTTGCCATGGAGAGCTCCAGTATTGATTTGACAAAACTTGATGAGAAAATTTCTCTGGCTGAGGGGGTTGCCGTCACTCTTTGCAGCCTCACGCTCAGAGGGACGCGGATAGAGCTGCTGGCCGCTGTGCGCATCAGCCGAAAGGATATCAGGCTCGGCCCGGCGGGCGCTGAAATTGAGCTCAGCGCCGACGGCAGACAGGCTCTGCTCACGCAGACCGATATTCGCGGCAGAGGGGGCAGCTACACAGTCGAATTCCACTACCGCAGCGAACAGGCGCCGCTGCGGGAGCTGCGCATCGGGCGGGTCAGCTGCATGCTGTGCGGCGCGGACGGCGAGCCGGTGAGCGGGAGCACCGACGCCGGACTGGTCTACCGGCTCATCTAGGCAAATAAAAAGCACCCTCGAGTGCGGGTGCTTTTTTCATGTGAACTAAAAGGCGATGACGATTCCGCCGTCGTTGGCATAGACCGTGGAGAGACCTCTGGTTTCGACCACCTGAATCTGCCTGAAATCATACTTTGCCTCCACCTGGCGGCGAAAGTCCTGCGCACGGGCCGGGTTGTTGCAGTGGGCAATCACCAGAATGCGCTCGCTGATGTTCGAACACTGCTCGCCGATCATATCGACGAGCCGCGACAGGGCTTTCTGCGTGCCGCGAACCCGCTCAAACAGGGCGATTTCGCCGTGGCCGTCCGCCCCCATGATGGGGCGCAGAGACATGATGCTCGCAAGCGTTCCGGTCACCTTGCTGATGCGGCCGTTTTTGACGAGATTGTCAAGGCTCTCCAGCACGAAAAAGGTCTTCATATTGTCGATGAACTGCTCGACCTTTTCGATGATCTTCTGGGGGTCGAAGTTCTGATTGATGTACTCTCTGAGCTTCATCGCAACGAGGACTTCGCCCGCGCAGGCGCTCTTGGAATCAAAGACATGGGCGATCTTATCCGGGTATTCGGCCCGTATCATCTCAACGGCGTTTCGCGCGCTGTTGTATGTGCCGCTGAGCTTCGAGGAGAGCGTGACAATAAAGTCGGCGCTCGACTTCTTAAAGCGGGCGAGAAAGTCACTCGGCGACGGGCACGAGGTCCGTGCGGGGCGGTGGCTCTGCTTCATGGCGGCGATCAGCTCTCTGGTGTTGAGATTCTCGTCGTCGACAAAGGAGCGGTCCTCCACGGTGATTTTGAGCGGAACGAGTTGGGCGCCGAGCTCCTGCTGCATCTGCTCGGAGAGATCGCAGCAGCTGTCGCCGATAATCTGATAATCCATAGCGCATACCTCTTTTACTGATGGTGTTTCTTAACGATACCATATTCTGGGGAACCAGTCAACGCGAATTCTCTGAACATTTCGTGAAGAGTATAAGAGCGCCGCCTGTGGCGGCGCTCTGACGGCATCAGTAGCGAATTTCGATGTTCTCCCCGTCGAGACTCAGCGGGATACCGGCCTCGGCGGCGCCCGGCGTCTGACGGTGGGCAATCAGCCAGGTGTTGACCAGAATCAGAATCTTTGACTCGGCGGTGTAGGTGCCCTTGAAAGAGGGCGCGTGGTAGGCGGTATCAAGGTTGATTACGGCGTTGCGGCACCCCTCGGCACTCACCTTGCAGGGCATGCTGTGCAGCACGCGGGGATAGAGCTCATAGAGCGTATCGGCCGGCACGTAGAAGATTTCAAGGTCGCCCGTGTCGAAGCGGTTGTTGAAGAGCCTTGCGGGGTCGCCGAGAAAGAGAATGTGGTCGTTGAGCCCCACGGAGACTTCGCTGGTCTTATGGTACTCCAGCTGGTTGACACGCGAGTTGAGCGACGCGCTGTAGCCCACCTGGATGTTGAGGCCGCCGAAGACGTAGCGCGCGATATCCACTGAGGCGGGGCACTTGGTCATCTTCTTCGCGTTGGGGAAAAAGGAGGTCGGGGTATTCTTCGGCAGCGTCACCTTTTTCGCCAGAAAATCAAGATAGACCGAGGTGTCAAACTCCTCTTCGTAGACCCGGCCGTATTTGGCAAAGGCGGTGCTTTTGATGTGGTTGATGGTCAGGTCGGGGTTGAGCTGCTGAATTCTCTGAAACTGATCCAATTTGCGTTGCCTCCCAGCTGTTTGATTTCTATAGTATAGCACAGTCGGGTAAAAAAGAAAAGTGCAGTAAAACAGGCGGTTTTGATTGCATGTTTTTGTGCTATTGTGATAAAATGAATCAGACCTTTTAAGACAGTAAACAGGGAAAGGATGCGAGAACATGATTATGAAAAAAATGATGAACGCTCCGGAGAATTTTGTCGACGAGATGCTTGAGGGAATCCTCGCTGCCCATCCTGATATGCTCACCACGGCGGGCGGTGATCTGCGCTGTATCATAACAGAAAAGGGAAAGCGGCCGGGCCGGGTGGCCATTACCACCGGCGGCGGGTCGGGCCATCTGCCCGTCTTTTTGGGGTATGTCGGCGACGGCATGATCGACGGCTGCTCGGTGGGCAATGTGTTCGCCTCGCCGAGCGCAAATCAGATGCTCTCGATCACAAAGGCCATCGACAACGGCGCGGGCGTGCTGTACATCTACGGCAACTACGGCGGCGACATCATGAACTTTGACATGGCCGCCGAGATGGCCGATATGGACGACATCGAGGTGCAGCAGGTCATCGTGGCCGACGACGTCCTCTCGGCGCCCAAGGGCTCCGAGGACAAGCGCCGCGGTATTGCGGGCATGTTCTTTGCCTACAAGATTGCAGGGGCGGCTGCCAACGAGATCAGAAGTCTCGATGAGGTCAAAGCCGTCACCGAGCGTGCCCTCGCAGGTGTGCGGACGGTCGGCGTGGGCCTGTCGCCCTGCATCATCCCGGAGAAGGGAAAACCCGGCTTCACCATCGGCGACGACGAGATGGAGATCGGAATGGGCATCCACGGCGAGCCCGGCATCCGGCGCGAGAAGATGAAAAGCGCCGACGAGATCGTCGAGGAGATCATGGACAAACTGCTGCCGGATGTGCCCTATGAGAGCGGCGACGAGGTGGCGGTGCTCGTCAACGGCCTCGGGGGGACGCCCCTCGAGGAGCTCTACATCATCTACCGCAAGGTCAACATGGTATTGAAAGAGAAGGGCATCCGCGTCCATCGGCCCTACATCGGCGAATTTGCGACCTCCATGGAGATGGCGGGCATGTCCATCACGCTGATGAAGCTCGATGACGAGCTCAAGGCGCTTCTCGATGCGCCGGCTGAGACGCCGTTCTTCGTGCAGAAATAGGAGGGGCATACAATGCAGACAATCAGCAGAGACGATGTGATCGCGCTGTTCGGCGCGATTCGGGACAAGATGGCGGCGAGCCGGGATCTGCTCTGTGAGCTCGACTCGGTGGCGGGCGACGGCGATCTGGGGCTGACCATGGCGCACGGCTTTACCGCCGTCAGCGACAGCATGGCGGCGAGCGCGGAGCAGGATCTGGGAAAACTGCTCATGGCTGCCGGCATGGCCATGGCGGAGAAAGTCCCGTCGACGATGGGCACACTGATGGCCTCCGCCGTCATGGCGGCCGGAAAGTCCGTTAAAGGAAAGACCGCGCTTGTTCCCGCCGATCTACCGGGCATGGTACAGGCGGCGGTTGAGGGCATCAAAAAGCGCGGCAAGGCCGAGCAGGGCGACAAGACCATTCTCGACGCCATGATTCCCGCGGCCGAGGCAATGGGAGCGCTCGGTGAGCAGGCCACAGCAGGCGAATTTGCTTCGGCGGGCCGCCGGGCGGCCGCCGAGGGCGTGGAGCAGACAAAGCAGATGAAGCCGAAATTCGGCCGCGCCGCCTGGTACGGCGAGCAGAACATCGGCAAGCAGGACCCCGGTGCCACAGCGGCACTGTGTGTGGCCGAGGCCGTGGAGGCCTTTTTCGCCTGACGGAAATGCAGTTTTGAGAGGGCGGCCCTGACGGGCCGCCTTTTTGTGTGGAAGTATGGGCGAAAGCTGCCGGAGCGCATAGAATAGAAGAGGGCACCCAAATGTGAGAAACGTGGTGATGACAATGACAAACAGCGAGCCGCAGGGCCTGCGCTGTCCCTTTGAGGATCCGGACGGCCCGCCGCCCGACCTCACCCGTGACCAGCTGGAAAGCGCCTATGCCCGCATGAAGAGCGGCCTTGAGCAGACACAGGACCCCCGCCGGCGCTTTGCGCTGTGTATGAGCCTGTGCTGCTGCTGCGACAAGCTAGGCGATTTTGAAAAGGCCTACTACTACAACCAGTGCGCCAAACAGCTCCGCCCGGAGGATGTCGACGTGCGCTTCAATGAGAGCTATCTGCTCGGCAGAATCCGCGGCGAGATCATCCGGCGCCAGCGCTCTCTGGAGAGGTAGAAAAAAAGAGAGGGGAAATCCGCCGAGGCGGGTTTCCCCTCTCTCAAATACGCCGCCGCGTCAGCCCGCAAAAAAGCGTGCAGACAGTCTGTCTGCACGCTTTTGTAAGTTGAGTGACCTCGTCAATTCATTCCGAAGAGCATTTTGGCGACCTCCGAACGCTTGACGGGGTTGCCGGGCTTGACGGTTCCGTCCTCATAGCCGCCGACCACGCCGAGGTTGCAGAGAATCTTGGTCGCCTCGAGCGCATAGCCTGGAATCTCAGCTGCATCGGCAAACGAGAGTTCGGGCGCTGCATAGCCGGCGGGCAGAGTTCTGCTGAGAATCGTCATGATCTCGGCGCGGGTGATGCTGGCGTAGGGATCAAAGATGATATCGTCGTTGTACTGCTTGCCGCCGATGAGCCCTTTGGCATACATGGCTTTCGCGGCGCCGAGCGCCCAGGCGGGGATGTCGCCTGTGTCGAGGAAAGGAAGCTCGGTCGCGGAGTAGGCGGACTTGTCCACTTTCAAAAAGTTCGACAGAGCCACGGCGAACTCGGCGCGGGTCATGTTGTTGTCGGGGTTGTAGTAGGTCAGCTCGTCAATGACCTGGCCGTTTAGAATCTTGTTGGCGGCGGCGTAGTTGACATAGGGCGCGGCCCAGTGACCGGCCATGTCGACGAAGATGTTGCCTGGGTCGTCACCGGCCGTTGTGTACTCGTAGCTCGCGCGGGAGATGTTGCCCGAGAAGTCGGTGGCCGTGATGGTCACCCGGTGCAGACCGCCGCCGGTCTCGGCCGGAAGCTGAAAAGACAGATCGCCGGTCGCAGCATTGTAGGTAAAGGTCTGCTTTGTGCCGTCGTGAGTGAGGGTGATGTTGCTCGTCGAGATGCCGGTGCCGCCGTCGGTGATTCTGGCCGTCAACACGGCGGTTTCTCCCACGGCGGGATCGGCGAAGACGATCGACGGTGCAGAGGTGTCCTGAAACTCCCCGAAAGAGCCGACGAGCTGGTCAAGATAGAGCTGTCCGCTCTTGGCGGCACCCTCGGTCTGCATCAGCGTAAAGCCCGCAATCTTCGCAGTCTTGGAGGGCAGATCGACGGAAAACGCCTGATAGCCGGTGAAAGAGAGAGCCGTGACCGGAATATCGGTGACATTGCCGCTGCTGTCTTCCACGCTCACGCCGAACTGATTGCCGGAGCCGTCACCGTAGAGCCAGAAGTTGAGTTTGGTCGGATTGGAGGAGAGCATGTAGTTTGCACTCATACGAAGCGCCGCCTGAGTTCCGAACTGATAGGAGAGACCGGCTGCGGACGAACCGTATTTGACCTGGTCCTTGGCGGTGGCCGCCGTGGCGGCAAACCGGGCCGAGCCGTCGTCCGCCTGGTAGGAGACAAGGCTGCCGACGCCACTCTCAAAGGAGTCGATGAGAATGGGGGACTTTCCGATGGTGACCGGAAGAGTTTTCTCAAAGCCGTTGTAGCTGACCTTGATGGAACCTGTGAGACCGACGCCGCTCGCAGCGGTGAAAACGCCGTCCTCATCGACGGAGCCGATGTTTCCGTCGACGATCTCCCAGGTGAAAGAGCGGTTGCTCGAGTAGACCGGACGCATATTGAGATAGCCGGTGGCAACGAGGCTGACTTTCTCACCGGGGTCGAGATTGAGCGATGTGACGGAGGAACTCTTGCCGGCAATGGTGAAGACGAGATCGTCGATTTTGTCCGTCACGACCAGCTCTGCCGTTCCGGTCACAGCCCCCATGGCAGCCGAGATGACGCCCTCGTAGGGCTTATCTCCCGCAGTGAAAGTCTGACCCGACACAGTGCCGGCAGAGGATTCGGCAGTCAGTGTGACCGGCACATTGACCGGCATGGCATAGTAGTTGGTGTCGGTCGCGTTCACGGTGAAATCCACACTCGCTCCGGTCATGACGACCGCCTTATAGGGCAGCAGGTGCAGACGTGCGTAGTTGCCGGTGGTGGGCGCATTGTTGACCAGCATGATGAAGTTTGCGACCTTGCGGTTGGAGCCGTCTGAGGGCTTGTTGACAACGACGGAGCCGTCGGTGCCGGGATTGCGCACGGCAAACGACGTCGAGCCGCCGCCGTCAAGGTTGAGTGCGGTCACGCAGCCTTTTTCCTTGAGAAAAGCCGCCACGTCGTACAGCGAGAGCCCCTTGCTGTGGCTTGCCTGGCGGCCGTCCACCGCGAAGAGCACCACGGTACCGTCCGCTTTGATGCCGACGGCGGAACGCGGGGTAATGGCGTTGGAGATGGAGGTGTCGAGATCGGTCATGATCTCGCCGTTTTGCAGCAACAGATCGCCGCCGCCGACTGCGTGCTCGACGCCGATCCAATTTGCATTCGCAGGGGTGACAGTGATGCTGATCTCACCGCCGACGGCGAGCCCTGAGAGGCGGTCGGCCGGGCCGTCTGCCGCGCAGGTGAGCAGCATGGTGCCATCCGGAATGGCAACAGCGTCAGCACTCTGAGTCACGGAGGCGATCTTACCGGTGACAGTGCCGCTGATGCGAAGCGACCCACTGGTCACATAGATGAGCACATTTACCCCGTCTGTCGAGGTGCGGCTGGTTGTGGAGAAGTCAGGAGTCAGCAGATAGACGCCGCCCGCGGCAGTGCGCAGCTTGTTGACGTGGTCGACCGCAAAGGTCTTTGCCGTTGTCGCCTCGGGCTGCAGTTCCGCGGGGATACTCGTGTCAATGGCGGGCGGCGTGTAAGAGGCCTGCAGCGTCAGGCCGGGTTTGCCGATGACAGCACTGCCGTTCGGATAGAAGCCGATGGCATTGTTGCCCGCGTCGGAGGAACGCAGCACACCGTCGATGACCACCATGCCGAGCGGCAGGCCGGTCTGCAGAGAGAAGAAGTCGGCGTTGATGCCGCCGAGAACGTAGTAACCCTTGTCGGTGAGAAATTTTGTGGCGGTGACGATGTTGGATGTGCCATAGAGTTTGTTGCCATAGACCGCGACAGGCTTTACCGATGTAGAGGGCTTGTACTCTATGTAGTAGCTGGTCTCTTTCCCGTTGCCATTGTGCCAGGCGGACTCGTTGGTGTAGACTGTGCCGGGTCCGATGGTGACACTCTCAGTGTAGAGGGTGTTTCCCGTGCCCTCATAGGCGAGAGCCGATGGCATGAGTCCCAGCACAAGCGCGAGCGCCAGCACCAGGGAGAAGAGTCGTTTGATTCTGTTGGAAATTGCCATTGTGTTCCTCCGTTTTTTCTCAGCGGGTTTGTCCTTGGTCTTTCCATCATACACTACATTCTTCCAAATGTAAAAAGTACTTTTTGGAAAAATGTGCGCAGACAATACGTGTTATTAGACGGTCGGGGTACAAAATTTGTTTCGTCCGGCTGTCTGAGACCTTTTTTGCAATTTGGTTGACACGGGGGGAGAGGGGCCGTATAATTTGGATTGTCGGACTGGCGAAAAAGGGCGAAAACAAGTGTTTTGTGGAGGGGCCATGCAGTATCCAATCGTTGCGTATTCCAAAAATCCAAAGAGAGATTACTACGCCTATATGGGATTTCATGTGCTTCTGCGCAAGGGACTGCTCTTGCTGGTCATTGTGGCAGCGCTCGCTCTGTGGGGCGTGATTGATCTGGTGCGAAACGAGTTTTTCGGGCTGTTCTATCTCGTGCTGGCAGCGGTTATCATGCTGCTTTTGCTGCTGCGATACTTCATCATCTCGCGCAAGAGCTACCGCGACTACATTGCCGCGGCGGGTGAGATGAAAATGGTCGTCCTCACCTTTGAGCAGAGCGGTTTCACCTGTGAGATCCGCTATGCCAACAAAAAGAGCGTGGCCACCATCCACTACGAGCAGATCGCCCGCGTGTACGACACCAGAAGCCACTTCTATCTGCACATCTCCGCGACGCAAGTGTTCTCTGTGAGCAAGCGCCAGATTGAGGGCGGCCGCGCAAAGGAACTCTCGCGTCTGCTGCGCCGCAAGGTGACAAGCCAGAGAGAGGTTTAAAGAGCCGCAAGGCTCTTTTTTTGTGGAAACCAGGGCCCATTTGTGGTAATATTTTTCCTATGTAGATTCTTATGAAAGGAAGAGATCTCTTTGAATCAGTCCTCTGCCGACCTCGGGTCGGGAAGCATCGGCAAGCTCCTGTTTCGGCTGGCGATGCCCGCCATTTTCGCGCAGCTGATCAACGCCCTCTACAACGTTGTCGACCGCATGTACATCAGCCGCCTGCCGGATATCGGTCAGACGGCGCTTACCGGCGTCGGCGTCACGTTCCCCATCATCATGCTCATCTCCGCGTTCTCGGCGCTGGTCGGCATGGGCGGCGCGCCGCGGGCGGCCATCGCCATGGGCGAGGGCAACAACGACAAGGCCGAGAAGATTCTGGGCAACTGTGTGACGGTGCTGCTGTCGCTGTCAGTGCTGCTCACCGTGTTCTTCCTCGTGTTTGAGAGACCGCTTTTGATGATGTTCGGCGCGAGTGAAGACACGGTCGTCTACGCGACGCAGTACATCACCATCTATCTTGTGGGAACGGTCTTTGTGCAGATTGCGCTGGGGCTCAATTCTTTCATCAACACGCAGGGCTACGCCAAGACGGGAATGCTCACCATTCTCATCGGGGCGTGTTTGAACATTGTGCTCGACCCGATTTTCATGTTCGCGCTGGATATGGGAGTACAGGGCGCGGCACTCGCGACCATACTCTCCCAGGCGGTCTCGGCGGCATGGGTGCTGCAATTTCTCTTTGGAAAACGCTCGAAGCTGCGCATTCGCGCGGCAAATCTCCGGTTGAAAAAGGAGTACATCCTGCCGGTGCTGGCGCTCGGCATGGCGCCCTTTGTCATGCAGGCGACTGAGAGTCTGCTCAACATCGTGCTCAATGCGAATCTTCAGGCGCAGGGTGGCGACGAGGCCGTGGGCGCAATGACCATCATTGCGAGCATCATGCAGTTCGCACTCATGCCGGTGATGGGGCTGACCCAGGGCGCCCAGCCCATCATCAGCTACAATTATGGCGCGAAGCAGTACCACCGCTGCAAGCGGGCATTCTGGCTGCTGCTGGCGTCTTCGTTCTCCATGGCGGTTGTCATCTGGGGCTCGGTCATGCTCTTCCCGCAGGTGTTCATCGGGATCTTCTCCGACAAGGCGCCGGTCATCGCCTACACGACGTGGGCCATTCGGATCTTCATGAGCGCCTATTTTCTCATGGGGGCTCAGATTGCCTGCCAGCAGACTTTTATGGCGGTCGGCCGGGCGAAAATCTCACTCTTCCTGGCGCTGTTGCGCAAGGTGGTACTGCTCATTCCGCTGGTGATGATTCTAGCGCGGCCCTTTGGTGTTACCGGCATCTTCACCGCCGAGCCGATTGCCGACACACTGGCCACACTGACGACCTGTACGGTCTTCGCCTTTTCCTATAAGAAGATGTTCCCCGCCGCTGAACCGGCACAATGATCTTATGAAAGAGGCCCGAGCAAGCTGCTCGGGCCTCTGTTTTTTTATGTGTGGCGGTGATGGTAGAGCCCTCCCGCTGCCATGACAAGACAGCAGAACGCCGCATACCAGGGAAAAAACGGGTTTTGCATGCCGCCGGTCAGGATGAACAGCGACCCCATCGCCGCGAGAAGCGGACAGAGCACACCGCGCACGGCGCCGCGGATCTCGCCGCGGCGGTAGAGCGAGAAGACTCTGACGTACAGCAGCAGGTAGAGCAGATAGCTCATGACAATGGAGATCTCTGAGATGTCGGAGTTCGGCAGCAGATGAAACCTCTGGGTGAGGTAGTGCGCGGCCATCCAGACAGCGGCGGTCAGCCAGGCGGCGCCCGCCGACCAGGGTGAGAGACCCAGGCGTGGGTTCAGCCGCGCGATTCGCCGGGAGCCGGGGTAGTACCCGTGAAGCGCCAGCGAATAGGGCAGGCGGATGCTGCCGAGCACAAGACCATTGACTGTGCCGACGACCGAGATCACGACAAAGATGAGCACAAGTTTTGCCCCGGCGCTGCCGAGGAACTGTTCTGCGGCGACATAGATGTGCGCGTCGCCGAGCGCCAGGATGGTATCTGGCCCCACGAGAGCGCACATGCCGACGAAGTAGAGCGCATAGACGAGAAGTACAAACCCGGCGCCCACGGTCAGCGCAATGGGAAGATTGCGCCGTGCGTCTTTGATCTCGTGGGCGATGGAGGTCGAGACAATCCACCCGTCAAAGGAGAACGCAATCGGGCCGACAGCGGCCAGTATGGCAAAGGTGCCGACTGATTTCACTGCGGGGGCACTCAGCACAGCCTGAGGCTTTCAAAAGAGCAGCCCTGCGGCGATGAAGAAGAAAAGGGGAATGAGCTTGACGATGGTCGCGGTGTTTTGCAGCCAGCCGCCCAGGCGCGCTGAGAGTGTGTTGAAGACAAACAGTGCGCTCATCACGCAAAAGCCGACTAAAACAGTGGGTCCCAGCGTGAGGTGCCACGCGAAGAGCATATCAAGATAGACCCCCACCACATAGGAGACTACGGCTGTGAGCGTCGGGAAGTAGACAAAGGCCTGAAACCAGCCGAAGATACAGGCGGTGCGCGGTGAGAGAAAGGCGCGCGCGTAGCCGACAATGCCGCCGGGTTCGTCGGTGCGCGAGGCGAGCTGCGCAATGGTGAGACTGCCGAAGACGATGCTCACCGCCCCCAGAACAAACAGCAGCACTCCAAATGTGACGCTGCCGCCGGTGCTCATGAGGATGTTGTCGGTCTTAAAGAAGATGCCGGAGCCGATGACGATGCCGACGATCATGGTGCAGGCGGTCAGCAGGCCATACCGGCGGGGAATATGATTCATGGACGAGGCTCCTCACTGGTTGTTTTGACGGGCTCGATCTCACCGGGGACCATATAGCTTGCAGTGGAGACGGGCATGTTTTTCTTTTTCAGACGGCTCTCAATGATCGAGCGCACAATGGTGAAGAGCACGGCAAAGGCAGGCACGCCGATGAACATGCCGACAAGGCCGAACTGACCGCCGAAGACCAGAACCGCAAAGATGACCCAGAAAGCCGAGATACCGGTCGAGTTGCTCATCAGCCGGGGCCCGAGCACATTGCCGTCAAACTGCTGCAGCACAAGGATGAAGACGGCGAAGATCACCGCTTTGATCGGGCTCTCGAAGAAGACGATGATGATGCTCGGAATTGCGCCGATGAAAGGGCCAAAATAGGGAATGACGTTGGTGATGCCGACGATGAGGCTGATGACCGGCGCGTAGGGGATGCGCAGAATGCTCATGCCGATAAAGCAGAGCACACCGATGATGGCCGAGTCGACGAGCTTGGCCGTGATGAAGCCGGAGAATGTTTTGTGAACAAAGCGGAAGAGACCCATTGCGCCATCTGCCCGTTTTTTCGGCAGAATGGCATAGGTGATCTTCTTTGACTGGGCGATGAACCGCTCGCGGCTGTAGAGCATGTACATGGAGATGATGAAGCCGAGAGCGAAGTTCTTCAGCCCCGATGTCACGGCGAGAGTGAAGTTGAGAATTTGGGGGATGTTGTCGAGCAGATAGGTTCCGACTTTTGCGAAGATCTCCTCTGCGGGGGTGATGATGCGCTCGATGGTCGCCGCGTCGATGGACAGGTTTTCGAGAAGCTCGCGCACGGTGGTGTTGAGAAAGATTTCAAACTGGCGCAGATAGGCTGGCGTCGAAGAGACAAGCCCCGCGAGACTTGTGCCGATCTGGGGCGCCACGATATAGAGAAACACCGCGATGAGCAGCAGGACGAACAAATACGTCAGGATCAGCCCGAGCACGCGCTTGAGCCGCGGCTTGTCCACCCGGCAAAGCAGCTTTCGCTCGACGAAATTCAGGCAGGGGTTGAGCAGATAGGAGAAGACAAAGCCATACACAAAGGGCGTGAGCAGCGCGAAAAAGGCCGCAAAGCGGCTGCTGAAGTAGGAGTAGTTCATCAAAAACAGTGCCAGCAGCGTGGACGCCGCAATCACGCCAAAGGCGTAAAGCGCAATTTGAAAATAGCGGTTGTTTCTCTCAAATTTCATCGTGTGCTCTCCCTGTGCAGGCCGCTGGAATCGGCCGCTGATAAGACCATTATACCCACTCAGCCGGCGAAATGAAAGAATTTCCATAAAATCAGTAGAAAAGACAAACCGACCGGGCCAATATTCATAAATTATTCATACCTTTTCAGTAAAAATCGAGGATAATAGAGCTACAAAATGAAGACAAATGGTGATTGGTATGAGCAGTTTTGTCACGTTACAGGATGTCTATAAGCGCTACCGGATGGGCGAGGTGACCATCACGGCGTCCGACGGCGTGAGCTTTTCCATTGAAAAGGGCGAATTCGCGGTCGTGGTGGGTCAGAGTGGCGCGGGAAAGACGACGATTCTCAATATCCTCGGCGGCATGGATACCTGCGACGAGGGCGTGGTTCTTGTGGACGGTGAGGACATCAGCAAGTACACCCCCCGCAGGATGACGACTTACCGCCGCTATGACATCGGCTTTGTGTTTCAGTTTTACAACCTGGTGCAGAATCTCACGGCACGCGAGAATGTCGAACTCGCAAGCCAGATCTGCCGCAACCCGATCCCGGCAGACGAGGTGCTGCGCAGCGTGGGCCTCGGCGAGCGGCTCTCAAACTTTCCGGCGCAGCTCTCGGGCGGTGAACAGCAGCGCGTCGCCATTGCCCGCGCTCTCGCAAAGCGGCCGAAGCTGCTGCTGTGCGACGAGCCGACAGGCGCGCTCGACGATGAGACCGGTAAGACCATTTTAAAGCTGCTGCAGGACACCTGCCGCGAGAGTGGTATGACCGTGATTGTCATCACTCACAACCAGGCGATCACCCCCATGGCCGACCGCGTAATCAAAATGAAAAACAGCAAGGTTCGCAGCGTCACATTGAATCCCGAGCCCCTGCCGGTGGAAAGGATTGAATGGTAACGTGAGCAGGTCATTTCTCAAGGACATCTTCCGCGAAATCTGGAAGACGCGCACGCGCTTTCTGTCCATCTTTGCCATTGTGGCGCTGGGGGTCGGCTTCTTTGCGGGCATCAAGGCCACAGGGCCCGATATGAAGCTCACGGCGGACACCTTTTTCAAAGAGAACAACCTGATGGATATGCGTCTCGTATCGACCTACGGCTTCACCGAGGACGATGTGCAGGCGCTTCGTTCGCTTTCGGTGGTCGAGGGGCTGATGCCCTCCTACTCGGTGGATGCGGTGGTCACGGGCGACGGCGCGGGGCGCGTCGTACGGCTTCACGCCTACCCGGAGACCCGCGGCGAGGGGGATCCCGACTACATCAACCGACCGGTTCTCAAGGCCGGACGCTACCCGGAGAAGCCGGGCGAGTGTCTCATTGAGGCAAACGGCGATGTGGTCAGCGGCTTTACAGGGGGCTCGAAGAGCGGCCTTTCCATCGGCGATGTGCTCGAGCTGGAGTCGGGCGACTCCGAGAATCCCATCACCGACTCGCTGCGCCACAGCAGCTACACCATCGTCGGCATGGTTGAGTCGCCCTATTACATCTCGTTTGAGCGCGGCAACACCACAATCGGCAGCGGCAGTGTCACCTACTACGCCATGCTGCCCGAGTCGGAGTTCAAGACTGAGGTCTACACCGAAGTCTACCTGACTGTCCGGGGCACGGCGGACGTCAAAAGCTACGAGCAGGAGTATGCCGCGCTGCTGAAAAAAGCCCGCGTCAACATTGAGGCCGTGGGTGAGCGCCGCGAGATTGAGCGCTATGAGGAAATCGTCGCTGAGGCACGCGAGAAGATCGACGATGCAAAACTCGAGCTCGCCGACGGCGAGAAGACCCAGCAGGAGGAGCTTTCCAAGGCGCGCCGCGAACTTGACGATGCGAGAGAAGAGCTGCGCGACGGGGAGAGGGAGCTCGCCGACGCACAGCGGGAGTTTGACGAGAAGATTGCCGATGCCGAGCAGCAGCTCGCCGACGCCCGGCAGGAGCTCGCCGACGGCGAGACGGAATATGCCGACGGCGTCGCCGAATACGAGAAGGGCCTCGCGGAGTACAACGAGGGCGTCGCCGACTTTGAAGAGGGGCGGCTTGAGTACCTGGATGCCAAGGCCAAGGCGGATATAGAGATTCCAAAGGCCGAGGCGGAGATCGCAGACGCGGAGCGCCAGATCTACGAGGCTGTGATGAGCATCGACGCCGGCTGGCGCAAGGTCAGCGCAGGCTGGGATGAAATAGCGGCCAACGAAGAGAAGCTGCGGCAGGGCCAGACAGCTCTGGAACAGGGCCAGCAGCTTCTCGCCTCGCTGCGCGTCGTCGCGGCGGCGCCCACCGCCGTTTCCGATGAGCAGGCGGCTGCGATTGTGGCCGGTGCGTCGGCCTACGAGCCGACGCTCGGCGCCTTTGTTCAGAGCTACATCGAGCAGGCGAAAGCGGGCACACTGGATCCCGGCGCCGCCGTGGTGTTCGGCGGGATGCTCGACGGGATGGAGACGCAGCTCGACACGCAGCAGCAGACCATTGACAGAGGCTGGACTGAGATCAACAGCGCGCGCTCACAGCTTGAGAGCGCCGCGCGCAGCCTGGAGTCGGGCGAGCGGGAGCTCAAAAAGGCCCGCGAGGAGCTTGCCGAGGGCAAGGCGGAACTGGAGGAGAACAAGAAGAAGCTCGACGACGCCCGCATTGAGATCGAAGACGCCGAGCGGGAGCTCAGCGAGGCCAAAACCGAGCTTGACGACGCGAAGAAGAAGCTTGCCGATGCCCGACAGGAACTCGACGACGGCTATGTGACGCTTGCGGAGAAGACGGCGGAGTTTGAAGACGAAAAGGCCAGGGGTGAGAGTGAACTCAAAAAGGCCCGAAACGATCTCGCCGAGGGCCGCCGAGAGCTCGCCGACGGCGAGCGGGAGTATGAGGACGGCAAGCGCGAGTCGGACCAGGAGATCGCCGATGCAAAGGCGGAGATTGCCGACGCCGAGCAGGAGCTTGCCGAGCTCAAGACGCCGGTGTGGTACTACTACGACCGCAGCGACAACGCGGGTGCAAAGGGTTACTACGACAACGCCGACCGCATCAACGCCATCGCACAGATTTTTCCGCTGTTCTTTCTAGTGGTGGCGGCGCTCGTGTGCCTGACCACCATGACCCGCATGGTGGAGGAGCAGCGCACCCAGATTGGTACAGTCAAGGCTCTCGGCTATGGGAAATTTGCCATCGCGTCAAAGTATGTGCTCTATGCGGTGGTCGCGAGTCTGCTTGGCAGTGCGGTGGGACTCGCAGTGGGATTCTGGCTCTTCCCGACGGTCATCTTCAACGCCTACGGCATCATGTACCAGCTGCCTGACGTGCTCACGCCTTTCCACGGCGGCCTTGCGCTCATCTCCACCGCTGCGGCTGTGGCCTGTACGGTTGTCTCGGCGCTCGCTGCCTGCTACAGAGAGCTTGCGACCGAGCCTGCGCAGCTGATGCGCCCGAAAGCGCCCAAGGCGGGCAAACGGATCTTTCTTGAGCGAATCGGCTTTCTCTGGAATCATCTGGGCTTCATTCAGAAAGTGACGGCGCGCAACCTCTTCCGCTACAAAAAGCGCATGCTGATGACGGTTGTCGGTATTGCCGGGTGCGCCGCGCTGATGCTCACAGGCTTCGGCGTCAAGGACTCGATCAACGACATCATCGCCGTACAGTTCGACGAGATCTTTCACTACGATCTCATGGTGATTTTAAACGATGAGCAGGACGGCGCGAACGAAGTGCGTGCGAGCGTCGAACGAGACGACAGAGTCGGCTCGAGCATGCTCATGCTGCAGGACACCTATGACGCGGTCGCGGATACCGGCACGATGGAGGTCAACCTCTTTGTGCCGCAGAGCGGCGAGCTGCTGGGGCAGTTTGTCACCATGCGCGAGCGGCGCTCCGAGACGCCGGTCGCCTTTGACGACACCGGTGCGGTCATCACAGAGAAGCTCGCGACACAGCTTGATCTCAGCCCGGGCGACCGGATTTCGCTTCGTGACAGCACGGGAAAAAGCGTGGAGGTGCCCATTTCGGGTGTGATGGAAAACTACACCTACCACTATGTGTTTCTCTCACCGGCGCTCTATGAGAGCTGTTTCGGTGAGCCGCCCGCGTTCAACGGTCTGACCATCACAATGGCCGACGGCCATGCGGGCGAGCAGGAGGCTCTCTCGAAAGACCTGCTGCTCGACGATGCCGTGCTCACCGCGACGAGCACGGCCGACATCCGCGATCAGTTCGGCGACGTTATCAGGAGCCTTGACATGGTGGTCATCGTGCTGATTGTGGCGGCGGGTGCGCTCGCATTCGTGGTACTCTACAATCTGACCAACATCAATGTGACCGAGCGAATCCGCGAGATAGCGACCATCAAGGTGCTCGGGTTTTACGACCGGGAGGTTTCGGCCTATGTCTACCGGGAGAACATGGCGCTGACCCTGATCGGCACCGTTGCAGGGCTCTTTGGGGGCGTGCTGCTGCACCACTTTGTCATTGTCACAGCCGAGATCGACATTGTGATGTTCGGCCGTCAGATTCAGCCCATGAGCTATCTGTATGCGGCGGTGATGACTTTTGTATTTGCCATTGTGGTCAACCTGGTGATGCACCAGAGACTCAAAAAGGTCAGCATGGTCGAATCACTCAAATCAGTGGAATAACAAGAGGCGGCGTGGAATTTTCCACGCCGCTTTTTTTGGAACTTACGCCACATTTTTCCGTCTAAACGGATATCAGAAAAATCGGGAGGGATTTCGGATGAAAAAGTATCTGGCAATTCTACTTTCGGTGGTGCTTCTCTGCGGCGCAGCGCTTCCGGCCGGCGCTGCGCAGGAGGATGTGAAGACCCGCCTTGCCGCCGTGACGAGCGCTGTGAAGAACACGCTCGGCATCGGCGACGAGTACGACGAGTTTTACGGCGAGCTCGAGGAGGGTACTCTGAGCCCGTGCTGGCGGCTTCAGTGGAGCGCGCAGGGGCGCTCGCTCACCGTGCAGGCGCTCGAGTCGGGCAAGGTGCTCACCTACCGCTACTCCGATGATTTCGCAGAGAGCGGCGGGCGGGGCTTTGCGCCCTCGTTTCCCAAGATGAGCAGGGAGGAGGCCCACGCGGCGGCCATGACCTTTTTGGGTACGGTGCTTGAAAAGCCGATCGAGAGCGTCTCGCTTGAGGAAAACGACACGGTCGGCTCCCTCGGCACCACCCGGTACTACTTCAGCGGAACCGTTTTACTCAATGGTCTGCCCTCGCCGCTGTCCGTCTCCATCTCGGTGCGCGCGGCGGACGGAAAGATTGTACACTTCCGCCGTGACGACGTAAGCGAGCAGCACATCGGCGGCATCCCGTCGGCTGTGCCGGCAGCGAGCGCACAACACGCGGGGGAACTGCTTAAACAGAAGCTCTCGCTGCGCCTTGAGTATGTTCTGTCGGATGAGGGGAACCGGGCCGTGCTGCGCTATCTGCCTGAGAGAGGCGACGAGTATCTGGTCGACGCCGCGACCGGCGAGCTTGTCAATGTCAGCGAGCGCTATGAGGACGCGATAAAATCGTCTCCCGGCGCCGGCGGCGCGACCAATGAGTCGACAGCCGACCTGGGTCTCAGCGAGTCGGAACTCGACGGAATCGAGAAACTTGACGGCGTGCTGACAAAGCAGCAGCTCGACGCCAAAGCGAGGGGCATCGACGCGCTGGGACTGTCCGGCTACACGCTGGCGAATGTCTCCTACTCGGTGGACCGGGAGACGGCAGACGTGTCGGCCCGCCTGCAGTATGCCAAAAAGACGGACAACGGCATCTGGCGCAGGAACGTCACCCAAAACGCCAGAACCGGCGCGCTTTTGGCGGTTTCCAGCAGCGCTCCCTATGAGGAGAATGCCGCCCGCCCGGTGAGCTTTTCTGCCGCTCAGACCACAGCCGAGGCCTTTCTGCGTGAGCAGTGCGGCGAGGCTTTTGCAAAATCTGCGCTCTATGCAAGCAGCGATGCGAGAGACGACAAATACACGATGTTTCACTCGCTGACCTATGCGCATCGGCACGAGGGCTACTTCCTGCCCGCCAACAGCATCACGGTCGGCGTGGATGCGAGCGACGGCTCCATCTCAACCTACTATAGTGATTTTGATCTTGAAGTGACCTTTGACAGCGCCGAGGGCATTGTCTCGCAGGACGAGGCACTCGCGGCCTATTTCGCCACGTTTGCGGTGGAGCTCGGCTACCGCAGTCTGCCGGAGAAGATCGACCTCTCGGCGCCGGACTACAGACCGCTCGCCGAGACGGGCTACGGCTACCTCTATCGTCTGAAGCTCGCCTACACGCTCGAGAGCGACAGGACGGTGCGCGGTATAGACGCCAAGACTGGCGAGGCCATCTTTTATGAGAGTGTGAGCCGGGCGATCACCTACGACGACCTCGGCGCCGCCTATCCCCAGATTGAGACGCTCGCAAAATATGGCGTCGGATATCTCGGCGGCAGCTTCCGTCCCAACGAAGCGCTCACCCAGCGCGATCTTCTCGCGCTGCTGACGAGTACACAGGGCCATCTCTTTGACCCGGCGGGCGGGGAGCAGGAGCTCGAGAGCCTCTACGAAGTCGCTTACAACATGGGGCTTCTCACCCGGGCCGAGCGCGATCCGAACCGGCTGATGACCCGGGCCGAGACGGTGCGCCTGCTGCTTGACAGCGCGGGGTATGGGGAGGTCGCGAAGCTCCCGGGTATCTTCCGCTGCTCTTTCCGGGATGCCGCGAACATCCCGGAGGACGTGCTCGGCTATGCGGCCATTGCCCAGGGGCTCGGCGTGGTGCACGGCGACGGTGCGGGCAATTTTGCCCCCGCGCGCACCGCCACCCGGGCGGAGGCGGCTTTCATGCTCTACAACTATTTGAGCCGATAGGGACAACAAGAGGCGGCGCACTGTGTGCGCCGCCTCTTTTATCTGGAACAATACCGGCCATATAACCGTCTAAAGAGCAGACGGTCTTTTGAACTTAACCGGGGAGGTGTCCGCCTTGAAAAAAGTGATCTGCCTGCTGGCCGCCGCACTGCTTTTGAGCTGTGTGGGCTGCACCGGGCAGCCTGCAAACGACAGCCCGGATGAGACGCCGACGACGGCGTTTCATCTGACACGCCTGCCGGATCTCGAGCCCTATGAGGGCGTGCGGGAGATCAGCAGCCGCTACTATGAGGAGTATACCGATCACCTCATCCCGCGCGACGACTACGGTGAGCTCTACCCCTACGCGGGCAAGATTATCGGCGAGGGAACCTGGGAGGTGCAGGCCATCTATGGCCTGTGCGACGCGCAGGGTCGCATTGTGGTGGATCCGGTCTATCGCAGTGTCCATGTAAGGGAGGACAGCGAGGGCAATCGGATCATCAGCGCAAGTCTTCTGATGGATGAGGAAAACGCGACCGAGTCCGATTACACGGAGCTCACCGTCGTGATAGACGGGCAGGGCCGCTGGTCCCTTGGGCCGCAGGCAGGCTATCTCGGTTACTTTGGTAACGGGAAATTCGCTTTTTGCCGCTCGGCTTGGGAGGATGATCTCTATCTCACCTACAGCACACTCTACTCCCTTGAGGATGCACAGCCCCTCTTTCCTGAAATACAGGGCTATCTCGACTACGCGATGGATGAGTTTTACGTGGTCAGCGGCCCGGTTGACGAGGAGAATTACGGCTACCGCTTCTACCGGGAGGACGGCACACCGGTGGAATCTCCCGCGTTTCGCTCCATCGGCTCTCTGGAACAGGGACGCGCGACTGTCATGCTGCGGGAGGGCCAGTGGGGAATCCTCGATGAAAACTTCAACTGGGTTGTCGAGCCGCAATATCAATACATCCAGTCGAACGGCGCAGGACTCTATACCGTTCAGACGCAGACAGGATACGGTGTGATAGACGCCGACGGAAGAGAGATTCTGCCGGCCGAGTATGACTACGTCAGCTTCTGGAACGGCGACACAACGGTCAGCGTGTGCAAAAATGGCGTCTACTCGCTCTTTGACACGGTGAGCAATACCTTTCTTGAGCTGCCGAACCACAGCCAGGCAGCGAGCTCCACAGGGGGCAATGTCTTCTACCAGAGGATCAACGACGGCATTGACGTCTTCACGTCCGAGGGACAATTTCACATCGACGGCGGCGAGTATGTGAGTTACTGCGGCGAGCAGCTGCCTCTGATTGTGACAATGATTTCGTCCGCCACCGACGAGGGCTATACACAGGATGTCATGCTCGTCGACCGGCAGGGCAATCAGGTCGGTCCGCTGTTTCACGACTGCTATGCCTACGTCTTGAATGATGCCATTCTTGTGAGCGATACGGGCAGCGGCCGCACAGGGTTGATCGACGCCGAGGGGAATTTTCTGATCTCGCAGAACTACCGCTCCATCCGCGACCTCGGAAACGGGTACTTTGATGTGCAGGGTGCGCTCTACTCGGGGATTGTTGACCTTGAGGAGAACTGGATTATCCGAATTCCCACAACAACATTGGACTAGGAGGAGAACACGATGAAAAACGCGAAGAAACTCACGGCGCTTCTGCTTGCGGCAGCGCTCGCGGCGGGATTTTCGGGCTGCGCGCCAAAACAGGAGCCCTCACAGCCCGACGGAACCTTTGTATTCACACAGGACAATTACCCCAGGATGGGCGGATCGCTGGCGGCGCTGCCGCTCGGCGAGGCGGTGACGGCCTCTGTTCTCGGCATCGACCGGGAGTCGGCGGGCCAACTCATCGTGTTTGAGGGGTCGACCACCGACAATTACAAGGCTCTGGTCGACGGCACCTTTGACATTCTGCTGGCCTATGAGCCGTCGCAGGAGGCGAAAGAGTACGCCGAGGAGCAGGGCTTCGAGTGGGAGATGACGCCGGTTGGCCGCGACGCGCTGGTGTTTATCACAGGCGAGGACAACCCGATCGACTCTCTGAGCACCGAGCAGATCAAAGACATCTACCGCGGCAAACTCAAGAGCTGGAGCGAGGTGGGCGGCTCGCAGAGTGAGATCATCCCCTACCAGAGAAACAAGGACAGCGGCAGCCAGACGCTCTTTGACAAGCTGATCGACCTCGGTGACGAACTGATGGACGCCCCCACCGACAAGGTCATCGGCTCGATGATCGGTCTGCTCGAGGTGGTCGCCGACTATGAAAACTCCAAAGATGCGCTCGGCTACACGGTCTATTACTATCTGACCAACATGGAGACTGACAAGCTCTCGCGCTCAAAGATTCTCAGTGTTGACGGTGTTGCGCCGAGCAACGAGACCATCGCCTCAAAGGAGTATCCCTACACCAACGACTTCTACGTTGTCATTCCGAAAGGGAAAGCGCAGGACGACCCTGTCTACATCCTCTACGACTGGATTCGCTCGGCGCAGGGTCTCGAGCTCGTGGAGCGAGAGGGCTATGTGCCGGTGAAATAAACAGAGTGGAAAAGCGGCGGCTTCGGCCGCCGCTTTTTTCTTGCGAAGAGAGCTTTTTTTCAGTATACTGGCAGTGGAATGCAGGAGGGGGAGGCGGTATGTTTTGATTGTCAGCGCGAGCCGCCGCACCGATCTGCCCCACTGGCATATGGACTGGTTTTTGAACCGCCTGCGCGAGGGATATGCGCTGGTGAGAAACCCTGTCAACCCGCGCCAGATATCCCATGTGCCGCTCAGGGCTCCGGAGCTTGACGGCATCGTCTTCTGGAGCAAATATCCCGCGCCGCTGCTCGGCGCGCTCGATGTGCTCGCGGACATTCCGTTTTACATACAGGCCACGGTCAATCCCTATGGCCGCGAGGTGGAGCCGGGACTGCCTGCTCTCGATGAGCGCATCGAGGTGTTCAGGACCCTCGCGCGTCGGCTCGGCCCCTGCCGGCTCATCTGGCGCTACGATCCGATTCTGCTGAGCGGGCGCTATGACGAGGCGTTTCATCGGGCGGCTTTCGAGACGATTGCGGCGGCGCTTGAGGGCTCTGCCGAGAGGGCGGTTGTCAGCTTTGTGGACAGCTACCGGAAAATTGAGAAGAATCTGCATGCGCTCGGCGCCAGTCTGCCCGGAGAAGAGCAGATGCGCACCCTCGCCGGGCGGCTCTGCGAGATCGCGCACCGGCATGGTTTTTTGCTTGAGGCCTGTGCCGAGGCGACGGATCTCACCGGCGTCGGTGTGACGCGGGGCAAGTGTATTGACGCGGCGCTCCTGTCGCGCATTGCGGGACGCGAGATTCCGCGGGGGCGGCCAAACGGCGGCCGTGCGGCCTGTGGATGCGATGCGAGCGTGGACATCGGCGCCTATGACACCTGCAAAAACGGCTGCCGTTACTGCTACGCGAGCTTCGGCCGGCCGGAGCCCCTGCCGTGTCCCGCCGATTTGCCGCTGCTCGGCAGCACGTTGGGGCCGCTCGACCGTGTGACGCGCCGCCGCGAGAAAAATCTGCAGATGAGATGGGAGTTGTAGAAGTGAATGCAATAAACTCGACCAGATACCAACCGACGGGCGAAAAAGCCGATGTCTCGGCCTTTTCGCCGGACGTCGCCCGCCGCGTGAGGGAATATCACGAGAGCTTTCCCATGTATGAGCCGACGCCTCTAGCAAATTTGCCGGCCCTTGCGAAGCGCCTCGGCGTCGGGTCAATTATGGTCAAGGACGAATCAAAGCGCTTTGGCCTCAATGCCTTTAAAGTGCTCGGCGGCAGCTATGCGATCGGCTCGCTGATCGCACAGCGGCTCGGCTTGAGCGAACTGAGTTGGGATGCCCTGCAGGCGGCCCGGCGGCGCGGCGCGCTCGACGGCATGACTTTTATCACCGCCACCGACGGCAACCACGGCCGCGGCGTCGCCTGGACGGCAGGGCAGCTCGGCTGCCGCGCCATTGTGTACATGCCGCGCGGCAGTGCCGCCGAGCGCCTGGAAAACATCCGCGCCACGGGGGCCGAGGCGTGCATACTCGATCTGCCCTATGACGATGTGGTACGCCGCGCCGCCGCCGAGGCGTGCGAGAATGGCTGGACACTCGTGCAGGACACCGCGTTTGACGGCTATGAGGAGATTCCGAAGCGCATCATGCAGGGCTATCTGACGATGGGGGAGGAGCTCGCGCAGCAGCTGCGCGATGAGCCGCCGACTCACGTCTTTGTCCAGTCGGGTGTCGGCTCTTTCCCCGCGGCGCTCACGGCGTGGTTTGCGGCGCGCTATGGTGAGCGCAGACCGACCGTTGTCACAGTGGAGCCCCACACGGCCGACTGTGTGTTTCGCACGGCGCAGGCAAACGATGGCAGCCGCCACTTTGTGACGGGGGAGATGAAGACCATCTCGGCGGGACTCGCCTGCGGCGAACCAAACCCGCTCGCATGGGAGATTTTAAAGAGCTTTGGCGAATACTATCTCTCCATTCCCGATGAGATCACCATGCGCGCCATGCGCATACTGGGCAATCCCATGCCGGGAGATTGCCGTGTGGTCTCGGGGGAGAGCGGTGCAGCTGGCTTTGCGGCGGCGGTGGAAATTCTCGAGAACAGCGCCTATGCGCCGCTTCGCCGCGCGATGGGGCTTGACAGCCGCGCAAAGATACTCTGCATCAGCACCGAGGGGGACACCGACCGGGAGAATTACCGCAGAATTGTCTGGGGTTGAGAGAGGAGAAAGAGATGAAACGAGTAAAAATTACGGTTCTCAAGACCACATTCGATGAAGAACTGGCGAGAGAATATGGGGCACAGGGCCTCGGTGCCTGCCCCATGCTGCGCGCGGGCGAGGTGTTTTACGCTGACTACGCCAAGCCCGAGGGCTTTTGTGATGAGGCCTGGAAAGCAATTTACCAGTATGTGTTCGCCCTGTCGCACGGCGTGAAAGAGGGCCTGTTCTACTACGGCGACTGGATTCGCAAACCGGGCGTTGCAATCTGCAGCTGCAACGATGGCCTGCGTCCGGTCATCTTCAAGCTTGAGGCGACCGATGAGCCGTCGCAGATCAACTACACACCGGTTCGATAAAAGAGAATAGAACAAAAAAAGAGCTTCCCCGGTGGGGAAGCTCTTTTTGGTGAGTTTCTTATTTGCCCTCTTTGACTTTCGCCTGAGCAGCCGCGAGGCGCGCGATCGGCACGCGGAACGGCGAGCAGGAGACGTAGGTCAGACCGATGTTGTGGCAGAACTCGACGGTGCTCGGATCACCGCCGTGCTCGCCGCAGATTCCGAGCTTGATGTCGGGGCGGGTCTTGCGGCCGAGTTCGACCGCCATCTTGACGAGCTTGCCGATGCCGTCCTGGTCGAGCTTCGCAAACGGATCGGACTCGAAGATCTTCTTGTCGTAGTAGTCGCCGAGGAACTTGCCGGCGTCGTCACGGCTGAAGCCGTAGCCCATCTGGGTGAGGTCGTTGGTACCAAAGGAGAAGAACTCAGCCTCCTTGGCGATCTCATCGGCGGTGACAGCGGCTCTCGGAACCTCGATCATGGTGCCGACCATGTACTTCAGCTCAACGCCGGCTTCCTTGATGATAGAGTCGGCGGTGGTGGTGACGATGTTCTTGACGAAAGCGAGCTCCTTGACGTCGCCGACCAGCGGAATCATGATCTCGGGCACAACATTCATGCCCTCTTTGTTGACATTGATGGCAGCCTCGATGACGGCTCTGGTCTGCATCTCGGCAATCTCCGGGAACGTGACGGCCAGGCGGCAGCCTCTGTGGCCGAGCATCGGGTTGAACTCATGCAGAGAATCGATCTTCTCTTTGAGTTTGTCATAGGTCATGCCCATCTCTTTGGCAAGAGCCTCGATGTCCTCTTTGGTGTGGGGCAGGAACTCGTGCAGCGGCGGGTCGAGGAAGCGGATGGTCACGCCGTAGCCGTGCATGGCCTTGAAGATGCCCTCGAAGTCGGAGCGCTGCATCGGCAGCAGCTTCGCAAGAGCTTTCTGACGCTGCTCAAGCGTATCGGATACGATCATCTCGCGCATGGCCGGGATGCGGTCCGCGTCGAAGAACATGTGCTCGGTACGGGTCAGGCCGATGCCCTCGGCGCCGAATTTGTAGGCGATCTCGGCATCGTGCGGGGTGTCGGCGTTGGTGCGGACTTTCAGGGTGCGGATCTCGTCGGCCCAGTTCATAAAGGTCTCGAAATCGCCCGAGATACCGGCCTCGACCGTGTCGATGGCCTCGCCGTAGATGTTGCCGGTGGAACCGTCGATGGAGATGTAGTCGCCCTCACGGATGGTCTTACCTGCGACCTCGAAGTACTTCTCCTCCTCGTGCATGACAATCTCGCCGCAGCCCGCGACGCAGCAGGTGCCCATGCCGCGCGCGACAACCGCCGCGTGGGAGGTCATGCCGCCGCGAACGGTGAGAATGCCCTGAGAGGCGTACATGCCCTCGATGTCCTCCGGGGAGGTCTCGAGACGCACAAGCACGACTTTGTTGCCGGCCTCGGCGGCCGCGACGGCCTCCTCAGCGGTGAAGTAGACCTTGCCGCAGGCGGCGCCGGGCGAGGCCGGAAGTCCTTTTGCAATCGGGGTGGCTTTCTTCAGAGCCGCCGCGTCGAACTGCGGGTGCAGCAGGCTGTCGAGCTGTTTGGGCTCAACCTTGAGGATGGCCTCCTCCTTGGTGAGCATCTTCTCTTCGACGAGGTCGACCGCGATCTTCAGAGCGGCGGCGGCAGTGCGCTTGCCGTTTCTGGTCTGCAGCATGTAGAGTTTGCCCTTCTCGATGGTGAACTCCATGTCCTGCATGTCGCGGTAGTGGTCCTCGAGCGTCTGGGCGATTTTCGCGAACTGGTCGTACACAGCGGGCATGACCTCTCTGAGCTGGTCGATGCTCTGCGGGGTGCGGATGCCGGCGACAACGTCCTCGCCCTGGGCGTTCATCAGGAATTCGCCGTAGAGCTTTTTCTCGCCGGTGGAGGGGTTGCGGGTGAACGCGACGCCGGTACCGGAGTCGTCACCCATGTTGCCGAAGACCATCGACTGCACGTTGACGGCGGTGCCCCAGCTGGAGGGGATGTCGTTCATGCGGCGGTAGACGATGGCGCGCGGGTTGTCCCACGAGCGGAACACGGCCTTGACGGCCTCGAGCAGCTGCTCTTTGGGCTCGGTCGGGAAGTCGACGCCTTTCTGCTCCTTGTAGTAGGCCTTGAACAGCTTGACAAGCTCTTTCATGTCATTGACATCGAGCTCGGTGTCGAGCTTGACGCCCTTTTTCTCTTTGAGCTCGTCGATGATGACCTCGAAGTTCTTCTTCGGCACTTCCATGACGACGTCGGAGAACATCTGGATGAAGCGGCGGTAGGAGTCATACGCGAAGCGGGGGTTGCCGGTGAGTTCCGCAAGCCCCTCGACCACGGTGTCGTTGAGACCGAGGTTCAGGATGGTGTCCATCATGCCGGGCATGGAGGCGCGGGCACCCGAACGCACGGAGACGAGAAGCGGGTTTTTGACATCGCCGAACTTCTTGCCGCAGATCTGCTCCATCTTGGCGAGGTACTCGTAGATCTCAGCCTCGATTTCGGCGTTGATCTGGCGGCCGTCCTCATAGTACTTGGTGCAGGCCTCGGTGGTGACGGTGAAGCCCTGCGGGACAGGCATGCCGAGGTTGGTCATCTCAGCGAGGTTTGCACCCTTGCCGCCGAGAAGCTCGCGCATGCTTCCGTTTCCCTCGGAGAACAGATAGACATATTTGTAGCTCATTGGTTTTTTCCTCCTAAAGTATTAATATAATAATAGTTTTACTTCGATTGTGAATTGCTAAACTATTATAGCAAAAGTACGGCCGTATTACCAGATTTTTTTTATATTACCGTGTAATTTTACAAAATACAGGACATTTGACAGAAAAAGGAACAGAGAATCGGCAGATCTTCCTCTCAGTCGGCGGAGATGGATTGGGCGCGGAACGCAAAAATTATGAAATAATTGTTGAAAAGATATGAAATTTACGTTAAAATTACTCTTAGTATTGAAACTTACCTGGCGGGGAGTGGGCCTGCGCCCAACTCAGGTGTTCTTTCTTGACAGGCAAGGTCAATAAAATTATAATGATTCAATGTGGATACATTGGCAAGAATGGACAAAAACAAGCTGTAATTTTTTCATTTGAGCCGTTCGCAAAAAGACCCTTTACAGTGGAAAGTGAATAAACACAAGGAGGAACCATATGACGTCGCAGCAGATTCTGACGCTCGTCATTGTGGGACTCGTCGCCGCCCTCGTTGGTGGAGTGATCGCTTTCTTTTTAGGCGTGGCATATAGAAAACGCGTTGCTGAGGCTGAGATTGGCTCTGCGGAGCAGGAGTCGAAGCGTATCATCAACGATGCGATCAAAAATGCTGAGAGCAAGAAAAAAGAGGCGGTCTTGGAGGCCAAGGAAGAGGTCCTCAAGATCCGCACGGATGCTGACCGCGACTTAAAAGAGAGAAGAAACGAAATTCAGCGGCAGGAGAGACGAATCCTACAAAAGGAAGAGCAACTGGACAAAAAGACCGAAAACCTGGAAAGCAAGGAAGAGACCTTAAACAAAAAAATCAGAGAGGCCGACAAGATCAAGGAGGACCTCGAGGGAGTCAAAGGCGAGCAGTGGGCGCTGCTTGAGAAGATCTCCGGCTTCACCGTGGAGCAGGCGAAAGACTACCTGCTTCAGAACCTTGAAAACGAAATCAAGCACGAATCGGCTCTGAAGATCAAGGAGCTTGAGCAGAATCTCAAGGAGGAGGGCGAGAAGAAGTCCCGCGAGATCGTCACCCTCGCCATTCAGAAGTACGCCGCTGACTATGTGGCCGAGGCCACCGTGTCGGTCGTGGCGCTGCCGAGCGATGAGATGAAAGGCCGCATCATCGGCCGCGAGGGCCGCAACATCCGCACGCTTGAGACGCTCACCGGCGTCGATCTGATCATCGACGACACGCCGGAGGCGATCACCGTTTCGAGCTTCGACCCGGTGCGCCGCGAAATCGCGCGCCGCGCGCTCGAGAGCCTCATTCACGACGGGCGTATCCACCCCGCCAAGATCGAGGAGACGGTCGAGAAAGCCAGAAAAGAAGTGGACGCCGCCATCAAGCAGGAGGGCGAGCGCGCCACATTTGAAACGGGCGTCTACGGGCTGCATCCGGAGCTCGTCAAGCTGCTCGGCAAGATGAAATACCGCACAAGTTACGGCCAGAACGTGCTGCAGCACTCCATCGAGGTGTCGCATATTGCGGGCCTGATGGCGGCGGAACTTGGCGTCGACGTCACGCTCGCCAAGCGTGCCGGTCTGCTGCACGACATCGGCAAGGCTCTTGACCACGAGATTGAGGGCAGCCATGTTCAGATCGGCGTGGAGGTCGCGCGCAAGTACAAGGAGAATGAGGCCGTCATCCACGCGATCCATGCCCACCACAACGACGTGGAGCCCAAGACCATCATCGCAGTGCTGGTGCAGGCGGCAGACGCGATCTCGGCCGCGCGGCCGGGCGCCCGCCGTGAGAACCTGGAGGCCTACATCCGCCGTCTTGAGAAACTCGAGGAGATTGCGGAGTCTTTCAAGGGAGTGGAGCGGTCGTTCGCCATTCAGGCGGGCCGCGAGATCCGCGTGATGGTCAAGCCCGAGCAGGTCTCCGACGACGACATCGTGCTGATGGCGCGGGACATCGTCAAGAAGATCGAGAGCGAAATGGAGTATCCGGGCCAGATCAAAGTACACATCGTGCGCGAGAGCCGCGCAATCGAATTTGCAAAATAGGAAAGAGACAGGAGAGGCGCTCGCCTCTCCTGTTTTTTGCCGGAAGTACCGCCGGGAAACCGGCGACGAATCGGAGGAGTCAGATGGTTATCATGATGATTGGCGACGTGGTGGGCCGCCGCTCGGTGGAATTTCTCGCGTCGCACTTGTGGAATATTCGAAAGCTGCACGGCATAGACCTTGTCGTAGCCAACGGCGAAAACGCCTCCATCGGGAACGGTCTGCTGCCGGCCGATGCGCAGGACCTGTTTGCCGCAGGGGTCGATGTGATCACATCGGGCAACCACATCTGGAACCGGCGGCAGCTCTATGAGATGCTCGACGACAGCGAGTGTCTGCTGCGGCCTCACAACTACCCGCCGCAGAACCCGGGCAGGGGCTACTGCCATGTGCGCACGCCGAAAGGCACGGTCATGGTGATCAATCTCCAGGGCACGGTCTACATGGAGAGCCTGGAGAATCCCTTTGAGACGGCGCAGCGGCTGCTCGAGGAGAAGCGCGGCGACGCGAATGTCGTGCTCGTCGACTTTCACGCCGAGGCGACCAGCGAGAAGAGAGCGCTCGCGGAATATCTCGACGGCAGAATCACCGCGCTTGTCGGAACACACACCCACGTCGCCACCGCCGACGAACGGGTGCTCAGCGGCGGCACGGCCTTTTTGACCGATCTCGGCATGACGGGCCCGCGCGACTCGGTGCTCGGCGTCGACAAAAAAGCGGTGATCAAAAAGTTCCTCGACCGTACGCCGGTTCGCTTTGAGCAGGCCGACGGGCCGATTCAGATGGACGCTGCCATCATCACAGCCGACGAAAAAACGGGGCTCGCGAGCGCCATCGAGCGGTTTCATATTCTAAAATAGACAAAATTTGTATGGCAAAACTGTGAAAATGGTTAAAATAACGAAAAGACGCTTGTAAGCGGGGATAAAATCATGTATATTGGATGAAACGAATGAGACTTTGACGCGGATTGACTTCTAAGGAATGGATTTTGCAATCGCAGACCAATAAGATGGGAAACGATCGAGTCATTGTAAGGAGGAATCACTGTGGAAATTCTGAAAGTTTCATCAAAATCGAGTCCCAATTCCGTAGCGGGCGCACTTGCGGGCGTCATTCGTGAGCGCGGCGTCGCCGAGGTTCAGGCCATCGGGGCGGGCGCAATCAACCAGGCGGTCAAGGCGATCGCCATTGCGCGGGGCTTTCTCGCTCCGTCGGGCATCAACCTGATCTGCATTCCCGCATTCACCGAGATCAACATCGATGGAGAGGAGCGTACGGCCATCAAGCTGATCGTGGAACCGAGATAACGGCAGTCAAACCGCCCCGGGCATCTGCCCGGGGCTTTTTTCGCCCCAATGTTTACAGAAAATTCAATCTTTTTCTTTTGCGGATACAGGGCCCGTGTGTTATCATGAAAACAGAATTGACAGGCGCTTTGCGCCTTTGGGAGTTGGAATACCAATGCACAGACCGAATGTCGCCGCGCTGGTGCGAAGAGACCGCGACGGCGTACTCTATACCACATCGGCTCAGCTGGAGCGGGAGGATCTCGCGGCCGGCTTTGCAACCCGGGTCGGCGGCGTGAGCGGCGGCTGTTGGCAGGGGCTGAATTTCTCGTTTTCAAGCGGGGACGACGAGCAGTGCGTGCGCGAGAACTACGCGCGCTTCTGCCGTGCGCTCGGCGCGCCGCAGCAGGGGCTCATCCGCGCCTGGCAGGTTCACTCGGATAACATCGTCGTGGTGACGGACAGGGCGCAGTGCCTCGGGCCGAGTCCACAGACGCCGCCCGACCGCGCTGACATTCTCATGACCAATTTGCCCGGTGTGGCGCTGACGACTTTCTACGCCGACTGCGTGCCGGTGCTCCTGTTCGATCCGGTTCACCGGGCGGTCGCAAACGTCCATGCCGGCTGGCGCGGCGCGTCCATTCGCAACGCGCGTACCGCCGTTGCAAAAATGAGCGAGCTCTACAGAACCGATCCGGCCGATCTGCTCGCGGCGGTGGGCCCTGCGGTCTGCGCCGGCTGCTACGAGGTCGGCGAAGAGGTCTGTGAGGCATTTGAGGAGACCTTTGAACCCGGCGAGAGGGAGCTGATCTTCAGCCATGTTGACGGGCGCCCCCATGTGGATTTGAAGCTTGCCAATGTGCTGACGCTCCTCGCGGCCGGCCTGTGTGAGCAGAACATCGCCGCATCCACCGACTGCACCGCCCACATGTCCCAGCTCTACTTCTCTCACCGGCGCATGGGCGAGCGCCGCGGAAACCAGATCGCCCTGATCTGCCTGCGGGAAGAGGGGGAGGCAAAATGAGAAGATTTTCGGCGGTGCTCATTTGCGCAGCGCTTCTGGCGGCTCTCTTCTGCGGTTGTGCGCAGGAGAGCGAGCCGACCATCGCACCGGTCGATCCGGGCACGGTCACGGAACCGACCGAACCCGATGCGCAGCCCTTTGCCGGCAGCGTGACGCTCTGCCGTGTGGCGGACGGAGATCTGAACCCGCTCACGACCAAAAGCCGCATCAATTTTGCACTCGCAGGCCTGATCTACGAAGGTCTCTACGCGCTGGACGAGAACTTCGAGCCGGTGCCTGTGCTGGCGCAGAGCGCGTCAGCCGAGGGCAATGTCTGGCGCATTACGCTGCGCGGCGACGTGCTCTTCCACGATGGCACGCCGCTCACCGCGCAGCATGTGGCGCAGACGCTGAACGCGGCGAGAGCCGATGCGACGGGGAATTACTACAGCCGTCTTCGCGAGGTGCAGTCGGTCACGGCGCAGGACGCCGAAACCGTTTTGATCACTCTCAGCCGGCCGAACAGTCTCTTTTTGTCCCTTTTGAACATTCCCATTGTCAAGGACCCGGTCAGCGAGCCGCTGATCGGCACGGGGGCGTTTGCCTACGACGGAGGCGATACATCACGTCTGCTCCCGGCGGCCGGAACGCAGACCGCTGTGCGCGAGGTGATTCTGCGCGATGTCTCGAGCGACGAACAGGTAGTCGAGCTCTTTGAGAGCGGCGAAGTCGACTTTGTCAGCATGGACCAGGACGACGGGGGAAAACTCGTCATCCACGGCACGCAGAACGCCGTCAGTTACGACAGCACGAGGCTCTTCTACCTCGGGGTCAATGTGGGGAAGAACAGAGCGCTCGCGCAGCCGCTTTTGCGTCTGGCGGTGTCGGCGGCGGCCGATCGCAGCGCCATGATCGACGCCATCATCGACAAGGCGGGGAGTGCCACTGTGTCGGCGCTGCACCCGAGCTGGTATCTGCTCGACGGCGCCGTGGAGGGCTATGAGCTGCGCAGCGCGGCGGAGCTTCTCGATGAGGCCGGCTTTGAGCAGAGCGACGAGGCCGGCCTGCGCCTGCGCGACGGCAAGCCGCTGCAGCTGACCATTTGTGTCAACCAGAAGTCGAGTGAGAAGACGTCGGCGGCAAAACTGCTCGCGCGCGATCTCAAACGCGTCGGCATTGACGCCGTAGTGAATGCTCTGAGTGAGAGCGACTATCTCACGGCCGTGCGCCGGGGCGACTTTGATCTCTACGTCGGGGAGATCAAGCTGCTGCCCGATATGGATCTCTCGGCGCTCATCGGCTCGGGAGGAGCGCTCAACTACGGCGGCTTCTCCGACGTGGCAGTGGACGAGGCGCTCGCGGCACTCAAGGCGCAGGCGTCCCCCGAGAGCGCACAGGCGCTCGCGGCGCTGCTCAGTGAGAAAATGCCGGTCATCCCGCTCTACTTTGGCAACGATATGCTCCTCTCCTCAGGCAACTTCGCCTCGTCGCCAACGCCGCGGCCGGGCGATCCCTACTATGGGCTCTGGGCCTACTGCAAATGAGTAAGTCCCCGGTGCGGCCGGGGACTTTTCTTACGCCAATCTGATACCATAAAAAATACTAAAACTGACTATTTAACAGGGTACAGATTTTTGCTAAGATAGAGCCAACAGAAAAGGGGGAATTGCAGTGAACCAGAAAGTGCTCTATCGAATGGTGGTCACGGGGCTGATGGCGGCCATGATCTTTGTTGTGACCATGTTTTTGAAAATTGAGATTCCGACGCCGACCGGTCCCACCATGCTCAAAATCGGCAACATCATCTGCCTGACGACGGGACTTCTCTTCGGCGGCGTCACCGGCGGACTCGCCGCGGGCATTGGCTCAGCGCTCTTTGACCTGTGCCACCCGGCCTATGCGGCAGAGTTCTACATCACGTTTATCAACTTTTTTATGATGGGTTTTGTCTGCGGCCTCGTCTCGCATCTGCGCGGGCAGCGCGGCAAGAATTTTGCGCTCAACTGCGGTGCGGCTGCAGCGGGTGCGCTGACTTACTTCGTACTCCACATCGGCAAGAATGTGCTGGTTTTGGTGCTGTCAGGCAGCAATTTCCAGGCGGCGCTGCTTGCGAACACGACCAAGATGATCACCTCCGGCGTCAACGCCGCGATTGCGGTGATCGCCGCCGTGCTGATCACGCCGGCGCTGCGGCCGCTGCTCGAGAGAGCCGGTGTCTACCGGAAGCTCGAGGGATAAAAAGGGCTATAACATGATACACATGATGAAGTGTGTTCCCGGCAGATGTTGTAATTTATGAAACTTGTCTCTCGTTATAATAAAGAGAAAAAATGCGCCGCCCTCTGGGCGGCGCATTTTTTGCACACATCGTTGCTGACGTCAATGCCGACCGGTGAATCACGACCATTTGAAGGCTGAATGGAACGCACGATGCATCGTCCGGCGAAAATTTGCCGGAAGAATGTACTACCGGCAATCAACTTCCCAGCTTGACAAAGGGGGAAAAACAGATAAAATATCTTATATAAAATTTTTTAAGTGGAGGGACCGGCGTGCTGGAACAGGATTTCGAGCTGTTGTATCTGAAATTCCGCGCCAATTACTACAAGCGAATGGTGGAGAAAATCGGCCCGCGTGAGGGGAGTCTGAGCGCGACCGAGTGCTTCTGTGTCGAGATCATCCACCTGCTCGGCGGGCCAACGGTGAGTCAGTTTGCGCGGTACTTGAAGATCTCAGTGCCAAACGCCCTCTACAAAATCAACTGTCTGGTGGAAAAGGGCTACGTCGAGCGCATCGACGGCAACGACCGCAGGGAGAACCGTCTGCTGGTCACGGCGAAATTTCTCGACTACTACGGTCTCAGAGACCGCGACAATGCCCGGCTGATGAGCCGGATTCACGAAAGCTTTTCCGAGGAGGAAATAGAGCGGCTTGACGAAATGATCCGGCGCATCATCGCTCTGATGGACGAGCCGGAACAAAGCGGAGGAGAGAACACATGAACACGATCTTATTTGATCTGGACGGCACGCTGCTGCCCATGGACCAGGACGTATTTACAAAGGGCTACTTCAAAGAGCTCGCCGCGAAGTGCGCCCCCTTTGGCCTTGAGGCGGGGCCTCTGGTCGACGCGGTCTGGGCGGGCACGGCGGCCATGGTCAAAAACGACGGCGCTGAGACCAATGAGACCCGCTTCTGGCAGACGTTCGCGGGCATTCTGGGGGAGCGGGTTCTGCCGCTCAAGGAGGAGTTTGAGCACTTTTATGGGCAGGAGTTTCACCGGGCGCGCGCTTTCACAGGCGAGAATCCCCTCGCGGCGCGCACCGTGCGCGCTGTGCGGGAAAAGGGATACCGGGTGGCGCTTGCGACAAATCCTCTCTTTCCGCTTGTGGGCGTGCGTACGCGGCTGTCCTGGCTGGGGCTCACACCGGAGGATTTCTCGCTCGTCACAAGCTATGAGAGCTCGCACTTCTGCAAGCCGAATCCGGGCTATTACCGCGAGGTGCTCGCCGCTCTCGGTGCTGCGCCGCAGGACTGCCTGATGGTGGGCAACGACACCGGGGAGGACGGCTGCGTCGTAGAGCTCGGTATGGATTTCTATCTGGTCACCGACTGCCTCGGCGGCAGCGGGAAGCCGGAGGACTACCGGCACGGCAGCTTTGCGGACTGCGCCGCCTATCTCGAGAGCCTGCCCGCGCTGTGAGCGGCATCTATTTTTCTCTCTGCGCCGCGATGGCCCGATCGAGCTCGTAGAAGTCGTTGTAGGCAAAGGGAATCACCACTTCGCCGGCGGTGTTCAGCGCGCCGCATTTGCCGTCTCTCTGGGCGGAGAACAGACCATTTTCATCCGGTCCGAAAAGTCCGGTGTAGAGGGGTTCGATCACTTCGCGGCAGCTGGTGTCGAGGGCGCCGTAACGCCCGTCCCGCAGAACAATGGCATAGCCGTTGTCAAAGCCGAAGGTGTACTCCTCCATCTCATAGACATAGTCACACAGAAGTTCGCCGCTCCTGTCGCAGAAAGCGTAGCGGGTACGCGACTCGTTTTGTATGAGGGCAAGGCCGTCTTCAAAGGCGGTGAGCACGCCGCTGTAGGGAAATTTCGGTTCGATCACAAAGGCGCCGGTTCGATCGATAAAGCCGATTTTTCCGTCTTTGGCCACCGCGGCCAGTCCCTCGCTGAAGTAGGCGGCGTTCTCATATTCAAAGGGGATGACAGTGCGTCCGGCATAGTCGAGATAGCCCCAGAGCCCATCCTTTGACGCGGCGGTGAGACCGTCGTGAAAGCCGTTGATGCCATCGTACTCGGCCGGCGCAATGACATCTCCGTTTTGGTTGACAAGCCCGTCCTTGCCATCGCGGCGCACGACAAAGAGATCCCCCTCGCCCGCGTAGAACACGACCTCGCAGTTGGGCAGGGACGTTGAGAGCTGCATCTCAATTTTCAGGCGCACATCGGGATCGAGCGGCTCGCGCGTCTCAAGAGGCTGCACCGGTTCTTCCGTGGAGCCGGCGGGATCGGCGGGCGGCTGCGGCTCGTCGGACTGTGCGGGCGACGAACAGCCCGCGAGCAGTGCGAGCAGGAGAGCCAGTGTGAGCAGGAGAGCGGCGTGGCGTTGTTTCATAGCAATATCCTCGTTTTCTGATGGGTTGTCCCGCCGGGGCGGGAGGAGCAAGGCAAAATAGACGCAAAGCGATCATGGTAGAATGCGGCCATGCTTTCAGCCGTCCCGCAGGGACTTGCCTCGCAAGAGGCGGGAGCGCGGCCTTAAGTTTCATAGAATAGCCGCCCTGCGGCTATTCTACCATAAGATTGACGGATCGGTCGATGCGTTTGTTCGACTTTTGTTTTGACACGGCGCATGGTATGATGAAAGAAAGCCACAAGTTTGGAGGACATATGCTCAGAATCATTCAGGCAGCTGATTTTCATCTGGATTCGGCTCTGGTGGGACTCCCGCCGGAGCTTGCCCGCGCGCGGCGCAGCGAGATGCGCGCGCGTGCGGCGCAGCTGATTGACTACGCCGCCGAGAGCGGGGCGCAGATCGCGCTGCTGCCGGGAGATCTGTTTGACGACGGGACGCAGGTCTCAGGTGCCACGGTGCGTCTGCTCGGCGATGCGTTTGAAAGGGCTTCGCGCGTGCGCTTTTTCATCGCCCCGGGAAACCACGACCCTCTCACGCGCGACAGCGTCTACCGCGCGGCGGACTTTCCAAAGAACGTACACATCTTCTCGTCGCGGGAGATGACGGGGGTTCCCATTGAAGAGCTCGGCGTCACGGTGTGGGGAATCGGCAGCTTTGACGCCGCGGCGTCCCACAGGCCGCTCGCGGGCTTTCAGGCCCGGGGGGAGACGCCGCTTCACATCGGCGTTGTACACGGCAACGTCACCGGCTCCAAGGCCGACGATTACGCCCCGATGACGCCGGACGAGATCGCGCACAGCGGCCTTGCCTATCTCGCGCTCGGACATGTGCACAGCTTTGGCGGCGTACAGACGGCGGGAGAGGTCCGCTATGCCTACAGCGGCGCGCTCGAGGGCCGCGGCTTTGACGAGACCGGAGAAAAGGGCTTTTTGGAGGGCACGGTGGAGCGCGGCCGCTGTGAGCTGCGCTTTGTCCCCTTTGCCAGGCGGCGCTATGAGATTGTACCGGTGCGCCTTTGCGACGTTCGCACCACCGAGCAGGCGGCGCTCGCCGTGCGCGAGGCGCTTGACAGCTGCTCGCGCGAGGACATTCTGCGCGTGGTGCTCGAGGGCGAAATCCCGGGGGAGCTGCTGCTGTCGCGGGAGCTAATCGAGAATTCGCTGCGCGATTTCTACCATGTGGAGCTGCGCGACCACACACGCCCACGCGCCGATTTTGGCGCTCTTGCGCAGGAGAACAGCCTGCGCGGGCTGTTTGTCAGACAGATGATGGAAAAACTTTCGATGGCGGCCGATGAGAGCGAGCGTGCGCTCACACAGCGCGCGCTTCGCATCGGCCTGCGGGTGCTTGAGGGAGAGAGGGTGACGCCGGATGAGATTGACTGAGATTCACATCGGCCACTTCGGCGGGCTGCACGACTTCACTCTGCGCCCCGAGCCGGGAATCAATCTGCTCTGCTGCGGCAACGAGTGGGGCAAGAGCACTGTCGCGGCGTTTTTGAAATTCATGTTCTACGGCTTTCCAAAGCGGACCCGCCGCCGCGATGAGGACCCTCTGGAATCGGATCGCGAGCGCTACCAGCCCTGGAGCGGCGAGCGCATTGAGGGCTCGCTGACGCTTGAGAGCGGCGGACGGCTCTACCGCATCGACCGCACGGCGGGCGACCGCCGAGATCGGGTGGCCGTCATGGACGCGCTCACCGGCGAGCCCGTGCGGGAGGTACAGGATCTCGCCCAGCCGGGTGTGTGGCTCTTCGGTGTGGATGAGGGCACTTTCGAGCGTACGGTCTTTGTGCGCCAGTCAGGCGTTGAGGTCACGGCCCACGGGGAGCTGGAGACCCGCATTCGCAACCTTGTGACCACCGGCGACGAGACCACCTCCTACGGGGAGACGGCTGAGAAACTTGCAAAGCTCAAAAGCGGGCTGATGACCCCGACCGGCCGCGGGGGAAGCATTGTGGCTGTAGAAAACGAGATGATACAGCAGCGCCTGGCGCTCGAACGCGCACAGGCGGCCTTTGAACAGCACCGCAGCGAATCGCGCCGTCTGCGCGAGGTGGAGCGGCGTCTCGCGGCCGTGGGCGAGGAACTCGCGACACTCGAGCGGGAGCGTGGGCAGGCCGGGCTGCGCGAGCGTGTCGCGCGCGCGCGCCGGGCGGCTGAGCTCGACAGGCAGCTGCGTATCGAGCGGGAGAGGGCGGAGCGTAAGCCTGCTGTGACCGGTGAGGAACTCGACCGGCTCGCACTCGAGCTCGAGGAGCTCACGCAGCTCGCGGCGCGACGGGATCTCGCCGAGCGGGAGCAGGCTGCCGCAGAGACCCGATACGAGCAGGCCGAGGAGCGGGCCCGGCAGACTCCGGCGCCGCAGCCGGCAAAGCGGGGAACCGCAGCGCCGGCCGTGATTCTCTGGCTGACTGCGCTCGGCGCGGCGGCCGCTGCCATTGTCCTCTCCCCGCTTCTCTGGGTGGCGGCGGGCGTGCTCGCCGTCTTTGGAACGCTGTTTTTTACGGTGCTTCGAAAGCCCGCCGAACCCGATGGCTCCGAGGAGACAGCGGCGCGTGCGCAGTGGGAGCTTGAAGAGGCTGCCGCGCGGCTCAAAGACTGTGAGAGGGAGGCTTCCGCCGCCGCGCAGGCGCTTCGCGACGCCCTTGCACAGGCGGCGCACACCGCGCAGCAGTGCGGCCTGCCGGCGGAGAATGAGGCGCAGCTTCGCGCCGCCATTTTGCAGGCGAGGCAGTCGCTCGCGGACAGCGCGGCCGCCCGGGAGCGCGCGGCGCTGCTTGAGAATAACCTCAGAGCTCTCTGCGGCGACGAGCCGCCCGAGGAGCTTTTGCGCCTTGCGCAGCAGAGCGTGGAGCTGCCGGCGGCGCCTGAGCCGGACAGCGGCCGGGAGCGCAGCCTGCGCGCGGAGCAGCTGAGTCTGACGAGAGAGCGCGGCGAGCTCCGCGCCCGCGTCGAGGCGTTTCTCGAAAAGGGAGAGCTGCCGGCGGACTGCGAGGAGCGCATCGCGGCTCTCTCACAGAAAAAGCGCCGCCAGCAGGACACCTACCGTGCGCTCGAGCTCGCGTCGCAGGCGCTCGACGAGGCGTTTGCGCAGCTGCGAAACAACTTTACCCCCCAGGTGAACGCCGAGGCGGGCCGGCTGTTTTCTCAGATGCTGCAGGGCCGTTATGAGCGGCTTCTCATCGACCACGAGTGCCGCATTCGCGTGGACACGGGCAGCGCCGTACACGAGCTGGGTTATTTCAGCCGCGGGACGCGCGATGCTGCCTATCTCGCCTTTCGCCTGGCGGTGAGCCGGCTGATCTATCAGGGCGAGCGTCCGCCGATGGTCTTTGACGACGCATTTTCCAATCTCGACGACGCGCGGCTTGGGCAGTGCATGGAGCTTCTGCGCTCTCTGTCACAGGACACGCAGATTCTGCTGCTGAGCTGCCAGACGCGCGAGCGCAGGCTGCTCGGCGGCGGCGCTCATCTGCTCGCCCAGAGTGCAAATGAGAAAAAAGTTGTGATTTAGGTCAAAATGGTATAAAATATATGTGCCTTTTGGTAAAAAACTACCTTGGCCATAATATGATAAATATGACGACATCCCAAAACTGGAGGTGTAATGATGATTAAAATGGAAAACAACAACGGCGAGATTCTGATCTCAAACGAGGTGCTTGCCAATATTGTAGGCCACGCGGCAAACGAGTGCTTCGGCGTCGCGGGGATGGCACACAAGAGCACGGCTGACGGCATTGTCGCGCTGCTGAAAAAAGACGGCTACGACAAGGGCGTCAAAGTGGGCGCGACGGACGATAAGCTGAACATCGAACTGCACATTGTTGTAACCTACGGCACTCCGCTTCAGGCGCTGTGCGACAGCATCATCGAAAAGGTCAAATACCAGGTGGAGGAAATGACCGGCTTCGAGGTGGGCGAAATTACAATTTATGTCGACAGAATGGATGTCTGAGACATCCGAGTCTGATGTATCGGGGGTAACTGAATTTGAGTAAGAACATTACCGGCAATATGCTCCGGGATATGGTGATCTCGGGGGCCAACAACATCGAGCAGTACAAGGAGCCGGTCAACGAGCTCAACGTCTTTCCGGTTCCCGACGGGGATACCGGAACCAACATGTCGCTGACCATGTCGTCGGCCGGAGCCGAGCTGCAGCGCGTGGCAGACAAAAATGCGGGCGAGGTCGCGAAGATCACAGCCTCGGCGACGCTCAAGGGCGCGCGCGGAAACTCCGGCGTCATTTTGTCGCTGCTGTTTCGCGGGTTTGCCAAGGGCCTGGCCGACTGTGAGGAGATCGACGGCGTGACACTCGCCGAGGCGCTCGGCCACGGTGTGGCGGCGGCCTACAAGGCCGTCATGAAGCCCACAGAGGGCACCATCCTGACGGTTGCGCGTGTATCCGCCGAAAAGGCGCAGGAGGTCGCGGCGCAGGACAATGACCCGCTCAAGGTCTTTGAGCGGCTTGTGGAGGTCGCAAAGGAAGTGCTCGCCGAGACACCCGAGATGCTGCCGGTCCTAAAGCAGGCGGGCGTTGTGGACTCGGGCGGCCGGGGACTGATCTACATCTACGAGGGTATGCTCTCGGTGCTGCGCGACGGCGTTATCATCAAGGCAAAGGCCCCGCAGGAGAACGCCCAAAAGGCGAATTTCGCCTCGTTTGACAGTGCCGACATCCGCTTTGCCTACTGCACAGAGTTCATCATCCACAAGGAGCACTCGAACAAGGTGAGAAACCCCGAGGCGCTGCGCCAGTTCCTCGAGAGCAACGGCGACAGCGTGGTCTTTGCCGAGGATGACGACATCATCAAGGTGCATGTCCACTCGAACAAGCCCGGGCGCATGCTGCAGGAGGCTCTCAAATACGGCTATCTGACCAACATGAAAATCGAGAACATGATCGAGCAGCTCGCCGAAAAGGCCAGCGAGATGCAAAGCGACGAGCGCGTCGTCGCCGCCCCCGAGAAGCCGATCGGCTTTGTCGCAGTGTCGGCGGGCGAGGGCATCACGAGCGTCTTGCGCGATTTGATGGTCGATGAGGTCGTCTTCGGCGGCCAGACCATGAACCCCTCGACGGAGGACATTCTCAAGGCGGTCGATAAGACTCCGGCCGAGTGTGTGTTTGTGCTGCCCAACAACAAGAATATCATCATGGCCGCCGAGATGGCACAGAAGATTGAAAAGGACAAGCGCATCGTCGTTCTGCCGACCAAGACCATGCCTGAGGGCATTTCGGCCATGCTCGCGTTTGACGAGTCCCTGTCGGTGGAAGAGAACGAGCAGAACATGCGCGAGGCGATCAAGGGCGTCAAAACCGGCCTTGTCACCTATGCGGTGCGCGACTCGGTCACCGACGGCAAAAAAATCAAGCAGGGTGAGATCATCGGCCTGCACGGCGGGCACATTGGCGCCGTGACGAAATCCATTGAGAAGACCGCGCTTGAGCTTGTCAAGCAGATGGTCGATGAGTCGGCCTCGTTTATGACCATTTTCTACGGCGCCGACGTCAAGGCGGAGGATGCCGAACGGCTGCATGAGCTTTTGACCAAGCGCTGCGGCGACCGGCTCGAGGTTACATTGGTTCCGGGCGGCCAGCCGGTCTACTACTACATCATATCTGTGGAATAAACGAAGCGGCGGCGCTGGCCGCCGCTTTTTTATCGGGAGGCGCGTCGCGTGGACAGGCTCCACTCGGACATTCAATATCTCAAGGGAATCGGACCTGAGAGGGCCCGTGCTTTTGCGCGCCTCGGCATCCAGAGCGTCTCGCAGCTTCTGTACACGTTCCCGCGGGACTATGAGGATCGCACGCGGGTGGTGCCGCTCGGCGAGACGGTGCTCGGCGACACCTGCTCGGTGAGGCTCACCGTGGTCAGCGAGCCGCGCGCCTACCGCGTGAGAAAGGGCATGGAGCTTCTGAAATTCCGCGCGGCGGACGGGGCGATGAACTGTGAGATCACCTACTTCAACCAGAAGTTTTTAAAGGACAAATTTGTCCCGGGGCAGGAGTATCTCTTCTATGGCAAGATCGAGGGCAATTTCATCACCCGCTCCATGGCAAACCCGGCTTTCGAGCCGGCGGCTGAGGGCGATGCTGGGGGCAGCATTGTACCCATCTACCGGCTGACGGCGGGGCTGAGCCAGACGGTTATGCGAAAGTCGCTGCGCGAGGCGCTCAAGGTCGCAGAGAGCGAGTTTCACGACCCGCTGCCGGAGGATCTGCGCCGGGACTACGACTTGTGCGGCAGTGTCTTCGCGCTCGAAAACATCCACTTTCCGACCGATGAGAAGAGTCTGACGCCTGCGCGGCGGCGTATGGTATTCGAGGAGTTTTTTCTGCTTCAGCTCGGCATGTTCACTCTGAAAAACCGCCGCCGGGGCCAGACGCCGGTTCGTATGAGCCGCAATGTGACGCTCGACGGCTTTCTCTCACGGCTGCCGTTCTCCCTGACCGGCGCGCAGCGGCGCACGCTCACCGAGTGCGTTGACGATCTCGCGGGGGACGAGCCGATGAACCGACTCGTGCAGGGCGACGTCGGCAGCGGCAAGACTGTCGTGGCCGCGGGCGTTGCATACTACGTGGTCAAAAACGGTTACCAGGCCGCGATGATGGTGCCGACGGAGATTCTCGCCACCCAGCACTTCCTCAATCTGGCGCCGCTGCTCGACCGGTGCGGCATCCGCACAGCGGTGCTCACCGGCAGTCAGCCGGCGGCAACAAGGCGCAGCATCCTCGAGCAGCTCGCGTCGGGGGAGATCGACTTTGTCATCGGCACCCATGCGCTGCTCGGCGAGCAGGTGCACTTTTCACGGCTCGGGCTGATCGTGACCGATGAGCAGCACCGCTTTGGTGTGGCGCAGCGCGCCCAGCTCGCGGCAAAGGGGGAGAACCCCCATGTGCTTGTCATGTCGGCGACTCCCATTCCGCGAACGCTCGCGCTGATCATCTACGGGGATCTCGACGTGTCTGTCATCGACGAGCTGCCCCCCGGACGGCAGGAGATTCAGACCGTCGGCATCGACAGCTCAAAGCGGACGCGGGCCTACGGCTACATCCGCCGCGAGCTCGCGGCGGGGCGGCAGGCCTACATCGTCTGCCCGCTCGTTGAGGAGAGTGAGACCGGCGACAGCGACCTGCACGATGTGATGCAGTACAGCCAGACGCTGCAGCGCGAGGTCTTTCCCGACTTCCGCGTCGGGTTTCTGCACGGGCGCATGAAGCAGGCCGACAAGGACGCCATCATGGCGGACTTTGTGTCAAACCGCATTCAGGTGCTGGTGTCGACCACCGTCATCGAGGTCGGCGTGGATGTGAAAAATGCGACGGTCATGATGATTGAAAACGCCGAGCGCTTTGGCCTCTCGGCGCTTCACCAGCTGCGCGGGCGTGTGGGCAGAGGCGAGCACAAGTCGCTGTGTGTTCTCGTGTCGGACAGCCGAAACGAGAAGACGGTCGAGCGGCTGCGCACTCTCTGCCGCACAAACGACGGCTTTCAGATTGCCGAGGCGGATTTGAAGCTGCGCGGGCCGGGCGATTTCTTCGGCGTGCGCCAGCACGGTCTGCCCGCTCTTCGCATTGCCGACATGGCGGGAGATATGCGCATTTTGAAAGAGGCGCAGGAGGCTGCGGCCGATCTGCTGCGGCGCGACCCTGCGCTCGAGGCGCCGGAGCTTTTGCCGCTGCGCGAAAAGCTCGAGGAGCTGTTCGCCCTCGAGGAGGGCAATTTTCTCAACTGACGAACGAGAGGTGCAACATGAAAACCGCACGCTTTGAAATGACGGCCGCCGTTACCCCAAAGGCAGAGCGCTCCGTCACGGGGGGACACCCCTGGATCTACGACACGGAGATCACGTCGCTTTCGGGTTCGCGCGAGCCCGGCGGCCTAGTCGACGTGATCGGGCCGAAAGGCGCCTATCTCGGCACCGGATTTTACAGCCCCCACAGCAAGATTCGCATCCGGCTGGTCTCGCGAAACGCAAACGACCGCTTTGACCGGACGTTTTGGTCGCGGCGGCTGCGCTATGCGCTCGACTACCGGCGCGCCGTCATGGGGGAGGATTTTCGCTGCTGCCGGCTCGTCTTCGGCGAGGCCGACTTTTTGCCGGGGCTCACGGTGGACCGCTTTGGGCCGCTGCTGTCGGCGCAGGTCCTCTCGGTGGGAATGGAGCGCATTAAGGGCATGATTTTTGAAGAGCTCATGGCGCAGCTCGAGCAGAGCGGCGAGCGGATCGACGGAATCTTTGAGCGAAACGACGTCGCCATTCGCGAGCTTGAGGGTCTCCCGCAGGAGAAGGGCTGGCACCTTCTGCCGGGACGTGAACCGCCGGCGAGCGCCGTCACCGAAATAGAGGAAAACGGCGTGCGGTATCTGGTCGACGTGGAGAACGGTCAGAAGACCGGCTTTTTTCTCGATCAGAAGTACAACCGCCTCGCCGTCAAGCAGCTCGCCCGCGGGCGGCGGGTGCTCGACTGCTTCACCCACACGGGCTCCTTTGGGCTCAACGCGGCGCTCGGCGGCGCGCAGCATGTCACAGCGGTGGACGTATCCGAGAGCGCCATTGCGATGGCGCGGGAGAATGCGCGCCGAAACGGCCTCGACGAAAAAATGGATTTCGTTGCGGCCGACGTCTTCGAGCTTCTGCCGAAGCTCGCGCAGGAGCACGCAAAGTACGACTTTGTGATTCTCGACCCACCCGCCTTTACAAAGAGCCGCCGCACGGTTGACGCGGCGCTTCGCGGCTACCGGGAGATCAATCTGCGCGCAATGAAGCTGCTGCCGCGCGGGGGATACCTTGCGACCTGCTCCTGTTCGCACTTCATGGAGGACGGGCTGTTTCGCAGGATGCTCCGGGAGGCGGCGGCCGACGCGGGCGTACAGCTCAGGCAGGTCGAGGCGCGCCAACAGGGGCCGGATCACCCCATCCTGTGGAATGTGCCCGAGACCGACTATCTGAAATTTTACATTTTTCAGGTCGTTTGAACCGATGTGAAAAATCGCCGGACCTGACAAAAATTCCTTTGCATTTTGCCTCTTTACCAGCTGATACTAACAACAGTTCCAGCAAAGGAGGTGAAAGGAATGCAGTACAACAGCAAGATGAAAGATACCCTCAACAAGATGAAGTATGAGGTGGCCAGCGAAGTTGGCGTCACGCTCAAAGAGGGCTACAACGGCGATCTGACCTCGAAGCAGGCCGGCACCATCGGTGGCAACATCACCAAGAAGCTCATCGAGAAAGCGCTCAACCAGGGTTAAGAGATGATACTCGCCGCGCCGGGTTCTCCGGCAGGTGAAAGAATATTTGGCCGGTGGCCGAAAAAGCTCTGAAACGGGAGGATTCAATCCTTTTCGTTTCAGAGCTTTTGTTTTGGCGAAATTTCGTGTAAAATGAGATAAAATCTTTGACGCGGGAGGAAGAGCGATGAAACGGTTACTGGCCCTGGTACTTGTGCTCTGTCTGGCGCTTGTCGCAGCGGCGACGGGGCTTGCAGCGCCCGCGAGCGACGCGGACATAAGGCTCTTTGCAAACGGCAGCGAGCTCCAGCTGACAACGAAGCCGGTGCTGCGCGACGGCGTGAGCTACGTGCCGGTACGAGGGGTGTTTGAGTCACTCGGCGGCGTGGTCGGCTGGGATGCGGCGTGCGGGCGCGTGACCATCGCCACGGCGGACGGCATTCTGTTGAGCATCACAGCGGGCGGCAGCCGCGTCAGCGCCGACTACACCCACAGCAAGACGCTCAGCGCCGCGCAGGCTGCCGAGCGCGCACCGGGGGAGGACACCGTGCTCAGCGCCGATAAAAAAAGTCTGCGCGTGAGCCTTGCTGCCGGCTCCTTTATCGAGGAGGGCAGCACCTATCTGCCCCTGCGGGCGCTGTCGGAGCTCGCCGGCATCGAGGTGGGCTGGAACGGTGAGCAGAAGATTGTCACGCTGGAGCGCCGCTATGACGAACACGAGAAAAGCGAGCTCGTCTCAGAGCTGCGCGCGGCGCAGAACGCCGACTTTGACGAGGCGCTGCTCGCGGCTTACATCGATCGAAAGGCGAGCAGACCCGGCGAGACCTACGCCGATGTCTTCGAGGCGGTAAACGGGCAGCCGCCCGCGGGGGAGCCCGTGGCGGGGGAAATCACGCTCGACGGGAAAACGACGCTCACCCTGCCGGCGACCCGCCTTGTGCGCGGCGAACGCATCTCGTGGTACAGCGCCGGGGTGCAGCGGTGGGGCTACGCCGCTGCGGTCGAGGAAAACGGCTTTCTGCTCGAGGGCAGAGGAATTGATTCGGTTGTCATTGAGAGCGCGCGCGGCACGCTGCGTCTGACCGACGAGGCGCTCTATGAGAGCATGCAGCAGGAGGGAAAGCTTCTCGTCTGCACGTTTGACGCGCCGGGCGACACCTTTTCGGCGGCCCCCTCCGACATGGAGGAGGAGTTCTGGCGCATCTGGGAGAGCGGCGGCTTTTCCAACATCAAGGCGGCCCATTTTGAGGGCCGCAGCCAGAGCCGGGAGGATTACACGGTGCGCTTTGTGCACAGCGGAGAAAACGAGACGCCGAGTGTGTGGACCGTCTCGATGTACCTGCGCTACGATGCGGCGCCCTTTGTGCAGACCGGTCCCCTTGTGATCGGGCGGGCAGACACGGTGCGTGCCGCCTGGACACCGAGCCACCTGATGGCGACTCTCTGCGCCGATGGACCGGTGGACTTCGCAGCGCTGCCCTGTGACACGCTCACGGTATCCGTCCGCTATGAGGACGGCGGCGTGTCGCAGATATGCCTCGAGCTCTCCTTTGATGAGCAGGGCTCGCTTGTGGTGAGAAAACTCTGATTGAACAGGAGAACAACTATGAAACTGATGATCGCGTCCGACCTGCACGGCTCGTACTACTATGCGCAGCGCATGCGCGAGTGCTACTCCCGCGAGGGGGCGCAGCGCCTGCTGCTGCTCGGGGATCTGCTCTACCACGGGCCGCGAAACGATCTGCCGCGCGACTATGCGCCAAAGCAGGTCATTGCCCTTTTAAATGAGATGAAGCACGAACTCTTCTGCGTGCGGGGCAACTGCGACGCCGAGGTCGACCAGATGGTGCTCGAATTTCCGATTCTGGCCGACTATATGCTGCTCTTTCTCGGCGGGCGCACGGTCTTTGTCACCCATGGACATGTTCACAATGAGGATGCTCTGCCGCCGCTGCAGCCAGGCGATGTGCTGCTGCACGGCCACACCCATCTGCCCGAGATGCGGCGCGTCGACGGCGGCGTCTGGTATCTGAATCCCGGCTCGCTTGCCATTCCAAAGGGAGGCAATCCGCCGAGCTACATGACCTGGGAGGATGGCCTCTGGCAGATCAAGGCCCTCGACGGGCAGGTGCTGCGCGAGGGGAATCTTGCCTGAGCGTCAAAAAAGAGGGCTTTCGCCCTCTGAAGCCCCGTCTCAGGGGAGAATGGATGAATGGAGCATTCCGACGTCCCACGAAAAACCAAAGCCCCATCCGCAGCACATACGGATGGGGCTTTAGTTTTTGATTGGACTGTCCGACATTTGCGTCGCTCCTTCTTGGGTACCTTTCTGCGTTTTTCCTCTGCCCAGTTTTTTGTGATTCCGTCTGCCATACAGTAACTTGGAAGCCCTCGGTCGTTCTCGGGATTTTTCCTGAGATATGCCTTGCTTCGGAATGGATGACCATTCAGGGGTATGCGGGAATAACACGCTGGGATTTGGAACTTGCCTTGGGTACTCTATTTAAATTGCCTTAGGCAATCACGAAAGGGGAGATGTTCGATCAACTTGCGTTGTACAATGGAATCACCTCTTTCTTTCTGTCTATATAATACGATAGATCGAAGAAAAATGCAATAGTTTTTGGAGAAAAAAACGAATAAAATAGTGCAAAATTTAGTGTTGTATTAAAATTCATGCAAACTGTCCAAAAAGCATAGACTTGTTTTTGTGAAATTGTTATGATAGACATAGGATAAAGGAGGCGACAGGATGTACGATGTCATCATCATCGGCAGAGGTCCCGCGGGGATCTCGGCCGCGATCTATACTGCGAGGGCCAATCTTAAGACACTCGTTGTCGCCAAGGATTACGGCGCCCTTGCAAAGACGGACAAAATCGAAAACTACTACGGCTTTACCGAGCCGGTCGGCGGCATGGAGCTGCTGCAAAACGGCGAGCGCCAGGCGCAGCGCCTCGGCGCGGAGGTGGTCGAGTGTGAGGTGCTCTCCGTAAAGCGGGAGGAGTACTTCACCGTTTCGACCACGGCCGGGGAGTACGAGAGCCGTGCGCTCATACTTGCCACGGGCACGGCGCGCAAAAAGGCGCAGCACCTCAATCTCACCGAGTTTGAGGGGCGGGGCGTGAGCTTCTGCGCGGTGTGCGACGGTTTTTTCTACCGGGGGAAAAAAGTGGGCGTGCTCGGTGCGGGCGACTACGCGCTCGCCGAAGCGGGCGAGCTGTCAGCCTTTACGCAGGACATTGTTCTGCTCACGGACGGCGCGCCGCTCACCGCCGACTTTTCCAGCTTTCGCGTGGAGCCGCGGCGCATCACGGCCGTGGAGGGAGGCGATCGCCTCGAGGCGGTGCGCTTTGAGGACGGCGGGCGCGAGGAGCTCGCGGGGCTCTTTGTGGCACTCGGCACGGCATCGGCGCTCGACCTTGCGCGCAAGACCGGCATTGCCACCCTTGAAAACCGCATCGCTGTCGATGCACGGATGAAAACCAACATTGACGGTCTCTTCGCCGCGGGCGACGTGACCGGCGGCTTTCTGCAGGTGGCAAAGGCCGTCGGCGACGGCGCAGTCGCAGCCAAGGGCGTCATCGACTATGTCAGGAGGCTCGGATGAAGCGCGGCGAGATCAAACGGATCATTCCAAACAGATGCGCGAGGTGGTCGCTGTGGTGGCTACCGGCGCTGTGTGTGCTGTCAGTGGTCAACACGGTCTACTTCGTGCTCTCGGTGTTCTACGAATTTGCGCCGGGTTACACCATCTGCTTTTCTTTCGGTCTGACACGGCTTCTGGACTTTGTCAATCTGGAGCTCATGTACACCTTTGGCGCAATTGTCTATGAGCTGATTTTCATGGGGGCGCTTGCGTACCTTGCCATCTATCTGGTGGCGTTGATTCTGTGGTATTTTGCCCGCCGCGGAAGTCTTGCGGCACTGATTGTGGCCGTTGTGATTTTGATTGCGGATGGGATTTTTTCGGCCGTCTTTCTCTTTGAGCCGATCTTCTTTTTCTATGTCGACGCGGCGGTGCGTGTTTTGGCCGTGGGCCATCTGACTGCGGGCATCGTCATCCGCCTGCGCCGCCGCCCTGCGCCGCCGGATGAGACACAGCAGGCGGGGGAGAAAGCCGTTTCGTGAGCGAAACGGCTTTTTTCTTGAGATGGCGCTGAGAATCGCTGCGCACATCGCGGCAGTTTCGGGAATGATAAGCAAAGTGAGTGCAAAAGAGGGGAATTGTCCTATTGTGAAAAATTGCACAGACATCGGGGCTGAGGGAAATTGGTATTTATGATATCTTTACAAAAATCGCTTGAGTTTCGCGGCCGGTTACGATATAATTTTTACTGTATTTTTTGGATTGACGCCCTGTTTTTCTGATATTTTGGCTTTGGACGGATGGTGAGAAAATGGCAATGGAACTGATCGAACAGGTAAAGCAGGCCGAGGCGCGTGCCGAGGAGAAGAAGCTTGCGGCCCAGGCCCGCGCAAAGCAGATCACATCCGACGCGGCCGCGGAGGGCCGCGCCCTGCGGGAGAGCATGTCCGCCGAGACCAGGCGCCAGGTGGAGCAGGTGCTCGCTGAGGCTCGGGCCGAGGGAGAGCGCGAGGCGCAAAAGATCGCGCAGAAGACGGATGAGACCTGTGAGCTGATCCGCCGCTCGGCGGAGCCCAAACTTGAGACCGCGGTCGATTTGATCGTGTCGGAGGTTGTGGAGGGATCATGTCAGTAGTAAAGATGAAAACGCTCTCCCTGATCGGTATGCAGGCGGATCGTGCGGAGATTCTGCAGCAGCTCGCGGCGCTCGGCTATGTCGAGATCAGCGACGCCGCAGCGGACGGTGAGGCAGCGGCGCTGCTCACGCGCGACAGCGCAGATGGGGACAGCGCGCAGGCGCAGGATGTCGCCGAGCGGCTCACAAGGGCGCTCGCCGCGGTATTCCCCTATCTGCCGAAGCGCGCGATGTTCGCCCAGAAGCCCATCGTCACCAAGGACGAGCTGCTCAGCGCCTACCGCGACAGGGAACAGGTGCTTCGCATAGCGGACGAGATCAGCGCCCATGTGTCGTCGATTGACGCGCTGCGAAGCGAGGCCACGAGACTTGCGGCACAAAACGAACTTCTCGAGCCGTGGCTGACACTCGATGTGGATCTGCGAATGAGACCGACGCGGCATGTGGAGCTGCTCTGCGGCACCATTCCGGCAAGCTATACAGTGGAGGCGGTGCGCGAGGCGCTCGCGCAGCAGGTGGAAGAGAGCTATCTCAAGGAGGTTTCGACCGACCGCGACCAACACTATCTCTTTTTGGCGGTCTGGGCCTCGCAGGAGGCTGACGCCATGCGCGCGCTGCGCGACTTCGGCTTCGGCCGGGTGTCGTTTAAGGACGTCGAGGGCACCGCGCAGCAGATAAGCGCGTCGAACAGCGGACGAATCGCCGAAATCGACAGCGAGATCGCCGAGCTGCAAAAACAGATCGAGACCTATGCCGACGAGGGCCAGAAGCTCGAGCTGCTGCAGGATGCCACGGGTTACATTCTCCAGACCATCCGCGTGCGGGAAAAGCTGGCGACAACCGACCAGACGTTCTATCTGAAAGGCTATCTTCCGGCGGCCGCGGCCGACCACCTCGAGCAGACGCTCAGCGGCTACGATGTCTGCATCGTCACGCAGGACGCGCAAAACGGCGACGAGGATGTGCCGATTCTGCTCAAGAACTCCGCCGCGGTGGAGCCCTACGAGATGATCACCGAGCTCTACAGTCTGCCCAAGTACCGCGAGCTCGACCCCAATACGGTCATGGCGCCGTTTTTCTGGCTCTTTTTCGGCATGATGCTCTCGGATGCGGGCTACGGCCTGCTGATGGTCATCATCGGCGGGCTTGCGCTCAAAAAGCTCAAGCCGCGCGGCACCATGAAAAAGATCCTGGGGCTTGTGTTCCAGTGCGGCTTTTCAACTATGTTTGTCGGGCTTGTGTACGGCAGCTTCTTCGGCGACGCGATCCCGGTTGTCACCGAGATGTTCACCGGCGTCCGCTACGGGCTCAAGGTCTTCTTTGACCCGCTGACTGACCCGCTGACCATGCTGATTGTCTGCGTGGTGCTCGGCGCGGTTCACATCATGGCCGGTATGGCCGTGCAGGCCTATCAGCTCATCCGCGAGGGCAAGGTGCTCGACGCGATCTTCGACATCGGCTTCTGGTATGTGGTTTTCATCGGCATCGCCGTGATGGTGCTCGTGCCGGGCAATGCGGGGCTCTATGTGATCCTCGCCGGAGTTGTGGGCATTGTGCTCACCGGCGGCCGTGAGAAGAAAAACATCTTTCAAAAGCTCTTCTCGGGCATTTTGAGCCTCTACGATGTCACGGGCTTTTTATCGGATATCCTGTCCTACTCGCGCATTCTCGCGCTGGGGTTGGCGACTTCGGTCATCTCCTCGGTGTTCAACATCATGGGCTCGCTCGGCGGGCCGACCATACCGGGCGCCATTCTGTTTGCAATTGTGTTTGTGGTGGGACATACGTTCAACATCGCCATCAACATCCTCGGCTCCTATGTGCACGCGAGCAGATTGCAGTACGTTGAGTTCTTCAGCAAGTTCTACCGCAGCGGCGGACGCCCCTTTGAACCGTTTCAAGTTAAAACAAAATACAACGATTTCACATTCAAGGAGGAGACAAACCAATGAAACTTTCCGAAATCTTCTTAAACGGCAACTTCCTCGCAATTCTCGGCGCGGCCATCACCATCATTCTCTGCGGCTGGGGTTCGGCCAAGGGCGTCGGCCGCGCAGGCGAGGCGGCTGCCGGTGTGGTCAGCGAAGACCCGTCCAAGTTCAGCCAGTGCCTGCTGCTTCAGGCGCTCCCGGCGACCCAGGGCATCTACGGCACTCTGATCGCCTTTATCATCATGATCAAAATCGGTCTGATCGGCGGCGGCATGGTCACGGTCTCGACTTCGTCGGGCCTTGCGATTCTCGCAGCCTCCATGCCGATGGCGATCGTCGGTTACATCTCGGCCATCTACCAGGCCCGCGTCTCGGCGGCCGGCATCGGCATCGTAGCCAAAAAGCCCAACGAGGTTGCCAAGGGCATGATCTTCGCCGCGATGGTTGAGACCTACGCCGTTCTGGCGCTGCTGATTTCCTTCCTCTGCATCCAGAACATTCCTGTTTAAAGGAAGTGTGACAGTGGCTGGAATCGAGAAGATTCTCGAGAGAATCGAGAGCGAGGCTGTGACTCTGGAGCGTGAGATTCTGGAGCAGGCCGAGCAAAACAGAAAACAGATTTTGGAAGATCTCAAGAGCGAGGCCGAATTTGAGCGGGCCGCGGCGCTCGAGCGGGCGCGTGACGACGCAGATAAGAGCCGCGAGCGCATTGTCGCCGGCGAGAAGATGAATTCGCGCAAGCGCGAGCTCGCCGCAAAGCAGCAGATGATTGATCTCGCCTTTGAAAAGGCGGGTGAGCGGCTTACGGCGCTTGTCGGCGAGCCGTTTGCAAAGACCGTCGCCGCAATGGCGGCGCGCGCGCTCACGACCGGCCGGGAGGAGATCTGTTTTTCCCGCGCCGACTTTGAGAAGCTGCCCGCGGATTTTGCCGGGACGCTCAAGGCCGCCTGTGCCGCTCAGGGCGTTTCGTTTGAGGGGAAGATCCTCTGTGACGAGCAGATCAGAGCCAGCGGCTTTGTGGTGCGCGACGGCGCGATCGAGACCAACTGCACATTCGACGCGCTGCTGCGCCAGCACCGCGAGGCGCTGACCCCTGTGGTCGCGAAGACGCTGTTCTGATACCGGACGGGAGGGGATACTCAGTTGCGTAAGCTAAACGACTCGGCCTACTTATATGCCTCGGGCAAAATCAAGGTGCTTGAGAATGCGCTTCTCACGTCGGAGGATGTGGAGAAGCTCATCGACGCGCGCTCGAATGATGAGATTTTGAAAATTCTCGCCGACCACGGCTACGACAGCCGTGACATTGACCCCGCCGAGGCGCACTTCTATGACGAGCTCATTGAGAACGCGCGAAGTGACGTCTATGAGTTTATTCAGTCCATTGCGCCGTCGGTTGAGAATTTTCACATTTTTCTCTATCCGACCGATTACCACAACCTCAAGGTGGCGGTCAAAAGCGAGATCGGCGGCGCCGAGAAGAGTTTCTACATGAAAGGCGGCAGCGTTCCGGTCAAGGCGCTCGTGCACGCAGTGCGCGAGCGTGATTTCGGCGCGCTCACGCGGCCCATGGCCGAGGGTGTGGAGCAGGCCTTTGAGCAGTTTGAGCGCAGCGGCGACCCGCAGGAGATTGACATCATTCTGGACAATCACTGCTTTCTTGATATGAAGCGCCTTGCCCTGCGCTCGGGCAGCGACTATCTCAAAAGCTATGTCGACACGGTTGTCGATGTGAGCAACATCAAATCCTTTTTCCGCCTCAGGAGAATGAATGCGACGCGGGTTTTCGCCGCGCGCGTCATGCAGGTGGGCGGGCTGATTGCGCCTGAGCGCCTCGCGTCGCTCTACGACGCGGGTGTTGAGGCGTTTGTCCGGGCGCTTGAGGGCGGCGCCTACGGTGAGCTTGTCTCACAGGGGGCAAAGCTGCTCGGTGAGCCGGGCGGTATGGCCGCTCTCGAGCAGTACTGCGACGACTTCCAGATGCGCACCGTGCGCCGCGCGAGGCGCATCCCGTTTGGGGAAGAGGTGCTCGCGGGCTATCTGCTCGCCAAGGAGACGGAGTTTAAGATGATTCGCATCATCATGGCGGGCCGGCGCGCCGGGCTCGGCTACGAGGAGATCAAGGGGAGGCTGAGACTGCTGTATGTATAAGATCTGCGTCATCGGCGACCGTGAGAGCGTTCTCGGCTTCTCGGCGCTGGGGCTCGATATCTGCGAGGTTTCGAGCACACTCGAGACCTCCAGGCGCCTGACCGACCGCAAATGGATGGAACAGTATGCCGTGGTCTACATCACAGAGGACGCGGCGCGCGACAACTTTGATCTGATTGACTACTACAAGGACCGTGAGACGCCGGCAATCATTCTGATTCCGGGGAAGAACGGACCGCTCGGCTACGGCGTGAACAATGTGAAAAAATCGGTGGAACGGGCCGTAGGCGCCGATATCCTATTTAGAGATTAGAAAGACGGTGAATCAATGAGCGAGGGAAAGATCGTAAAAGTTTCGGGACCGCTGGTCGTCGCCGAGGGCATGAGAGACGCCAACATGTTTGACGTTGTGCGTGTCGGCCGCCAGAAGCTGATTGGCGAGGTCATTGAGATGAGAGGCGACAGAGCTTCGGTTCAGGTCTATGAGGAGACCGCGGGCCTCGGCCCGGGCGACGAGGTTGTCTCAACCGGCGCGCCGCTGTCGGTCGAGCTCGGCCCCGGCCTGATCGAGGGCATTTTTGACGGAATTGAGCGCCCGCTTGAGGTCATTCGCAGCATGGTCGGCTCCAACATCACAAGGGGCATCGACGTGACGGCGCTCGACCACGAGAAGAAGTGGGACTTCACACCGACGGTCAAGGTCGGCGATCGGGTGGTGCCGGGCGATGTGATCGGCACCGTGCAGGAGACCATCGTCATTCTGCACAAGATCATGGTCCCCGTCGGCATTGAGGGGGAGATTACCGAGATCAAGTCGGGCAGCTTCACCATCGTTGACACGGTGGCCGTTGTCCGGGATGCGGCGGGGGAGCAGCATGAGGTCTGCATGATGCAGCGCTGCCCCGTGCGCCGCGCGCGGCCGATTAAGCAGAAGCTGTCGGTCGCGGCTCCGATGATCACCGGCCAGCGCATTATCGACACCTTTTTCCCGGTGGCAAAGGGCGGCACAGCCGCCATTCCCGGGCCTTTCGGCAGCGGTAAGACCGTTGTGCAGCACCAGCTGGCGAAGTGGTCGGATGTGGACGTCGTGGTCTACATCGGCTGCGGTGAGCGCGGCAATGAGATGACCGACGTTCTGCGCGAGTTCCCGGAGCTCAAGGACCCGAAGACCGGCGAGAGCCTCATGAAGCGCACGGTGCTCATCGCGAACACCTCCGATATGCCTGTCGCGGCGCGCGAGGCCTCCATCTACACGGGAATCACCATTGCGGAGTACTTCCGCGACATGGGCTACTCGGTCGCCATCATGGCCGACTCGACCTCCCGCTGGGCTGAGGCGCTGCGCGAGATGTCGGGCCGCCTTGAGGAGATGCCCGGCGAAGAGGGCTATCCCGCCTATCTGACCTCGCGCCTTGCGCAGTTCTACGAGCGTGCCGGCCGGGTGCAGTGCCTCGGCTCCGACGAGCGCATTGGCTCGCTGACCGCCATCGGCGCAGTCTCGCCGCCCGGCGGCGACATCTCGGAGCCGGTCTCTCAGGCGACGCTTCGCATCGTCAAGGTCTACTGGGGTCTCGACTCATCGCTCGCCTACCGGCGCCACTTCCCGGCGATCAACTGGCTGACGAGCTACTCGCTGTATGCCGACACACTCGGCTGGTGGATGAACAAGCATGTCGACGAGGATTGGATGAAGCTGCGCGCCGAGGCGATGGCGCTGCTGCAGCAGGAGTCGGAACTCGACGAGATTGTGCGCCTGGTCGGCGTGGACGCGCTCTCCCCCTCGGACCGCCTGGTGCTCGAGGTGGCGCGCAGCATCCGCGAGGACTATCTGCAGCAGAACGCCTTTGATGACAACGACGCGCACGCCTCGCACCAGAAGCAGGTGAAGCTGCTGAAGATGGTGCTCAGCTATTACGCCGAGGGCAAGCGCGCTCTCGCGGCGGGCGCCGACATGGGCAAGCTCTTTGAGCTGCCGGTGCGTGAGATGATCTCCCGCGCCAAGTCGGTCACCGAGGCCGATATGGACGACTACTACAACAAGGTGCAGCAGGAGCTCGAGCAGAGCGTTGCGGACCTTGTCGCAAAGGAGGGGTGAGCATGCCGAGAGAATACCGTACCATTCAGGAAGTCGCGGGCCCGCTGATGCTGGTCCAGAATGTCGAGGGCGTCACCTACAACGAGCTTGGCGAGATTGAGCTTTCAAACGGCGAAGTCCGCCGCTGTAAGGTGCTCGAGGTCAACGGCTCCAACGCCCTTGTACAGCTGTTCGACAGCTCGGCGGGCATCAACCTGTCCTCCTCCAAGGTGCGTTTTCTGGGTCACAGCCTGGAGCTCGCAGTCTCGGGCGACATGCTCGGGCGCGTCTTCGACGGCATGGGAAACCCCATTGACGGAGGCCCCGCCATCATCGCAGAGGATCGCATCGACATCAACGGTCTGCCGATCAACCCGGCGGCGAGAAACTACCCGTCGGAGTTTATTCAGACCGGCGTCTCGGCCATCGACGGGCTCAACACCCTCGTGCGCGGCCAGAAGCTGCCGATTTTCTCGGGTTCCGGCCTGCCCCACGCCGATCTCGCGGCGCAGATTGCGCGCCAAGCGAAAGTGCGCGGCAATGACCAGAATTTCGCGGTCGTCTTCGCGGCCATCGGCATCACCTTTGAAGAGGCCGATTTCTTCATCACCGACTTTATCAAGACCGGTGCGATCGACCGCACGGTGCTCTTTGTCAACCTCGCCTCCGACCCTGCCATTGAGCGCATCAGCACCCCGCGTATGGCGCTGACCGCAGCGGAGTATCTGGCGTTTGAAAAGAACATGCATGTGCTGGTCATTCTCACCGATATCACAAACTACGCTGAGGCGCTGCGCGAGGTATCGGCCGCGCGCAAGGAGGTTCCGGGCCGCCGCGGTTACCCCGGCTATCTCTACACGGACCTTGCGGGTATGTACGAGCGCGCGGGGCGCGTGCTCGGCCGGGAGGGATCGATTACGATGATCCCGATTCTGACCATGCCCGAGGACGACAAGACCCATCCGATCCCCGACCTGACCGGCTACATCACCGAGGGGCAGATCATCCTCTCGCGTGAGCTCTACCGCAAAAACGTCATTCCGCCGATCGACGTGCTGCCGTCTCTGTCGCGTCTCAAGGACAAGGGAATCGGTGAGGGCAAGACCCGCGAGGATCACGCCAACACCATGAACCAGCTCTTTGCCTCATACGCACGCGGCAAGGAGTCGAAAGAGCTCATGACCATTCTCGGCGAGGCGGCGCTGACCGAGATCGACAAAAAGTATGCGGCCTTTGCCGACGCCTTTGAGCGCGAGTATGTCTCACAGGGCTATGAGACCGACCGCAGCATCGAGCAGACGCTCGACCTCGGCTGGAAGCTTCTGGGCATGCTGCCGAAGAGCGAGCTCAAGCGCATCAAGCCCGAGATGATCGAGCAGTACTACCCGGCCGAAGATTGAGGTGGCGTGAATGGCTAGAATGAACGTCAACCCGACCAGAATGGAGCTCACCCGGCTCAAAAAGCGCCTGCAGACCGCCAAACGCGGCCACAAGCTTCTCAAGGACAAGCGCGATGAGCTGATGAAGCAGTTTCTTGAGCTGGTCAGGAGAAACAAAGCGCTGCGCCTTGAGGTCGAACAGCGCATGATGGCGGTGCACGGCAGTTTCACGGTCGCCGCCGCGGTCATGACGCCCGAGGGCATGGAGGAGAGCCTCATGTGCCCCAAGCAGAGCGTCTCCATCGAGGTGGGGCGACGCAACATTATGAGCGTCAATGTGCCCCAGTTCGACTTCAAGATGCAAAGCGACGAATCCGACATCTACCCCTATGGCCTCGCCTTTACCTCGGGGGAACTGGACGCGGCGGTGGAGGGGCTTCAGCAGCTTCTGCCGACGCTTTTGGAGCTTGCGCAGATGGAGAAGGCCTGCCAGCTGCTCGCCGATGAGATTGAGAAGACCCGCCGGCGGGTAAACGCCCTTGAGTATGTCATGATTCCGAATCTGCAGGAGACCATCAAATACATCACCATGAAGCTCGATGAGAACGAGCGCGGCAATCTGACCAGACTGATGAAGGTCAAGGATATGATGCTCGAACAGGCGATTGAACAGCGCCAAAACGGCGAGATGTTCTAAAGTGTGTTGCGATAGGAATGAACAGGGCCGGAGGTTTTCAGCCATATGCTGAAAACTTCCGACCCTGTTTTGTTTTGCTGTGAGCGCTGTTACAGAACGAGCATGAGATTGTTGTAATTTCGTTCCTTTGCTTTTTTCTGAACGGAAAACCAGTCAATGATGGTCAGAATGCCGCACAGGCCCGCCGTCAGCAGCTTCAAGATTCCCATGCCGGTCTCACCGAGCATAAACCGGTCGATGCCGAGCCCGCCGAGAAAGATGGAGACGAGAAGCAGCGTGGTGGGATCTTTGAACTCCACCGCGGAGACCAGAGAGAACTTTGCCTCGTCCGCTTCGAGGAGCTTCTGTTTGAGGAAGACGATTTTTTCTGCCGGAAGATACTTCTGATTTGACATGATGTACATGTCCACTTTGTCCTGCGTCATTTGGTTACCCCCTGTTTTTATCTTTTCACTCAGCCGCGCAGCAGGTGATAGGCGGCGAGTAAAACGGCAAAGAAGATGAAAATACAATCCATTGTTTTTTGGCAGCGGCGAAAGAGAGTGTCGCGATGCGCAAAGAGAAATACAACGACCGGCGCAGGCAAAAAAAGAAGATGGCTTTTGAAAGCGAGCCGCCAATCGCCGCGAAGAAAACTAATCCACGCGCGGGAGAGCCCGCACCCCGGACAGGTGAACCCAAACAGGCGATTGAACGGGCAGCCCCACCAGAACAGAAAGGCAAACAAAAGAAGAAAAACCAAGTGTGTTGCAAGTGTTTTGCGCGTGAAAAGCATGGTCGCCTCTATTCCACCGGAGCTGAAATTTGATAAAAAGTACAATATCAAGATACCATAGTATTTTTATATAGTCAAGTAAAAGAATACAATAGTATTGCTAAATTTCTATATCCGAGGTTACCATGCTGAATCAACGAATCAGGGAACTTCGCCAGCTCCGCAAAATGAGCCAGGTCGAGCTTGCCCGGCGACTCGGTGTGACAAAACAGAGCGTCTCGAACTGGGAAAACGACAACATACAGCCGTCGGTCGAAATGCTGACAAAGATTGCGGCTGTTTTTGCTGTGTCGACGGATTACCTGCTCGGAATGGAGCAGGGCGAGTACATCGACGTGAGCGGCCTGCCGCGGGAGGCGGTCTCACATCTGCGGCTGCTCATCGAGGATCTGCGTACTGCCGGGGAGAGCAGAGATTGACAACACCGGTGGTGTTGTTTATAATGACAGAAAGCTGACACAGGGTTTTGTGAAAGTTACACATAGCCCTTTCAAAGGAGAACCCCTATGGATCTGTCTTTTTTAAGGCGGCAGAGCCTGCTGCCCAGAAATCCCAAAAAGCTGCTGCTGCTCTGCGCCATTGCGGCGGTGCTGCTCATTGTTGCGCTGATTGTCACACTCATTGCAAGACCGGTTGTGGTCTATGAGAATGAGACCGGCGGGCCGGTGCTCGTGTGCATCATGGACGATGGTCAGGCGTCGGAGTACACCATCCCCATTTTAAACAGCATCCAGTCGGAGTTTGAGGGCCGGCTCACCGTGCGGCAGCTCTTCGCGCAGAACAACGAGCACGCATCCGAGATTGCAAAATACAGCATCTACCATTCGGTGGATGTGCTGCCGCTCTTTGTCCTCTACGGGGCAGACGGCGGGGAGCTCTGGTACCAGACCGGCATCGTGGAGGAGTATGTGCTGCGAAACATCCTTGAGATGCGGCTGAAATGACAAAAGAGAAAAGCCCTCGGCTTGACGGCCGTGGGCTTTTTCGGTAAGATGAGAGGAAATGAGAGGTGAGGACATTGAATATCTGGCACGACATTGAACCGGAGCGCGTGAGCCCGGAGTGCTTTGAATGCGTCATTGAGATTCCAAAGGGCAGCAAGGTCAAATATGAGCTCGACAAACAGACGGGGCTCTTGAAGATGGATCGTATTCTGTATACGTCCACGCACTACCCGTCAAACTACGGCTTTATTCCGCGCACCTACGCCGACGACTATGACCCGCTTGATGTGCTGGTGCTCTGTTCGGAATCGGTGGTGCCGCTGACGCTGATCAAGTGCTACCCCATTGGGGTGATGACCATGATTGACAACGGCCGAAACGACGAAAAGATCATTGCCATTCCGTTTGGCGACCCCATGTACAACGGCTACACAGACATCAGCGAGCTGCCAAAGCACATCTTCGAGGAGATGCGCCACTTCTTCAAGGTCTATAAGGCGCTCGAAAACAAAGAGACGGCCGTTGATGAAGTCAGAGGCCTTGAGTCGGCAGTGGCGGTCATTGAGCAGGCGCTCGAGAACTACCGGCTTCAGTTTGCCGAATAAAAAAAGAAAAGAGCGTGTGGATGTTCCACTCGCTCTTTTTTATTCCTCAACAACTTCGATAATCTCGATTTGAGCTCTCTCCAAATGAGAAAACAGATGCTTTCCGGCGGCTTCCCGGTCACCGGCGAGAATGGCTTTGAGGATGTCGATGTGTTCCCTTTTGGCGGCCATGGTATTGACGTGCTTCCCGCCGTAGATGCCGATGCTGAACAGCGCGTCCATATGCTCGTACTCGTCGATGAGAAACTTATTCTCAGAGGCGTAGACCAACAGTTTGTGAATCTTGCTGTCGAGCAGTTCGAGCGTTGCACGGTTGTCAGTGCTCTCGAGCAGATCCAGAAGAGAAGCCGCAGCCCCAAGATCAATGCGGTCAAAAAAATTGGTGATGCAGTAAAGCTCAAACATTTTGCGAACATCAATGATCTGCTTGACCTCTTGAACACTGTATTTTCTGACAAAAAAGCCGACTCGCTCGCGGTTGACCACGAGCCCGTTGGTCGTAAGCTGTTGCAGCGCGTTTCGCACCGGCATGACGCTCACGCCGTTTGCCTCGGCGATGCCGCGCGTGTCAATCTTATCGCCGGGCTTGAGTTTCCGGCTTAAAATATCCTGACGGATCAGGCTGTAAATCTGTTTGCTGACGCTGTCGGTATTGATTTGCATGATACACCCACCTCACCCTTGTCACTGAGTATTATAAAGGAAATTATGGGAGAATTCAACAGTTGGTGGGTCGGGGGTCAGAATGCCTCGCGATTGATCCACAGGCCGAGCGCCGGATTTGGAATGTAGAAGATCTCCTCCCCGTCGGGCAGGGTGTTGAAACCATAGGTGAGAGCGGCGGGGTCGTAACGTTGCACTGTCTCGTTGTAGTCCGCCGATCCGTAGCCGACGCTCTCCACCTCCCGCCGGGTGATGTTCTGCACGGCATAGGTGATGTGAAAGCGTCCGTCCGAAGAGCCGTGGATCAGATGGGCGGCGGCACTGAGATTTTCGCTGAGATCGGAGTTTTCCATCTGTTTCAGTATGCGCTCGCGCCCGCAGTAGCCGTATTTGCGGATGAGCCGGTCGTTTTCGGCGTCCTCCCCGAACTGGCGCACACCGGGGGCCAGAACCAGCAGCTCTCCGCCGTCGGCGATGGCCATGCGCGTACGGTAGACTGATTTGTTGCCGAGCCAGGTGCTGTGAAATTCACCGGGATCGAGGTAGACCACGCACTTTTTGATGCCGTGTTCGACAAAGATGATGTTTTTTTGCTCGGCGAGAGCAACGGCGCTCTCAAATACGCCGCGCCCCTCGCCGATGAACAGGCCGTGGGTGTGGATGTCGTCGCCGTCGGCGGTGCAGACGGTGAGAATGTAGCAAACGGGGAGACTGTCAAGGCAATGCTCGAGCGCATAGTCAAAAAGTCTGCGTACGGGTGTACGGTCACGGCCCATGATGCGCTCCATTCCATAGACGGCGCCGAGAATGTGGCTTTTGTTGATCATCTCGCTGCCGCCGACGCCGACGAACAGATTCTTTGAGTGATTTGCCATGCCGACAATTTCGTGGGGAACCACCTGGCCCACGGAGAGAATCAGCTCGTACTTCGCGTCGAGAAGCCGACGGTTGATCTCCACGGCAATGTCTCCGCTGCACAGACCCTCGGAGATCTCCGAGACGAACGAGGAGGGGACACTGCCGACTTTGCACACATCGGTACGCCAGTTGTGCACAAGAAAGCGCTCGTGTGGGATGTCACCGTACATCTCATCCATCTCGGCGGCGGTCATCGGGGTGTGGGTGCCGAGCGCGGGCATAATGTCGACCTCACAGCCGCTCTGCGTAAGATGATGATAGAGCAGATTGGTAATCAGCCCCGCGTTGGAGTGGCGCCGTGTGATATCGGGCGGAATAATCAGAACGTGGGAGAGCGAACGCCCGCGCAGCGACTGCAGCAGGGCGTCTTCAATGGCAGCGGCCGAGAGGCCGCTGCCTGTTTTGGCAATGAGACAGATGTCCATATTTGTATCCTCTCAAACCGTGTAGGACTGCGCGGAGGTTGAGCCGCCCTCGCCGGTCCAGTTGGTATGGAAGAATTCGCCGCGTGGGCGGTCGATCCGCTCATAGGTGTGCGCGCCAAAGTAGTCGCGCTGGGCCTGAAGCAGATTTGCCGGCAGCCGCTCGCAGGTATAGCCGTCAAAATAGCTCAGTGCCGAGGTCATGGCGGGGGCGGGAACTCCACTCGAGACAGCCGCCGCCGCGACTCTGCGCCAGGCGGGTAGATACTGCTCGAGCGCCTGCTTGAAATAGGGGTCGAGAATCAGATTCGCAAGGTCACCGCGGCGGTCGTAGGCCTGTTTGATCCTGTCGAGAAAAGCTGAGCGGATGATGCAGCCGCCGCGCCACATGAGCGCAATGCTGCCGTAGTTGAGATTCCACCCATAGGTGCCCGCCGCTGCACGCATCAATGCGAAGCCCTGGGCGTAGGAGATGATTTTGGCGGCGTAGAGCGCACCGCGAACATCCTCAATGAAAGCGGTGCGATCGCCCTGGTAGGGAAGCACATTGCGGCCAAAGACCTCTGCAGCCTCAGTTCGCTCCTGCTTCATCGCCGACAGGCAGCGTGCAAAAACGGCCTCGCCGATGAGCGTCAGCGGTACGCCCTCGTCAAGCGCAGCGATGCCGGTCCACTTACCGGTGCCCTTTTGACCGGCAGCGTCGAGTATGCTGTCGACCAGATGGGAGCCGTTGGCCTCGCGGTACTGAAAGATACTGCCGGTGATCTCAATGAGGTAGCTGTCGAGCTCAGTCTTGTTCCACTCGGTGAACACGGCGCTCAGCTCGTCGTTCGAGAGACCTGCGAGGTCGCGCAGAAGCTGATAGGCCTCGCAGATGAGCTGCATGTCGCCGTACTCGATGCCGTTGTGCACCATTTTGACAAAGTGACCCGCGCCGTTTTCCCCGACCCAGTCGCAGCAGGGACTGTCGCCGGCTCGGGCGCAGATGGCCTGGAGAATGGGCTTGACATGTTCCCATGCGGCGGGGCTGCCGCCCGGCATGATGGAGGGCCCCTTGAGCGCCCCCTCCTCGCCGCCGGAAACGCCCATGCCGACATAGAGAAGTCCCTTTGCCTCAAGCTGGGCGCAGCGACGCATGGTATCGGGGAAGTGGGAGTTTCCGCCGTCGATGACAATGTCGCCCGCCTCGAGGTAGGGCAGCAGCTTTTCGATGGTCTCGTCTACAGGCGAGCCGGCCTTGACCATGAGAAAAATTTTGCGCGGGCGTGAAACGCTTGCGGCGAGCTCCTCAAGGCTGTGAGTTGCGATGATGTTTTTGCCCGCGGCGCGACCGCCGACAAACTGATCCACCCGTGAGACGGAGCGATTGTATACCGCTACGCAAAAGCCCCTCGACTCCATGTTCATCACGAGATTCTCTCCCATTACGGCAAGCCCGATCAGGCCGATATCCGCTTTTTTCATCACAAATCCTCCCTTATGTAAAATTTCAGATTTCAGTATTTGGCTTGATTATCCTATAATCAAAGGGAAATGTCAACCATATTTTTTCTGAGGGTGGAATAGGAATTGTTTGATAAATTTGTAACATAAACTAATTTTGTTGGATATTAAAATCCGATTATTCGTCATTATTGCCATAATAAATGGAATTTTTTGAGCGAATATGCCCGTTGACAAAAAGGTTGCAAATCAATAACATGAATACATAATGTGAAATCTGAAATTTTACAATTGGACGTGAGGGACGTCCAAAAAAGAAACGAAAAAGGAGCAAAACTATGAAAAAACTATTGGCGATTCTTCTGGCACTCGCGATGGTGTTCTCCCTTGCGGCGTGCAGCAACAACAGCGACAACCCGCCCACCTCGGGAGACAATCAGGGCACAGACGACCCACAGGGCGGCGGAGAGGTCACACCGCTGAAAATTGTCTACTGCGGTTACTCGCTCAGCGGCGAGAGCGGTGACAGAGCGAAAGGTGTTCTCGAGATTGCAAGAGATCAGATCAACGCCGCGGGCGGCGTGAACGGCGTGCCGGTTGAGGTGGAATTCATCGACGGCGGCGCAGACCAGCAGGCTTACATTGACGCCTACCTCAAGGCGGTTGAAGTCGACGGTGTGAGCGCGATCATCGGCACATTCTTCAGCCAGTATGCTCTGGCCTGCGCAGACTACGCCAACGAGGCGAAGATTCCCACGTTTAACGTGGCCACGAACTTTGAAATGGCTGAGGCCTGCGATTACTACTACACCAACCGCTGCGTTGACACCGCGTTTTCCAACGTCATGGCGCAGATTGCCATTGACAACGGCGTCACAAACCCGGTAACGCTCTTCTACAACACCTCAAACGGCTACAACGACAGCGCCTTTATGAAAGCCTATATGGAAAAAGAGGGCTACACGGTCGCTGAGGAAATTGCGTTTGACAACACCAACACCACCGACTACACTTCCATCGTCCTGCAGGCGATGAACGTCAAGGACTCCGACGGCATTCTGCTGCACGCGACGGCGAACACCGACGGCCAGTCGATCATCACGCTTCTGCACGAGTACGATTACAAATTCCCGATTGTCTCAAACTCGAATCTGTTTGCCGACAGTTTTGTCGCCAACACCGGTGCGGAGCCCGTTGAGGGTCTGCTCGGCTTTGCGGAGTATGCGACCACGCTCGACCGCCCGGAGATTGCGGCATTTGAAAAGATGCTCCAAGACGGCGGCTTTAAGTATGATACCACCGGTTGGGCTGATGCCTCGTTTTACGATGACTTCTGCCTGATTGTTGAGGCGGCGAAGATCGCCGGCGCCAACGACAAGGATTCCGTCAACGAGGGCCTCAAGCAGATCAAGGGTCTCAAGGGCGTCATGACAGACTACAGCTACCACGACGATCACTCGTTTGCAGACAACATCTATCTTGCGACCTACACAGACGGCAAGGTTGACATTTCTGAGACTCTCGACGTTGTTCACTGATTCAAAGGCGGTTTACGCAGAGAGACCAAACAGTCTCTCTGCGTAAATTCCGCAACTCAAAGGGGGCTTACCAGTGGCACTGTTTTTACAGCAGACTATGACGGGGCTCTCCGTCGGACTTGTCTACGCGACGGTCGCGATGGGGCTGATGCTCCTGCTGCGCGCAGCGGGCGTCATGAACTTTGCGCAGGGCAATCTCCTGGCGATGGGCGGCTACATCGGCTTTGCGTTTATGGAGAAGCTCAAGCTCTCCAACGGCGTGCTGATGGTTCTGCTCGGTATCGCTGTTTTTATTCTGGTGGGATGTATCTTCTGCGGGCTCTGCTTTTTCCCGTTTAAGCGCTCGAAGTGGCCGCAGGCCATGATGATCTGCACACTCGGCGCCGGCACCGTGATCAACGAGCTCTGCCTGCGCCTTGTCACAACGGAGACCAAGGCGCTCGCGCCTATCATACCCGGTTCTTTTTCCATCGGCGGCTTTGTCATCCGCTATCAGTATCTGTTCATCTTCGGCGCAATGATTCTGATGATGACGGGTCTGTTCTTTCTCTTTGACAAAATGTACTGCGGGCGCGTCATGTCGGCGGCCGCGCAGAACAAATATGCGGCGGATCTGCTTGGCATCCCAACAAATTTGACGACAATTGTCACCTTTTGCCTCGTGGTGTGCATGGTCGGCTTCTCGGGCTGGCTGCTCGCGCCGATCTACTATGTCAGCGCATCGATGGCAACATTCCAGGCGAGAGCGTTTGCGAGCATTGTCATCGGCGGCTTCGGAAACTTGAAAGGTGCGATTGTCGGCGGTGTGGTCGTCGGGCTGATTGAGGCCTACAGCACATACTTCACCACGACCTACAAGGACGTGGTAGTCTTCGGCGCCCTGCTTTTGATGCTCTTCTTCCGCCCGACCGGAATTTTGAAATCAGCGACAGCCGCTGAGAAAGCGTAGGTGAAACCATGAGGAAAAAAACTGCGCTGAGTCTGTCAAAAGTTGCTCTCGGCCTGGCACTGGTCGCGGCGCTGACTGCCTTTTGCAACGCCGCGCTCAAAAACTCACAGGTCAACATCATCAACACCGCACTGATTTTCTTTTTCTGTGTCAGCGGCCAGTATCTGTTGCTGGGGCTGGGCGGCATGCTCAGCATGTGCTCAGTGACCTTTCTGGGGACGGGTGCGTTTTTCTGTGCCTTTCTCAACACGAAAGTCGGTGTGCCGATCATTCCCGCTATGCTCGCGGGGGCGGTGGCGACTATGCTCATCGCGCTGATTCTCGGTCTGCTTCTGCTCAAACTCAGCGGTCCGTACTTCATGTTTGGCACAATGGGCGTCATCTACATCGGAACCTCTGTGTTTCAGAATTTTACCGCTTTCACCGGCGGACCAAACGGCACGAGCGGCATTGAGAAGCTCACTCTCTTCGGCTACCGCTTCGGTACATTCAAAGCCTGGGTTCCTCTGCTGGGTGTGTTGGCAGTGGTTTTGATCGCAATTCTCTACCGCATCAAAAACACCTCTTTCGGCCGCAGCCTGATGGCGGTGCGCGACGATACGACGGCGGCGGTCGCGATGGGCGTCAACGTCTACCGCACAAAGGTCATCGCTTTTACCTTTGCGGGGCTGCTCGCCGGTCTTGGCGGCGCGCTCTACGCGGTGCACAATGGGACCATCAGCGCCTCGCTGTTCACCTTTGGAACCCAGACAAAATTCATCATCATGCTGATGCTCGGCGGCGTCATGAGCCCCGTCGGCGCACTCTGCGGCACGGTGATGGTCAACTTCCTGCCTGAAATTGCGCGGTCTTTCGACCAGTACCTGAATCTGATCTACGGCATCATGATCATTATCCTGATGATCTTCATGCCAATGGGGCTTGCGGGTCTGATCAAGGCAATTTCAGCACGAATCCGGCACCGGCTGAAAAAACGCCACGCCCAGCCGGAACAAACAGAGCGAAAGGAGGCCGACGAACATGCCATGCTGTCTTAAAGTAGAGGATCTCTCCATCGCATTCGGCGGCCTGAAAGCGGCGCAGGACATCTCCTTTGAGGTGAACGCCGGTGAGATTTTAGGCCTCATCGGCCCGAACGGCGCGGGTAAGACCACGACGCTCAACCTCATCAGCGGTCTGTACAGAGCCGATAAGGGAAGCGTCTTTCTCGCGGGTGAAGACGTCACGGCGCTGCGCGGCTTTGAGCGCTCGCGCAAGGGACTCGGGCGAACTTTCCAGACCCCGCGCTTTCTCAAGCGCTCCACCGTTGCCGACAACATGAAGCTCGGAAAGGACCTTGCGGACCAGAAGGGCTTTGTGCGCTCATTCTTCGGCAGACAGAGCTCCGACTTCGACAGGGAGATCGGCGAGCTGCTCGAAATCGCGGGCTTTTCCGTCGATTGGGACAGCGACATGGACTCGCTGCCCTACGGCCAGCAGAAGCGCCTTGAAATCGTGCGGGCTCTGCTGTCCCACCCGAAAGTGCTGCTCGTCGACGAGCCGGCGGCCGGTCTCAATGCAAAGGAACTTGAAAAGTCAGTAGAGCTGCTCAAGTACGCGGCGCGAAAGGGCGTCGGCATCGTGCTCATCGAGCACCAGATGGATATGATCATGAACGTGTGTCACCGGATCGTCGTGCTCAATTTCGGGAGCATCATCGCCACGGGAACACCGGAGGAGATCTCCTCAAACGACGCGGTCATCGAGGCCTATCTGGGGAGGAATTGATATGCTTAAAATCAGGAATCTGCACGCCTATTACGGCGCAATAGAGGCGCTCAAGGGCGTCGACCTCGAGGTGCCGGACGGCAAGATGTGCTGCATCATCGGCGCAAACGGCGCGGGCAAGACCACGCTGCTCAAGTCCATCAGCGGGATGGTGCGCCACAGCGGCGAAATCCTCTGGAACGACCAGGACATCACAAAAGCCGGCCCCGGCAAGGTCAACAAGGCAGGCATCATCCATGTGCCGGAGGGGCGCCTCACATTCCCGGGGCTGACAGTCTACCAGAATCTTGAGGTGGGAACCATCAGCTGGCACGGCTTTATCAGCAACAAGAAGTACGACAAAGAAATTGAGGAGGTCTTCACCCTCTTTCCGAAGCTGCGCGAGCGCCGCGACCAGATGGCGTGGAGTCTCTCAGGCGGCGAGCAGCAGATGCTCGCCATCGGCCGGGGCCTGATGGGCCGGCCGAAGCTGCTGATGCTCGACGAGCCCTCAATGGGCTTGGCGCCGCTGATTGTGGAGGAGCTCTTCAAGAAGATCGTGGAGATCAACAAGCTCGGCATCTCGGTTCTGCTCATTGAGCAGAACGCGCGCCTCGCGCTCAAGGTGTCCGACTACGCCTACATCTTAGAGCAGGGGCAGATCAAATTCCACGGGGAGTCGCAGGCGCTGAGCAACGATCCCCGCCTGATCAGCGCCTATCTCGGCAGCTTTAAAAAGGAGGAGCGGCATGGCGTTTCTGCAGATCAAGACGTTCTCCAAAGCGCTACGTAAAAAGACCGACATTCAAATCATCCTGCCCACACCCCTCGCAGGCGAAGCCAAGGGCGGGGTTCTTGCGACCAACTTTGAGCGAAACAAATACAGCGGAAACGGTCTCGACTACTACGCCGACGGGCTCAAGTGCCCGGTGCTCTATCTGCTGCACGGAACCTACGGCGACGATGGGGACTGGATGCGCTTCTCGCGCATCGAGAGTTACGCGCAGAATTACAACCTCTGCGTGGTCATGGCGGACGCCGAAAACAGCAGCTACCGCAACATGCCGCGCGGCGGCCCGCGGTACTACGACTACTTCACCGACGAGCTGCCGACGATGATCAAGTGGATGTTTCCCGTCTCCGACCGGCGGGAGGACACCTTTATCGCCGGTCTCTCGATGGGCGGTATGGGGGCCTTTAAGCTCGGCATGAGCAAGCCTGAGATGTACGGCTGTGTCGCAAGTCTCTCGGGCGGCTTTCTGCAGGCGCAGGAGAACGTCGACAACGGCGACTGTGTCTGGGCGCCGGCCTTTGCGCCGGATGAGCAGACCGAGGGCACCATCGACGACAACTGCTGGCTCGCGTCGCAGCTCGTCGAAAAGAAGATCGACTACCCGAAATTTTACATGTCCTGCGGCACGGAGGATTACATCTACCCGAAGAATACAGAGCTCAAGGAGCACCTCGACCGCATCGGATTCCGCTATGACTACCACGAGCAGCCGGGCGTTCACAACTGGGATTTCTGGGACGGGGAGATTCTGCGTGTGCTCGAGTGGTTGCCCTTGCAGCACCGCTAAAGGAGGATAATATGGCATTCATACAGCTCAAGACATTTTCTAAGACACTTCGCACAAAGACCGACATACAGGTCATTCTGCCGACGCCTCTCGCGGGCGAGATCATGGACGGGGCGATGTCGTCACAGTTTGAGCGCTCGAAGATGAGCGGCCACGGGCTCGATTACTATTCGCCCGAACTCAAGTGTCCGGTGCTCTATCTGCTGCACGGAACCTACGGTGACGACGGAGACTGGATGCGCTTCTCGCGCATCGAGAGCTACGCGCAGAATTACAATCTCTGCGTAGTCATGCCGGATGCTGAGAACAGCTGCTACCGCAACATGCCGCGCGGCGGCCCGCAGTACTACGACTATTTCACAGAGGAACTGCCCGAGATGATCAAGTGGATGTTCCCGGTTTCGACCCGGCGGGAGGACACTTTCATCGCAGGCCTTTCGATGGGCGGCGCGGGGGCGTTTAAGCTCGGCATGAGCAAGCCTGAGATGTACGGCTACGTCGCAAGCCTCTCGGGCGGCTTCGGCAAGTCGATGGAGAAGGCGACAAGTGATGACAGCGTCTGGTCCATGGCGTTTGAGCCGGGCGAAAAAACCGAGGGCACCATCGACGACAGCTGCTGGCTTGCGTCGCAGCTCGTCGAGAAGAAGATCGACTACCCGAAGTTTTACATGTGCTGCGGCACGGAGGACTTCGTCTATCCTTCGAATACGCAGTTTAAAGAGCATCTCGACCGCATCGGTTTCCGCTACGACTACCACGAGCAGCCGGGCGTTCACAACTGGGACTTCTGGGACGACGAGATTCAGCGCATTCTCGAGTGGCTGCCCCTGCAGCACCGCTGAGGAGGAAAATCATGGCGTTTTTGCAGCTCAAGACTTTCTCAAAGACCCTGCGAAAGAAGACTGACATCCAGGTCATTCTGCCGACGCCTCTCGCGGGCGAGATCATGGATGGGGCGATGTCGTCCCAGTTTGAGCGCTCGAAGATGAGCGGTCACGGGCTCGACTACTATTCGGAGGAACTGCGCTGCCCGGTGCTCTACCTGCTACACGGCGGCTACGGCGACGACGGCGACTGGATGCGCTTTTCGCGCATCGAGAGCTATGCGCAGAATTACAACCTCTGTGTGGTCATGGCGGACGCCGAGAACAGCTGCTATCGCAATATGCCGCGCGGCGGCCCGCAGTACTACGACTACTTCACCAAAGAGCTCCCCGAGATGATCCGGTGGATGTTCCCGGTCTCAACCCGGCGGGAGGACACCTTTGTCGTCGGTCTTTCAATGGGCGGCGCGGGAGCATTCAAGCTCGGCATGAGCAAGCCTGAGATGTACGGCTATGTCGCAAGTCTTTCGGGCGGCTTTGGCCACGGGCTGACCATGGCCCGCGAAGGTGGCCCGAGTGCGCTTGCCTTTGCGCCCGACGAGAGAACCGAGGGCACTCTTGACGACCCGCTCTGGCTCTCTGCGCAGTTGGTCGAAAAGGGAGTCGACTATCCAAAGTACTACATGTGCTGCGGCACGGAGGACTTCGTCTACCCGGGCAACGTCGAGCTCAAAGAGCATCTTGACCGCATCGGATTTCACTACATCTACCACGAGCAGCCCGGCGTCCACAACTGGGACTTCTGGGACGACGAGATTCAGCGTATCCTCGAGTGGCTGCCGCTTCAACACCGCTGACCCGGGCGCTGTGCGCGGCGGGATAACAGCCCCGCCCGCCGCGCACAGCGCTACTTTTTTCTCCACACGCCGCCGGGCGCCGCCCTCAAGAGGACGCCCGGCGCGGGAGTGGGAGACTGGAGCAATGATATGAAAATTTTAGTGACGCCCCGCTCCTTTGCCAGGGGCGACGACAGGCCGCTTGCGCTTCTGCACGAGGCGGGCTGCGAGGTGGTGCGAAATCCGTTCGGCGCCATCATGACAAAGGAACAGATGTGTCAAGCCATTCGCGACTGCGACGGTGTGATCATCGGGGTGGACCCGCTGGACCGTGAGGTCATCGAGGCGGCCCCAAAGCTCAAGGCCATTGCAAAATACGGCGTCGGGGTGGACAATATCGACCTTGACTACGCCGAGGCGCGCGCGATTCGTGTCTCGGTCACGCGCGGTGCGAACAGCAACTCGGTCGCCGACTATACCTTTTCACTGCTGCTCGCAGCGGCGCGGGGCGTTCCGATGGCTGACGCGCGCTGCCGGCGGCATCGGTGGGAGCGGGTGCAGGGTGTCGACGTCTTTCAAAAGACCATCGGCATTTTGGGCCTTGGCGCCATCGGCAGAGGCGTGGCGGCCCGCGCCAGGGGGTTTGACATGCGGGTGCTCGCCTACGACCTCTATTGGGACGAAGAGTACGCCCAAAAACAGGGCATTACATACGCGCCGCCCGAGCGCATCTACGCCGAGGCGGATTTTATCACGCTGCATCTGCCGCTCACGCCCGAGACCGAGCACATGGTTGACGCAGCGGCGTTTGAGAGCATGAAGCCCACGGCAGTGTTGGTCAACACGGCCCGCGGCGGCCTTGTGGATGAGGCGGCTCTTGTCGCGGCGCTGCAAAGCGGCCGAATTTTTGCCGCCGGTGTTGACGTCTTTTGCGAAGAGCCGCCGGCGAACCCGGCGCTCTATGAACTGGAAAATCTTGTGATGAGCGCGCACTGCGCGGCAGCCTCTCCGAGTGCCGCCGCACAGATGAGCCTCTTCGCCGCGCAGAACCTGCTCAGAGACCTGAATGTTCGCAATCTAGTACACAGTTGAGGTGATAGTATGCTGGTTTTGGCGCTTGAATCGAGCACAAGCTCAGCAAAGGGAATGCTGTACGACTCCGAGAGGGGAATTGTTGGGGTCGAACAGATGAAGTATGACGCGGCGGACTGCGCCATCGGTTCTATGGACACCGAGGGCGCCTTTCGCGCAACGATGAAGATCGGCCGCAAGCTGGCGGCAGGCCGGGAGATCGCAGCAATTGCCCTCGGCGGCATCTGGCACAGTATCGCGGTGTGCGACGCCGCGCTCAATCCCGTGACTCCGACTTACACCTGGGAGTTTGCGGGAGCAGCGCAGATCTGCGCCGACATCCGCTGCGACGAAGCATTTTCCCAAGAGCTCTACCGCCGCACAGGGTGCATGCCCCACTACTGCTACCCGCGGCACACACTTCAATATCTCAAGGAGCAGGGCCTTGATTTGAGCGACAAGCTCTTTGTCACACAGGGGGCCTATCACTTCTACCGAATGACTGGACAGTTCTGCGAGACGGTGAGCACGCAGTGTGGAACCGGCGTCGTCAACATCCACACGCTGGACTACGACGAGGATACCCTTGGCTATCTGGGACTGCGCCGTGAGCAGTTCGGCCGGCTTGTGAACTATCGGGACGTGAGTGCCCTGAGCGAACAGGCGGCCGGCATGCTCGGTCTGAAGCCCGGTATCCCTGTGGTTCCCGCCCATCCGGACGGCGCACTCAACCAGATCGGAAACTATGCGAACTTTGCCGGGCAGATGACCCTCTCGGTCGGCACCAGCGCCGCGCTTCGCACCGTGGCAGACCGGCCGACTTTCGGAAGCCGGAATCAGCTCTGGTGCTACTACGGCGTCAACAGCTGGGTCTCTGGTGCAGCCATCTCAGGCGCCTGCAACTGTCTCAACTGGTTTTCCAACACCTGCCTGGGAGGCACACACACTCTCGCGGAGCTCGACGCCATGGCGGATGGGGTGCGTGAGACGCCGGTGTTTTTGCCCTTTCTCTTTGGCGAGCGCTGTCCCGGCTGGCAAAACGGCGCGCGCGCCGGCTTCTATGACTTGCGTCCTGAGCACACGCTCGGCAGTCTCTACCGGGCCATTGAGATGGGTGTGCTATTCAACCTGCGCCAGTGCTATGACGCGGTACTCGGCGAGAACGGAGAGCCCGAAAACATCATTGTCTCAGGGGGTATCACCAATTCCGCCCAGTGGACACAGATGCTCGCCGACATTCTCGGGCGGGAACTTCGGGTGGTATCGAACCCCGATGCCTCCTGCGCGGGCGCAGTGGCACTCGCGCTGCATACGGTGGGGTGCCTTGAGGACATCAACGGTTTCAAAGCCGATTTTGAACTTTCAAGAACCGTGGAGCCGAACGAGAAAATGTTCGACTACTACCGCCAGCAGTACGACAGATACCTTGCGGAATATGCAAAGATGGGAGAGGAGTTCACAGTATGTGCAGTGAAATAGAGAAAATTCGCGACTGCGGCATCGTTCCGGTAATCGCCCTCGATGACGCGGCTGCGGCCGTGCCGGTGGCGCGGGCGCTTCTCGCCGGGGGAATCACCGTGGCTGAGATTACCTTTCGCACTGCCGCCGCCGAGCAGGCAATTGCCAACATCGCGAAAGAGGTACCCGAAATGGCGCTCGGCGCGGGGACGGTGCTCAACTGCGAGCAGGCGCAGCGCGCGCTCGACGCGGGCGCCCGGTTCCTCGTGAGCCCCGGATTCAACCCGCGGGTGGTGGAGTTCGCGCTCGAACAGGGGGCACTTATTGTCCCGGGCACATCGGGCCCGAGCGAGATGGAACAGGCAATGAGCTACGGACTGACGACGGTGAAGTTTTTCCCCGCCGAGCAGAGCGGTGGTGTCGGAAAGCTCCGGGCGATCTCGGCGGTCTATCCGGAACTCATGGTCATGCCGACCGGAGGCATCGGCGAGAACAACCTCACGGAGTATCTGGCGCTGAAAAACGTCATCGCCTGCGGGGGGAGCTGGATGGTAAAAAAAGAGCTCATCGCCGCCGGAAATTTTGCGGAAATCACACGGCTGTCGGCGCAGGCCGTACGCCGGGCGCTGGACTTCAGGCTGAGCCGCGTGCTTCTGTACGCCGGTGCGGCGGACGGCGCATCACAGGTGTTCCGTGAAACGCTCGGGCTGCCGCTGGAGTTCGACAGCCGGCAGGCGGATGTTCCCGGTCGCCTTGAGGTTGCAACTCTCTCTCTTGGTCGGGCGGGCGCCTTTTTGAAGAGAAAGGGCGTCGCGTTTCGCACGGGGGACAGAGAGCTGCTTCTTGACAACCCGATTCAGGGTTTTGAGGTGGCAATTTTTCAGGCGTAAAAATAGCTATGGACAAAGCGGGGCGGCTGTGATAAATTCTCTGGGCTGGAGCTGTGTTTATGAAGCTTCGCTTCGCTCACTGTAAAAAGCAAATAGGGCGGGATGCTTCCCGCCCTATTTTTTTAATTCTATTTTTCCATTTTCCCGCTCGAATTCAAGGATTCTCTTTTTGATCAACTGCTCAATTTCCCTGTTCTTGGAACGGCCTTCCGACTCAGCAATGTAGGCAATTTTATCGAGCAGGACTGGATTGATCCGTAGCGTATATCGTGGTAAATTGTCTTTCACTGCGCGCCACCTCTGCTGCATATTGACTTAATTTTAGCGCGTATTATAGATGTAAAAATGACGCATAAATGACGCAATATTTGCGCTGGAAGGTGCGCTAGTGGAAAGGTTTCTGGAAGAGCTGTTCTATGGCAGGGTATACCCTTTTGAAAGAGAATTTCATCAAAATCCGGAGCGCTTGAACAGAGAGGATAAGCTCCTGTCAATGTTACATGGGTAAGAGCGACAACTGCTTTTGGAACTTCTGGAGAGGATGGAGGAAGAAGCCGGTGTAATGGAGCTGGAATGCTTTATCAGGGGAGTAAAAATTGGTTTTGCAATGAACTGGATGAGGAGTAAGAGAGCCCGCACAGCCGTGCGGGCTCTCTTTATTCTGCTCAGGGCCGCCGCCAGTCGAAAGGGCGCAGCAGCTCAGGCAGGCTTTCGATGATGTCAGTTGCGGTCATGCCGTACTGGGACAGGCGCGCCGCCGCGAGGTCTCCGGCAGCGCCGTGGCAGAAGACCGCAGCGCGCGCCGCCTCGGCGGCGTCGAGACCGGCCGCGAGAAAGGCGCCGGTGACGCCCGAGAGCACGTCGCCGCTGCCGGCTGTGGCGAGTCCGGGGTTGCCCGAGTCGTTGACGCTGACCGAACCGTCGGGAGCCGCCACGATGGTGCCAGGCCCCTTGAGAACCAGAACTGCGCTGTTGTCCGCCGCATAGCGGACAGCGGCGGACACCGGGTCGGCCTCGATCTCACCGACGGTGAGACCGGTGAGCCGTGAGAATTCGACGATGTGAGGCGTCAGTACGGTCGGCGCTGTGCGCCGCAGGGGCGCGCCGCCGAGAGCATTGAGCCCGTCTGCATCGAGCATAAGAGGCTTCTGCAGGGCGAGGACGGCCTCCAGCGCGGCGCGCACGCCCGGCGTACGGCCAAGGCCTGGGCCGAAGAGCACCGCGCTGTTTCGACCGGCGGCCTCGCGCAGAAGCGGGACGGCTCTCTCATCGAGAAAGCCCTGAGCGTCACAGGGCAGCGGCAGCGCAACCGCTTCGGGCAGTCGGACCCGCGCCGCCGCGAGTACCGGTTCGGGTGCGGCCAGCGTCACATAGCCGCAGCCGCTGCGAAGAGCGGAACCCGCCGCCATGAGCGCGGCGCCCGCCATGCGCTCACTTCCCGCGACAATGAGCAGCTTGCCGCGCGAGCCCTTGTGCTCGAGTGGACCGAGACGGGGCAGGGCCCGCAGAAAGGCTGCGCGGTCATAGGGGAGGAGCATGGAATGCTCCCCCTCGAGAAGCGCGGCGGGAATGCCGATGTCACGCACCACGACCCGGCCGCAGGCCGACCGGGCCGGATAGAGCCGGTGCAGGGGCTTCTCACAGGCAAAGGTCACGGTGAGCTCGGCGCGAAACGTCGGCTCGCTGACCGCGCCCGTGTCGCACACGGCGCCGCTCGGCAGATCGACCGCAATGCGGCAGGCGGGCGAGGCGTTCGCCCAGCGGATGGCATCCGCTGCGGCGCCGCGCGGCGCGCCCGCGCTGCCGGTGCCGAGCATGGCGTCGACAATCACATCCTGCGCGCCGGGAGTGGGCAGCTCAGCGCCAAATTCCCGCCAGCTGAGGGTGGAGCAGCCGCTCTCGGCGAGGCGCTGCGCCATGAGCGCGGCGTCACCGGAGGGCTGTCTGCCGCCCGTTGTCACAGCGAGAGCGGCTGCGCCCGCCTCGTGCAGAAGCCTTGCGACGACATAGCCGTCGCCGCCGTTGTTGCCGCCGCCACAGAGAATGTAATAGCGCCGCGCCCCGCTGATGGGGCGGTGGCGAAGCGTCTCTTCAAAGACCGCACGGCCCGCATGTTCCATCAGCAGCTCTCCAGGAATGCCGCTGTCAATGGCGCGGGCGTCAACGGCGCGCATCTGCGCGCCGGTCAGAATTCGGGTCATGGGATCACCTCCACAGTCAGTTTACCAAAATTGGGGCCGGTTGAACAGGGAAAAATACTTTGAGAATCAAAATAGTATTGACAGAAAAAAACAAAAATGTTAAAATATTTTTACTTTGAACTTCAAACTATCTGATGAAAGGGGGCGACGGCATGCTCGGAGACAGCCACGCAAAGCTCAATTCCTTTCTGGTTCGGGTCTTCCATGACATTCTGCGTATCGAGGAGCAGAGCCTGTCAAAGGGCGAGTTTGGCGATCTGTCCATGCGGGAGATGCACATCATCGAATCCATCTGCGAGGCGGGCGAGCAGGGGGCGGACAACCGCACCACCGCCATAGCGCGCGAGCAGGGCATCACCAACGGCACATTGACCGTAGCAGTCAACAGCCTGGTCAAAAAGGGTTATGTGCGCCGCGCGCCCGACGAGCGCGACCGGCGCGTGGTGCGCCTGTACCCGACCGAGCGCGCGAGAGAGGCAAATGCGGCCCATGCGGTGTTCCACCACGACATGGTTTCGGCGGTGATTCACCGGCTCAGCGGCGACGAGGTGGAGACGCTGGTTCGCGCCCTCTCGGCCATCGAGAACTATTTTGAAGCCCAGAGAAAACACTGATTATCGGAGGACGACCACATATGGCAATCCAGATTATCACTGACAGCACCTGTGACCTCTCACCCGAGCAGGCGGCGGCTCTCGGCGTTACCGTCGTGCCGCTTCGGGTGCGTTTCGGCGAGCGAGAGTACATCGACGGAGTAGAACTGACAAAGGCGCAGTTTTATCAGCTTCTCTCCGAGAGCAGAGAGCTCCCCACTACTTCCCAGATTAACCCCGATGCCTTTGAGGCGCTCTTTCGCCAGGTGGTCGAGCGCGGCGACGAAGTGCTCGGCGTCTTCCTCTCGGGCGAGCTCTCGGGAACCTTTCAGTCGGCCGTCATAGCGCGCGAGCTTGTCGGGGCACAGCACATCCATCTGGTGGACTCGGGCAGTGTGACGCTGGGACTTGCGCTTCTACTCGAGCAGGCTGCTCATCTTCGCGACGAGGGGCAGAGCGCAAAACAGATTGCCGTCCGGCTCGAAGAGCTGCGCGGCCGGCTGTCGCTCTACGCGATGGTGGACACTCTCAAATACCTCAAAATGGGCGGCCGCCTTTCGGGAGGCGCTGCCGCCATCGGAGGGCTGCTCGGCATCAAACCGATTGTCACGGCTCTCGACGGTAAAATCGAGGCTGTGGCAAAGGCGCGCGGCAAGGCTGCTGCTCTCGCGTGGATTGCCGAGAAAGTCGCCGGGGAAAAGATGGATCCGGCGCTTGGCATCAGCTTTGCCCATTCGTGCAACCCCGAGCTGATGCACGAGCTGCGCGACCGCATCGAGCAGGTCTGCGAGCTGCCGTCTTCTTTTGCAGTGGAGATCGGCAGTGTTGTCGGCACACACGCGGGGCCTGGCTGCGTGGGCATCGCCTACTTCCGCGGGGAGTGAGTTCCCGGTAGGAGCCGACAGTCTTCATTCCCCACTTTTCGCCTGTTTTCGCGAAAAATAGCCGCTATTCTCGCCCTTTTTTGGTGAAATACTTGCGCTTTGGCCCAAAAAATAGGATAATAGAACCAATCTGAGCGATTTCTGGCAAAATCGCCGGCCCGTGGGCCGACACCGGAAGGGGATAGTCACATGAGCGAACAGACAAACTTCTTATCTTCGGTTAAGAGCGCGTTTCGCCGAAACGGCGAGCCGGAGAAAGAAATCCAATTTGAAACCACCGGTCATGAGCCGCAGGAGCAGGGCGCCGCGGCTGCCGAGGCCGACGCGCAGGTGCCTTACAGCACCGAGCCCGAATCGGCGGGCGATGTGATTCCGCTGCAGCCGCCCGAGATCACAAAAATTGCGCGGGGAACGACCGTCGTCGGCGAGATCCGTTCGGATGGCGACGTCGAAGTGGCGGGAAGTCTGCACGGCAATCTGGAGGCGCAGGGGAATGTGCGCGTGAGCGGCGAGGTCATCGGCGATACCCGCGGGCGCAACATTGATCTGACGGGCGCGAGCCACGAGGGAAATCTCAGCGCGTCTGGCGCCGTGAAGCTCGACAGCGCATCGACCCTCTATGGCGATGTTGCGGCGGAAAACCTTTTTTTGGAGGGGCGCGTCAAAGGGAACCTGGCGGTGCAAAACCGTGCAGCCATCGGGCCGGAGGCAGTGCTTCTGGGCAATCTCTCGGCAAAGCTCATCTCGGTCAGCGAGGGGGCAAAGCTGCGCGGAGATGTGCGCATTGAAAACGGCGAGACCGATTTTGAGGATCTGGCAAAGAAATAAGAGAAGAGAGAAAGAGACCGCTCCATTTCGGAGCGGTCTCTCTATTTCAGATATTTTTCAAAGAGATGCTTTCGGCCGGTCAGATCACAGAGCTGAAAGGCCATGTGTCCCGGGTGGTAGTTTCCTTCGACGAGCAGCGGCCCGTCGTGGTTGTAGGCGACATCCCACCCCACATAGCGCACTTCGGGACAGATTTTGGCCGCCTCGCGAACGAGTTCGAGCACTCTGTCCCACATTGGCATCTGAAACCCGCGAAACACTGCGCCCGTGACCGGGTGGGTCTCGCAGCGCTCCTCCCCGCGGGACATGGCGGAACTTATGATCACGCCGCTTACGGGGTCGATGTTGGCCGAGAAGCCGCCGGAGCTGACGTTGTCCACATCACCGTCTCGACCGCAGCGGAAAATGGCATAGGGAACGGCGATTTCATCCCCGTCGAGGATGGTCGCAATGCGCACGGTATTAACCGAAGTCGGGCAGAATGCCGAAAGCGCCGGGTGCTGGTCGATGAGCTCCTCGATGAGGTCGTATTTTTCCTCGCGCAGATACCGAACCAGAGCCTCTTCCCCGGAAAAGTCGCCGACGCTCAGGCGCTTTACTCCCTTGCCTCCAAAGGCAAAGTCCCGCTTGGCAAAGACGACGCCATGGCGCTGTAAAAACGCGAGAACTTCATTGTCGCCGCTGCCGGCGAGCAGCAGGCAGTCGCGGTGCAAATAGGGCGCAAATTCTCTGGCAAAGCGCGTCTTCGCCTCAAAGACAGGGCGATAGGCCACGTTGTTGAGCGCCTGAATGAGACGGTTGTTCTCGGTCAGCGTCAAAAAGGCCGCCCGCTGTGAGGCGTTCTTTTCGTAGAAGTGAAACAGATGGTAGTCGGAGAACGCACAGCCGTATTTGAGCATGCTCAAAAAGGTGTCGCAGGCCACGACCGGCGTGAGCCGGTGAGAGGCCCTGGCGTCGGCCCGGATGTTGGAAAAGGCGGCTTTGAAGTTGGTGTCGCCCACGCGGGAGAGCAGCACCTTGATTTTGTTTGACAAGACTCACACATCCAATCTCTGTTATCGGCCGAGCAGCTCCCGGCAGAGGAAATCCACGGTCTGTTTATAGAGCGTCTCGCGCAGGTCGGCATCCTCAAAGCCGTGGCCCACGCCCGGCAGTACGCAGAGCTCCGCCCGGCCGCCGAGCAGTTCGCAGTAGCGCTGTGATACACTCAGCGGCACGGATTGATCGCTGTCGCCGTGGACAATCTGGATGGGACCGCCGTAGCGTACCGCCTCAGAAAGAATGTCGCGTTCGCGCATATCGCGGCAGAAACCGGCGCCGACGCGCAGCCCTGCAGCGTTGACGCTGCCAAGTTGATCAATGTCGGTGACGTCGACACCGCCGACTTGCCCGCCGCGGGTTTTCTCGTCGATGGTCAGCGCCGGGGCCCAGAGGCTCAGCGCGCGAATCCCCTCTTCGCGCGAGGCGGTAACGGCCGCAACTGCACCGCCCATGCTCATACCGTGCAGCGCCACGCGGCTCTGGTCGACAAAGGGCATGGAGCGCACATAGTTTAAGATGACCGCGGCGTCGGCAAGCTCGCCGCCGAATGTCATATCCTCAAAGCGGCCGTCGCTCTCGCCGCTGCCCGCAAAGTCGAAGCGCACACTGCCGATACCCGCGCGGCTCAGGCGGCGGGAGAGCTCGGTGTGCATGAAGTACTTCTCATTGCGTTCGCCGCGAAAGCCGTGAAACAGAACGACAAAAGGGGTCTTTGCTCCGTCGTCCTCATCCGGCAAATGGAGCATGCCGCGAAGCACGAGGCCGTCGCGCGCGAGTTCCGCATAGTGTTCCATGGTGTCCCTCCTGGTGTCATTTTTCTTTATGATACCACATTTGCCACAAAGTGTATTCATTTTTTGTAAAATGCAGCCTGAAACGCAGGGAGCTCTCCCTCTGATGGATCCCGCCGTGATTGTTTTTTGATCGTGTGATTGAAAAAACGGGTGAAAGCAAGTAGAATGGTAAAAAGGAGGGAGTTCTATGGGAGAGGGAATCAAGTTTTGCACCGAGTGCGGAACACAGGTTGACAGAGATGCAAAGTTCTGTCCAAACTGCGGCGCCGCACAGGGGGGAAATGACAGCCGTATCGTACAGAGCGATGTGCGGGAGTATGCTCCAAATTATGGGGGCGAGACGCCGGTGCGCGCACGCAGCAGGGAAGCAGAGGCTGCGGTGACCTATGCGCCCGCCTACACGGATCCGACAGTCTCTGCGACGGCACCAGAGCAGCAGCCGTCCACAGAGGGAAAGAAGCTCAGCTACAGAGTTGTCGGTATTCTGGCCGCGGCCGTGCTTCTGATTTTGATGCTCTTTATCTGGAAACCCTTTGGGAAAGGCCACCCCATTGTTGGAAAATGGGAGCCGGTCTACGGAAACGGGTATATGGAATTTAAAAAAGATGGTGCGCTGGTCGTTTCCAGCGGCATGCGGTCTATCAAAGGGGGCTACAAAATCCTCTCGGAGGATCGCATACGGATCATTCCGCCGGCTGCCTACGATGAGGAGCCCGAGGATATGACGTTTTTTCTCGAGGGCGACACCCTCTACTTAGACGGCTCGATGTTTCAGAGAATATCCTGACTTTGCGGAAAGGGGATTGGTTTATGGCGGAACACACGACACCTCGCCTCGAGATGCGGGGGTTGCTCTTTGTCTTCTGGGGATATCTGTTCATTTTGTTCGACGTGCGTGTAGGCGGTTTCGATCTTCTGCCCGACATCATTGGCTTTCTGCTCATCACGAACGGCCTGACTACGCTCAAGAAGTACACGCTGGCCTTTGCCGTGGCGCAGAAGTACGCCATTGTGATGGCGCTGCTGTCGGTGGCGGACATTCTCAGTATGAGCATGGACGCGGTGCTTGCGATTTTGCTGGCGCTGTTTCAGACCGGTTTTTGTATTGTGATTGCGCGCAACATCTGCCTTGGGATCTCACAGCTTGCGCAGAACGTGGGTATGGCGGAGCTCAAAACAAAGGCCGAGACACGCAGCGCAGTCTACACCGTCGTGACGGCGGCCTCGGGAGTGCTTCTCATAATGGGCGTTTTGCTGCCGACACTCGCGAGCGTTCTCACCATTCCAACGGCTCTATGTGGTGTCGCGGCATCGGCGCTGCTGATGGCGCTGTTCTGGCAGACTCAAAAACAGCTTGACGGGCTGGAATATTTTCCAATTGAAAAAACGGAGGGATCGTTATGAACAAGTATCTTGTGATCACGGCAAGCCCCAATCGGGAGGGCCTGACGGCCTCCTGCGGCGCCGCGGCGGCCGAGGGACTGCGCGAGGCGGGCTGCGAGGTTGAGATTGTCAATCTCTACGACTACAGGTTCTCGACCTGCTACGGCTGCGGCAGCGGCTGGGGTAAGTGTCGAAAGGAGAGCCGCTGCGTCGCGGACGACCCTTTCAACGAGCTGCAGGACAAGGTGCTCGCAGCGGACGGCACAGTTTTTGTCACGGCGGTTTACTGGTGGCAGCCAACTGAAATTGCGGCGGATTTTCTCAATAAGCTGCGCCGCTGTCAGGCGCTGCGTCCGGGCGGCAGCGGCCTGTCAGACAAAAAGTTCCTCTTTGTTGCGGCGGCGGGCGGCAGCGGCCACGGGACACTCTCGTGCCTGCACCTGTTTGAGGAGTTTGCAAAGCAGAACAAAATGGAGCCTTTCGACTATCTGCCGGTGATGAAGCGCAGCCGCGAATATATGCTGCCGGCCATCCGTGAGGCAGCCCGGCGCATGCCGGAGTGGTCCTATTCAAAATAATAGAAGAGAGAAAAGAGAGCGGATTTTCCGCTCTCTTTTTTTCACAAAAACTACACCTCGTTTCCCCGAAACATACGCAACAGCCGGGTATGATGGAGAAGAAGCAAAAGAAAAGAGGTGTTTGCCATGACACAGCCCGTGTATGTCTTTCGACGCATGGAGAAGAAATATCTTCTGAGTGCCGAGCAGTGTGCGCGCTTTCTGGAGGCGTGCAGTCCGCACATTCAACCGAATGCATACGGCCGGTACACGGTTTTAAACTGTTACTGTGACACACCCGATGACCTGCTGGTGCGTCGATCAATGGAACGGCCGGTTTTCAAGGAAAAGCTGCGTCTTCGCAGCTACGGTGCACCGGATGAATCGGACCGGGTCTTTCTGGAAATGAAGCGCAAGATCAGCGGCGTTGTCTACAAGCGCCGAACGGAACTGGAGCTCGGGCGGGCGCGCGAGATACTCGCGGGCCGACAGGATATCGCTGACGGGCAGATTGAGCGGGAAATCGGCTACTTTCTCTCGCTGTACCACCCTGTTGCAAAGTGTATTCTCAGCTATGAGCGCAGCGCCTTTGACGGGACGGACCAGCCGGGCCTTCGACTGACGGTGGACCAGGGTCTTCGTGCACGGTGGGAGAGGCTCGACCTCGCATTGGGATCTGAGGGAGAGCCGCTGTTTGGACCACACTGGCGGCTGCTTGAAATTAAGACACCGGATGCGCTGCCGCTCTGGCTGACGCGCCTTCTGTGTGAAATGCAGGTAAGGCCCGTCTCATTTTCCAAGTACGGCAACGCCTTTGCGGCGAGAGAAACAATGAAACGGGGGAAACAAACATGTTTGCAAGTGTCCTGACTACGGGCGGGCTGACTGTGGTCAGCGCTCTGCTCTGCACAGGCGCATCCATTCTGCTCGGACTGGTGGTGGCACTGATCTATCTCTACGGCAGGGCAGGGGGCTCGAGGGGGCTGGCAGTTACACTGGTGGTATTGCCTGCTCTGGTGCAGTGCGTCATCATGATGGCAAGCGGCAATCTCGGCACATCGGTCGCTGTCCTCGGTACGTTCAGCCTGGTGCGCTTTCGTTCCGCGCCCGGCGGCGCCCGGGAAATCGCCTGCGTCTTTTTTGCCATGGCCGTGGGTCTCGCGACCGGTATGGGGTACCTGGGCTTTGCCGCCGTGATGACCGCCGCAGTGGGAGCTGTGCTCGTGCTGCTGAACGCTGTGAGCTTTGCGCAGCCGCACAGCGACGAGAGAGAGCTGCGCGTGACCATTCCCGAGCAGCTCGACTATGAGGGCGTCTTTGACGATATTTTTGAGCAGTATATGACCCGGGCAGAGCTGGAACGGGTGAAGACCACCAATCTCGGCAGCATGTTTGAGCTGACCTACCACATTCGCCTGCGCCATGGTGCAAGCGTAAAACAGATGATGGATGAGATCCGCTGCAGAAACGGAAATTTGACCGTCTGCTGCGCGAAAATCCGCCCCTCGGGAGAGGAGCTATGATGGGAGAGAATATGAAACAGACAAAGAGACTGCTGGCTCTTGCTATCGCGCTCTGCCTGATGCTGACGGCCTGCTCGGGCGCGCCGGCAGACGGGGAGACGACGAACGCAGAGACGCAGGATACACCGGTACAGACGGGTGTTGTGCCGGAGGCGAGCTATGACAGCGACGATTTGAATGACAAATGGACCGAAGAGACATGTACGGTCATCACACTTGCAGACGGTGATAGCACCGTCAGCGGCCCCGGCGCAGCGGCGCAGGAGGGCGGTGTGCTCATCTCGGCAGGGGGCACCTATGTGCTGCGCGGCACGCTGAGTGACGGTTCGGTGGTGATTGACGCGCCCGACACGGCGCTTGTGCGCCTGGTACTCGACGGCGTGGCCATCCACTGTGAGACGAGCGCCGCTCTCTACAGCAAAAAGGCGGCCAAAACCGTCATCATCCTCGCCGAGGGGAGTGAAAACCGCCTCTCGGACGGCACTCAGTACGTCTATGAGACCGAGGGAGACGACGAGCCGAATGCAGCGCTCTTCGCAAAGGACGATTTGACCATCAACGGATTGGGAAGCCTCCATGTGGAGGGCAATTACAACAACGGCATTGTGAGTCGGGACGATCTGAGAGTTGTGTCAGGGAACGTAACGGTGACGGCGGCGGATGACGCGGTCATGGGCCGCGATCTTGTGGCCGTACGGGGTGGCGAACTCCATCTCGAGGCGGTGGACGACGCAATCAAATCAACCAACGATACCGATGCGTCAAAGGGTTCCATTGTAATCGACGACGGCAGTTTCACACTCACATGCGGTGGCGATGGAATTCAGGCAGAGCGATCCATTCTGATCACTGGCGGAGACTTTACCATCACAGCGGGCGGCGGCAGCGGCAATTCGGCCGGAGATGACGAGGCGAGCGCCAAGGGCATCAAGGCGACCGACACGCTCACCATCCGCGGCGGGAGCTTCGTCATTGACTCCTATGATGATGCGCTGCACAGCAACTCCTCCATCGCAGTGGAGGGGGGAACACTCTCTCTGAGTACCGGCGACGACGGCATACACGCAGACAGCGTTCTTACGGTCTCCGGCGGAGACATTGCCGTCACGCAGAGTTATGAGGGAATGGAGAGTGCGCAGATTTCCATCTCCGGCGGCAGCATTGCCATTGTGGCGTCAGACGACGGAATCAATGTCGCCGGAGGCAACGATGCAACGCCTGCCAGCGGAAGAAGAAGCGATCGCTTCCAGTCGGGTTCTTCTGCGGACCGGCTCACTGTCTCCGGTGGGACTGTGACTGTCAACGCCCAGGGCGACGGCCTCGATGCCAATGGGTCCATCTACATTACAGGGGGAACAGTTCTGGTAGATGGTCCGACAGAGGGTGGCGACGGGGCGATTGACTACGACGGTGTGTTTGAAATATCCGGTGGAACGCTGGTCGCGGTGGGCAGCGCGCAGATGGCTCAGAGTGTTTCAAGTGGCTCCACGCAGCCCGCAGTGCTCATAATTGCCGAGGAACAGCAGAGCGCCGGCACACCTGTACAGCTGACCGACGACGAGGGAAACGTACTGCTGTGCTATGTGCCGGTCAAGAGTTGGCAGTCGGCAGTGGTAAGCCTGCCGGCTCTGTCCTCCGGTGAAACCTGCCGCGCCTACGCCGGGGGAAGCGCGGGAGCTGTTGTGACAGGCGGTCTGTGCGATGGCGGCGATGTGGCGCAGGCAAAACTTGTCGGTGAAGCGGAGCTCACCGCTGCATCTGTGACCATCGGCAGCGCAGCCGGGGGCTTCGGCAGAGGGCCGGGGGCTGGCGGTGACCGGCAGCCGCCCGATGGGCAGACAACGCCCGGCGGAGAAAATCCGCCTGACGGTTCGACACAGCCGGGCGGCGAGCGTCCCGCCAGAGGGGATGCAGCAGGTGGACAGAGGCCGGGCCGTATGCCCGGAGACACAGAGGATCCGCCGCAGGCGCAGCCGTGACAGTTCACTACAGTCAATAGAAAAGCGGCCCGGTAAATCCGGGCCGCTTTCAATAGGCGAATGGATTGTTTTACTTCAGAAGAACGCCCTCGACGTTGCCGGAGATGCCGGCGGCGTTGGCTTCGTCCGTGTCAATGTGCATGGCGAGCGCATAGCTGTCGCTCACGCGCACGACCGTCTCATGGAAGCAGACGCCGCGCGGTCCCTTGAAGTCGACGCAGACAATGTCCTTATCTTTCACACCGAACGCCTCGGCATCAGCCGTGGTCATATGGATGTGGCGCTTGGCAATGATGACCCCCTCTTTGAGATCAATCTCACCTTTGGGACCGACGAGCTTGCAGGGGGCGGAGCCGGCGATGTCGCCGGACTCACGGACAGGCGGCGTCACACCGAGCGTACGTGCGTCGGTTGCGGACACCTCGATCTGGGTCGCCTTGCGGGTCGGCCCGAGAATGGACATGTTGAGAGCCCCCTTGGGGCCGACGACCTGAACTTTTTCGGCGCAGGCGAACTGGCCGGGCTGGGAGAGCTCTTTTTTCACGGTCAGGGTATAGCCCTCGCCGAAGAGAGTGGCAAGGTCTGCATCGGAGAGATGAAGATGGCGGGCGGACGTCTCGATCAAAACGGTTTTATCACTCATGGCTGTCAATCTCCTATGTTTAAATTGGTGTGTTTTCAACTGATCTTATTGTAACTTTTGTAGAAAGAGATTGCAAGTCGTTTTTTGGCCGTTTACATTTTACAAACTGTAATATATAATAGAAAACAGTCGATTCGAATACGGCTGTGGCCGAGAGTGAGTGGGAGGCGAAACATTTGAATAACGATTTTCCGCGGTTGATTTCGCTGCTGAGAAAAGAGCGGGGAATCAGTCAGAAGGACGCGGCAAAGAGCCTTGGCATTTCGCAGGCGCTGCTCTCGCACTATGAAAAGGGTATCCGGGAGTGTGGACTTGATTTTCTCGTCAAGATATCCTCTTTTTACAATGTCTCAACCGACTACCTGCTCGGCCGTACCGCAGAGCGCCGTCCTGGGGAGGAACCGCAGAGCGGACAGCCCGATGAGACGCCCAAAGAGAATGTGTTTCGCGGCAGCATCTTTCCGTCCCTTGGCAAGGCGCTGACTGTCAGCGCCGCAAGCGTGCTGTTTGATCTGACCCGTGACGCGCGCTACAAGGAGCTGTCGGCCGAGTTTCAAAAGTATCTTGCCCTTGTCATCTACCGTCTCTTCCGCTATTACTACCAGTCGAACAGCCAAAATCAGCCGGCCTTTTTCGGGGTGGATGATCTGGCCTTTGAGCAGGCGGCGTCGGCCGCGCAGACTCTGTGCGAGCTGCAGCTCAAAAAGACGGCGGCCGCCATTGCAGCGCAGCGCGACGACACACGGGAGCCCTTTACCTATGACCAGCTCAAACAGAGCTTTCCAAAGGATGCGCCGGCGCTGCTCAACATGATCAAAAATGCCGAAAATGACATCAAAAGCAAATTGCCAAAGTAAACAGAGCCGCTCTGCCGCGCGCAGAGCGGCTTTTTGCTGGGGTACAGAGACCATGAGGCACAACATGCCCGCTGGAAAATCTTAAATTTTCATGAATTTTGTTCTATTCGATACTGTTCGCCTGCTCCATCTGATATAATAGCCGCGGCTATTCTATGAAACTCGGGCCGTTTTCTCGGCCCTTGCGGGGCCAAGTCCCGGCGGGACGGCTGAAAACATAGCCGCATGGTATCATAGACGCAATTTGCTCATGATATATTTTAAAGCAGGGACGTCACGGCCTATTTCGGCGTTTGCAGGGCGACGAAACGTGTCCGAGACGAAAAAAGACCTATGAAACAATTGTGATATGAAATGCGTCTAAATCCAAGAGCATACTAAACTGTAGGGAAAACAGGAAACTTTAAGGAGGCTGTATCCATGCCTGATGAGAAAAATCTGACAGAGCAGAAGAACACACAATCTAATGTTGCAACGGCTGAGGCGCCGCCTGCGGCGCCTGCCGAGCCGGTCTTTGAGAAGAAAAAAGACAAAAAGCGCGCCAAGAGAATCAAAAAAATCATCGGGTGGACCATTCTCGCCGCCATTCTCGTGGCGGTGGGGCTTCTGGTGTACAACCTCTTCTTCAAGCCGAAACCCGTGACAATCAACACGGGCATTGCCATGACGGGTTCCATTGACAACAGCGTCTACGGCTATTCACCGGTCAACGCAAAAGAGCGCGCTGAAGTCGTGTCAGCCGCCAAGGGCGAGGTGCTCGAGCTCTACGTGGAAAACGGCCAGAAAGTTGAAAAGGGAGACCCGCTGTTTCTGGTGGATTCCTCCGAGTATGAGCAGACTCTTGCAAACGCCGAGAACGCGCTCAAAAATGCGCAGGAGGCCTATAACAACGCAGTCAAGAAGATTGAGAATCTCACAGTGACGGCCCCCATTTCAGGCAAGATCCGTGACGTCAAGGTAAAAAAGGGTGACAACGCCTCTGAGGGCACCACTGTCGCCACCATCTTTGACGACAGCAAAATGAAGCTCAAGCTCTACTTCTCCTATGCCTACATTGATAGCATCAAAGTGGGGCAGAGCGCCGTTGTCTCCATTCCGCAGACCATGTCCAAAATCAACGGCGAGGTCACGGGCATTGAGAAGATCAAGAAGATCACCGCAGAGGGCACCGTGCTCTTTGAGGTTGAAATTACCGTGAAAAACGCAGGCGCCCTCTCGGCCGGGATGAAAGCGACGGCGACGGTCGCCTCTTCGACCGGCGATGTGATGCCCGCCGAGACCGGCGAACTCGCTTACAACGATGAGATGAACGTCAACCTCAAATCCTATGGCGAGGTTGTCGACGTTGTCATGAAAGACTACTACAGCTTCAACCAGGGCGATGTGCTCATGGTGATGGAGAACACCTCGCTCAACACCGCCGTCGACTCTGCGCGCAAGGATCTCGAAAACGCGCAGAAAGAGTATGACCGTGTTCTCGAGGAGTATGAGAGCTACTCGCCGACAGCACCTATTTCCGGAACCATCACATCGCTGAATCTGGCTGTGGGCGACAAGCTCGAGGGCGCGACTTCCACATCCCTGATCTCCATTGCCAATCTTGACACCATGGTCATCAACGCCCAAATCGATGAGAAAGATGTGGGCAAACTCTCGGTCGGTATGATGGTTCAGATCACCTCCAACGACGGAGAGAACCAGATGAGCTACACAGGTCAGCTGACTCAGCTCGCCCTCGAGGGCAAGGCTGAAAACGGGATGAGCTACTTCCCGGCGACCATTGAGATTTACGATGCGCAGAATCTCATGCCGAATATGTACGTCGACTACAACATCGTCGCGACCTCGGCGGAGAATGTGCTCACTGTGCCGTCGAGCGCCATCCAGTATATGGATGTGGGCGGAACGCCCATGAATGTCGCTTTCGTCAAGAAAGGCGGCCGGGATATTACACCGCTCGAGGGTGTTGATCCTGCCGTTGTGCCGGAGGACTTCGTGGCCGTAGCAGTTGAAGTCGGCATCTCCAACGACCAGAGTGTCGAGATCAAGAGCGGCCTGCAGGAGGGCGACGAGGTTGCGCTCATGGGTGCGGCTGACCCGAGCTGGATGCAGGGCGGCGGCGGAATGATGGGCGGCGGCGTCGTCATGGTCGGTTAGACCGGGGGGCGATGACGTGGCTGAATTGATACGTGTCAACAATGTCTACAAGGTCTATCACCCGGGTGAGGAGAACGAGGTGCGCGCGCTCGACGGCGTGAGCATCCGGATCGACTACGGTGAGTTCGTGGCGATACTCGGCAGCTCCGGCTCGGGAAAATCCACGCTGATGAACATGCTTGGCTGTCTCGACACGCCGACGCTCGGCGAGTACTATCTCGCGGGTGAAAATGTCAGTGAGCTCAGCGACAACAAGCTCTCCGAAATTCGCAACAAGCAGATTGGCTTTATCTTTCAGGGCTACAACCTGATCAAAGATCTGACGGCCCTTGAGAACGTGGAGCTGCCGCTGACCTACCGCGGCATGCACAAGGAGGAGCGCCGCAGACTCTCCACCGAGGCGCTCGAGCGTGTGGAGCTCAGCCGGCGTATGAAGCATCTGCCGAGCCAGATGTCGGGCGGCCAGCAGCAGCGTGTGGCCATTGCCCGCGCGGTTGCGGCCCGGCCGCCGATCATCATGGCCGACGAGCCGACGGGCAACCTCGACTCAAAGTCGGGCGCCCAGGTCATGAAAATTCTCAAGGAGCTCAACGCCGAGGGTACCACCGTCATTCTGATCACGCATGACAACGAGATCGCAAAACAGGCCAAGCGCGTGATCCGCATCCACGACGGCAAGGTCGTAGACGACTACATGGTAGAGGAGGCGGTATCATGAATTTGGGCAAGACACTCGCCATGGCGATCAAGTCGATCAACAACAACAAGGTCCGATCCTTTCTGACCATGCTTGGTATCGTCATTGGCGTCAGCTCGGTCATCATCATGGTATCGCTGGCGCAGGGTCTGCAAAACCAGGTCAAAAAGCAGTTTGAGTCCATGGGAACCAACCGCATTATGGTCAACTACTGGTCCAACCGCGATCTGACAGACGGCCTGTACGATTTCTGTCTGTCGATGGACGATCTCGTCGAGGGCGTCACGCCGAACAGCTCAAACTGGTTTGACGTCAAGTACCAGAAGAAGACCTGGCAGACCAATGTCTATTTTGGCAGCGACAAATACGATGTCTGCAACAACTACGAGCTCGAGGCGGGCTCCATGATTACCAACAAACAGGTTCAGAACCGCTCCCGCGTGGCCGTCATCGGCTCGGCCGTCAAAAAGGAGCTGTTCAACTACATAGACCCCATCGGCAAGACCATCCGCATCAAGGGGCAGAAATACACAGTCATCGGTGTGTTCAAGGAAAAAGCGGGCGGTGCAAAGTACGAGGCCGACGATATGGTGCTCGTCCCCTACACCAACAACCGTGCGCTGCTGGGCTCCACCCAGATCAACAACTTCACCGTTCGCGCCAAGAGCTCGAAGAGCACCAACGAGGCCATTGAAAAGCTCAGAGGCTACCTGTCGACCAAGTTCTCGAATGAGTGGGACTACAACGTCTACAGCTTCAACGAAGCGATCGAGCAGAGCAACCAGGTCACCCAGATCATCAGCCTTGTGCTCGGCGGCATCGCGGGCATCTCGCTGATTGTCGGCGGCATCGGCATCATGAACATCATGCTCGTCTCGGTCACCGAGCGCACGCGCGAGATCGGTATCCGCAAGGCCATTGGCGCCAAGCGGCGCGACATCATCATGCAGTTTCTCATCGAGTCCGGCACAGTGAGCGTGCTCGGCGGCGCAATCGGCATTGCATTCGGCGGCCTTGTCACGCTGATACTGGGCAAACTCTTCTTTGACATGGTGATTTTGCCCAATGTCTTTATCACCATCGGAGCCGTTCTCTTCTCCATGCTCATCGGCGTGTTCTTCGGCTTCTATCCGGCGAACCGGGCGTCGAAGCTCAACCCGATAGATGCGCTGCGGCAGGAGTAAAACGCCACAGGGTAAAAAATACAGCCGCGTCAGGCGGCGGAATGGGTGCTGTACAATGAAAAAAATCTGTTCTCTGCTACTCACACTGGTGCTTGTGTTCTCGTTTGCGAGCAGCGCGATGGCGTTTTCCGACATTCAGGACGCCAATGTGTCGCTTGCGGCGGAGACGCTTGTCGGCCTCGGCGTTCTCGACGGCTTCGGCGACGGGACGTTCCGCCCGGGCGATCAGCTCACAAGGGCCCAGTTTACCAAGATGATCGTCTCGGCGCTTGACGTCAAGGCGATGCTGAGCCTCTACAAGGATTTCACCATCTTCCCGGATGTGCCCCACACCCACTGGGCAGCGAGCTACATCAACTACGCCGTCAAGATGGAAAAGCCGCTCATCGGCGGCTATGCCGACGGCACGTTCAAGCCGGACCAGTCCATCACCAATGAGGAGGCTGTCACCATCGCGCTTCGCGTGCTCGGCTACACGGTGGAGGACATCGGCGCAAACTGGCCGGCAAGTTACATTGAGAAAGCCGCGGCCATTGGCCTGACCGACGGTGTCAACGTCCGGCTTGATACGCCCATGCTGCGCGGCGACGCCGCAGTGCTCATCGCCAATATGCTGGTAACGCCCGTGCGCGCGGAGGGCGGCCGCGAGGGCTCGCTCTTTGTCACGACGCTCGGCAAGACCACGCAGGACAATGTGATGGTACTTGCGACCGGCGCTACCGATTCGTCCCTGTCGGAGTATGAGATCAAGACCGACTCCGAGGCCGGCACCTACACCTCGAAGTTCATTCTGCCGGCGGCGCTCGTCGGCACAAAGGGCATCCTCATTGTAGATGGCAGCGGCCAGGTCAACGGCTTTGTCCCCTACAAGTACAACACAACGGTCGTCAACGTCTCGGAGACAACCGGCGATTACATCAAGGGCAGCGACGGCAAGACCTACCGTGTTTCGGCAAATACGCCGGTTGTCATCAAGGGCCAGAAGAAGGCGTTTAATCTCTGCTGGTTTGACATCACCCCCGGTATGGTGGTGAGCATCTTCACAAACGACTCGGGCGCGATTGAGTATTTGAGCACGGTCAGCGCTGTCGCGGGAGTGGGCCCCTATGTGGTTACGAGCGACGGCAGCTCCTCCTACAACCCGCTCGCGGGTCTGTTCCCGTCGACTTCGGGGGCGAAAATCATCAAAAATGGCGTGGAAGTCGGCTATGATAAGATCAAAAAGTACGATGTTGCAACCTACTCCGCCGCGACCAATACCATCAACGTCAGCGACAACAAACTCTCGGGCCGCTATGAAGACGCCTACCCGTCGTTCACGCTGCCCTCTGAGGTGACGGTGCTCGGCACAAAATTTGTGGTCTCTGCCAACGGCGCGGCCGATTTCAAAAATTTCAAGCTGATGGATGCGATCACTCTGCTCTTCGCGCCGGACGGCACGGTTGCGGGTGCGGTGCGCCAGAGCGAGCTGCAGGCTGAGCAATACGGCATCGTCAAGAGTCTGTCCGACGCGGGTATGGCGGTTGTGACACTGCAAAACGGCATTGAGATCAGCGGCAAGTCGAATCTGTTCACCGACGAGTATGTCGGCCAGCTGGTGCGTGTGTACACGGGCTCTGGCAACAGCATTTCTCTCAGACCTGTCACCAGCGGTTCGGTCACGGGCTCGCTGGATGTCAAGAACCGCACGGTGGGCAAGACAGCGCTGTCGCCCTCGTGTAAGATCTACGAGAAGATGTCCTCCTACGCGCCGCTGATGCAGATCAGCCTGTCCGACATCAAGATTGACACGGTGCCGTCGAGTATGGTCGAGCTCGCGCTGACCGACTCGACAGGGACCATTACAACACTGGTACTGCGCGATGTGACTGGCAGCGGCTATATCTACGGCCTGACCAAAGCCAGTGAGGACAGTGTCTCCATCCGCTATGTCAACGATGAGGGGCAGGAGGTCACGGAGAATTACTCCTACAATCTGCCCACTACCTCCGGCCTGTCAAGCTACGGAGGCATCACCGTCAAGTCGGGCCGTGTGCTCGCGGTGAGCCCGGTGCGCTATGAGGGCACGGTTGCCCTCAAGGATTTTGACACCGACCAGTTTGTCAAGATTGACGGCAAGTTTATTCCGATTGCACAGGATGTCATCGTCTATGCACCGTCGGCGGATAAGATCATTGCGCTTGACAAGGCAAAATCCATGTACACCAGTTTTAAGATTTTCATCAACAACACGGTGGAGACGGGCGGAATGGTCCGCATCATCGAAGTCAGCTGATAAGAGATTTTACTTGGACAGGGGGCTTCCCGAAGCCCCCTGCCTTTGCGCTTTCATCACGGCGGGCCGAAGCCGGAATTCGGCGCCGCGAAAATGCGGCGGGGGAGAGAGATGGACTGGCTGGAATTGAACATTCTGACCACACACGCAGCGGTCGACTATGTCTGCGCGCGGCTGATCGCGCTGGGACTCACAGGGTTTCAGATTGAGGACGGCGCGGATTTTGAGGAGTTTTTAGAGCAGAATAAGCAGTACTGGGACTATGTCGATGAGGAGCTTCAAAACCGGCAGAAAAATCTCTGCCAGGTCACGTTTTATGTGCCGAACAACGCCGGCGGCGTCGAGACCATGTTCGCCGTCAAGCACGGTCTTTCGGATCTGCGCGACAGCATGCCGGAGATCGACTTTGGCTCGCTTGAACTCAAGACTGCCAACATCAACGAGGAGGACTGGTCCAACAGCTGGAAGCAGTACTTCAACCCCATTCCGGTGGGGGAGAAGCTGCTCATCCGTCCCGAGTGGGAGGAGATCGGCGATGCGGGCGGCCGCACGGTGCTTGTGATCAACCCCGGTATGATTTTCGGTACGGGTTCCCATCACAGCACGCAGCTGTGCATGACAGCGCTCGAGCGCCACATCAGAGGCGGCGAGCATGTGCTCGATCTCGGCTGCGGCAGCGGGATTCTCTCCATTGCCGCGCTGCTGCTCGGCGCGGGCCAGACCCGCGGCATCGACATCGACGAGAATGCAGTACCGGTCGCCTACCGAAACGCGCAGTGCAACGGCATCGGCGAAGAGCGCTGCTACTTCACTTCCGGCAATGTGACCGATCTTGAGACACTGTCAAAGCTCTCGGGTGGTGAAAAATTTGACGTCATCGTGGCGAATATTGTGGCGGACGTCATCATTGCGGCGGCCCCGCTCGCGCTGAATTTTCTCAAAGAGGGGGGCGTTTTTATCACATCGGGCATCATTGACGAGAGAAAAGACGATGTCCTGGACGCTCTCGGCGCACTCGGCTACTGCATCACAGAGACGACCGAGCAGGGCGGCTGGTGCGAGATTACGGCGACGCGGCCGCACACAGAGCCCTAGGAGCATTCTTTTCTATGGACAAGTTTTCCACATTGGGATATAATTACGCATGGCGACTATTCTATTTCATTCCGGGCCGTTTTTCTTGCCCCCTGCGGGGCGGCCGAAAAACAGCCGTATATTGCCGCTGCGCGTCATGAGAGGATCATTTCACTGTGGCGACGGATGGGTGTGGTGACATGAGGCGCTTTTTCTGCGCTGCACAGGATGTGTCCACAAACCGAATAATCCTGCGCGGGCAGGACGCCGAGCACATCACAAGAGTGCTGCGTCTGGCGCCCGGTGACGAGGTCGTCGTGTGCGATGGAGAGCAGACCGACTACATCTGCCGCATTGCGGCCACCGCGCGCACCCAGGTTGAGTTGGATATCCTGCGCCGGGAACAGAACGGCAGCGAGCCTACCATTGAGGTGGCGCTCTACCAGTGTCTGCCCAAGGGCGACAAGATGGACGGCATCGTCAAGCGCTGCGTGGAGCTCGGGGTACACACCATTGTCCCCGTCATCTCAAAGCGGTGCGTTTCGCGCCCGCAGGCAGCGGCACTTGAAAAAAAGATCGTCCGCTACGGTCAGATCGCCTATGAGGCGGCCAAGCAGTCGGGCAGGGGCATCGTACCGAGAGTGTGCGCTGCGCTGGAGCTCGAAGCGGCGCTGGCTCAGATAGCCTCGGGCGGGGGCTGCCCCGTATTTCTCTATGAGGCCGAGCGGGAGCGCACCCTTCGCAGCGCCCCCGCGGCGCAGGCCTATCAGATTGTCGTCGGGCCAGAAGGGGGCTTTGACACAGCCGAGGCTACTCTGGCACGCAGTCTCGGCATGGAGCCCTACACGCTCGGGCCGCGGATTCTGCGCACCGAGACGGCGGGCGCCTGTGCGCTTGCAGCGCTGATGACATTGACAAATAACTTATAGTGGGAGGAGAAATCCTTGTCTTCTAAGCAGAATAAACAGACCAAAAAAGAGCTTCGGGTGAGCAATAAGATTGTCGCCTACTCCGCCATCACTTTTGCCGTACTGATTGCGCTGATGTTTCTGTGGCGCGGGCATATGACACTCTATGGGTACCGTGCGGTCAAGGTGATGATTCCTGTACTCGCTGTCCTGGCGGTGCTCGTGGGCGTATGGGCCGTTGTGTACTACGTCCGTTCAAAGAAAAAGGGAAAAGACCTTTCCGCTTTTCCGCTTACGCTGCCCGAGATCATCGGCGTTGTGGCGGCGTTTCTCATTGCTCTCTGGGCCATCTCTGAGTATCATCTCGATGCGGTCAAGGCCTGCTACATCATCATCCCCGTGGCCTATGTGCTCTTTTTGATCTATTTTATCTATGAGTTTGACTTCTTTGTGCTGGCGGGCTCGATGATCATGAGCTTTCTCGCCATTTACGGCATGTATCGTCTTCTGACCTATCCGCCGTTTCAGGGGTCGCTGACCGGTCTGGTGATTGCCATTGAGGCTGTGTTTGCCGTGGCGCTCGCGCTCGCGGTGTACCTCAAGGTCAAAGGGGGCAAGCTTACCATCGGCACAAAGAGCATTGCCGTTTTCTCAGAGAAAACGCGCTATGCCCCGCTGTTTTTGTTCTTTGTACTGGCGATGGTTCTCTTCCCGCTGATTCTGGTCTACGGCGCAAGCTTCGCCTACTACGCTCTGTTTGCGGTGGGCGGCTGTGCGCTTGTCGCGGCGATTTACTACACTGTCCGTCTGATGTACCGATAAAAAAGAAGAGCGCAAGCTCTTCTTTTTTTTCGCTTGACAAAAAAGCCGAATAGGGATTAAAATATAACAGTGTTATAAATGTTGGGAGGTATCCTGTGGCGGGGCGAGAGCAGACGACACGGCAGAGCATACTGGATGCCGGGCGCAGAGAATTTCTCAAGCGGGGGTTTCGCGAGGCGTCGCTTCGTACCATTGTAAAACAGGCCGGTGTCACCACCGGAGCTTTCTATGGCTACTACAGCAGCAAGGAGGCCCTGTTTGATGCCCTGGTAGGCGAGCAGGCAGAGACTTTTCTCGCGCGGTTCAACAGTGCGCAAAATGAGTTTGCCGAGTTACCGCCCGAGCAGCAGCCCGGTAACATGGGGGAAATCTCGGGCGAATGTATGATGTGGATGGTGGACTATCTGTATGAGCACTACGACGCGTTTAAACTGCTGCTGTGCTGCGCGCAGGGTACAGAGTATGAGAACTTTGTTCACACGCTTGTAGAAATTGAAACCGAGGCGACCAATCGCTTTTTGCGAGTGCTCGGGCAGCTGGGGCACAAGACACAGCCGATTGACGGCCAGCTTGAACATATTTTAGTCAGTGGATTCTTCTCCGGCTTTTTCGAGATAGTCGTGCATGATATGCCGCGGGAAAAGGCAATTGGATACACCCGTGCGCTGCGTGAGTTTTACACCGCCGGCTGGCGGAGCATCATGGGGCTGTGAGCCCCCTTTCTTTAACCTTATAGTTAGTTAAAACTAACTAAAATACAAAACCAAGAGGAGGAACTGCTGTGAAAAAGCAATCGAACCTGTCGAGGCTGATGGGATATGCCGGTGGCTACCGGTATTTCACCTATGCGTCGTGGGTGCTCGCGGCGCTCAGCGCCCTGGTGGCGTTGGTGCCATTCTGGTATATTTGGAAGATTGTCCGTGAAGTGCTCGCCACGGCACCGGATTTCAGCGCGGCACGACACCTGGCGCACAACGGCTGGATGGCTGTTGCATCGGCCGTATTGAGCGTGTTGATCTATATAGCCGGACTCATGTGTTCGCACATTTCGGCGTTTCGAGTAGCTGCCAACATTCGCAGAGCGGCCATGCACCATATTGTCAAGCTGCCTCTCGGGTTTGCCGAGAGCTTTGGCAGCGGAAAGCTGCGCAAGATTGTCAACGAGTCGAGCGCGGCGACAGAGACCTATCTGGCACACCAGCTTCCCGACAAATCGGCGGCCATTGCGACTCCGGTCGGCCTGCTGGCACTGCTTTTGATCTTTGATTGGCGGTTGGGACTTTTGAGCCTTGTGCCGGTAGTGCTCGGGTTCGCCATTATGATGAGTATGACCGGTGCCAAGATGCGCCAGAAGATGCAGGAGTACCAAAACGCACTGGACGACATGTCAAATGAAGCGGTGGAGTATGTGCGCGGCATCCCTGTGGTCAAGACGTTCGGCCAGACGGTGTTTTCCTTTAGAAAGTTCAAGGACTCCATTGACCGGTACGGAACATGGGTAATTGCCTACACCAGACAGCTGCGCGGCCCCATGCTCTGCTATACGGCAGCAATCAACAGTGTCTTTGCCTTTCTGATTGCGGCCGGCCTGCTGTTCACGCGCGGCGGAGTGAGCGGTAACTTTCTGCTCAATCTGATTTTTTATATCATCATAACGCCGGTCATATCGGTAACGCTGACGAAAATCATGTTTCAGAGCGAAAATGCCATGATTGTGGACGACGCGCTTCAGCGAATTGACAGTGTATTGGAGCTCAGCCCCCTCTCTCGGCCGGCCGCGCCGGAGCATCCGATGGATGCCTCGGTGGAACTCGAGTGTGTCAGCTACAGCTATGGCGGCGGAAAAAATGCGATTGAACAGGTTTCGCTGCGTATTGAGGCCGGTCAGACGGTTGCGTTTGTCGGCCCGTCGGGCGGAGGAAAGACAACGCTCGCAAATCTGGTATCACGCTTTTTCGACCCGCAGAGCGGCCGGGTGCTGATTGGTGGCGTGGATGTGAGAAACATTGAGAAAAGAGAGCTGATGGACACGGTCTCCTTTGTGTTTCAAAACAGCCGGCTGATAAAGGCATCGGTTCTGGATAACGTGCGCCTGGGGCGGCCGGATGCCACGCGTGAGCAGGTGATCAACGCACTGCGGGCGGCGCAGTGTATGGATATTGTGGAAAAGTTGCCGCACGGCATTGATACGGTGATCGGCTCCAGAGGGATCTATCTTTCAGGTGGGGAACAGCAGCGCATCGCAATCGCGAGAGTGTTGCTAAAAGATGCGCCCATTGTCATTCTCGATGAGGCGACGGCTTTTGCCGACCCCGACAACGAGGCCCGTGTGCAGGCAGCGTTCAATGAACTCACAAGGGGCAAAACCGTGATAATGATTGCACATCGCCTGTCAACTGTCGTGAGCGCGGATCGAATTTTTGTTCTGCAGGACGGGCGGATTTTGCAAAGCGGCACCTGTGATGAACTCATACGCAGCGGCGGTCTGTTCAGTCAAATGTGGAGCGATTACCAAACTTCTGTCCGCTGGAAAGTTGCAAAGGAGGTTTCAGAATGATTGCAAAGCTGCAAAAGAAATTCGCTCTTTCCAGGCAGGGAGCAGTCGATCTTGTCAGAGGCTGCATTGCCTGCGTGTTTCAAAATCTGTCCTTTCTGTTTCCTGCGGGGCTTCTATATCGACTTGTCATCGAGCTGATGAACGGCGGAGTCGGAAGCGGCGCCACGGCGTTCTATCTCGTCGGATGCGCCGCCTGCATCGGCATGATACTGCTCACCACCTGGTTTCAATACAATGCGACCTATTTTGCCACCTACACCGAAAGCGGTGTGCGTCGGATTTCTCTTGCGGAAAAACTGCGCAAGATCCCCCTGTCTTTCTTCGGAAAAAAGGATCTTGCAGATTTGACGAGCACCATCATGGCGGACTGCACATTTTTGGAACAGGCTTTCTCTCACTTCATTCCGGAGCTGATTGGCGCCATGATTTCGACGACGCTGGTCGCAGTGGGACTGTTCGGTTACGACTGGCGTATGGCGCTTGCCGCACTTTGGGTGATGCCGGTCGCCTTTGCCATTGTCGGTCTGTCATCCCGAGTGCAGCAGAGGCTCAGTGCCCGCCAGATGGACGCAAAAATGGCCTGTGCCGATGGAATTCAGGAGTGTATTGAAACCGTACGCGACCTCAAAGCCAACAATGCCGAAGATGGCTATCTCGAGGGCCTCGATGGGAAGATCAAGGCAGTGGAGCATCGCGCTATTCTCTCGGAACTTGGCACTGCGGTCTTCGTGGTTTCGGCGACTCTGATACTCAAGCTGGGCATTGCAACTGTGGCACTGGTTGGATCCATTCTGCTGGTGGACGGCTCACTCGATGTGCCGACGTTCTTTCTCTTTCTGCTGGTGGTCTCACGGCTCTATGATCCGCTGCAGGGAGCGCTGCAGAATCTTGCTGCCGTGATTGCGACGCGAACAAACATCGCCCGCATGAACGAGATTCTCGACCACCCGGTTCAGACCGGAGACACTCACCTCACAAACAGGGGCTGTGATGTGGTGTTTGACCACGTAAAATTTGCCTACAACACAGGAGAGACGGTGCTCAGGGACGTCTCTTTTACGGCAAGGCAGGGGGAAGTGACGGCTTTGGTCGGTCCCTCCGGTGGCGGAAAGACCACGGTATCCCGTCTCGCAGCACGCTTTTGGGATGTGGACCAGGGGAACATTACGGTTGGCGGAATGGACATCTCAAAAATTGATCCCGAGACGCTTCTGTCGCTCTACGCCATTGTATTTCAGGATGTGACCCTGTTTGACAACACCATTTTGGAAAACATTCGCATCGGCAGGAGGGATGCCACAGATGAGCAGGTGCTCGCCGCGGCGCGTCTTGCCAACTGCGATGAGTTTGCAGACAGGCTGCCAGATGGCTATCAGAGTCAAATCGGCGAAAATGGCTGTGCGCTCTCAGGCGGTGAGCGCCAGCGAATTTCCATTGCGAGAGCCTTTCTGAAAGATGCCCCCATCATATTGCTCGACGAGGCGACCGCCTCGCTTGATGTGGAGAATGAGACGCTGATACAGACGGCACTTTCAAGGTTGATTCGCAACAAGACCGTACTGGTGATTGCTCATCGTATGCGCACCGTTGCGGGGGCGGATAAAATTGTCGTGCTGGCGAATGGCATGGTCGCCGAGCAGGGCGCGCCGGAGCAGTTGCTGCAGGACGATGGGCTCTATCGGCGCATGGTGGAGCTGCAGAACAGAAGTCAGCGTTGGACCATTCCGGGCGGACTCTGCGGCAGAGAAGCGCATTAAAGGGATAAGAATAGAACAGGCACAGCGCCTCTGCGCTGTGCCTGTTTTGACTTTATTTACTCTTCTCGAGAGCCCAGATGTGGCGATCCCGCCGGAAGATCAGACAGGTGAGCTCGCCCGTGACGGCGAGCACCGCGAAGAGCATGGCGGCGCCCGATCCCTTGGAGTCGCCGAAGAGCAGCTGCAGGACACTGCCGGGCGTCTGCGCTGCCAGAAGCGGCTCAAAGACCCGGTCGACCAGAATTCCGCCGAGCAGATACCCGAGCGGTATGGTGAAAAACTGCAGCGTGTTGCGCGCGGCGAAGACGCGCCCCTGGAGATCGAGCGGGATATAGGAGCGCAGCAGGGCGTTCATGTTGGCGTTCATCACCGGGATCAGAAGCCAGCCGAGCACACCGGCCAGACACCAGATCCAAAGCTCCCGCCCGAACGCAAGCAGAATGTTCTCGATACCCATGGAGAACAGCAGCGTGTTGCAGATGACCCGCACGCGGCTCTTCGGCGGGGGCATGAGCGACACCGCCACGCTGCCCGCGACGGTCGCAAGCCCCGTGCAGGTGTTGACGAGCCCCAGGGCCATCTCGCCGCCGCCCTTTCTCGAGAGGAGCATGGCCGGAAGCGCCGCGTTGAAAACCGAAGCGGTCAGGTTGATAGCCGCCAGAAAGAGGATCAAATCGAGCACGCCGCGGTGTCGCCTGAGATAGATGAGTCCCTCAAGCCCCTCGCGGAGCACACTCTTCGGCGCGCCGGCGGGCGGTGCCGCCGGGATGCGGATCAGAAGAACAAGCGCCAAAAATGCGACGCAGAAGCTCGAGAGATCCAGAATGATGATGGTTTCCATCCCGCCGAAAGCGAGCACTGCCGAGGCAAAAATGGGGGTCAGAATGGTCACCAGGGAATTTGAGAACGACTGCATGCCCCCGACGCGCTGGTACTGCTCGCGCGGGGCGAGCAGACTCACCGCCACATCGCCGGCGGGCTGCTGAAAGGCGTTCATAAAGCCGTTTGCAGCGTTGAGCACGTAGAGGTGCCACACGGCAAGAGACCCCGCGCGGTACAGGACGAACACGGAGAGTGTGCTCAGCGCAGCGAGCGTGTCGCAGACGAGGAGCGTGCGGCATTTGTCCCAGCGGTCGCTCAGCGCCCCGGCAAAAAAGCCGATGAGCACATAGGGCGCGTAGGTGCACACCGAGAGCAGGGCGGTCGTGAGCGCGGAACCCTGCTGCCGGTAGGACCAGATGACCAGCGCAAAACCGGTCATGGAGCTGCCGAGGGTGGAGAGGGCCTGTGTGGCCCAGAGGATGACAAATGCGGGAAATCCGCTGCGCGGTTTGAGCGCGCGGATGGTTTTACTGTGGTTCATAGTGGCTCTGCCTCTCTTTTTATCAGATTGACCGAGATGCAGAGTGTTCGGACGCAGCCCCGTCAGGGCGTGCGCTCCATACAGCCGGCGTCCGTCAGACTCTGCATGGAGCAAAAGCTATGCAAAGACGCATGGTGCCACCGCCTTTCTGTGGAATGGCATCATTGTACCAAGTTCCGCCGGAAGATGCAAGAAAGCCTTGACAGGGGGAAGAGGTTTCTGCTATATTAGTTAAGCTATTATAATTATAATTTTATAACGATAGGAGGGGTATGAATGGATCTCAGACAGCGTATGGACCGCTACTATCTCGATATGGTGATCAGTGAGCTGCGCCTTGCCAACCGCTTTCACAACATACAGCACATCACCTACAACAGTCTGCTCTATCTCGACATCATCGCCTACCGGGAGAACTGTACGGTGAGCTATCTGGCAGAGGCTCTGCACGTGGCGAAGTCGGCTGTCACCCTGAAAGTAAAGGAGCTTGAAAAGCTCGGCCTTGTCACAAAGACACAGAGCTGCGAAGACAGACGGGTCTTTTATCTGCATGTCAACCGTGAGCTTCTCGCCGAGTACAAGCTCTACGACCGCGTGCTCTACCGGGCGCTTGACGAAATTGAGCAGAAGTACACAAAAGACGAGATCGCGGTGCTCTGTGACATGCTCGATACCATCAACCACCACTTTATGAAAGAAAGCAATGAGGAAACGGACTTATGCACTCCTTTGAGAGAACCATCACCCCCGGCTTCATCTTAAAATTTACGCTGCCCACCATCGTTATGATGGTCTTCAACTCGTTTTACACCATGGTGGACGGCGCATTCGTCTCAAACTTTGTCGGCACAGGCGCCCTATCGGCCATCAACATCGTCTACCCGGCGGTAAATCTGATTTTTGCCATCGGCATCATGCTCGCAACGGGGGGCAGCGCCATTGTGGCAAAGCAGATGGGCGAGGGTGACACACAGCGCGCTAAGCGCAGCTTCACTCTGATTGTGAGCTTCGCGGCGGGGCTCGGCGCAGTGCTGGCGGTGCTCGGGTTGCTCTTTGCCGAGCCGATGGTCATTGCGCTCGGCGCAAACGGCGCCATTCTCGACTACTGCCGGGACTATGCGTTCTACCTGTGCCTCTTTGTACCCTTTGCCATGCTGCAGCTGCTGTTTCAGTTTTTCTTCGCCACGGCGGGACGGCCGAATCTGGGGCTGATTGCGACAGTGGCGGGCGGTGTTGCAAACCTGGTGCTCGACTATGTCTTCATCGTACCGCTGGGCATGGGAATCAAGGGCGCGGCAATTGCGACGGGGATCGGGTTTATCATCCCGGCGGCAATCGGGCTTGTCTATTTCTCGGGCCGGCGCGGGCGGCTGCTGCACTTCGCAAAGCCTGTCTGGGAGCCACGCACTCTCGCGGGCGCCTGCGCGAACGGCTCGTCGGAGATGGTGTCAAATCTCTCGGTCGCGGTGACGACCTTTCTGTTCAACCTCATCATGATGAAACTGCTCGGGGAGGACGGCGTCGCCGCCATGACCATTGTATTTTACGCGCAGTTTCTCTTCACGGCCATCTTTTTGGGGTACACGTCGGGCGTTGCGCCGCTGATCAGCTTCAACTACGGCGCGGACAACAAAAAGCGCCTGGCGAAGCTGGTGCGCACAAGCGGCTGCTTCATCGGCGTCGGCTCGGTGCTGGCGTATGGGCTCTCGGTCTGGCTCGCCAGGTACGTCGTGGGCGTTTTCGCGGCGGCTGACAGCGCAGTCTTTGAGCTCGCGCTTCATGGGATGGACCTTTTTGCAGTCGGCTTTCTGTTCATGGGCAGCAACATCTTCGCCTCAGGACTGTTTACGGCCCTGTCAAACGGCAGGGTCTCGGCGATCCTCTCCTTTTTGAGAACCTTTGTGTTCATTGTCGCGGCCATCTGGCTTCTGCCGGAGCTCTGGGGCGTGGAGGGCGTTTGGCTGTCCATTCCGATGGCCGAGTTTGCGGCGCTCGTGGTCTCGGCAATTTATGTGCTGCGGCTGCGGGGACGCTACGGCTACTGAAACAACAAAAGCACAGGACAGCTGTCCTGTGCTTTTTGATTTGCTGTATTGCGGTCACATCTCCCGGCGGCCCTCAATGGCCCGCAGCAGCGTGACCTCGTCGGCATACTCCAGGTCCCCGCCCACCGGGATGCCGTAGGCGAGGCGCGACACCTTGACGCCGAGCGGCTTGCACAGCCGCGAGATATACATAGCCGTGGCCTCCCCCTCGATGGTGGGGTTTGTGGCCATGATGAGCTCCTGTACGCTGCCGTCGCCGAGACGGCTTATCAGCTCGCGGATTTTCAGCTCGTCCGGGCCGATTCCGTCCATGGGGGAGATCACGCCGTGGAGCACATGGTAGAGCCCGTGGTACTCCTTGGTCTTCTCGATGGAGACCACATCGCGCGGCTCCTCGACAACACAGATGACGCTGCGGTCGCGCGCGTCGTTTGCGCAGATGGAGCAGAGCTCGGTGTCGGTGATGTTCTGGCACACAGCGCAGTAGTGGATGCCGTCTTTGACCTCCACGATGGCCGCGGCGAAGTCGAGCGCCGACTGGCGCGGCAGCCCGATGACATGAAAGGCGAGCCGCTGCGCGGTCTTGTGGCCCACGCCGGGGAGCTTCTCAAATTGTTCGATCAGTTTTGCAACCGGGGGCACATAATACTGCATGGTCTATCGGCTCCTTTGTCCGTCAGAAGAGTCCGGGGATGTTCATGCCGCCGGTGATTTTGCCCATTTCTTCCGATACGGTGGCGTCGATCTGCGTGGTCGCCTCGTTGACCGCCGCCACGATGAGATCCTGCAGTGTCTCGATGTCGTCGGGGTCGACAATATCGGGGGAGAGCTCAATGGATTTGAGCGCTTTCTTGCCGTTCATGACGACGGTGATCATCCCGCCGCCGGCCGTGATGGTAAAGTCGCGGTTGTCGAGCTCCTCCTGCAGGGCGGCCATGTCCTCCTGCATCTTCTGAACCTGTTTCATCAAGTTGGCCTGGCCGCCGCCATAGCCCTGTGGCAGTCTCGCTTTCATTTGTTTTCCTCCGTCACTTTGTAAATTGTATGGTTCCGTTCTCGCGGCCGCGCCGGATGAGCGCGGCGAGATTTTCGTTTTCACTCTCGGCGGGAGGGGCGTTCTGCTCCTCAAAGAGTATCTTCAGCGCCAGCGGCGCGCCGGCGTACTGCGCGACGCTGCGGGTGATTTCGCCCTTTGCGCTGTCTTTCGAGAGAAGCGTGTAGACAAATTTGTCGCGCACGGTGAGCGTGAGCGTCCGCCCGTCCGAGGCAACGGCTGCGTTTTGCAGCATGCCCGAGATGGACTTGCTCAGCGATTTCATCACATCGGTCCAGAAGAAGAGCTCGCCGCCCGCCGCCGCGGCCGGTGTCGGCGTGGGCTCGGCTGCAGCAGGGGCGTCCGCCGGCGCCGCGGGCCTGTCCGCAAGGGGAAAGGGCGGCTCGTCGTCGGCGGGAGCGGTCTGCGCCGGAACGGCCGGGGACGGTGCAGGAACAGCCTGTGCCATCTGGGGAAGCTGTACCGCCGGGGGTACGGCGCCCGATGCGAGAGCTTTCTCCAGGGCGCAGACACGCGCGAGCAGCGTCTCGTTGTCGCTTGTGACGCGGCTGTCGCACAGGCGCAGCAGACACAGCTCAAGCTCGAGCTTCTTGTTGGCGCTGCGCGTGAGCGAGTCATAGGTGCGCTGAAGCTCACGCAGATTGCGAATCAGCATGGGGAGTGTGAATTCACCCGTAAGTCCGCGCAGAGCCTCGAGCTCATCGGGCGGGCAGGCGAGCAGCGCGTCGGGCTTTTCCACGGTCTTCAGGAGCATCATATCGCGAAAATAGCTGATGATTTCCTCACAGACGACGCCCATGTCCTTGCCGTCGGCGTGTACCGCCGAGAGACCACTCACCGCCGCGGGGTAGTCCTGCCGCGCAACGGCAGCGACGAGCTCGCCGAGATAGCGCCGCCCGCCGACGCCCGACAGTGCGGCGACGTGGGCGTAGGTCACGGTGTCGGCCGTGACGGCGCACTGGTCGAGAATGGAGAGAGCGTCGCGCATGGAGCCGTCGGCGAGCCGCGCCACGAGCGCGAGCGCGTCCGCGTCGGCTGTGATTCCCTCGCGGGCGCAGACGTCGGCGAGGCGGGCGGCAATGACGTCGTTTGTGATGCGCTTGAAGTCAAAGCGCTGACAGCGCGAGAGAATCGTCGCCGGAATCTTGTGAAACTCCGTGGTGGCGAGGATGAAAATCACGTGTGCCGGCGGCTCTTCCAAAGTTTTGAGCAGCGCGTTGAACGCGCCGGTCGAGAGCATGTGAACCTCGTCGATGATGTAGACGCGGTAGCGTGTCGCCGAGGGGGAGTAGACGACCTCGTCGCGGATGTCGCGCACGTTGTCGACGCCGTTGTTGGAGGCGGCGTCGATCTCGGTCACATCGAGGATGGCGCCGCTGTCGATGCCGCGGCAGATGTCGCACTCGTTGCAGGGGTTGCCGTCGTGGGCGTGTGGGCAGTTGACGGCCTTGGCGAGAATTTTCGCGCAGGTGGTCTTGCCCGTACCCCGCGTGCCGCAGAAGAGATAGGCGTGGGAGAGCCGGTTTGAGATCAGCTCGTTTTTGAGCACCGTGACGATCGGCGTCTGGCCCACGACGTCGTCAAACGTCGCCGGGCGGTATTTTCGGTAGAGCGCCTGGTACATGACAACACCCTTTCCATCGTGTGACAAAAGAAAACGGGAACACATAGGACCACACACCGCCTGTCGAACAGCGGCCATACACGTTACTTGAGTGCGAAGCTCAAGACAGGCGCTCTCGCGGCACACCGGAGGATTTGCTTAATGCTGCTCGGTTCCCCGCCTGACATGGTTCACAAGTTCCGATTGCGCAAGACCTGTCTCTCAACGCCGCGCGGCTCAAGGCTGACTGTACGGCAGATGCCCTCGAGGCGGAATTCATCCCTGCTATAGCGGATTGCAGGTTCAGGACACCGCTAACTTCCCGACTAGTGTGGTCGTATCTGTCACCGTTTTCTCCGATACCCCATGGGATATCTCATAATATTTTATCCGTTTTTTTTCGTTTCGTCAACAGCCGGTACGATTTTCTGTATTGCTTGCGCATTTGCCCATACGAGTGTAAAATGAAACAGACAAAGGGGGGAGCCAGATGAAAATTCAGACGAGAGCCGAGGTGCTCGAACTGCTGTCGCTGCCGGATGAGGAGTTTCACAGTGCCGTGACGCCAGAGGCAAAGCGTACACACATCGAACACGGCGGCGCGGTCACAGCGAGCGCCATGCTCGGCTATTCCAACATCTGCAAAAATCAGTGCCTCTACTGCGGGATGCGCGCGGGAAACAGCGCCCTGCCGCGCTACCGCCTCGACCCGCAGGAGGTCTGCTCGATGATGGATACGGCGCGGGAAATGGGGCTTTCACGGCTCTTTCTCGTATCGGGGGAGGATCCGAAGTACGGCTTTGAAAATATTCTGCGCCTGGTGGAGGGCGCAAAGGAGCGTGGCTTTCGGGTCAGTCTTGCGGTAGGCGAGCTGCCCGATGACCACTATCGGGCGCTGCGCGATGCGGGGGCGGATGAGTTCGTGCTGAAATTTGAAATGTCTCAGCGCGAGGTCTTCAACCGTCTGAATCCCTCCACCGACTTCGACCGGCGCATGGCCTGCATCCGGGCGATTCAGTCGTCCGGTATGGCGCTGGCGTCGGGCAATATTGTCGGCTATCCCGGCCAGACGCTCGAGATGCTCGCGGACGACATTCTGCTCATGCGTGAGCTCGGCATCAGCTGGGCGCCGATCATCCCCTACATGCCGGCCGCGGGCACGCCGCTTGCCGCCGAGGGAGGACCGGGGAGCATCGAGTGGAATCTCAGGGAGATCTCACTTTTGCGGCTGATGATGCCGCACATCGACATCACGGCCCAACAGCCGGGGGAGAACCGGGGGGAGGGCCTTGCAGGCGTCAGCGGCAATCTCGCGGCGCTCGAGGCCGGCGCCAATTTGCTCTTTGTCGATCTGCTGCCGTCGGCTCTGGCGAAGAACTTCCGCGTGGTTGACGAGAGAATGATCAAGGGGCTTGCGCACATTCGCCATGTGGCGCAGCTCGCCGGCCTTGCGTTTTGTGTCCCCGGCGGGAGCGGCCGGGAGGAAGACAGGGGGAATTGCAATGAAACGAAAGATTGAGCTTCTCAAAACCTGCCGGGTCATCGGCGTGATCGACGCTGCGGATGAACAGCAGGCGCTGCGCCTTGCGCAGCTCTATGAGAGCGGCGGTGTGATGGCGCTGCTCGTGCGCCTGAGCAAACACGCGCCGGTCTCGCTTCTCTCGGCACTCGGCGAGCGGTACTCGTCGAGCATGGTCATCGGCGCAGGCAATGTGACCGACGCTGACACGGCCTTTGAGGCGGTGGAGGCGGGGGCGCGTTTCATTGAGACCCCGAGCTTTGATACGGCTATTTTCAAGACTTGCGGCAATCTGTCGGTGCCGGCCATTCCGGAGGCATTTTCGCCGGGCGAGGTGCGCCGTGCGCTGGCACTCGGCGCGGAGATCGTCGAACTCTACCCTGCGGTATCCCTGGGGGCGGATTACTTTGAACTGATGAAAAACGATCATCCTGCCGCCGCATTTATGGCGGCGGGCGGTGTGACGGAGGAGAACGCCGCGCGCTTTGCGGGCGCGGGGGCGGATCTGATCCGGGCGGACTTCTCGCGCTGGGCGGCGGATGAGGCGCTTTTTGTCAGAAAGGTCAAGGCCATTCTCTCGGCGGCTCAGTCGGTCTGAGCGCTGTCGGGAACCAAATCGGTTTTGTTGCAGTCTAAGCAATAGGAACACCCGCACTTTCACATCTGCTGAAACGGAGGGATTGATTTGAAAAACAGAAATTCGGTTCGACTGCTTGCACTCGCGGCGGTATTCGTCCTTGTCACGGCGCTGTTTGCAGGCTGTTCGGCAAAGGCCAGCGACTACTATACCGGTGAGACCACCAGTCCCGGCGCCCCGATGGAAAATGGCTTCGACATGGACGTCGGCGCACAGCCGGACCCGGAGTTTTCCGGCGACGGAGCGCTTGTGACGCCAACGGAGTTCGACCCGTCGCAGAAGCTGATTTACCGCGGCTACCTGCAAGTTGAGAGCCTGCGCTTTGACGAGGCGGTCGCTGCGGCAAAGGCTCTGCTCGCTGAGCTCGGCGGCTTTGTCGAGAGCTCGAGCACGTCGTCGGACGTCTACTATCCGTCTGACTCGGATACGGCGGTGCCCCAGAACCGCTATGCGAGCTTTGTCTACCGCGTACCGCAGGCCCGCTTTGAGGAATTCATGAATTCTGCGGGCCGCATTGGAAACGTGGTAACAAGCAGCTCGTCCGCCGAGAATATCACGACTCAGTATCTCGATACCGAAGCGCGGCTCAAATCTCTCGAGCTCCAGCGGGACAATCTGCTCGCCATGATGCAGAAAGCCGACCGCGTCGAGGATATGATCACCATCGAGACACGCCTGTCTGAGGTCATCTACGAAATCGAGAGCTACACCTCACAGCTGACAAATTGGCAAAACCAGGTTGACTACAGCTATGTTGAGCTCAACATCCGCGAGGTGGTGCGCTACTCCGACCGCCAGAGTGTGACGCTGTCTTTCGGGCAGCGGATCTCCAATGCTCTGCGCCGCTCGTGGAACAACTTTGTGGACTTTTTGCAGGACGGCGTGATCAGCCTGATCGGCATCTTCCCGTTCTTGGTGCTGCTTGCCGTGGCGGCTGTTGTGGTCGTTGTGATTGTCAAGCTCTCACTGCGGCGCAGAAAGACCCCGAAGCCTCCGGTGGAGCCTCCGCAGGAGCAAAAGGACACCTCGGAGCAGTAGAAAAAAGAGCCCACGTTCGAGGCTCTTTTCCGTAGTTACAATATAAAGAGGCAAAAAGGGAGAGGACAGCACGTCCCCTCCCTTTTGCTTTTACCAGGCCGCGACGGCGCCGTCAGCGCGCGGCTCGGTCGCGCCCATGAGCACGCCGTCCTCGCCGCGCCAGATGATCTGGCCGCGGCCGAAGGCATAGCTGTCGGTTGGCACGCGCATGTGGTGGCCCTTTCGCACCAGCTCCTCGGTTTGAGCGGCGGGAAAGTCGCGCTCAACTTCGATGTCCATGCCGCCGACCCACTGCCAGCGCGGAGCGTCGAGAGCCTCCTGCGGGTTCATCCCAAAGTCCACGGTGTTCATGACCATCTGCACGTGGCCCTGCGGCTGCATGAAACCGCCCATGACGCCGAACGGGCCGACCGGTTTCCCATCCCGGCTGAGAAAACCGGGGATGATGGTGTGGTAGGGCTTTTTGCCCGGCGCGACACAGTTGTCGCTCGTCTCGTCAAGTGAGAAGTTGTAGCCGCGGTTGTGCAGGGCAATGCCGGTGCCGGGCACGACGAGTCCCGAGCCGAAGCCGACATAGTTTGACTGGATGTAACTGACCATGTTGCCCTCGGCGTCGGCGGTGCACAGATAGATCGTGCCTCCGCTTGCGGGGTCGCCCGCCTCAGGTGCGCGGGCGCTGTCGCCGATGAGCTGGCGGCGCTTTGCCGCGTATTCCTTGGAGAGAAGCTGCCCTGCGGTCACCCGCATGTCACGCGGGTCTGTGACATAGCGCTGCCCGTCGGCGAAAGCGAGCTTCATGGCCTCAAGCTGGCGGTGGAATGTCTCAGTGTCATCGCGTCCCCTGAACGTAAAGCCCTCGAGGATGTTGAGCGCCATGAGCGCCACGATGCCGTGGCCGTTCGGCGGAATCTCCCAGACATCGTAGCCCCGGTAGTTTGTCGAAATGGGGTCAACCCACTCGTTGTGGTACGCCGCGAGGTCTTCGGCGCGCAGGTAGCCGCCGGTGCTGCGGGAGAAAGCGTCGATGCGCTCGGCAAGCGCCCCACGGTAGAAGCTCTCACAGCGGGTGGCGGCAAGCTCGCGCAGCGTTGCCGCATGGTCGGGTGAGCGCCAGATCTCACCCGGCTGAGGCGCATGCCCGCCGGGAGCGAAGACGCGAAACCACTCGCGGTAGGCGTCGTCTGTAAGCTTTTCGGAAAAGTCACGGAAAGTTCTGCCCCACAGATGCGCGGTGATCGGGGAGACCGGATATCCCTCCTCGGCATAGGAGATGGCGGGCGCGAGCAGGGACTCGAAAGGCAACCGGCCGAAGCGCTCGCTGAGCGACGCCCAGGCGGAGACGGCGCCCGGGACGGTGACCGCACCCCAGCCGAAGCGGGGCATGGATGTGTGGCCGGCCTCGCGGAGAGCCTGCGCCGAGAGCAGCGCCGGCGCGTTGCCGCTTGCGTTGAGGCCGTAGAGCCGCCCGCCCGTCCAGACGAGGGCGAAGCTGTCGCTGCCGAGACCGTTTGAGGTGGGCTCGAGAACCGGCATACAGGCGGCCGTGGCAATGGCGGCATCAATGGCGTTGCCGCCCTGCTTGAGGATGTCGAGCCCCGCGGCCGCAGCCAGCGGCTGCGAGGTGCAGACCATGCCGCGTCGGGCATAGGTCACCTGCCGGCGGGAGGAATAGCGGAATTTGAGAGGGTCGTGAGAGGGAAACATGGCAGTGATTCATTCCTTTCTTTTTGTTGTCACATCAGTGGAGCAAACAGCCGCAGAACCGCACGCAGCAGCCTGGTATAAAAGGGCACGCCGCGGCACTGGGCCAGTGTGATGGGCTCGCACAGCTCGAGCGTCGACAGATAGTCGCGCTTGATGTCGGCGATACAGGGTGTCTCATAGAGCAGCGCCGCACACTCAAAGTGCAGATTGAGGCTGCGGTAGTCGAGATTGATGGTGCCGACGACTGCGTGGCGGTCGTCGCTGACAAAGCTCTTGGCATGCAGAAAGCCCGGGGTGTACTCGTAAATTTTGACCCCCGCCTCCAAAAGCTCTTCGTAGTGCGCCCGCGTCAGAGTGAAGACCAGCTTCTTATCGGGGATATGTGGGGTTGTGATGCGCACATCGACTCCCGATTTTGCCGCCGCACACAGCGCCGTCATCATCTGGCTGCTGACGATGAGATAGGGCGTGTTGATGTACACATACCGCTCGGCGCGGTTGATGAGATTTAAGTAGGCGGTCTCACTCACCGGCTCATAGTCGAGAGGGGTGTCGCAGTACGGCTGCACCACACCCGCCGCGACCGCAGAGGGCGGCAGCGTGGGCCGAAAGCGCTCGTAGTCCTCGTCCTCTCCGGTGAGATAGTCCCACATGGAGAGAAACATCACCGTAAAGCTCCATGCAGCGTCCCCGCGCACCGAGAGAGCCGTGTCTTTCCAGTGGCCGTGCTTGACGCGGGCGTTGATGTACTCATCGGCGAGATTGATGCCGCCGGTGAATGCAGTGTTGCCGTCGACGACCAGAATCTTGCGGTGGTCGCGGTTGTTGAAGCTCGAGGAGAGAATGGGCCGAAAGGGGTTGAACACCCGGCAGTGAATGCCCCTTTTTTCAAGCATCTGCCGGTAGTCTGCGGGCAGCGTCATGATGCAGCCGAAATCGTCGTAGATCAGGCGCACATCAACCCCCTCGCCGGCCTTTTTGACGAGCAGCTCGAGGATGCTGTTCCACATGCGTCCCTCTTCGATGATGAAGTACTCCAGAAAGATGAACCGCTCGGCGCTCTCGATGGCCTCGAGCATCTTCGGATAGGCGTCGTCGCCGAGGGGGAAGTATTCGCACTCGGTGTTCCGATAGGGGGGACAGTGCGCAGCGTTTAGAAGATAGCGTGCCTGCGCCGCGGCTGAGGGGTCGGATACGGCGAGTTCGCTGAGCACACAGCCGGGCGAGACGGCGGCCTCGAATCGCCGGGCAACCGGGCGCATGCGCCGCTGCCCGCGGCGCGAGAGCTTGCGTCCGCCGAAGATGAGGTAGAGCAGACCGCCAAATACGGGCAGCGCCAAAATGGGGATGATCCAGGCGATTTTGTAGGCGGGATCCGAGCGGCTTCCAATGATGTAGAGCACCACAAGCAGGCTCAGAGCGACCATAATGAAGTAAAACGGGACAAAGTAGGCCTGAAAGACCAGCGTCATGATGAGAAGAACCGCCGCCTGCAGCGCGATGAGAAGACTGACGATCACCACGCGGTGGGTCAGATAGGACCAGATTCTCTTCACGGTTTCACCCCCAGACGAATAACAACAGTTTACCATGAGAGTGGGCAAAAGAAAAGGCCGCGGTGAAAACCGCGGCCTTTTCCGGGAATGGGGTGGGAAAACAAGGAAACAATATGGAGTGGGCGTCACGGTTTGCAGCCCGTGACCTTAGCTCTGCTTCCAAGGACAAGTATAGGCGGCCGGCGTGACGGCTGTTTGATGAAATTGTGTATCTTTTGTGAAAATTAACTTTTTTGTAAGAGTCGAGCAGTTGAATCGCCCATTCTGGTGTGATAGAATTATTTTGTTTGATTATGTCGATTGGGAAGTGAAAGTGTTGGATTTTATCAAAAATCTGTTTGTGACAAGGCGCGGCCGGGTCTACCCGTGGGTGGGCTTTGCCGTCTCCTTTATCTATATGGAATTGCTGTTTCGCTTTCTCGCGGTGGGCCAGTGGGGTTTTGGCGTGGTGCGCTCGCTCTTCTTTGCGCTCTTTGCGGGGGTGCTGATGGGGCTTCTGTGCAGCCTGTTCGGCCGGATTGCGAACTTTGTGCTCTCGGCGATCACCCTGTTTGTCGCGGGCTTTTTCTTCTCGGCGCAGCTCGTCTACCACGACATTTTCAAGACCTACTTCACCTTTTACTCCGTGCGTACCGGCACCGGTCAGGTCATGGGCTTTTTCAACGAGATGATGGCCGGTATCTGGCACAATCTGCTCGGCATCGTCCTCTTTATGGTACCGTTTATCTGGCTTCTGATTTTCGGCCGTCACGTCATGACGTTCCGGCGCATTGATCTGCGCCGCGGAATTGTGACGGGTGCTGCGGCGGTTCTCATAGAGTGCGCTGCCATTTTGCTTCTTCTGCCGGGCGGCAAGGAGATGTACTCCGCCTTTGATCTTTATTTTCACACCGACTCGATCGACCAGTCGATGGCGGAACTGGGCCTCGGTGCGACCATGCGCGTCAATCTGCACCGCACGATCTTTCCACCGGAAGCGACCATCCCCATCTACGAACCGGAGGATGATCCCGGCGGCAGTGACGAGCCCGATCCCTCGCTCCCGACGGAGCCGGTTGTCTATGAGCCGAATGTCATGGAAATCGACTTTGACAGCCTGATTGCAAACGGCACGGACGAGACGCTCAAGAAGATGGATGAGTACTTCTCTCAGGTGGAGCCCACGCTTCAAAATGAGTACACGGGCATGTTCAAGGGCTACAATCTGATCATGCTCACGGCAGAGGGCTTCTCCTCCTATGCGGTGGATGAGGAACTCACGCCGACTCTCTACAAACTCACCCACGAGGGCTTTCAGTTCAACAATTTCTACAACCCCATCTGGGGTGTCAGCACGTCGGACGGCGAGTATGTCGCCTGTACCGGGCTCCTGCCGAAGGGCGGAGTGTGGAGCTTTTACCGCTCGGGCAGCAATGCCATGCCGTTCGGGCTTGGCAACCAGTTTCACAAGCTCGACTACTCGACGCGCGCCTATCACAACCACACCTGGAAGTACTACAAGCGTCACATCTCCCACCCCAATATGGGCTATGACTACAAGGCGGTTGGAAACGGTCTGAATGTCAAACGCACATGGCCGGAATCCGACCTGGAGATGATGCAGGTCACCATTCCCGAGTACATTGACGATCAGCCGTTCCACACCTATTACATGACGGTCAGCGGCCATCTGCAGTACACTTTTGTCGGAAACGCCATGTCGGCGAAGAACAGGGCGCTCGTGGAGCACCTTGACATGTCCGACCCCTGTAAGGCCTATCTGGCGGCAAACATTGAGCTCGACCGGGCGCTCGAGTATCTCATCGAACAGCTTGAGGCAAAGGGCATCGCAGACAAGACTGTCATTGTGCTCTCTGCCGACCACTATCCCTATGGCCTGGAAAAGGAGTTTATCGACGAATTTGCCGGCCACGAAGTCGACGAGACGTTTGAACTCTACAAGAGCAGCCTCATCATCTGGACAAAGGGGCTGCCCCATGTCGAAGTCGACCGGGTCTGCTCGAGCCTTGATATTCTGCCGACGGTATCCAATCTCTTCGGTCTCGACTACGACTCGAGGCTTCTGATGGGGCGGGACATCTTCTCGACCTCCTCGCCGCTGGTCATCTTCAACTCCAACAGCTTCATCACCGACCGCGTCAAGTACAACGCGAAGACCAAGACCGCCGAGAGCCTCGACGGAACCGAGGTCGACGAGGAGTATCTCAGCCAGATGAAGAAGATTGTCAAAAACAAGTTCAGCATGTCCGCCAACATCCTCGATCAGAACTACTACGCGCATGTGCTTCCCGTCCCCGAGCCGGTGGAACAGACCGGTGTGCCGGAATCCTGACAGAGAGGCGCCGCCCGCCGGGCGGCGCCTTTTTGTACGGTGAGAATCAACTCTGCGTTCGACAGACTTGACACAGCACGAGGACGAGACTGTTTTGTGAAAATCCGCTGCGCTCGATAAAAAGAACCCGCCGGGTAACCGGTGGGTTCTTTTTATCGACGCATGAGCCCTTCGATGATAGCCTGTCTTGCCTCGCGGATGGATGAATACGGCGCACTTGCGCCGAGTATATAGCGCGCGGCCTCATTGTATTCGTCGAGTGTATGGCCGCTGTCGGGCAACATCTCAATGCGGCGCGCCTGCTGCGGAGAAATTTTCAGATAGCGCAGATCGGATAGATACTGACACCCGAGATAGTCTGCGTATTCCTCCAACAGGTCCATACTGTCGGCACCTCCAACTCCATTATTTCCCCTAATTTTACCATAGTGTTCGATCGGAATCAACAATTACAGCTATAATTTGAGTGATGGCTGTCTGCATCTTACCGGACTTAACTGGTAAACTAAGCACAGGTGATGCAGATGGGAATTGATTATGGCGCGATTGGGCAGCGCGTACAGAGGCGGCGCAAGGCGCTGGGCAAAACGCAGGATTATCTGGCAGAGGCGCTTATGGTTTCGGTGGGCTACATCAGCCAGATTGAGCGGGGTGTCACGCGGGTCAATCTTGAGACACTCGCAAAGATCGCGCAGGTTCTCGGCTGTGAGATTACCGATCTGCTCAGCGGGGTCAGCACACCGCGCGAGAGCTACATGCTCGGCGAGCTGGAGAATCTTGTGCGTAGAATGTCGCCCGGCCAGAGGCGAATGCTCGCGCAGATTGCGGACATTCTGCTCACGGAGGAAGAGAAGATGAAAAAATAGCGAAGCTGCCGTCTGTGGCAGCTTCGCTTTTTCACAGTCCGTTTTATGGGACAGATCATCTGGTAGAATCAAAGCATCGAAACAGTCGGGAGGGATTGCGGTGCTGGATGATCTGTTTGGCTATGAGGGAGAGGAGCCGGGCGCAGGGCTCACGTTTTTGCGCCTTGTCAACGCGGCGCTGTGCGTTGCCTGCTTTGCGGTGGCGCTGTTCGGCGGCTGAAAAGCGCGCGGAAAACATCCCGCGCGCTTTCACTCAGAGGCCGGCTGCGGCGCGAAAGGCCCCGCTTAAAAAGGCGGCAAAGCCCGGTGCGCGCCGGTCGAGATTCTTTTGAAAGCGCTCGTCGGCGAGATACATCTCGCCGAGCCCCGCCAGGATCTCGTCGGTACAGGGGTAATAGTGTTCGGTGACGTGGGCCTGAAAGCGGCGCACCAGCGCCTGAACACGCGGCGAGTCGGGGGGATTGCCCATCTCGTCGGCGAGCGCGTCCCAGATCTCGTCGGCCTCGGCCTGAATGCGCTGCCAGTCCTCAGCGGTGTAGCCTCCCGTGCGGCGTTCGCTCTCGCGGTAGGCGTCGGTGGCGCCCCATTTTCTGCGCGCCTCGTCGGCGTATTCGGCCCGGGCGCGCTCAATCTCTGTCAGGTCAAATTCCTGAAAGCTCATCTTGTTCACTCCTTTGCTTCGCTGGTCGAGAAGACGTATGAGCCCGTCCAGGCGCCGCCGCTGGGCGAGCAGCAGCTTTCGCTGGCGGCGCAGGGCCTCGTCTTCATCGAAGGAGGGATCGTTTAAAATCGCCTTGATTTCCCGCAGGGGAAAGCGGAGCTCGCGGAAGAACAGAATCTGCTGCAGGCGGGAGAGCGCTCTCTTGCCGTAGAGCCGGTAGCCGGCCGGGGTCACCTCGTCAGGCGGCAGCAGACCGATCTCGTCGTAGTAGTGCAGTGTGCGTACGCTCACACCGGCGAGCTGCGATACTTCACGCACGCTCTTCATTCGATCACCTCCTCTTTTAAGATACACCATCACGAAGCGTCATAGTCAAGGGTTTTTTCAAAAGTTTTCGGGAGCCAAAGCGCTTCTTGACGGGTGGCGGGCGGCGCGGTATGATACAGATATCTTACAGATTATGGGAGGAGTCGACATGGACGCAACGCTGACAAGGGAGCAGGCTTACGAGCTGCTCAAAAAATACAACCAGGAGGACTTTCATCTGCAGCATGCGCGCACGGTGGCCGCTGTGATGCGCTATTTTGCCGTTGAGCTCGGCTATGGCGCCGACGCCGATTTCTGGGAGATTGTGGGGCTTCTCCACGACATCGACTTTGAGCAGTACCCGGATGAGCACTGCAAAAAGGCGCCGGAGCTTCTGGCCGGTCTGCCCGATGAGCTCATCCATGCTGTGGTGAGCCATGGCTACGGACTGTGCAGCGACGTGGAGCCCACCCACGAGATGGAGAAGATTCTCTTCGCGGTGGACGAGCTGACCGGTCTCATCGGCGCGGCGGCGCTCATGCGCCCGTCAAAGAGCGTGCAGGATATGGAGCTCAAGTCGCTCAAAAAGAAATTCAAAGACAAAAAGTTCGCCGCCGGCTGCTCGCGCGAGGTGATCGCCCAGGGGGCCGAGCGCCTCGGCTGGGAGCTCGACCGTCTGCTCGATGAGACGCTCGGCGCCATGCGGGCCGTCGAGGCGGACATCGCGGCGTCATGATTCAGTATATCTGCGGCAACCCGCGCGCGTGTACTGTCCACGCGGACGGCCTTGTCGTCAGCCCGCTTGACGCGCCGCGCTCGCCCGGCGAGTTTGAAATCAACGTCGTCGATTTGGACGACATGGGTCTCTGGTGCCACAGAGCCGCAGACACCACTTCGATTGACGGTTATCAGGACCTTGTCAATCTGCACAGGATGATCGAAAACAACCCCGCGAGCCGGATTTTGATTCTTCTGCCGCAGGACGGTGAGTTCAGATACAACATTGTCAGCGGCACGTTTCGATTTCGCCAGTACCTGAAAAACATGCTCGACGACGTCCGTGACATCGTGGGGGATCTCTGGCCCTGCGTCGGTTTTACCCTGAGCTATGAAAATACGACAACGAGGGTCGGGAAATGCCAGCTGCCGGCATCCTTTCACTTCATTCTGCCGCCGGCGATCAGCTCGGCAATACCGGGGGACAATCCCTTTGCCGGCGCCCGCAGGCCGGCGGACAGACCGGATGTTTTGCTGCGCTCGGTCAAGAGCGAAAAGATCACTGCGCTGAAAAACGACCGCGTGGCCTTTTGTACGCTGCGGGTGGAGAGCTACCCGCAGCTGGAGGAGCTCCTGCTCGAGATCGGCTATCTGCCGAAGCCGTGTGGGCAGCAGCTTCCCGACTGGCTTGCAGAGCTGACCGCCTTTGACGACGCGGCGCGCCGCGAGCAGATCGCGCGCAGCCGGGAGACGATCGCGCGGCTCGAGGCGGGAATCGACGAGGCACGCCAGGCGCTCGAGCGCAACAACCGCTACAAGAGCGTCCTTGTGGAGAGCGGGGATGCGCTCGTGTCGGTGGTATTTGAGATGCTCGAGCGGATTCTGGACGTCGATTTATCCCACTTCAAAGATGACTTCCGCGAGGATTTCCGCGTCGACGCCGGCGATGTGACGCTGATCGGTGAAATCAAGGGCGTGAGCACAAACGTCCGCTCGGAGCACGTGTCACAGCTTGAGGTTCATGTACAGAGCTACCTCGACGAGCTGCGCGACGAGGGGCGCGAGGAGACGGTTCGGGCGCTTTTGATCATCGCGCACGAGCGCTCAAAGCCCTTGGCCGACCGCCAGCCGGTCAGCGAGGCACAGGTGGCGCTCGCGAGGCGAAACGGCAGCCTGATCGTCGAGACGCGCACACTGCTTCGGCTCTTTGAGCGGGTGACGGACGGCACGCTGTCCCACGAGCAGGCGCGCCGGATTCTCACGGAGAACACCGGCCTTTTGGGCCTGGAGAGTTAGGCGGCCGCGCAGGGGCGCTTCCATATGGCAGGACAGACAGCTGGGCTCTCTGCGCCCGGCTGCGGGGTGGGAGCCTTTTGATACGATATTTCAAAATCGGGGCGTTGCCCCGATTTTTTCTTGACTTCTTCTTACTACTATGATAGTATAAAAACAGGTTTACTACTACAATAGTAAGGAGGGGCAACATGGGAGCACCGAAGATACAGGAGAGCGAGCTGCGGGTGATGAATCTGCTGTGGGAGCACGCGCCGCGCACCGCCGCGGAGCTTGCAAACCAGCTTGCCGAGAGCGTGGGATGGAGCCGCAACACCACCTACACGGTCATCACCAAGCTTGTCAGAAAGGGGATTGTCGAGCGCACAGACCCCGGCTTTGTCTGCCGGCCGCTCATCGGGCGCGACGCGGTTCGCATCGCCGAGACACAGAGCCTGGTGGAAAAGTTCTTTTCCGGTTCGAGAAAGCTGCTCTTCACGCAGATGATCGAGCAGGAGGAGTTTACCGACCGCGAGCTCGAGGAGCTTCGCGAGCTGATTGATCGGAGGCGGGAACATGACTGAGCTCTTTGTCCGGGTTCTCCAGTACTCGCTGTGGGGCGGCGTGACGGCGGGCGTCATCCTGCTGGTCAAGGCCGCCGTGGCAGGGCGGCTCTCACCGCGGTTCCACTATCTCATCTGGCTGGTTCTGCTGGCAAAGCTGCTTCTGCCGGGCGGCATCGAGAGCCCGATTTCCCCCTTTCGGCTGACCGCACCGCTGGAACAGCGCGTTCTCTATGACGCGGGTCAGGCGGCCCCCTCGCCGACAGGCGGGCAGCAGGCGGTCTCACCGGGCGAGCCGGTCGCGGTGCCGCCGACGACACAGACCGCCTCGCCGAACCCCGCTGCCACCGCTGCGCCGGCGCAGCGGTGGACCTGGCGGGACACGGGCGCCGTGCTGTGGCTGATGGGTATGGCGGTCTACGCGGCGGCTCTGGCCGCGGGCTACGGCAAAACCCGGCGCACACTCCATGCCGTACCGGACGACGCGCACATCCACACGCTCTTTGAGCAGGCGAAGCAGGGGAAGCTGCGCCGGGTCAGACTCATGGCGACCGACTGTGCAGGCCCCTTTGTATTTGGCTTTTTCCGGCCGGTGGTGGCCGTGCCGCAGGTGCTTTTGGATGAGGCGGATGACGGGGCGCTGTGCGCCGTGCTGGCCCATGAGCTGACGCACATCCGCCGGCTTGACCCGCCGGTGCGCCTGCTCACGCTGATTTTACAGGGCATCCACTGGTTCAATCCCGTGCTCTGGTGGGCCTTTTGGGCAATGCGGCGCGACTGCGAGCTGGCGTGCGACGACGATGTGCTGCGCGGGCAGGATGAGCAGACCCGCGCGGCGTACGGGCGGGCGCTTCTGGCGGTCGCAGGCAGCGGCCGCGGTCCGCGTGCGGGGAGCATGATTGCCTTTTCCAGAGGCGATCTCAAAGCCCGCATCCGGGCGATTGGCAGCGGCAGGCGCTTTGGCGTGGCCGCTGCGGGCGTGGGCCTTGCCGTGGTGGCGATCCTTTTGATTCTGCTGCTTCCGCAGGCGGCGAAGAACTCGGAGGACGGTGTTGAAATCGGCGGCGGCTACCGCCTCATTCTGCCGCAGGGGTATGCCGACGAGTGCGAGCTTACCACCGGCGACGGCGCGCTCGTGACAGTCTATCACCGCGAGAGCGCCGCATATGGCGAGAGTGTGGGTGCGGCGGACAAACTCGGCCGGCTCTTTACGCTCGAGAGAATTGCCCGCGCCGACTGGCCGCAGGAAAAACGGCGAGGACGGACCGGCGGCTTTGCGGCCATCGGCTCGGACGACGAGGCGATCTATGTGATGACGACGCCGGGCGACGTTGTGTACAGCGAGCAGACAAGAGCGGACTATGAGCGTCTGTCGCTTCAAAACGAGTGGATTGCAGATGCCTTTTTGCAGGCCAACGGTCTGACGGGCTACGCCGATTGGGCTGCACAGGGAGAGCTGTCCATTCTTCTCGTGCCGGACGGGGGAACCACCGACGAGGGAGACACAGAGGTCTTTCAGGTGGGGCTTCTGCCGGACGGCACACGCACGCTCATCGACGAGGGCGGCCACATGCTCTATGCACAGGGCTTCGAGGCGTTTGAGCTCTTTGAGACGGGAATCGGCGTGATGAGAGACGGCCTCTGGGGGCTGACGGACCGAACCGGACGCATGCTTTCGGACTGCGCGTACACCGAGCTCACCGAGGAGCGCCTTGGGAGGATGCCGGTGGTTTTCGGCACAGACGGCGAGGGCGGCCGGCATGCGCTCAACCGCCCGGGCGGTGCGGACGCATCGCCGAGGGAGAAGTACTACTTCTATTTTGCCGAGCACCCCTCCCAGCTCGGGCCGCTGGTGGGCGACGGGGGCCGGTCTGACGCCAAGGGGCTCACCGACGACAACCTGATGGCCTTTGCCATCATGAATCTCTATGATGAGGGGTATGAATACAACTATGAAGCGGGCGTCGAGGCCGATGTGATCGATGCGCTGCTCATCAAATATTTCGGGCATACGGCGTCGAGCTATGTGACAGACTACACCGAGTTTGTCCCGGGAACCGACCGCATTCGCGCGACCGGCTGGGATTTTCACGGCAGCTACCACATGGTTCTTCAGAGATTGACCGAGCAGCCCGACGGGAGCCTCAGCGGCATGTTCGATGTGTACTACGTGGGTGAAATGCCGGAGCCGGAGGAGCTTGCGCTACTCGGGGAGAACTGGGCCGAGGCCTTTCTCGCGGATGACCTTTCAGGGCTCGCGTCCTTTTTCCACTGCCGCTGTGAAATCAATTTTGACGAGCTCGGCGAGGGAGACGACTTCTATCTGAGATACAACAGCATTGATTTTGTAAGCTGATGTTGCCGGCACAGCAATAGAAAAAGGGAGAGAAGCAGATGCTTCTTTCCCTTTTTTGCATACCAACAATTGCCGGTATGTCGGTCCTGTGACTCCGATATACTGATTTAAAACATATTTTATATACGTCTTAACCAACTATAAAACGATACACTCGCAAAGTATAATATTGGTAAAAACGAAATACGTCGAGTGAGTAAGGGTATGAAAGATGTTCTCAAAGAAATCACAAGATTAAGATTGGAGCGCGGTTGGACAGAATACGAGTTGGCCAAACGTTCGGGGCTGTCCCAGTCAACCATATCCACGTGGTATCGAAAGGACCAGATTCCAACCATTCAATCTCTTGAGAAAATCTGCAATGGCTTTGGTCTCACGCTATCCCAGTTTTTTGCAGAAAATCAGGATGCCGTGTCACTTACCAGTGAACAAAAAGACATGTTGGACAACTGGTCGGCGTTGAGCGCGGCGCAAAAGCGGATCATCAAGGATCTGCTGAAGAATCTCGATACCACGGCAGCCCCCATTCATTCAAAATAAAAAGTTGTGATTATATTTTATCAAGACTAACTAGACAAAATGGATGAAAATTATGGTAATACTTGTAATTTCGAGTAAAATGTGCTAAAATAGACACAATTCGACAAGATGTATCCTGGAAAGCGTCTCGAGGAGGAAAAACGCCATGTTGATTCCCAAGAGCGACGGCCCGATATGCGACAGCTGCATGTATTTCAGGCTGCACTATGTAAAACTGGGCAATTCGTTTGGAGAGACCGGGGACGGGCACTGTGTCTATCCGAGGCTGAAGCTGCGCCGACGCTTCACAAAGGCCTGCGAGCACTATGTCCCAAGAGAAAAAGACGAGAAGAAAGCGACGCCGTAAGGCGCCGCTTTTTTAAGCAGTCTCTACTGCTCCGTTTTCGTGAAGAGCTCGTAGAGCCCCACGAGAAAAATCAGGCCCGCGAAGCACTTTTTCACAATGCCGCTGTCCATGTCTTTGACAAAGAAGCTCACGGCCGCCGCGACCGCCGCGCCGCAGATGCCGCACCAGAGCACAGTCTTGATGTCAATGGTTTTGTTTTTGAGATGGACGATGAGAGCCACGACGGCCGTGGGCAAAAAATAGAGCAGGTTGATTCCCTGCGCCTTGAGCTGGTCATAGCCGAAAAAAGAGGACAGCAGAATGATCAGCAGACTGCCGCCGCCGATGCCCATACCGCTGACAACACCGGTCGCCGCGCCGAGCAGAGCCTGAAAAATCGGGTTATCCAAAAAACATCATCCTCACTGCCGAATACAGCAAAAATAAGGCAAAGCCCTTTTTGAGCAGCTTCTTGGGAATTTTCTTGAGAAATTTTGCGCCGAAAAAGCCGCCGACTGCGCCGCCGACCATGAACCAGATCGCATCGCCGAGCGTCACGACACCGCCGGTGAGGTAGACGCCGAGCGTCATCAGGCTCATCATGATGGTGATGCCGATGGCCGAGGCGTGGGCGACCTTGATGGGCAGCTTGAGAACCTTTTTGAGCAGCGGCACGAGAACGAGCCCCCCGCCTCCGCCGAACATGCCGTTGACAACGCCGGTGACCGCGCCGACGGCCAGACTCTTTGCCGGCGCGTGCGCCACATCGGGCTGATTTTGGCCGGTCTTCTCTGGCATGGGAGCGCCTCCTTTCCTACAGACAAAAAACACTACACATCTGATGTGTAGTGTTTTCCAATTATCGGCGTTTATTCAGTGGACGCCCCTACTTCAGGAGCGCTCGTTTTTGCTGGTCTCCTCCAGCCCGCAGGCGAGAACCTCATCCACGACAAGTACGTTGATCAGGCCGCTTCGCAGGATACTCAGCGTGGGCTCCAGCATATCGAGCCCCGCAGCGGTGCCCACTGTGATCGGCACATTCTCGAGCAGATCCAGATCCATGGCAATGACACGGTCGTTGATACCGGCATTGCAGGGCATGCCCTGAAGATCGAAATAGCGCCCGCAGACACTTGACACGGCGGCGAGATCACCCAGCTGAAGAGAGTCGGCATAGGAGAGCCACGGCTCCCGAAGTTCGCTGGAGAGCCGCGCGCGCAGGGGGCTGATCTCCAGCAGGGCGATGGACAGATCGCTGTACTTTTGAAAAACCTCCATGCAAAGCGGCTCCTGTAAAAAGAGCTGCTTGAGCTGCTTGGTCTTGACCATCAGCGGCGCGGGCAGAATGTAGGCGTTGCCGTTGAAGCGATTGGAAAAGGAGACGGCGATGCTCTGGCTGTCCTCCACGGTGAAGTGATTGGAGGTGCCGCCCATGAGCTGAACACAGTCGACGTGCAGCCCTCTGGTGTTGTGAATGCCGCGCATGGCGTAATAGCTGATCCGGCCGCTTGTAACGCCGACGAGCATCCCGTTTTTCAGCACGCTGACAAGGTAGGCGGCAAGCCTCTCGCCGACGTTTCTTGTGGTGCGCTCCATATCGGAATGGGAGGAGGCGATGACGACGTCCTTGAGGTGGTAGGCCTGACAGAGGCGGCCTGCTATTTCCGGGTGCTTGGTCACAGAGTCGTTGATGGAAATCTCGACGATACCGTCTTCAAGGCTCTTTGAGAGAATGCGGGAGATGTTGGAGCGGCTCATATTCAGTCTTTTTGCAATTTCATCCTGCGGCAGCTTGTCACGGTAGTACATTTTGGCGACGGTAATCATCTGCTGCCTGCGCTGATCGCGGATTTCCGCTTCACCCATTGTCGTCACCCCGATTGCTTAGTTTGCCGGAAAAATTTAACTTAATAAAACTAGAATACCCTATTTTATGGTATAAATCAACCATTTCAAAATCAGACAGAATGCCGTGACATCGGCGGCCCATACAGATTTCGGGCCGCCGATGTCACATGTGGAGGAGACTTCAGCGCGACGCGAGCATCTGATAGGCGCGGGCAATTTCCTGCGCCGTTGCCTGCGCACCGATTTCCTGAAAATGTTCCATAGACGGGTGCAGAGGCTCGCAGGCCGCGGGGCCCTCATAGCCGTGCGAGCCGAAGAGCTGATAGATTTTTCCAGCGTCAATGAGACCGGTCGTCATGGGCATGGCGCGCTCCATGTCGAGCTGTTCCTCGGGTTTGCGGCCGGCCGCGGCGTCGTTGACGTGCAGCCCGACCATACGGTCGGTGTGCGCGAGGGCGAAATAGAGATCGTCCAGCCGCGCGCCCTCACAGTACCAGTGATAGGTGTCAAAGAGAAACGCGGCCTTGAGCTCCGCCGCGTCGGCGAGCGCGCAGACTCCCGCAATCGAGTGCACAAATGGGTGCTCATAGCGGTGAAGTACGTCGCGCGGGCCGAGAAACTCGAGCCCATAGCGAATGCCGTTGTCCTCAAAGATGCGGCCGACCCGGCGAATGCGGCGGACATGCCAGTCAAAATTCCGCTCAAAGGAGCGTTCGGGATTCGATGACCAGATGTGGTTGTACGCGTAGCGGACGCCCATTTTCGCCGCGGTCTGTGCCTGGCGCTTGAGGGTTTCGATTCCACGCTCGAAGAGCGTGTCGTCCACATCGGCCGCATAGAAGTCGACGGGTGTGAACATGATTCCCCATCGAAGCCCGAGTTCCCATACGAGCCGGGCGAGCTCAAGCGCCCGGTTTTCCTGGTCAAGAAGAGCGCTTGGCACGCCGATTGCCTCGATGCCGGCGTCGGCGGCGAGCTTTGCGTAGGTGAAATAGTCTCCGTTGAAACTGTAGAATTTGGGCTCGTATACCGTGTACATAGAGCGCCTCCTCAATTATTTTTTGGTTGCAATGTGGTTGATGTTGCGCAGCTCTTTCATGACGCCGCTTGCGCCCGTGCCAAAGTAGTCGTGCAGTTTTTCATACTCGCGGTAGAGGCGGTCGTAGATGCCCGCATACCGCGGGTTCGGCTGATAGCAGACGGCAGAGGGCTTTGCCATGGCCGCGCTCGCCTGCGAAACGGTATCATAGCCGCCGCGGCCGCTGCCCGCCGCAACTGCGCCGTAGATGGCCGCGCCAAAGGCGGAGGTCTGCTGTACGCCCGAGATGTGGATGCGCCGGCCGAGCACATCTGCGAAGATCTGCATCACAACCCGGCTCTTGCGCGAGAGGCCGCCGCAGGCGTAAATCTCGCGCACGGGGGAGACGTCCCGCTCGAATTCGCTGAGAATGCGCCGCGAGCCAAAGGCGGTACCCTCGATCAGCGCGCGGTAGATTTCCTCGGGCCTAGTGGAGAGGGTCAGGCCGACGATCATGCCGGACAGGTCGGAGTTACAGAGCATCGAGCGGTTGCCGTTCCACCAGTCCAGAGCGAGAAGTCCGCTCTCGCCCGGGCGGATGGCACCGGCTTTCTCGTCCATGAGTTGAAAAATGTTGACGTTGCGGCTCGTGACCTCCTGCAGGGTGCTCTGCGCAACCAGGTTGCGAACAAACCAGTCGTAGATGTCGCCGACGGCGGCCTGACCGGCCTCATAGCCATAGCAGTCCGGCAGGATGCCGTCGCGCACCACGCCGCTGATTCCCGGCACAAGAGCTTCGCGCGGACAGGTGAATATGTGGCACAGCGAGGTGCCCATGTTGAACAACATGGTCGAATCCCCCGTGGCGCCGATGGCGGGAAAGGAGCTGTGGGCGTCGATGTTGGCGACGGCCACGCTCGTTCCCTCACACAGCCCGGTGAGCTCCGCCATTTCGCGCGTCAGACCGCCCGCCCGCGTTCCGAGAGGGTAGACCTGCTCGCCGAGCTTCTTTGCGACGACATGCTCCAGACGGGGGTCGAGCGCTTTGAAAAAGTCCGCCGAGGGATACCCGTGGTCAGGGCTCCAAAAGGCCTTGAAGCCGGCGGGGCCGCTGCTCTTTTTGAGTTCTCCGGTGAGAAGATACACGATCCAGTCGCCGGCCTCGACAAACCGAAAGGCACCCTCATAGACCTCGGGGGCGTTTTCCAGCGTCTCGAGAATTTTGGCGAACATCCATTCGCTTGAGCAGTTCCCGCCATAGCGGCTGAGGAACTCCTCCCCGCGCTCCCGGGCGAGAGACGTGATCCGGTCGGCCTGTTTTTGTGCGGTGTGGTCTTTCCAGAGCTTGGGCCAGCTGTGGTAGTTCTCACGGTAGTCCGGCTGCTGGCAGAGCGGCTGCAGATCGGAGTCGAGAGGCAGCATGGTGCAGGAGGTAAAGTCTATGCCGATGCCGACGATCTGCTCGGGGGAGACCGAGGACTTGTGGAGAATATCCCGCAGCAGTCCCTCGAGCGCGTCGCGGTAGTCCATGGGATTTTGAAGGGCGCAGCCCGCAGGGATGGTCACATCGGTTCCCGGCAGATACTGGTCGATCACCGCGTCCTGGTAGCCGAAGACGGAGACCGCCGCCTGTTCGCCGGTTTTGATATCCACGAGAACGCCGCGCGCCGTCAGAGTGCCAAAGTCAATGCCAATGGAGTAGAGCGGCTGTTTCATAGTGCATTCGTCCTTTGTCTTATGTATTGGCGCGTGAGAGTACCTGTTTCAAATAGGCGACGGTTCCGGGAAACTCCCACTCTTCGTGGATGCCGTGCGCGATGATGCCGCCGCGGTAGCCCGCGCTTTTGAGCAGGCCGACAAAGTAGTCAAAGTCGACGATGCCGCGCCCGGCCGAGGTAAACGAGATACCCGGTCCCTCGCGGATGTCCTTGCCGTGGGCGGCGATGATGTCGTCCGCGAGCAGATCAAAGGCGCTCGCGAGGATATCGTAGCTGTTTTCCAGGCGCGCCTGCCCGTCGTGAAAGAGATTGGCGGGATCCATGATGATGCGAAGCCGGGGACTTGCCATCTCGTCGAGAAAGCGCCGCGCCCGCTGCGGAGAAGAGACGACGTTGGAGGCCTCGGTTTCCACACCGAGAAACACGCCATAGCGCTCGGCGATTTCGACGAGCTCTGCGGTGGTGTGCAGCAGATCGCTCCACGCATCGGGCAGATCGTTTCCGGGATGGCGGCGCCACATATTTTGCGTATCGCGGCTTCCGGTGCACAGGGTGATAAGCGGACAGCCGAGGACAGAGCAGGCCTTTGCTATTTGCTCAAACCGCGACACGCCAGCCTCTCTTATACGGGCGTCCGGGTGAATCATGTTGAATGTGCCGTTGACTGCGGTGATGGCGATGTTGGATGTTCGAGCCGCCGCCGCGATTCGCGCGGTGAGCTCGGGGGAGATTTCATCGGGCAGCTGCTGCGTGCCGACAGAGCCGAAATCGAACTGCATTTCCTCAAACCCGAGCCGGGCGGCCTCGGAGAAGACCTCCTCCACGCTCGGCCTTGTGATTTCTACGGAGTACATGCCAAGTCTCATTTCTCTTCCTCCCTCTGGCGCCGCGCTTCACGGTCGCCGCCGTTTCCGGTGGGAATTTCGCGCTCGACGGGAAGCCAGTCGAGTACGCGTGTGACAGCCCGGTCCCACACTGCCCACTCATGAACGCCCGGCTCCTCATGATAGCGGTAGGGCACATGCAGCTCGTCGAGCTTATGGCGAAAGGTCACATTTGTCGGGTAGAGATAGTCCTGTATACCAATGGAAATATCCAGCTTCGGAAGCTCGCAGCCGGACTTTACGCGGCGCTCAAGAAGCGAGAGCAGATCGTTGTCAGAGCCGCGGAATCGGTCGAGAGAACCGAAGTTCAGCTTGAAATCAACAAGATTTCGATAGGCCTCGGGGTTTTCCAGGCGCAGCTTTTCCTCGGCGGCCTGATCGCCGATAAGCTGTAAATAGGGGCGGTCTTTGCTGTGTTCCCACATGTCGAGAACCCCCGACATGCTGGCCACGGCGGCGTAGCGTTCGGGATAGGTGAGACCGAGTTTCATCGCGCCGTAACCGCCCATTGACAGCCCGGCGGCAAACGTGTCCTCCCGCCGGCGGGAGATGCGGAAAAAGCGGCTTGCCACCTCGGGGACCTCCTGCGCGAGAAAGGTGAGATAGTCATAACCGAGCGCCTGGTCGGAGTAGCAGCTGCGGTGAACCGCAGGCATCACCACAGCCAGCCTGCGGCCGGCAACGTAGCGGTCCAGAGAGGTGCGGCGCAGCCAGATGGTGTGGTCGTCCGACATGCCGTGCAGCAGGTAGAGCACGGGCAGGTCACTCTTCCCGTCCCAGACGGAAGCCCCCACGCCGATTCCCTGGTCGGGTTCGGGGAGTATGACCTCCATGGTGCAGGTGAGCCCCAGAACCTGTGAGTAAAAGTGTGTCGTGATGAGTGCCAATGATATCCCTCCTGTTCCTTTTTTTGCGGGCGGCGAGTGGAATATGTGAATGTTGATACCGCTGACCGCAATTTTTTCAAGTTGAGACTATCATTCGCAGTTTCCAAAGTCAATCGAAAATGGTAAAAATTTATTTTTTGAACTAAAATTTGGATAATTACACAAAAATAGCGTGATATATTTTCACAAATGTTAGAAAATTGGTTTTATTATTGACAATTGGCAAAATTGCAAGTAGGATTCTGGTAAAGGTGGTCACCGGGGCGTGGCTGCCAGGCAATTTTGTCCGGATGGACCAAATGAAAAAGGAGGAACTCACTATGAAACGATGGATCTCTCTTCTCTTGGCAGTGTGTATGCTCTTCTCTCTGGCGGCCTGCAGCAATGGGCAGGAACCGACCCCGCCCGACGGCGATCAGACCCAGCCGGGCACAACCAACCCGGACGATGAGCCCGGAACGACGGGCGAGCCCGAGCTTGTGACCGACTTTACCGTCGGAATCTCTCTGAACAATCTGGACCAGTATCAGACGATGATGTATGAGACACTGGTAGAGGAAGTGGAGGCGCTGGGCGGTAAGGTCACCATGTTCAACGCCGACGGCTCCGTGGAAAAGCAGCTGGCGGATGTCGAGTCGCTCATCACGCTGGCGCCCGACGTCATCGTGGTACAGTCGGTCGACCCCGACGGCTCTGTGCCTGCGGTGGTGTCGGTCAAACAGGCGGGAATCCCCGTTGTGGTCTATCAGCTTCAAATGAATGTCAAGCCAGACCAGTATGATGCGATGGTCAATGTGTCGGATTCCGGCATCCGCGGAAAGATGCAGGCGCGCTGGCTCAAAAACTGGCTTGACGAGCACCCGGGCGAGACGCTCAAAATCGGCTACCTGCTCGGCGCGCCCAACGGCGGAAACGTCGGCTACAAGGGATTTGCCCAGGAGCTGTATGAGGACGAGAAATACAAGGACCGCGTGGAAGAGGTCATCAACAAAAATGCAAACTGGCTCATGCAGGAGGCAGTCAGCATCGTGGAGGACTGGCTGGTGGCTCACCCCGAGATCAACGTCATTGCGGCGGAAAACGACGAGATGGCGATGGCGGCCGTCAATGTCATCAGCTCGGCGGGACTCGACCCGTCCAAATATCTCACGCTCGGTATGAACGGCGACCCGCAGGCGCAGGAGCTGATTCTGGAGGGAAAAATGTCCATGTCGGCGTTCAACTCCAAGCGCATCATCTGCCGCATCTGCGCGCAGACCTGCCAGAAACTCGCCTCGGGCATTCGCTTTGACGGCGACAAATTTATCGACACCATCGAGGCCTACATGTACCCGATGGACATCACCAACGTACAGGAAATCCGCGACAGCGGCATCGCCGATTGAGACAGCTTCCCGGGGAGGGGCAGGTCTCGCCCCGTACCGCCCCTCCCCATTCACTCACAGGAGGAAGAAACATGCAGCAGACCATTTTGGAACTTCGGGAGATCAGCAAACGGTTTCCCGGCGTTCAGGCTCTGAATCATGCAGGGCTCGAGATCAGAAAGGGTGAAATTCACGCCGTTCTCGGCGAGAACGGCGCGGGAAAATCCACCTTGATGAAAGTGATCCTGGGAATGTATCAGCCCGACGAGGGGGAGATCCGGTGGCGGGGAGAGCGGACCTCCTTTAAAAACCCGCATGCGGCGCTGTCGCGGGGCATCTGTATGATCCACCAGGAGATCAGCCTTGTCCCGTCGACGACCGTGGCGGAAAACATCTGGATCGGCCGGGAAAAGGACTTCACCGACTTCGGTGTGCTCAACCGCCGGCGCATGGTCAAAAAGGCGAGGGAACTCCTTGACCGGTTGGAAATACACATCGACCCCCGTATGAGAGTACAAAATCTAAGCGTTGCCAATATGCAGCTTGTGGAGATTGCGCGCGCGATCTCCTATGAGGCCGATCTCATCATCATGGATGAGCCGACCTCGGCTCTGACGGAGTCTGAGATTCAGCTTCTCTTTAAAATAATGAGAACTCTCACCGGGCAGGGAGTGGCAATCATTTTCATCTCCCACAAGCTCGATGAGGTGCTCGCCGTGGCCGACCGCATCACCGTCATGCGCGACGGGCAGTACATTACTACCGTTGAGGCCTCGTCGACAACGGAAAATGACCTCATCCGCTGGATTGCGGGACGTGAGCTCAAAGACCTCTATCCGAAAGAGGAGGCCGAGATCGGACCGACGGTTCTCGAAGTTCGGCATCTGAGCCGCCGCGGCGTCTTCGACGACGTGAGCTTTGAAGTACATCAGGGTGAGATTCTCGGTTTCAGCGGGCTGATGGGCGCGGGGCGAACGGAGATCATGCGCGCCCTGTTCGGCATAGACCGCTGTGACTCGGGTGAGGTGCTGCTGCACGGGAAAGAGCTTCGAATCCGCTCTCCCAAACAGGCCATTGAAAGTGGAATCGGCATGCTCACCGAGGACCGGCTGCGCATGGGGATTCTGCGCACGCTTCCCGTGCGCGCCAACATCTCCATGGCATATCTTGACAAACTCACCAATGCGGTTGGTTTTGTCAATCACCGCCGCGAGGCGCGCGACTGCGAACAGATGGTGCAACGGCTCAACATCAAGCTCGCGAGTCTCAAACAGATCATCACGAGTCTCTCGGGAGGCAACCAACAAAAGGCCATCATCGGCCGCTGGCTGCTGGTCGACCCGAAAGTTCTCATTCTCGATGAGCCGACGCGGGGAATCGACGTCGGCTCCAAGTCGGAGATCCACCGCCAGATCAGTCTTTTGGCCCAGCAGGGAATGGCCATTATCATGATTTCGTCGGAGCTGCCGGAGGTCATGGGGATGAGCGACCGCATTCTTGTGGTGCGCGGCGGAAAAATTGTGGGCGAGCATCTACGCGGCCAGTTTGATCAGGAGACCATCATGAAAGAGGCCTTTGGGCAGACCGCCCGCGAGGCCGTTTCCTAGATGTGAAACAGGACGGATGGTTGTATGTGCAGACCTGCCGGGGACCAAAACGACCCTGAAGGCAGACGTGCAAGCGAATAAGCAATTTAGAATAAAGGGGCGAAAATGATGGAGACATCCACGCTTTCACGCAGGAAAACGGGCGTTGGCCTGCTTGAATTTGCCATGAACAACAAGGCGCTTTTGATCGCCGTTGTCCTGGTTGTCATTGCAAGCATTCTCTCACCGAATTTTTTCACCACCCGCAACATCTTCAACATTCTGCGCCAGATTTCCGCGTCGGTGGTGCTGGGAGCGGGATTCACGCTGGTGTTGGCGTCGGGAAACCTCGATTTGTCGGTCGGTCTGATGCTGGGCATGATCGGCATCATCATGGCGAAGCTCGACACACAGCTGCATGTTCCCTTTCCGGCGATGATTGTAATCTGTGTAGTGGTCGGGGTGATCTGCGGCGCAATCAACGGCTCGATCATCTCATGGTTCAAGCTGCCCGCCTTTGTCGTCACGCTGGCGACTGGCCAGATTTTCAAGGGTATCAACTATGTGGTGAGCAACACCTCGGCGATCTCAGGGCTCACCGGCGGCTTTGAAAAGGTCGGCCAGGGATACATCGGCCCGGTGCCGATCCCGGTCTACATCATGCTGGCGGTGTCGCTGGCAGTCGGAATTGTCTTCTACAAGACGGCCTTTGGCCGCCGCATTCTCGCAGTGGGCGGAAATCCGGACGCCGCAAGAGTCTCGGGACTCAATCTGTCGGCGCTGCGCATCGGGGTGTACGCGATCATGGGCGCCTGTGTGGCCATTGCATCGCTGATTGTGACATCCCGCGCGCTCTCGGCACAGCCGGCGGCGGGCCAGGGCATGGAAATGGACGCCATCGCGGCAGTCGTCATCGGGGGCACGCCGATCGGCGGCGGCTTCGGTAAGCCTGAGGGAACCATTTTCGGCTGCATCATCATCGGTCTTATCAACAACATTCTCAATCTGATGAGCGTCGACACCAACTGGCAGCTGCTCTTCAAGGGCGTTATCATTCTTCTCGCCGTTCTCATGGACTACTCCAGTGAGAAAGTGCTGGCAAAGCTGAGAAACAGAGTGTAACGCAAAAAGGAGTCCCGGAACAATGTTCCGGGACTCCTTTCCTGTCTGTTACGCTTTATTGATAAGCTCCATGACGACTGCGCCTGCGATCATCAGGCCCGCGCAGGAGGGCACCCAGGAGACCGAACCGGGAGTTGCCTTGCGCGTGCCGTCCTGCTGCACAGTGCGCCCGGTCGGCTGCTCCGTGGAGAAGAGGACTTTCGTCTTGCCGAGCCCCCGCCGCACAAGCTCGCGGCGCATGACCCGCGCAAGCGGGCAGACGGATGTCTTATCAATGGTTGTGATGCGAAATTTTGTCGGGTCGAGCTTGTTGCCGGTGCCCATGCTCGAGAGAATCGGGATGCCGCGCGCCGCGGCGGTCTCGATGAGCAGCAGCTTTGAACTGACGGTGTCGATGGCATCCACCGCGTAGTCGAGCGCGGCGGGGAGCAGGGACGCGACATTTTCAGGCCCCACGAACTGCAAAACCGTATGAACCTTTGCACCGGGGTTGATGTCGAGAATGCGCTCGCCGAGCACCTCGGCCTTGTAACGGCCGACAGTGCTGCCAAGAGCGGCGAGCTGACGGTTTCGGTTGCTCTCGGCGACGGTATCGTAATCCACGAGCGTCAGCTCACCGACGCCCGCGCGCGCGAGCCCCTCGGCGACATAGCCGCCGACGCCGCCCACGCCGAACACCGCGACATGGCTTTGGCTGAGCCGCTCGAGCGCTTCGCGGCCGAGAACCAGTTCCGTACGGGAGAACATCCGATCACCTCACAGTTGCCGCCGTGTGCGGCTCTGATCTGCTTTGTCGCCGGTAAAGCGGGAAAGCAGGTTTTCTTACAGTGGTATACCATGAGCGCGAAGCGAACATGGTATATAATATGACCATGTTTTTCAGTTGCCCCGCAAGGGGCGAGAAAAATGGCCTGAATTCCATATAATAGCCACTTTGTGGCTATTATACCATGGAGCGCGAAGCGATCATGGTATTATAATACGGCCATGTTTTTCGGTTGCCCCGCAAGGGGCGAGAAAAACGGCCTGAATTCCATATAATAGCCACTTTGTGGCTATTATACCACAATTGGTTTGCCTTGCAACGGCTCTGTGTGGTAAAGTGTGAGCTGGGAGGAGATCTCATGACGGAAAAACTGTATTATACCACCCCCTACGAGACGCGCTTTGAGGCGAGAGTGATCTCGTGCGTCCGGCAGGGAGATGCCTGGCTGGCGGTGCTCGAGCGCACGCTCTTCTACCCGGAGGGAGGCGGCCAGCCGGCCGACCACGGAACGCTCGGCGGCAGGCGTGTGCTCGACGTGCACGAGCGCGGCGACGATGTGGTGCACACGCTCGACGGGCCGCTGCGCGAGGGGGAACTTGTCGAGGGCCTTGTCGACTGGCCGCGCCGCTTTTCTCTGATGCAGCACCACTCGGCTGAACACATGGTCTCGGGAACTGTACACAGGCTGTTCGGCTTTGACAACGTCGGCTTTCACATGGGAGGCGACTGCGTCACCATGGATTTTTCGGGTCCGCTGGAGCAATCCCAACTCGACGAGGTGGAGGACACCGTCAACCGCGGCATCTGGGAGAACCGGGCTCTTCGCTGCTTTTATCCCGGAAGAGAGGCGCTCGGTGCGCTTTCCTACCGTAGCAAGAAGGAGCTCGACGGGGAGGTGCGCCTTGTGGAGGTGCCGGAGTACGACCTGTGCGCCTGCTGCGGGCTTCACGTCGCGAGAACGGGGGAGATCGGCCTTGTCAAGCTGACGGGTTCCCAGCGCTACAAGGGCGGCACGCGGGTGTCAATGCTCTGTGGGGAGCGGGCTCTTGCGGACTACCGGGAGCGAAATGCCCAGGCGCGGGAGCTCTCGGCTCTCTATTCGGCAAGGGTCCATGAAATTGTCCCGGCAGCTGCGCGCGTGCTCGCCGAGCGCGACGAGTGGAAAGCGCGCTGCGCAGCGCTGGAACGCGAACTCTTTGCCCGGCGCGCCGAGGCCTACGCGGGGCGCGACACGGTCTGCGTCATCGAGGAGGGGCTCAGTCCTGCCGGCTGCCGCCTCTTCGGCGAGGCGCTCATGGCCCGCTGCGGGCTCGCCGTTGTTCTCGGCGGCAGCGAGGGGGCGCGCTGCTACGCCGTGGCGAGCGCATCGTGTGATGTGCGCCCCATTGTCAAGGAGGCAAACGCCGCTCTGATGGGGCGCGGCGGCGGAAATGCGCAGCTCGCCCAGGGCTCTTTTGCCGCGCCGGACGAAGCAATCAAAGAGCATTTCAAGCGGAAGGAAAAGAGCTGCGAATCGGCCGGCTGACCGGGGCGAACCACATGCCGACAGAAGCGGTGTTTTATAGAATTTGGAATTACTTATAAAAAAGCGGGGCAGCTCATTGCTGCCCCGCTTTTCTGTGTCAATTGTGCGGCCATGGATGCGTGGGAGGATGCCTTTTACCCGTGTTTCCTGTACCGAAATGTATCTGTTCAGCCGTTGAGATAATCCGCCGCAACCTGAGCATAGAGTGCGACGCCGGTGCGGAAGCTGTTCTCGTCAAATACGACGCGGTCGCTGTGCTGCGGATACTCCCCTCCGGCACCGACCATGGCAAAAGAGGCCTTGCACAGAGGTGTGTACTCGGCAAAATCCTCCCCGCCCATCGTGGCGGGAACCTCGATGAGCATTGCAGGGTTGTCGATGATCTTCGCCGCCGCGCCGCGCGCAAGTTCCACGGACTCGGCATCGTTGACCAGTACCTCTGTCATCATCTCATATTCGACCTCGGCCTTGCAGCGGAACGTCTCAGCTGTATTTTCCGCAATCCGTTTGACGATGTCAGGCAGACTGTGATGGAGGTCGTAGTCGTAGCTGCGAATGGTTCCCTCCATATTGGCTTCGCCCGAGACAATGTTGAAGCGGCTGCCGGACTCCAGCTTGCCGACGGTGACAACCAGCGGCTTTTCGGGGTCGACCTCACGGCTGACGATGGTCTGCAAATTCATCACGATGGCGGCCGCTGCGACAGTGGCGTCGCAGCCCATCTGCGGCATTGCCCCGTGGGAGGCTTTTCCGACAACTTTGATGCGGAAGACATCAGCGGAGGCAGCAGAGGCGCCGTGGCGCATACCGACCACACCGACGGGCATCTTTGCCGCAATGTGAATGCCGAAAATGTAGTCGACACCGTCGAGCGCGCCCTGCTCAATTACCTTTTTGGCTCCGCCGGCAACCTCTTCGGCCGGCTGGAACAGCAGTTTGACCGTGCCGCACAACTCGTCTTTCACGCGGTTGAGCACCATTGCTGCACCCATCAGCATGGCGGCGTGTGTATCATGGCCGCATGCATGCATGAGTCCCTCGTTTTGAGAGGCAAAGTCAAGCCCCGTCTTTTCCGTGATGCTCAGCGCGTCAATGTCGGCGCGCAGCGCAACAGTTTTGCCGGGCTTTCCGCCCTTGATTTCGCCGATCAGGCCGGTGGGTTCAAAGCGCCGGTACGGAATTCCCATTTCATCAAGGGCCTTTGCGATCTGGTCTGTTGTGCGAAACTCCTGAAAGCTTGCCTCGGGGTGCATGTGGAGATCACGGCGAAACGCAATGACCTTGTCCTCCACTTCGCGCGCTAAACTTTTGATATCCATAGAGGTTCTCCTTTGCTTTTACATTAGAATTTAAAGGAATTTGATCAGAATGCCCGCAATGAAAACGGACACAATGGTAACACTCGTAAAGCCGGCGATCAGCATCTTCGGCATAATCTGAGAACTCACTACAGCACGCTCCGTGGGATCACTGATGTTGTTGTCCAGCGCTTCGTTGGTGAGCATGACGTTAATCGGGAACCCGAAGAACGCGTTGAGCACAATGACATAGGACATGTAGAAGCTCTGCTTGAACACTTTGCTGGCGATCAGAGCCATCACGGCCATGGCGGCGGCGCTCATCAGGACCAGGCTGATGGCGATGCCAAACACCGGGAAGATGGTCTCGGGAGTCGAAGCAGAGAGGCCGCCGAACAGATACAGCATCAGCAGCGTCATGGCAAGCCCATAGGAGTTTGCCTTTGTCAGAGCATCCGTCTCGATCACTTTGGTCTCATGTGCGGCAAAGCCGAGAATGAGGCACCAGACATACATGGAGATATAGCCTTTGGTGAGAACCTGGAGATAGTAGGAAATCAGGACAATGACCGCAAGCTTGAGCAGAGTGAGATTTGTGCTGGTCATCTTTTTCTTGCCCTGAGCGGCGCCGTCGGCACCTGCGCTTGCAGGAGCTTTCAGCTCACCTCTTTTATACAGCGCTGAGAGACGTCTGGTCTCTTTGTTCAGGCAGAATGCGCCGAGGGGATATCCCACCAGGCACTGGACCGCCATACAGACAACAGCGATCAGCGCTGCCTGCGTATTGCCGGCGGCCTCCGCCGCCGCGCGGACCATTGCGGTGGCAATTGCGGCGCCGCAGATCGGCGGGGCAGCTGCAACAGCGTTGCTCCAGCCAAATAGCGCAGCACCCGCCGTGAGACAGATGACGATGATGGATGCAAGGCCCATCAGTGCAATCAAAACAGTTCTCCACTGTGCGGCCATCTCCCGGCGACCAATCAATGTGCCAAGATTGGCGACAAGCAGACCGGAAATAATTTGGAAAAGTGTCGCCGAGACACCGGCACGGGCAACCAGATCAGCGGGCAAAATGGTCCAAAAGCCTGCGCAAAGCAACAGGGTAATAACGAGAGCGCTCGGAAACCAGCCCTTGGTGGCCTTGGTGATCACTTCACCGATCACCATGACCAGAAGCATAACGGCAAGAGCGCCGAATGGTGTAAATTCAATTGTCAAAACAAGTTCCCCCTTTTTATTTACTGCTGTTATTTTTGCCCAATCGTTTTATTAACTCTACTACTCCACAATGTAAAAGTCAATGTTTCATTTTGTCTTTTGGTGAATATAGATAGATCTTTTAGGCGATTTTGGGAGAAATAGTATTTTTATTTGACAAAATGGAAAAACGTCATAAAATTAATGGTGAGCAGCGGCCCTGTGAAACTGCCGCGTCAGTTTGTGATGAAAAGCCCGATAAAATACCCGAATACCTTGATTGATTGGATTATGGAGGGAGATTGCGATGTACACCTGCGCATCCTGCACCGTTCACGCCTGCCGTACGGGGGAGCGTGACAAGCTGCCGAAGAACTGCCCCATCCGAAACGGCGAGCTGATGGAGACCGCGTTTGAACAGTATGGGACCGAGGAAAACCACCGTTTCTACGTCGAGTCGTCAAAGATTGAATCGGCCGGCTATGGGCAGTGGCCCCGCATACGCGAGATCATCGAATTTGCCCGCAACATGGGCTATGAGAAGCTGGGCGTTGCGTTTTGCAGCGGACTTGCCGAAGAGGGGCGCATCGCCTGCGACATTCTGCGCCGCCACGGCTTTACCGTGGTTTCGGTCATCTGCAAATCAGGCTCCATCCCCAAGGAGCGCGCGGGGCTTCAGGACAGTGAGAAAGTCCGCCCCGGACGGTTTGAGCCCATGTGCAATCCCATTGCCCAGGCCATGCTGCTCAACGAGCAGAAGACACAGTTCAACATCGTCATCGGCCTGTGCGTCGGCCACGATTCTCTGTTTTACCGCTATGCCGATGCACCGGTCACAACGCTTGTCACCAAGGACCGTGTCCTCGCGCACAACCCGGCGGGCGCTCTGTACTGCGCAAACTCCTATTTTAAGTCGAAACTGTGAACTGTAACCAGTTTTTGTGGAGTTTTTGTCACATAACTTGACAACATTCACAAAAAAAGTCATACTGTTGATAGGGCAGAATCCTGTCCCATTTGGAATAAGAGAGGTGACACCATGAACAGCAATACCGTCATCACCATCAGCCGTGAGTTCGGAAGCGGCGGGCACCTGGTCGGCGAAAAACTCGCGAAGGAGCTCGGGATTCCGTTTTACGACAACGAGCTGATCCTGCTTGCCGTCAATGAGAGCGGCCTTGGGCAGGAACTCTTTGAAAACATGGAAGAAAAACCGACGACCAGCTTTCTCTATTCCCTCTCCATGATGTCGAGTACGGCCGGCACCTATAGCATGCCGCTCAACGACAAGGTCTTTCTCGTGCAGTCTGACACCATTCGCAAAGTGGCTGAGAAAGGCCCCTGCGTCATTGTGGGGCGCTGTGCGGACTATGTGCTCGAAAACCGCAGCAATGTGGTCAATGTGTTCATTCACAGTCCCTTTGAAAAGCGGGTCGAGCGCATCATGCAGGAGCGCAATCTCCCGCGGGAAAAAGCGGAGAGCACGGTCAGCAAGTCCTCGAAAAAACGCGCTACCTACTACAACTATTACACCGGTAAAAAGTGGGGAGATGTGAACAACTACCACCTTGCCATCGATGACAGCGAGGTCGGGATTGACGGCGCGGTAAAACTGATTTTGGAGTATTTGAACCACCTGTAAACGATTTTTTCAGACGGGACGGGCCATTTGGTCCGCCCCGTCTGCGTTTGACAGGATTCGGCGGCGGGTCTATAATAAATATCTGCAAATGACAAAGTGTACTATGGGGCGGCCAGCTTGCCGGAGTTTCTGCTGAAACACGGTGTGTTTGCCGCTGCAGAGAAGTGCACTTTTGAAGAGGGGAACGGGTCATGATACGACTGATTGCCTGCGATGTCGACGGTACGCTTGTGCCGGACGGCACAGCGCAGATCAACACCGAAATTTATGATGTCATCCGCAGACTCAAGTCCATGGGCGTGGTATTTGCCGTTGCGAGCGGGCGGCAGTTTGCGAGTGTCGAGCGGCTCTTTGAGCCGGTGCGTGATGAAATTCTCTATATCACCGACAATGGCGGGTTTGTGCGCAGCGCAAGCGAGGTCTATTCTTCCACCCCTCTCACACAGAAGGAAATTACGGGCCTCGTGCGCGACGGGCGCCGGCTGCCGGGCTGTGACATTATGCTCTGTGGGCAGGATTGGGCCTACGCCGCGCGTGAGGACACACCCATGTTTCGCTGGCTGCGCGACTGCTACCGATACAATGTCAGGGCGGTTGGTGATCTGACAAAGCCCATTGACGATGCGATCGTAAAGCTCTCTGTCTACCACCCGGACGGCGCGGGAAAAGTCTGTGCCGACTCCTTTACGCCGAAGTGGTCAAAGGTCGTCAAGGTGACCGAGGGGGGACACGAGTGGGTCGACTGTATGTCTCTTGAGACAAACAAGGGCGCGGCGCTGCGAAGTCTGCAAAAACGTCTGGGTGTCACACGGGAGGAGACCATGGCTTTCGGGGACAATCTCAATGACCTGGAGCTTCTTGCCGAGGCAAAATACAGCTGTGCAGTCGGCAATGCTCACAGCGCGGTCAAGCAGGCGGCAAGCCGTGTCGTCGACACCAATGTCAACGACGGAGTGCTCAAGACACTTCGGGAACTTCTCGGTTCAATGGGGTAAACAGATCGCCTGCCACAAGGCAGGCGATTTTTGATGGGGGGAAGATCAGTGCAGAGTGTAACACAACAGGAGAACAGAGAGCAGCCGCCGGCGAAGAAGAGCCTGTGGACACTCTTCTGGGTCATGTTTAAAATCGGAGCGTTTACCTTTGGTGGCGGGTGGAGCATTGTCGCCCAGGTCGACCGCGAATTTGTGCAAAAGCGCGGTTGGATCACGTCGCAGGAGCTCGTCGACTTCACCACCGTCGGGCGGTCTCTGCCGGGGGTCATGGTCATCAACACAGCAGTGCTCTTCGGGCGAAGCACGGCGGGGATCATCGGCGCGCTGGTGGCGGCGGTCGGTGTCGCCATGCCCTCGGTCATCACCATTGCGGTCATCACGGTCTGCTACGACGCGGTGGCCCACAATCCCCTTGTGGCCCGTGCCATGCGCGGGGTGCGCGCCGCCGTGATTCCGATCATACTGGGAGCGCTCTTCTCTCTGCGAAAGGCGTCGCTGGTCAACCGCTTTTCCTATCTTGTGGCGGCTGCGGCGTTTGTCGTCAGCCTGTTTACCGGTGTGAGCGCAATTCTCGTTGTCGCCTCAGGCGCCGCCTTGGGACTGCTGTTGAGAGGAGGTCGCGGGCGTGATTTACCTTGAACTCTTCACTGTGTTTGTCAAAATCGGTTTTTGCTGCTTTGGCGGGCTTGCCATGATTCCAGTCATCAGCGCCGAGATGGTCAGCCACGCATGGCTCACCCTCGATGAGGTGGCGGATATCGTGGCCATTGCCGAGATGACGCCGGGCGCCATCGGCATCAACTCGGCGACTTTTGCGGGTATGAAGATGGCGGGTGTATCCGGGGCGGTCGTCGCCTCGCTCGGCGTGATGGTGCCGTCGCTGACACTCTGCCTGCTCGCGGGTTTCTTTTTGCAAAAGCTCAAGGGGAACCCGCTGCTCGACAACGCCCTGCGCGGAATCCGTCCGGTCTGCATGGGAATGATCGCATCGGTGGTCGTCACCATGAGCATCGAAAACTTTTTTCCGCAGGGGGCGTTTTGCTGGCAGGCGCTTCTCATCGCCGCGGCGGTCTTTCTTCTGCAGCGGCGTTTCCATGCAGGAGTGCCCGTGCAAATCGGGTTCGCTGCTGTGCTGGGCCTGATTTTATTTTCCATATAAATAGAGCGCAGAGGCGTATTGCCTCTGCGCTTTTGTCTTTTGTCAACGTATGATTTTCACCGCCGAGGGAAGCACACGGATCTCGCTGCGCCGCCCGCCGGGCGCGTACTCGCCGTCGAGTGTCCAGGCGATGTCCTCATCAAATTGAAAGGTGATGTGATCCGTGTGGAAAAAGCGAACGTGGGTCTCATCATATTTTCTGTGGGTGACGCCGTAGAGAATCCGGCGCAGATCATCCGGATTTTTCGGGTTTCGCACAAGCAGCACCTCAAACTTGCCGTCGTGCAGGCTGACTTCATTCTCGCGCAGCTTGATGACCCCGGCGATGGAGGTGGAGTTGGTCACACTGCCAAACAGATACTCGCCCTCAAAGCTGCCCTCGCCCTCCGCCTCAACTTTGGCACGGTAGGGGCGCAGATCACCCACGCTGCGGATGCCGTCGAGAATGTAGGCAAAGTGGCCAAAGCGATTTTTCAGCCACTGGGGCGTGGCGTAGGACACTTTGGTAAAAGCGCCGAAAGAGGCAACATAGGAAAAGTAGCGCCCGCCGTCGAACAGACCGACATCGTGCCCTGCGGCACTGCCGGTGAGAACGGTCTGCGCCGCTTCTCGAATGCGCCGGGGAAGCTTCAGGTTGTTGGCCATGTCGTTGGTGCTGCCCGCCGGGACATAGCCGATGGGGATGTCCGCTCCCGACTGGATGAGACCTGTGACAACCTCGCTGAGCGTGCCGTCGCCGCCGCAGCAGATGACCATGTCATACTCCGGCGCGAGACGCCTGACCGTCGCGGTGGCATCACCGCGGCCGCCGGTAGTCTGCACCGTCGCCGTGCAGCCGTAGTGGCACAGCTGTTCGACGATATCGAAGAGGCCCGAGCGGGAGCGGCGCTTGCCCGCCACGGGGTTGACGATGAGCAGCACCTTGCTGATGCCGACCGACTCCACGAAATCGCCTCCCCTTTTTGTATCTGTTTTCAGTATACCGCCGCAGCGGTGGCTTGACAAGTAAAAATGTCAGGCAAAAAGATGTATAAACTCCCTTTCGGACAAATATACATAGTCCATGAGAAACCATGTACCTGCGTATATTGCGTCGCCAAACGACGATCGAAAAGGAGAGAATAGTATGGAACAAAACCAGAGAGAAGAGCTGAAATACTGCCAGACCGTCTTTCGCGGCACCGCCGAGGCCTCGAGCGAGGCCGACATCATCGTTCCGGACTACTGCCCGGACGTCGAGCGAATCGTCCGCGTGGACGCATCGCCCATGATCCGCCAGAAATTTGCCGCAAAGGACAAGATCACCGTGATCGGCGCGGCCGAGGTGCATGTGCTCTATCTGCCGGAGAACGGCGGGTCGCTGCGCTGCCTGAATCACACACTCGAGTTTTCTGCCGAGTTTGACGCCAAGGGTGTCACGCCCGAGAGCACAGTCATGGCCGACGCGCGGCTGAGCTATGTCAACTGCCATGTGCTGAATTCCCGCAAGCTGACGCTCAAGGCGGGCGTCGCGATCACCGTGCGCGCCGACCGCGTCGGCGCCGTGCCGCTGCTGTATCCCGAGGCGGACGACTCCGGCGAAGTGTGCGTGCTGCCCGAGGAGCACGAGTGCGACATCTTCCTCGGGGAGACCTCGCACGAGTTCACCGTGGCCGAGGACATTGAAATCCCCGCCGACAAACCGGCCATTGCGACCTACTGCCGCAGCGATGCGACAGCGATGGTGGATGAGTACAAGGTCATCGACGACAAAATTGTGCTCAAGGGCCATGTGCTGGTCGATACCATCTATGTCGGGGACCTCGAGAGTGGCGAGATCGTCTGTTTGCAAAGCGAGATTCCGTTCAACCAAATTGTCGAGCTTGCGGGCATCACCGAGAGCGCGATCGCCTTTGTTAATTTGACTGTGACCGGCCAGAAATTTGACATCTATGAAAACGACAGCAGTGAGAGCCGTGTCATCACGGCGAACATCGAGCTCGAGGCGACGGTGGAGGCATACTGCCGCGAGCGGGTGGCGCTGGTCGCCGACGCCTATGCGACCCGCCATGAGTGCACGCTCAAAAACGAGAATCTGGTCATGCCGGATGTGTTGGTGTTTGAGCGGGTGGCCGCGGCCGTCAAGGAGAGCGTCCAGTCGAATGAGGAGCTGTCAAGCTGCATTCCCTCGAGCTGCTTTGCCGTGGTCGACGGCATCACCAAGGAGGGCAATACCCTGAAAATTGCAGGGACGCTTCACGCCTCGGCTCTCGGCAAAACCGCCGACGGGGTGGTGAATTTCGACCACACGGCTCCCTTTACGGCAGCAGTGCCCTTTGAGCGCGACTGCACAAGTCTCGATTACAGCTGCACCTGCAGCGTGGTGAAGTTCTCCGCCGTCATGGCGACCCCGTACAGCGTTGAAATCCGCGCTGACATCCAGTGCAACCTGATGCTCAAGTGCGGCCAGAAGCTCTCGTTTGTCTCCGAAATCGAGGTCGATGAGAGCCGCCCGATTGCCGACGCGAGCAAGTATCTGGTGCTCTACTACCCGACCCAGGGCGAGAGCCTTTGGGACATTGCCAAGCGGTACCGCTCGAGCGTTGAGGCCATGCGTGAGCTCAACCACTGCGAGGGCGATACGGCCGAGCAGAATATGCTGATGATTCCGCGTCGCCGCTGACGCGCAGGGAGGACAGTATGCTGCACGTTGTCTGGTCATCTTTTGTGCTGGTCTGTCTGGCCGAGATGGCCGACAAGACGCAGTTTCTCGTGATTGGTCTCGCCTCCAAATACAAGCTGCGCCAGCTGGTTGTGGGAATCACCTGCTCGGTGATACTGCTCAATCTGTTCGCGGTGGTGCTCGGTCGGGCGCTGAGCACACTGATTCCGCTGACCTTTGTGGAGTTGCTCGCAGGGCTCTCCTTTCTGGTATTCGCCGTGATGACGCTGCGCGAGTGTGACGACGAGGACTGCCAGGTTCGGCAGGGCCGCTTTGTGAGCATCGCCATTGCAATCGCTTTTTTCGCGGCGGAACTCGGCGACAAGACCCAGCTCGGCGCAATCTCGCTTGCGGCCACCAACCCCGGTGAGGAGCTCGGCGTCTTTCTCGGTGCGACGGCCGGTCTGCTTGTCGCCGACGGCATCGGCGTTGCAATTGGGCTATGCCTCGGCAGGAAGCTGCCCGAGCGGCTGATGAAAGCAATCTCCTTTTGCGTGTTCTCCGTGTTCGGCATCGTCACGCTCTACGACCCGCTGCGCGAGCTGCTCGGTCCGCAGGCCGCAGCCTGCGGTGCGGCGGGCCTGATGGCGGCGCTCGCCGCCTGTTACCTGCACATGAGAAAAAGAGCTTAGAACGATGGGGCCGTGGGTTTTCCCACGGCCCTGTCTGTGCTATACTGGTCTCATTCTTTCTCGTGGAGGGGACGACCATGCTGGAACTGGGGGAATACGAGCGCGAGGATTTTTCCGGCGAGCGCTTCGATGGAGACTACACCGGCGTCAAGTGCACTGGCTGCCGTTTTGATGCGGCTGATCTGAGCGATGGACACTTTCACGCCTGTCGTTTTTCCGACTGCACGTTTGGCGCGGCGAAGCTTGGGGGCACGCGGTTTTCCGACTGCGCGTTTCTCAACTGCAAGTTTCGCTTTGCGGAGCTCTTTGCGACCGATTTTATCACCTGTAAAATGACTGGTTCGAGCTTTCTCGACGCGCAGATCACCTGCCTTACCATTGACGGGGGCGACTGGTCTTACACCGAGCTGCGGGGTATCGACTTTGCGCGCATGCGTCTTGAAAACATCGATTTTGAGGGCGCGGACTTTGGCCCTGCAAGCTTCCGAAAGGCAGTTGTGCGCGACTGCAATCTGACAAATGCCAATCTGTCCTGCGCCGACTTTTCCGGTGCGGATCTCAGGGGAACTGCGCTCTCGGGAACCGATATTCTCTCCATGAATCTCAAAGGGGCCAAGGTCGACCTTGAGGGGTGCGTTGTGATTGCGTCGGCGCTCGGCGCTCAATATACGCCCTGAGCTTTCCAAATTCGACAAAATGGTGTAGAATACTGCAAAAGGGGGAGGGATCGTTTTGAAAGACAGACAGAAAAAACGCAAGTGGAACTGGGAGAAAATCATCAGCCTGTTCGTGCTGATCTCCATGGTGCTTGCCATTGTCGCGATTGTTGTCATCATGTTTTTGGCGCCGAGCCAGCACAGTGAGAGCTATCCGGAGGGGCGCATCAAAAGCGACTATGTGCTGATGCTCATGCAGTGTATTCTGGGCGTGGTGGCAATGTTTCTGCCCAGCATTCTCTCGAAGAGATGGAACATTGTCTTCCCGTCGCGTATGATGGTGATTTACACGCTCTTTCTGTATGCGGCGATCTTTCTCGGCGAGGTTCGTGCGTTTTACTACACGGTACCCCACTGGGACACCATTCTGCACACTTTCTCGGGGGCGATGCTCGCGATACTCGGCTATTCGGTGATTACGCTGCTCAACAACACCGAAAAAATCCCCATGAATTTGAGTCCGCTCTTCGTGGCGCTGTTCACACTCTGCTTTGCGGTGACCATCGGGGTTCTGTGGGAGATTTATGAGTTCACAGCCGACGGCATCATGCACACCAACATGCAGAAATTCGGCCTTGAGGACGGCACGCCGTTTCTCGGGCGCGAGGCGCTTTCGGACACGATGAAAGATCTCATTGTGGATACCATCGGGGCGTTTGTGGTGGCGGTGCTCGGCTACCTGTCGCTCAAATTCAAGACGGGCTGGATCGACCGGCTGCTGCTGAAAACCCGCAAAAAGCACCGCACCGGATGCCCCGCAGCGCAGAACGAGACCGTGGATGACGCGGTGTGCGACTGCGGCGCCGGGCAGGACGGCGGTACACAGGAGTAAATGGGAGTGAGTAGGATGAGCGGGTGCGCATGAGAGTCATGCGCGCCCGCTTTTTTCTGTGGGAACGGGAATCCTCTTTTTTTGTTCGGGTGGAACATATTGCGCGGACATGGTTCATATACATGAGTATGACCGTGTGATGAGGAATTGTTACACCCTGATATATGAAGGAGGAAACGGCATGGAGAGGTATAATATCTACAAGGATATTACCGAGAGAACGAATGGGGATATATACATCGGTGTGGTCGGCCCCGTGCGCACCGGCAAATCGACGCTCATCAAGCGCTTTATGGAAAATCTCGTGCTGCCCCACATGGCGGATAAGAACCAGCGCGAGCGCGCCGTCGACGAGCTGCCGCAGGGGGCCGTCGGCAAGACCATCATGACAACCGAACCGAAGTTCATCCCCAACGAGGCGGCGACCGTGACGCTTGACGACAATGCGAGCTTTCGCGTGCGGCTGATCGACTGCGTGGGTTATATTGTGCCGGGCTCGCTCGGCCACATGGAAAACGAGGCGCCGCGCATGGTCTCCACCCCGTGGTTCGACCATGACATCCCCTTTGACCAGGCGGCCGAGATCGGCACAAAAAAGGTCATCAACGAACATTCGACCATCGGCCTTGTGGTCACCACTGACGGGAGCATCGGCGAGATTCCGCGCGAGGATTATGTCGAAGCGGAAAAGCGCGTCATCAGCGAGCTCAAAGAGCTCGGCAAGCCCTTTGTCATCATTTTAAACTCCGCCGAGCCCCAGAGCGAAGAGGCGATGGCGCTTCGCGAGCATCTCGAGCACGAGTACGATGTGCCGGTCATTCTGGTCAGCTGCCTGGAGATCACCGAACAGGACATCCGCGCCATCATGGAGAAGATTCTCTTCCAGTTCCCGCTTCGCGAGATCAACCTCTCGCTGCCGAGCTGGATTGACACCCTGCCCGAGGACCACTGGCTCAAGAGCGCCATCTACGACGCGATTCTGCAGTCGGCGGGCGGCATTGAAAAGACGGGGGAGATCTCCTCGGCGGTCTCTCACATGGCCCAGTGCGAATATCTCGACGACGTCTCCATTGCCGGCATCGACCTCGGCGCGGGCAACGGCTATCTCGATCTGACCGTGCAGGACGGCCTGTTTTACCGCGTGCTTGGCGAGCAGACCGGGCTGCCCATTGAGGGAGAGGAGAGCCTTGTGGTGCTCATGGGCGAGCTTGCCGAGACCAAGCGCCAGTACGACAAAGTCAAAGGAGCGCTTGCCGACGTGGCCGAAAAGGGCTATGGCATCGTGACTCCCACCATCGATGAGCTCACGCTTGAAGAGCCCGAGATCGTCAAGCAGGGCGGCCGCTTCGGCGTGCGGCTCAAGGCTTCGGCCCCGTCGATTCACATGATCCGCGCCGACATTGAGACCGAGGTCTCACCGGTCGTGGGCAGTGAGAAGCAGTCGGAGGATCTGGTCAAGTACCTGCTGTGCGAGTTTGAGGAGAACCCCAAGAAGATCTGGGAGTCGAATATCTTCGGGAAATCCCTGCACGAGCTGGTAAACGAGGGACTCCACAACAAGCTCTCCAAGATGCCGGATGACGCGCGCTCAAAGCTTCAGGACACCCTGCAGCGCATCATCAACGAGGGCTCCGGCGGCCTGATCTGCATCATACTCTAATTGATACGAAAGCGCGCCCCATATGGGGCGCGCTTTTTTTTCTGACAGTGGGCTGCGGCACTACAGGCCGAGCCCTCTTTGAATGTTGACGACAAAGTCCTGCACATTGGTCACGATGGTCTTGACACCGAGACTGCCGCGGTCGCGCAGCTTATTGACGGCAAATTCCGATATATCGACGCTGTAGAAGTAGACCGGACGCACGGTGCCGTCAGCAAGAACGCGGTAGGACGGCGTCATGTTGCCGGTGGCGATGGCGTGCAGTGTTGTCGCAAGACAGATGACGGTGGTCGACCGGCTCACTATGGCGCGCATAGCGTCCTGTCCCTCGTAGACGTCCGCGTAGACTTCGGGCAGCGGGCCGTCGTCGCGAACAGAGCCGACAAGGACAAAGGGAACCCTTTGGCGAACACAGTGACACATGATGCCGTCGCGGATGCCCTCGGCCTCGACAAAGGCGGGAATGGATCCATGCAGTCGCACGCGGTTCAAAGTGTCAATGTGGTTGTAGTGGCCGTTTGGCTCGCTTCTTTGGGTGTAGATGTCCTGCCCGAGAGCGGTGCGCAGATAGCCGGCCTCGAGATCGTGGGTGGCAAGGGCGTTGCCGGCGAGAAGTCCGCTGACATAGCCCGCGTCAATGAGCTTTGACATGGCCTCGCGCGTGTCGTGGTCAAAGGTGCAGGCGGGCCCGAGCACCCAGGTGACAAAGCCGTGCTCGCGCTCGTGGCGCAGAAGATCGTAGATCTGGTTGTAATCTCGGGAGTAGGCGGTCTCCCTCGAGCGGCCCTGCCGAAAGGAGAAGAGCTCGCCAGAACCGCCGTCCTCCTGTGCGAAGCCGTCAGCATGCACATAGATGCCGTCGCGGCCGTCCTCCGTGCGTCCGACGGCGACGAGATCGCCCGCGCGCAGCCGGCGAAATTCGCGCGTGTGAATTTCCCCATCCTCGAGAACGGCCACACAGTCCATCCGGCTCTCGCAGGCGAGAAGCCAGCGGCCACCCACCTTGAAATACTCGGGGAAAATGGTGGTTGCGTGGTAGTGCTCCGGAGCGACACCGTCGCAGGGCGCCGCCGCAAAGACGGCGTCGGGCGCGCCGCACAGCGCCGGCGCGCTAAAATCGGGCTCGCGGTAGACGGGAAGCGAAAAGCTCATGTCGATTCTCCTCTCGGTGATGGCTTGTCGGCGCTGAGGTGGGCGCTGCGAAAGGCGCGAAGATGCTCGTCGAGCGCTGCGATTGCGCGCTGTTCCCCGCCGGGGTCGATGTCGCTTCGGCTGAGCAGAAAGAAGATGGGCGCGTAAAAGGTCAGCGCCAGAGCCTGCGCGTCGCAGCCGGGCAGCAGATGGGCGAACAGCGCGGCCTGAAAGCGCAGCGGGTCGTCGAAGTAGAGACTGCGGTAGAGCCAGGCGGCTTCGGTGTTCTTATACTGTTCGAGCGCCAAAAGCCGCCGGAATTTGGCGGCGTCGCCGTCGTGGAGCAGATAGCAGAAGAGCCCGCGCATGGCCGAGAGAAATTCCTGCTCGTCCATTTTCTCGCAGCGCTCGGCGAGAGCCGCGGCGTCATCCGCACGGATGCCGAGCGCCGCTTCGGCGGCGCGATAACTTGTGGCCATCTCGCTGAGAATGGAGTCGAAGATGTCCTGTTTGCTGCGGTAGTGCTTGTAGAGGGAGCTCTCCTTGATGCCCACGGCGCGCGCAATGTCGCGCACGGACGTGGCGTCATAGCCCTGTACGGAGAACAGATCGAGCGAGATGTGCAAAATGCGCTGTTTGGTGGTCATGGATTCTCCTCTTATAAAGCGAACGATTGTTAGCTTCATTATAGCAGTGAAGCGCGCCAGCGTCAAGAAAAGCGTTGACCGCATGTGTCGTTTTCCGGTATGATAGAAGCAGACAGATAGGAGGGAATCGTCTATGAGAAAAAAGGGGATTGCACTGCTGCTCACACTTGCTGTTGTTCTGGGTCTTGCGGCCTGTACACCGGTACAGCAGCCCGGACCGGATGAACCCGGCGAACCTGAGGAGAGCGGTCTGCTCGCGCGCGTCGACGACGAGTTTGTCTCGGAATATATCACGGCTCTCGACATTGCACTGATTCGCAACCACGAGCTGCTTTTTGACGACCCGGCCAAAATTCCGGTTGAGACGCTCGAGATGCTCTTTCTCTTCGCGCTGACCGACGGGGAAGTTGAGGCCGGCGAGAAGTGGAAAAGCGCCGAGGATGGCCTGTACCATGTGCCGCGCGCAGATTTTGAGCAGGTGCTCTCACGGGTGCTCGAGGAGTACACACTGGAGGAAAATCAGCAGGAGTATACCTTTTCTCTGCTCTCGGGTTTCGGGGGTGACCGCAGCGTGAGTGTGCGGGACAAAGAGGCCCTCTCGGAGGATACGATCAGGCTCACAGTGGACTTTTACCCAGCGGATACACCGGGTGAGAATCTCATGTATACCAAAACATACACCTTGCGGCTGACAGAGCAGGGAGTGAAGTACCTCTCCATTCTCAAGAGCTACGAGGGTACAGCCGAGCCAACGGTGCACTTTGGACTCAAATACGGCTTCGCCGGCTATGCGAAAGGTGGAGAATTCTACAGCTACTATGATGAAGCGGGAGAGACCGTGAACCCCGGTGAGCTGCTCACGACCCGCTATGATCTATACTCAATGACGCAGAAGCTTGCAACAGGTGTAGAGGCTCCCGTGCAGCTCGACGATGCGATGTACTGGCAGAACGTCTGGACGCTTCGCTTCTGGAGCGAAGACAAGCCGGAGCAGGGCGTGCTCTGGACGAGCGGGGATCACAACGCGCTTCCGCGAGAGGTAACCGTGCTGTCGCAGCAGGAGTATGGACCCTATGAAAATGAGGTGCGCCGGCGGCTCGACGAGCTGGGAGCGACACAGTCCAGAGCAAATGTCACGCAGGTTTTGCGCTGCGACGTCGACGGTGACGGCACACAGGAGACCTTTGTCGCGGCAAACTCCTACCGGACCGACTGGGAACTCGAGCCCGATGAAGTCAGCGAACAACATACGGAGACCACGGCGGCCTCTTTCGTCAACAGGGATCACGCCGTCTACAGCTATCTCTGGATGGAGCGTGACGGCGAATATCATGAGATTTACCGTGAGGAGCTGACCGAGGGTGAGCAGGACTACATTGCGCTCTATTTCGGCACAGAGATCCTCGGCCTGTATGATCTCGACGGTGACGGCAAAATGGAGCTGTGCTATGAGACCATGCACTGGGATGTCCCGGAGGTGTTCGTCTGTACTTTGACGGGTCAGCCTGAAACCGTACTGGAAACAGGCTTTGCCTGGTAGTTAAAGCGGACAGATTATTGAATTGGACACCGATAGGAAAAGCACTGAAAGAAAATTGACCTGACAGTTGAAAAAGAGCAGAGAGCCGATCGCTTATAAAAGTGATCGGCTCTCTGCTTTTCTGCCTTGTGTTCTGTTGCACAATAGAACGTCGACTTGAGATGCGAAGCTCTTTATGGGGTAAATTTTGCAGCTTATATAAAGTTTGGACTTCTCATTTTTGAGTCTTGTCTCTGAGAGAGATAAAAGGAGGCCGCGACGCGGGCCTCGTCTTATGGTGGATCATCATCTGATTTTGAAGTGATGTCGACAATGTCAGATTGCTCGAGATACATCTGCTCTGCCTGTAGCTGCGCCCGGCGAATGAGTCGGTCGATATCAGTCAGTGTGTTGAATAGAAGGCGGTAAGCGGCCTCATAGTCCATAGAATTTCCCTCCCAAAAACTATTATAAAACGATATATCTGCAGATTTCAATCTTTTTACACCAATGAAACGTATTATACTAAACAACAAAAACGCAAATATATTGTTTTAAAATAGATATATTTTGCAAAGTTGACGTGTTTGATTGCGTTTGCGGGGTAAGGGGAAACAAAATTAATTAATTGGAATATACCAATATAAATTAAATTTTTAAGAATGCCTTGAACATAGGAATGATAAATAGTATAATGATGGCAAATTGATGATAAATTGGAATATACCATTGATGGGAGGGAATCAACATACAACTGTCAATTGATAAGAACAGCAAATTGCCCGTCTACCGGCAGATCTCGGCGCAGATCGAAAATCTCATTGAAAACGGCGTTTTGCGTCCGGGCGACAAGCTGCCGCCGGACCGGGAGCTTGCCGAGAGCAGCGGCGTTGCGCGCGGTACGGTAAAAAAGGCCTATGAGGATCTGCGCTCCCGCCGGCTGATCGAGACGACCCAGGGGCGGGGCACTTTTGTTCTTGAACGCCGCCGCGCCGGTCAGAACCGCAAGGAGAAGGCGATGATTGTCATCGACGGCATGATTGCAAGCCTCAGTAAGCTCGGCTTTACCGCGCGTGAGATCGAAATGTTTGTCACCATCAAACTGCGTGAGCAGGAGCAGGACAATCAGAATGTCACCGTCGCCGTGGTGGACTGCAACCCCGAGAGCCTCTCAGTCATCACCAATCAGCTCGCGCGCATCCCGAACATCGAGGTGACGGAATTTGCGCTGGAGGACGTCATGCGCGACCCGGCAAAGCTGCAGTACTACGATCTGTCACTGACCACGTCGACCCACTACCGTGGGCTCTCACAGCTCTCGCCCGAGTCGACGGCAAATCTCATGCAGATGGTGCTCTCGCCGCGACTGCACACCATTCTGGAGATTACGCGCATTCCGCCCGAGGTCAAAGTCGGCATCTGGTGCAAGAGCCCGCGCTTTGCGCGCATCATCATGTACAATCTCTATGAGCGCAAATCGACAACGCCGATGCAGACGCTGCTCGCCGAGGACGGAAAGCAGCTCGAGGAGTTCCTGAAAGACAAGGGCGGCCTGATCGTCGCGCCGAACTATCTTCAGTTTTCCACCGATGAGCAGCTCGACTGGCTGCGCGAGTTTGAACGCCGCGGCGGCAAGCTCATCAGCTTTGACTACCAGATCGAGCGCGGCTCGATGATCTACATCGAGGGCCAGATCAAAAAGATCGCCGAACAGAAGAAAAAAGACTACGCCACACAGTAACGAAAGGACAGTGCGATATGAAGACATTGGTTATGGGAGTGATCGGGGCCGACGTCCACGCGGTCGGCAACCGGATTCTGGAGCATGTGTTTGAAGACGCGGGCTACAACGTCGTCAACCTCGGCGTCATGGTCTCGCAGCAGGAGTACATAGACGCCGCCATCGAGTCGGCGGCCGACCTGATTGTGGTCTCCTCCCTCTACGGCCACGGTGAGCTCGACTGCCAGGGCTTTCGCGAGCGGTGCATCGAGGCCGGTATCGGCGACATTCTGCTCTATGTCGGCGGCAACATCGTCGTTGGCAAACAGCCCTTTGAAGAGGTGCGCGAGCGCTTCTACAAGATGGGCTTCAACCGGGTATACGGGCCGGGAACCGAGCCCTCGGTCGTGGTCGAGGACATGAGACGGGATCTCGGCGAGTGACGGGGGAGCAGCCATGAAGCCAATCCTGCTCATTGATTTTGGAAGCACCTTTACCAAGGTGACCGCCGTCGATGTGGACGCGCCGGCGATTCTCGCAACGGCCGCGAGCTACACCACGGTGGAGACCGACATCACCACGGGTCTTGACCGGGCCGTCGAAGAACTGCTCGCCAAAACGGGCCCTCTGGACTTTGCCCACTCCTACGCCTGTTCCAGCGCGGCGGGCGGTCTTAAGATGGTGACAAGCGGCCTTGTGGAATCGCTCACAAGCGAGGCGGCCAAGTGCGCGTCTCTCGGCGCGGGCGCCAAGGTCGCAGCGGTCTACTCGTTTGAGCTGACCGAGTACGACGTGCGCGAGATAATCGGCATGAAGCCCGACATCCTGCTGCTCTGCGGCGGAACGGACGGGGGGAACAAGGCCTGCGCGCTGCACAACGCCGGGATGCTCGCCAGTGCGGGCGTCAGCTTTCCCGTGATCGTCGCCTGCAACCGCGCGGCCTCGGCCCAGTGCGAAGACATCCTCACCCGCGCGGGGGTGCGCACCTACCGCTGTGAGAACGTCATGCCGAGCTTCAACAAGCTCAATATCGAACCTGCCCAGTCAGTCATCCGCGAGGTGTTTTTGAGCCGCATCGTCGAGGCAAAAGGGCTCGACCGGGCGAACTCTCGCATCGAGGGGGTCACCATGCCGACGCCGGCCGCGGTGATGCAGGCTGTGACCCTGCTCTCGCAAGGCATCGACGGCGCAGGAGGACTCGGCGAGCTGATGGCGGTCGATGTCGGCGGGGCGACCACGGACGTCTACTCCATCGCCCACGGCTATCCGACCTACCCGAACGCCGTGGTGCACGGTCTGCCGGAGCCCTTTGCCAAGCGTACCGTCGAGGGCGACATCGGCATGCGCTACAGCGCTGAGGGGATTCTTGAGGCGGCGGGGATGGAGCGCGTCATGGCGCTCTCAGGCCTCGGCGAAGAGCAGATTTCGCGCTGCCTTGCGCGCATCCACGAGTACTACGGCGAGGTGCCCGGCGACGACGGGGACTTTCGCGCGTTTGACGGCGCGCTTGCGACCCTTGCGGTTGAGACCGCCGTGCGCCGCCACTGCGGCACGATCGAGGAGGTCTACACTCCCGCCGGTAAGGTCTTTTTACAGACCGGTAAGGATCTCACCGAGGTCACGACACTGGTTGCCACGGGCGGACCGATCATCCACAACCCGGCGGCCGAAGAACTTGTGCTCCGCGGGCTTACCGATGGGGATTGGGAGGGCCGCCTGCGGCCCAGATCGGCCCGGGTACTGATTGATAAAAACTATATTTTGGCTGCGATGGGGCTGCTCTCTGTGCACTACCCCGAAGCGGCATTACAACTGATGAGAGAGGAGCTAACACGCGATGGAACTGCGCAATAAAAAGCTGACTGTCGACGAGTATCGCGCCATCCGCGCCGAGATCATCGACACCTGGCCCACCGGCAAAGACGTTGACTTTGAGGAGGCCGTGCGCTACCACGAATCCATTCCGGAGGAGAAAGTCTTCTCCAAAAAGCTGATCCGGGCCAAGCAGGAGGGCAAGACCCTCATTCAGCCGCGCGCCGGCGTGGCGCTTGTCGACAAGCACATCGAGCTGCTCAAGTTCCTCGAGGATCAGGGCGGCGCCGATCTGCTGCCCACCACCATCGACAGCTACACCCGCCAGAACCGCTATGAGGAGGCCGAGCGCGGCATCCGCGAGAGCGTGGCCCAGGACAAGAGCATGCTCAACGGCTTTCCCGCCGTCAACCACGGCGTCGCCGCCTGCCGCCGGCTGATTGAGAACATTCGAAATCCTCTTCAGGTGCGCCATGGCACGCCGGACGCGCGGCTTCTCACGGAGATTGCGCTCGCGGGAGGCTTCACCTCCTACGAGGGCGGCGGCATCAGCTACAACATCCCCTACGCGAAGAGTGTGTCTCTTGAGAAGACCATCACCGACTGGCAGTACGCCGACCGCCTTGTGGGTCTCTATGAGGAGGCCGGCATCTCCATCAACCGCGAGCCCTACGGGCCGCTCACCGGCACGCTTGTGCCGCCCTGTGTCTCCCACGCTGTGGCGATCATCGAGATGCTGCTCGCAGCCGAGCAGGGGGTCAAAAACATCACCGTCGGCTATGGCCAGTGCGGCAATCTCGTGCAGGACGTCGCGGCCATCCGCAGTCTTGACGAGCTCGCCGAGCAGTACATTCACGCCTACGGCTACGACGATGTGGCGATCACAACCGTTTTGCACCAGTGGATGGGCGGCTTCCCGCAGGACGAGGCGCAGGCCTTTGCCGTCATCAGCTGGGGTTCGGCGGTCGCGGCGCTCTCAAAGGCGACGAAAGTCATTGTCAAAACGCCCCACGAGGCCATCGGTGTGCCCACCAAGGAGGCGAACGCCGAGGGGCTGCGCGCCACGAAGCAGGTCATCTCCATGCTCGCTGATCAGAGTCTCGCCATCACCCCGAACGTACAGGCGGAGATCGATCTGATCAAAGCCGAGACCAAGTGCATTCTTGACCGGTGCTTTGAACTCGGTGCGGGCGACATCGCCGTCGGCGCCGTGCGCGCGGTGGAGGCAGGCGTCATCGACATCCCGTTTGCCCCGAGCCGCTTCAACAAGAACAAGATGCTCCCGGCGCGCGACCACGAGGGTGCCATCCGCATCCTCGACGCGGGCGGCGTGCCGTTCAGCAAGGATATTCTCGACTTCCACCGACAGAAGATGGAACAGCGCGCGAAGTTTGAGGGGCGCCAGGTGAGTTTCCAGATGGTCATCGACGACATCTATGCCATCAGCAAGGGCCGGCTCGTCGGCCGCCCGAGGTAGAAAGGGCGGAGAGGGGACTGCGACGCCCGCAGGTCGGCTCCCCGCGAAAATCGCTAGTTTTCGTGGGGAAGAGGAGCAGTTGCGAAGCGGAAAATCGGTGAACAGCCGATAAGGTAGCGAAGCATGCTGCGACGACGAGGCGGTGTAGAGCGGCCGCTGGCCGCGACCCGCCGAGTGGGGCGATCCCCCTTTGGATTCCCCCAAGGGTCAGCGGTATCAAAAGGGGTAAATAAATTACCCCAAAGAAAAGGCAAAGAGGGGACTGCGACGCCCGCAGGTCGGCTCCCCGCGAAAATCGCTAGTTTTCGTGGGGAAGAGGAGCAGTTGCGAAGCGGAAAATCGGTGAACAGCCGATAAGGTAGTGAAGCATGCTGCAACGACGAGGCGGTGTAGAGCGGCCGCTGGCCGCGACCCGCCGAGTGGGGCGATCCCCCCCTTTGGATTCCCCCGAAGTCAACGGTATCCAAAGGGATAAATAAATTATCCCTTTGGATGAGATTAGATAAAGGAGTCTTTTACATGAAAATTGTCAATGTCGTCTGCTCAAAGGGCAGAACCGGTTTTTTCTTCGATGACCAGAAAGCCATTAAGGCGGGCGCGGGCCACGACGGCGCCGCCTATGTGGGCGCGCCGATGACGCCGGGCTTTCACGCCATCCGCCAGGCGGGCGAGGCCATCAGCGTCATGCTCGTTCTCGAGGATGGCCAGGTCGCCTGCGGCGACTGCGCCGCCGTGCAGTACTCGGGCGCGGGCGGGCGCGACCCGCTCTTCCTCGCGGAGGATTTCATCCCCGTCATCCTGGAGCACTTGAAACCGCTGCTCGTCGGGCGTGAGCTCGACCAGTTTCTGCCGCTTGCGCGTGAGATCGACGGCTTTCACACCCCCGACGGAAAGAGGCTTCACACCGCGGTGCGCTACGGCGTGTCGCAGGCGCTGCTCGACGCGGTGGCAAAGGCCCGCCACGAGCAGATGTGCGATGTGATCGCGCGTGAGTATCACACCGAGGTTCAGCGCGAGCCGGTGGCGATTTTCACCCAGTCGGGCGACAGCCGCTATGAGAATGTCGACAAGATGATTCTCAAGGGCGCGGATGTGCTGCCCCACGGCCTGATCAACAACATGGAGAAGATCGGCGAGCACGGCGAGGTGCTGCTCGAGTATGTCGGCTGGCTGCGCGAGCGCGTCGCCAAGCTCGGCGTGGGCGATTACCACCCGGTGCTCCACATTGACGTGTACGGCATGATTGGCGTCGTCTTCGGCGCGCAGAACACCGGTGCCATCGTCGATTATTTACAGACTCTCGAGGCGGCTGCGGCGCCGCTGACGCTGCGCATCGAAGGGCCGGTCGACGTGGGTGAGCGCACCGCGCAGATGCAGGCGCTCGCCGCCATCACTGCCGAGCTCGACCGCCGCGGCAGCAGCGTGCAGATCGTGGCCGACGAGTGGTGCAACACCTTTGAGGATGTCAAATACTTCGCCGACAACCGCGCGGGCCACATGATTCAGATCAAGACGCCGGATCTCGGCAGCATCCACAACGTCGCCGACGCGGTTCTCTACTGCAACGAGCGGGGCGTCGGCGCCTACCAGGGCGGCACCTGCAACGAGACCGACCGCTCGGCGCAGGTCTGCGTGCACGTCGCCATGGCCGTGCATCCGGTACAGATTCTCGCCAAGCCCGGCATGGGTGTCGACGAGGGCTTTATGATCGTCTACAATGAAATGCAGCGCATTCTCGCGCTGAAAAACGCGAATTGAGGTGTCGTCATGAAACCGGAGTATAAGATTTTGTCACCGACCGCCATTCTGGGCTACGGCTTCCCGATGGAGTCGTTTGAGCGCGGCATGGCTCAAAAGCCCGATCTGATCGCCGTGGACGCCGGCTCGACTGACCCGGGGCCCTACTACCTTGGCGCGGGCGTCTCTTTCACCGACCGCAGCGCCGTCAAGCGCGATCTCGAGGTGATGATCACAGCCGGCATTGAGCACAACATCCCCGTTGTCGTCGGCACGGCCGGCGGCAGCGGCGGTGAGAGCCACCTGCAGTGGTGCAAACAGATCATTGAGGAGATCGCGGCCGAGCACAGCCTGCACTTCAAGCTCGCGGTCATCCATGCGCAGTTCAAAAAGGAGGATGTCAAGGCGGCGCTCGCCGAGGGGCGGGTAAAGCCCCTTGAGCCCGCACCGGAGCTTCTCTTCTCCGATGTGGACGAGGCGAGCTGTATCGTCGGTCAGATGGGCATCGAGCCCATCATCAAGGCCCTCGACGGCGGCGCTCAGGTCGTGCTAGCCGGGCGCGCCTACGACCCGTCGAACTTTGCAGCCCCTGCGGTGCGCGCGGGCTACGACAAGGCGCTCGCCATTCACCTGGGCAAGATCCTCGAGTGCGCCGCCATCGCGGCGACGCCGGGCAGCGGCAGCGACTGCATGCTCGGAACTCTCGGCGAGGACTACTTCTGCGTCGAGCCGCTGAACCCCGCGCGCAAGTGCACAACGGTCTCGGTTGCGGCCCACACGCTCTATGAGAAGACCAACCCCTACATCCTGCCCGGCCCGGGCGGCAGTCTCGATCTGCGCGAGTGCAAGTTCGAGCAGGCGAGCGAGGGCAAGGTCAAGGTCAGCGGCACAAAATTCGTGCCGACCGAGCGCTACACCATCAAGCTCGAGGGGGCGAAGCTCGTCGGCTACCGCACAGTCTCCATTGCCGGCATGCGCGACCCGATCGGCATCAGCCAGATCGACAACATCACGGCCGCTGTGCGCGAGCGCGTGGAGGACAATTTCCGCGAGTCAAACTTCAAATACTATCTCAATTTCACCATCTACGGCCGTGACGGCGTCATGGGTGCACTCGAACCCGACCGCGCGGTCGGCAAGGAGATCGGCATCGTCATCGAAGCAGTCGCCGACACCCAGGCGCTCGCCGACACCATCTGCGCCTTTGCCCGCTCGACCATGCTGCACTTCGGCTACGAAGGCCGCATCGCAACCGCCGGCAATCTGGCGTTTCCCTACTCGCCGTCCGACTTCCACGCGGGCGAGGTATACGGCTTTTGTCTCTACCACATCATCGAGGTCGACGACCCGTGCGCCATGTTCCCGGTCGACTTTGAACAGATTTAGGAGGGCTCGATATGAAACACTACCGACTGATCGATGAGGCCCTTGTCATTCGCAGCAAGAACTCGGGCCCCTATGAGCTGACGCTCGACATCATTTTCAAAGAGTGGGAGATGTTCCGAAGTGTCTGTGCGGCGGGCGTCATCAACGAGGCGCTTGTCTGCAAGCTCTACGGCATCACGCCGGACAAGGTCATCAACATCATCCAGTTTGAGCCGGCCAAGGCGATTAAGATCACCATTGAGCGGCCCATTGCCTCGGGCGCGCTCGGGGAGACTGACGTCTACGGTGCGCAGCAGCATGCGCCGCTGCTGAAAATTGAGTATGACCTCGACGACTGATTGTCGAACGGCTAAAAATGGGGTTTTCTGTAACCACACAGCAAACCCCATTTTCTCAGAGAGAGGGAGAGCGCTATGAGACTTGATCAAATTCAGGAATCCATGCTGTACAGCGTCTATTTTGCGCCGCGCGGCAAGCTGCGCATGCTCGGCATCGGCAACAGCATCGCTCAGCGCCATCTGTTGGCGACCGATCGGCTGATCGGCTTTGTGGGCGACTCGGGCGCAGGCAAGTCCATGCTCATCAAGGGTATGTTCCCGGGGCTTGAGCTGACCAACGACGACGAGGGGGTCAACATCCGCCCGCTGCCGCTGCTCAGCCGCGACGACGCCGGCTTCTTCAACAGCCACACCTACCATATGGACTGCCGCTTCGAGATGGCTTTTACCCAGGCACACGTGCTTGCCGACGCGGTGCGCGCCGCGCTCGAGGATGAAAAGCGCGTGATCGTGGAGCACTTTGATCTGCTCTATCCCGCGCTTGGGATGAACGCCGAGCTGCTCATCGGCGTGGGGGAGGAGATCATCGTCACCCGACCGGGCGTCTTCGGCCCGGAGCCACAGGGCCTGGCTGAGATCGTGATGAAATCGCTGCCCTACCGTAAGATGGTCCACTCGGCGGAGGATCTGACCGAGCATGTGATGAAGAATCTCTTCGGCGTCAAACAGCGCTATGAACATGGCGACGTGCGCCACGGCTTTCTGCTCGAATACGACGAGCGGCCCGATGTCGATCTGCGCGAGGTCGAGCGCGAGGTCAAGGCACTCATTGCGCGCGATGTGGCAATCAGCTTTCTCGACGAGAACCACATCCTCATCGACAACGAGATCCGCCACCGCTGCACAGGGCCGCGGCTGCATGTCACATCGGCAAGAGAGATACTCAATTTCAGTCTGTTGCCGGAATTTCGCTACGATGCGATCAAGCGCAAATACTACATGGTCGGTCTCGTCGGATACGAGCACCCGGAGATGATCCACGACTTCAACCAGATCGGGGTGTGAGCATGAGACGGGAGAGGGGCCTTGCCTACTGCGGACTCGCCTGCTGTCTGTGCGAACAGAAGGAGAGCTGTCCCGGCTGCCGCAACGAGGGCTGTGGGGAGCGTGAGTGGTGTAAAAATTACAACTGCTGCCGTGAGCGCGGCTATGACGGCTGCTGGCAGTGTCCGGAGTTTCCCTGCGAGACTCTCATGCTCGCCAAGATGAGAATCCGTGCCTTTGCGCGCTTCATCGGGCGGCATGGGGAGCAGTACATGCTCGACTGCCTCGAGGCAAACGAGCGCCGGGGCGTCGCCTACCACGCAAACGGGAAGCTCCTCGGCGACTACGACCGCTGCCGTGACGAGCAGGAGGTCTTCGACATGCTCGAGGGCGGCGCGGCCCCGCCGGCCGCACCGGCTGCCCCTGCGTGTACGGTCCGGCATCGGCGCGCCGGCGGCAGGACGGTCATGGAGACCGAGCGGCTCATTCTGCGCGAGATGACGCAGGATGATCTGCCTGACCTGCGCGAGCTGCTCACGGACAGACGGGTCATGTGGGCCTATGAGCACGACTTCACCGAGACTGAGGTGCGCGAGTGGCTCGACCGCCAGCGTACGCGCTACCGAAGCGACGGCATTGGCCTTTGGGCTGTTATTTTACAGCGCACAGGCGAGTTCGTGGGGCAGGCCGGACTCACATGGCAGACGATCGACAGCGGCGAGCGTGTGCTTGAAATCGGCTATCTGCTCAAGGCCGCCCACTGGCACAACGGCTATGCCTCGGAGGCGGCGAGCGCCTGCAAACGCTATGCCTACCGCCATTTCTTTGGCGCGCCGCGCGTCTGCAGCATCATCAGGACGGACAACGCGGCAAGCCAGATTGTCGCCGAGCGCATTGGCATGAGGCGTGAGCGGGAATTCACCAAACGCTTTTTCGCGGGAGAGCGCCCACACTATCTCTACAGTGTGGAAAACACCGCGCGGGACTACCTGCGCCTGCGCAGTCTGCGCAAACAGGAAAACCTCACCCAGCAGCAGCTCGCCGATCGGCTCGGCATGAACAAGATTACCTATGCCCGCTATGAGAAAGGCGAGCGGGAGCTTCCGCTCGACGCGGCCATCCGCGCCGCTCAGTTCTACGGTGTGAGCCTCGACTATCTTGTGGGCCTGAGCGACAAGAGAGAATAAAAAGAGCCCCCGTCCAAGTGAAGCGCCCCAATTTGTGCGGACAGCACAAATTGGGGCGCTTCGCGGTAACAGGGTGGCTCTCTGTGTTTCTCTATTTGAAGCGGTGTTCTATGATCTGCTGTGCGGTGTCGGCGTCGTGGGCCACACAGAGGACCACATAGCGGCCCGAACGCCGAATCACGGCGCGGTCGAGTTTTTCGCACTCGTCGGGCAGATACCCCTCAAAGGCGGTTTTCTGCTGTGTGAGACGCCGATTTGCGGCCGACTCGATGAGTTTTGCATCGGCGTCGCTTGCCGCCCGAAACAGAGCGAGTTCCTCCGCAGTCGCGCCGGAACTTATGTAGAGCGTGGTTTCAGTCTGGTCGGGAAGATCGTAGAGCGCCCCGGCGACAGAGCCGCCGGGCGCATCGAGCTCATCGGAGAAGACACCGGAAGTGAAAAGTTCCTCACCGAGAGCTGCAAGATCCACTTCGCGCGCCGAGCCGGCGCAGCCGGTGAGAAGCACAGTGAGCACGAGCAGACAGAGAAAAAGACGTTTCATAGCAGAGACCTCAGATGTTTGTTTTTAAGATACCGTGTGGGTTTTCAGATAGTCGAGCCACAGGGCGCAGTAGCTCTTCTTGAGGTGGACCCCGTCGGTCGCGGCCTCGTCGGGCAGAGCACCGTCGGCGCCGGTGAGTGCCTCGGCCACATCGACGAAGTAGACCTGCTTTTCCTCGGCCAGAACGGAGAGACGGTCGTTGTATTCCCGGATGCGCTCATTGGTGCACTCGCCTTTGGCCGATTCTTTTTTTGAGACCGGGGGGATGGACTGCACATAGATTGCCGCCCCGGGATAGAGCTCACGCACATGGTCAATCAGCTCGCCGTAACGCGCGGCAAAGACGCTGCCGTAGGTCCAGCCGATCTCGTTGATGCCAAACATCAGATAGACCTTTTCAACCGAGTCAAGACCTGCGAGCTTTTCGGCAGCCGTGATTTTTTCACCGCCCGGCTGTTCAAAACAGGCCCTGGTGAAAAAGGTATCGACCATCAGCCCCTTTTGAGCAATGCCCGTCGCGGGGATGCCGGTGTAGAGCAGAAAGCCGTCGGTGCGCGAGTCGCCGAGAAAGACGGCGTCGGCAAACCAGTCGTCGCTGACCACCTCGCTCACGGGCACATGGGAGGAGAAGTCATAGTCCGCCGGCGGCGTGTGGGGGACGGCAGGCTCCAGTACGGCGCTCTGCGTCGGCAGATCCTGCGGGGTGTCCTGTGCCGATTGATTGCCGGACATGGGAGCGTGGGGAGTCGGCGCCTCTTCGATGGGCGGCTCGGTGTCCTGCTGCCGGCCGGCGTGGCCAACAAAGGGAATGTGGAACATCACCAGCGTCGTCAGCAGAAAGAGGGCAAAGACGCCGATCAGAGGCAGTTTTCGGCGGCGTTTCCTGGTGGTTTTTCTCGTGATGGTGTAATACTCTATTTGCATGCCGCATCCCTCGCCCTCTGTGGTGATCGTATTCGTTTATCTATATGTTAGATGGGGCGAAATCAGAAAAAGTTTGACGCCCTTTCGACAAATTTTCACGCTCTTTTTTTGTTGCATCTGACAGCAAAAACACCCCTCTCTATTCCGGTACGAAAAGAGAGGGGTGAAAAAGCAGCATGCAGGTAAAATCAGAGATTTTTGACGTTCAGCGCTCTCATGGCGTTGAGAATGGCAATCACTGAGACGCCGACGTCGGCAAAGACGGCCTCCCACATGGTGGCGACGCCGAAAGCGCCGAGCAGCAGCACGAGGGCCTTGACGCCGAGAGCAAAGACGATATTCTGCCGCACGATGCGCAGTGTACGCCGCGAGATGCGAAGCGCGGTTGCGATTTTAGAGGGCTGGTCGTCCATGAGTACGATGTCGGCGGCCTCGATGGCGGCATCGGAGCCGAGGCCGCCCATCGCAATGCCGATATCCGCCCGCGAGAGAACCGGGGCATCGTTGATGCCATCGCCGACAAAGGCGAGACGACCCCTCGGCGATTTTGCCGCGAGCAGCGCCTCAACACGCTCAACCTTGTCGCCCGGCAGCAGCTCGGTGTGCACCTCGTCGATGCCGAGCTGCGCTGCGACGTACTCGCCGACTTTCTGTGCGTCGCCGGTGAGCATCACCGTGCGGATCCCCTGCTCTTTGAGAGCCTTGACGGCGGCCGCTGCGTCCTGCTTGATCTCATCGGAGATCACGATGTGACCGGCGTATTCGCCGTCGACCGCGACGTGGACTATGGTGCCGACATGGTGGCACTCGCGCCACTGGGCACCGATCTGCTCCATGAGTTTTCCGTTTCCGGCGCAGATTGTCTTGCCGTCGATGAGAGCCCGCACACCGTGGCCGGGAATCTCCTCAAATTGTCCGATCCGGCTGCGCTCGGGCGCCCGGCCGTAGGCAGCGAGAAGAGAGCGCGAGATGGGGTGGTCGGAATAGCACTCCGCAAGCGCCGCGAGCTCCAGCAGGGCGCTCTCGGAGAGCTGATCCGGGTGAACCGCCGTCACGGCAAAAGAGCCCCTGGTGAGCGTGCCGGTCTTGTCGAAGACCACCGTCTCCGTCTCGGCGAGAGCCTCAAGATAGTTGCCGCCCTTGACGAGAATGCCGCACTTGCCCGCGCCGCCAATGCCGCCGAAGAAGCTCAGGGGAACGGAGATGACCAGCGCGCAGGGGCAGGAGATGACCAAAAAGATCAGCGCGCGGTGAATCCATTCGCCCCATGCGCCGCCTGCAACAAGCGGCGGCAGTACGGCGAGCAGCGCAGCGCCGATGACGACGGCGGGGGTATAGTAGCGGGCAAAGCGGGTGATGAAATTCTCGGCCCGGGCTTTTTTCGAGCTGGCGTTTTCCACAAGGTCCAGGATTTTAGAGACTGTGGATTCGCCGTACTCTTTCGTCACGCTCACGCGAAGAAGTCCCGAGATGTTGACGCAGCCGCTGATGACCGGGTCGCCTGCGCGCACCTCGCGCGGCAGGGACTCTCCGGTGAGCGCCGCGGTATTGACTGTGGAGTTCCCCTCGGCGACGGTGCCGTCGAGGGGAATCTTTTCGCCGGGCTTGACGACGATGACGTCGCCGATGGCAATGTCGTCCGGATCAACCTGTATCAGTTTGCCGTCGCGCTCGACGTTGGCATAGTCGGGGCGAATGTCCATCAGACTCGCAATGGAGCGCCGCGAGCGGCCGACCGCATAGCTCTGGAAGAGCTCGCCGACCTGATAGAAGAGCATGACGAACACGCCCTCCGGATAGTCGCCGATGGCGAAAGCACCGACTGTTGCAATGGCCATGAGAAAGTTCTCGTCGAAAACCTGGCCGCGGGCGATGTTGCGCAGAGCGCGCCACAGCACATCCCATCCGATGACAGCGTAGGAGACAAGGTAGACCGGCAGCCGGAGAGACTCACTGACGAAATAGCCCGCCGCAAAGACCGCGGCGGCGATCAAAATGCGCGCGAGCGTGAGCTTTTGTCGCTTGTTCATGAAATGTCACGCCCCCTGTCAGAGCTCAATGGTGCAGTCGGGCTCCACTTTTTTACAGACCCGCACAGCCTCTTTGAGAATGTCGTCGAAACGGGCCTCGTCGGCCTCAAGGGTCAGGCGCTGGGTCATAAAACTGACGGTGGCGTCGGTGACGCCGTCGATTTTTTTGATGGCAGTCTCCATCTTGGCGGCGCAGTTGGCGCAGTCGAGATCATGCAGCTTGAATTTCTTTTTCACGGTGATCGCTCCTTCTGTATTTCATTCCCCGATGTGCTCGAGGCCCTGGTTGATAATGGTTCTCACATGCCCGTCGGCCAGTGAGTAGAAGACGGTCTTGCCCTCGCGGCGGTACTTGACGAGCTTGCTCTGTTTGAGCTGACGAAGCTGATGAGACACCGCCGATTGGGAGATGCCGAGCAGCTGCGCAATGTCGCACACGCACATCTCGGCCTCAAAGAGAACATAGAGGATTTTGATGCGGGTGGAGTCGCCGAAGATCTTGAAGAGCTCGGCGAGGTCGTAGAGAAGTTCGTCCTCGGGCAGCTGTTCGGTGACTTTCTTGATGATATCCTCATGCGCATGCATATACTCACAGCGCGGGGCATCATTCTGTTCCTGCACCACATTCACACCCTTTCATATGAATAATTGTTCATATATAGTATATACAAAATATTTCTATTGTCAACCGATTTATAAAAATCAGCGGGAGACTTTTTTTCGGGGCTTTGGAAGCTCTTGCTGAAAAACAAGTTTTGTCGCCAACTGTTCGACTGTGGTAATTTGGGGATAATTGCCTGTTTTAATAGGGGAAAGAACGTTATAATTGGTTCAAAAACAGAGAGCGGGATTGAAATGGATGCCCACGCATTGTTAACGGCGCAACTTGGTTGCCTGTTCGGGTCGGTCTGTGTCATGATGCTGATTGACCCTCGGTTTGCTGCGCGTAAATCCATGGGCATTGCGTTGGTTTCCGTCCTGCTTGCGGTGGGCACAACGACAGCTCTGGGGCTTTTGCTCGGCGGCCCCTACTGCGAACTGGCAGGTGTTGCGGTGGTGGCGGTAGCTGCATTTTACCTTGCGCGCCGCCGCGATTTTAGAACACTCTTCGCCGTGTGTTCCTCCCTGCTGTTTGAAGTGTGCTGCCACCTGCTCAGCGAAGTGCTGCTCAGCCTTTTAAAACCACCCGGCGCAATCTGGATTCGTGCGGCCGTTTTCGCGGCTGGCATTATGGTGGTGTGGTTTCTTCTGCGCCCGAGACTGCTCGAGATGGCGCGCGGCGTTGAGTGGGGTTGGGGGAGACTGTGTCTGGTGCCGCTGCTGATGGCACTGAGTATGCTGATGCTTCTCTCCGACAGGGATACCGCAATGGGCGAGCCGATGCACCTGGCGGGGGCGACGGCGGTGCTCGTGACGGCAATTGTCCTTTACGGCGTATTAACTTTCCTGTTTTTACAGCTGGAACGCCAGAGTGAGATGCAGCGAGAGAATATGCTTTTGCAGACGCAGGTCAGCGCGATGGAAAACCAGCTCGGCGTCTTGCAGGATCAACAGCGGGAGAGGATCATCTATCACGATCTGCGCCACTACGCCCAGGTGATATCCGCCTGCATGCAGCGCGGCGAGAGGGAGGAGGCGCTTGAAAATCTTGAGACGCTGTGCAGCGTTGTGAACACCCTGGAAGAGAGGGAACAGGCGCGTATCTATTGTAAGAGTCTCACACTCAATGCCGCACTGTCGCACTATATTCAGCTCGCCGAGCAGATGGGGATCTCCGTGACAACCAGTCTGGACTTCCCGGATGAGTTCGCGGTGGATAAACTGGAGCTCTCCGTGGTCTTTGCCAATGCCATTGAAAATGCGATTAATGCCTGTCTGCGTATGCCTGCAGGAGCCGAGCGAAAGATCAGTCTGGTCAGTTATCCCTATCGCCGGCGGCAGTATATCGAAATCTCCAATACCTGCGCCGAGCAGGTCAGTTTTGACCGGAAGTCCGGTCGCCCTCTCACCGACCGGGACGGTCACGGCACGGGAAGCCTCAGCATTGCAGCCTTTGCCCAAAAATACGGGGCGCTACTGCGCTATGAGAATTCGGATGGGTGGTTTTCACTCAGGCTGCTGTTATAAGATTTTCGACTGTATCGCCGAAAAAAACTTCACTTGAAAGTAAGAGCGTGTCCCTGGTGGGACACGCTCTTTTCAGCTTTTTTCAAATTTTTCGAGAGCCTTTTCAATATCGCCCTCGATGAGAATGTTGAGGCGCCGCACAATGGCCGCGGGGTCCTCTTTCATCCCCGAACGCACCCAGTCGAGCATGAGGCCGACAAAGGCGTGCTTGTAAAAGTCGGCGATGAAGCGTTTGTCCGCATCACTGACAGGCAGGTTCTCTGCCTGCTCATTGATCACGGACATCAAAAGCGCAAAGGTGACGCGGCGCAGATACTCCTCTAAAGTATCCCGGCTGAGTGAACGGTAGACGTTGAGAGCAAGCTCCCGATTTTCCAAAACATAATCAAAGAGCTGTAAGAAGCCCTCCTGCCAGGTATCAAGCGTCCGGTTGCCGCCAATGACCTGCTCGGCCTCTGTTTGAAAGATCCACTCCACCAGGTCGTAGATATCCTGAAAGTGGTAGTAGAACGTCTGGCGGTTGAGTTCACAGTCATCGGTGATGTCTTTGACCGTAATCTTGTCGAGAGGCTTTTTTGAGAGCATCTTTTTCAGCGATGCCGCGAGCGCGCGCTTGGTCGTCTGAGCCATTTGGTCACCTCCGTTTTTCTGGTAACAGTATAGCGGAAAACCAACGTAAAAAAAAGAGGGGGAGAAGTCCCCCTCTTTTTCAGTTTTTGCGCAGCTTTCTGACCAACACGAAAATCTCATGGAATACCAGCGGCAGCATGGCGAAGAGAACGAGAGACAGCCACTCGACAAAGCGCAGCTGCACCGTTCCAAAGACGCCGTGCAGAAACGGGATTTCGGTCGCCAGAATCTGAAGAGCAAAGCCGACCAGAAAAGCCACGTTCATCATCTTGTTGCGCAGCAGATCGCGCCGGAAGATCGTGGTGTTGACATCGCGCATACCGACCGCGTGGAAGAGCTGTGAGAGCGCAAGCACAGTGAACGCATAAGTCTGCGCTCTGACAAGCGTGGTTCCGGTGAGAGCGGCGGAGATGGCGCCCAGCGACACTGTGCCGCCCGCCGACAGCACAGAGGAGATCGGAACGACAAGGAAAGCGGCCAGCGTCATTACAGCGACCAGAATGCCGTAGAAGATGGTGTAAAAATAGCCGCCGCCGGCAAAGAGACTCGCCTTGGGATCGCGCGGGCGGTCGTTCATGATGCCTTTCGGGGTGGGGTCGCTGCCGAGGGCGAGAGCGGGCAGGCTGTCGGTGATGAGGTTGATCCACAGGATGTGAACGGCCTTGAGCGGTGCGGCAAGGCCGGCCGCAATGGCGGTGAACATGGAGATGACCTCGCCGAGATTCGATGAGAGCAGGAATGTGACGGTCTTTTTGATGTTGTGGTAGATGCCGCGGCCCTCTTCAACCGCGCTTTCTATGGTGGCGAAATTGTCGTCGGTGAGAACCATATCGGCCGCGCTCTTGGCGACGTCTGTGCCGGTGATTCCCATCGCGACGCCGATGTCGGCCGCCTTGAGACTCGGCGCGTCGTTGACGCCGTCGCCGGTCATGGAGACGATCTTGCCGTTTGCCTTAAAGGCATTGACGATCATGACCTTGTGGTTGGGGCTGACACGCGCGAACACACGAAGATCGAGAACCCGGCGGTTGAGATCATCCTGTGACATGAAGTCGAGCTCGTCGCCGCTGACACACTGGCGCTCACTCTCGGCAATGCCGAGCTCTTTTGCGATGGCAAAGGCGGTATCGCGGTGGTCGCCGGTGATCATGATGGTGGTGATACCCGCGCGGCGGAAGCTCTCAACCGCGGCCTTGGCCTCGGGACGGGGCGGGTCGATCATACCGACGAGCCCGACAAAGGTGAGATCCTGTTCGGTTGCGCTGTCGTCAGCCGTCTTATAGGCGAGACCCAGCACACGAAGCGCCTCGCGGGACATGGCCGACGCAGCGCCTGCAATCTCCGTGCGGTCCTCGTCGGTGATGGGACGCACGGAGCCGTTTTGCTCGATGCTGACACAGCGCGAGAGCAGCTGGTCGGCCGCGCCCTTGGTGAACGCGATGACACCGTAATCCGACCGGTGTACCGTGGTCATGAGCTTGCGGTCCGAGTCAAAGGCCTGCTCGTTGATGCGGGGCATCGCCGTCTCGAGCGCGGGGCGGGTGAGGCCGAGCGGCACGCCCATATCGAGCAGAGCGAGCTCGGTCGGGTCGCCGATCCGCTCGCCGCCCTCGATGGATGCGTCCACGCAGAGAAGAAAGCCCTCGAGAAACCGCCGGTCACGCGCAGGGTCGAGTTCCTCCACCGGGGCGAGCGCGCCGTCGCGGTAAATCTTTTTGACCGTCATGCGGTTCTGGGTGAGAGTACCGGTCTTGTCGCTGCACACGACGCTGACCGCGCCGAGCGTTTCCACCGCCGGCAGCCGCCGTACGATGGAATTGACCTTGACCATGCGCTGTACCCCGAGCGCCAGAACAATGGTGACTACTGCGGGCAGCCCCTCGGGCACGGCGGCAACTGCGAGGCTGATGGCGGTGATGAGCATTTCGACGATGTCACGGCCCTGAATGAGAGCCAGAGCAAACATGGCGGCGCAGATGACGATGGCGAGTATCCCGAGAACTTTGCTCAGATCGGCAAGGCGTTTTTGAAGAGGTGTCTGCTCATCCTTGGTGTCTTGCAGCATGGAGGCAATCTTGCCGATTTCGGTCTTTTCGGCGGTCGCGACGACGACGCCCTCGCCGCGGCCGTAACTGACCGAGGTTGACATATAGGCCATGTTGATCCGGTCGCCGAGCGCGGTTTTTCCCTCGGCGACAAAGCCGGCGTCTTTTTCCACAGGGACGCTCTCGCCGGTCAGGGCGCTCTCCTCCACATTGAGACTCTGGGTCTCGATCAGACGCAGATCGGCGGGAATGATCCGGCCGGCCTCGAGCAGGACGATGTCACCGCACACGAGCTGCGACGCTGGTATTTCCAGCACATGGCCGCCGCGGCGGACGACGGCGCTTGGACTCGACATTTTCTTGAGCGCGTCGAGCGCCTGCTGCGCCTTGCCCTCCTGCACCATGCCCACAATGGCGTTGATGAGAATGACGCACAGGATGATGGCCGCATCGGCATACTCCCGCAGAAAGACCGAGACGGCGGCCGCGACAATCAGAATATAGATCATGGGCTCGTTGAGCTGAGAGAGGAAGAGCTGCAGCTTTGTCGGCGGCGCCTTTTCACGCAGAACATTTTCCCCGTCGCGCTCGAGTCTCTGGCGCGCCTCGTCCGGCGTAAGACCGCTGCTGTCGGTGCGCAGCTGTTGCAAGGTCTCGGTGGATGATTTGTTTTCAAACATGGCTGACCCTCCAAAGTATGATGGTGATAGTATGCGTCGCCTGTCGGGATAACATGAAAAAAGACCCTTGAGACGGCCCGAAAAGCGGCGCTCAAAAGTCTTGTTACCTGAAACGGATTCCACACCAGAGGGATGCAGGCATCCGACGGCTGTTGATGTGGAATTTAAAACTACTCCCTTTCGTAGTAATTTAACACAGCGGGAAAACTTTTGCAAGGGGTTTTGTGGAAAAAGATCACACGCGACGTTCACTTGGCTGGTGGAGGTCAATGAGTGCAATTCCCGACGGCAGTCCCCGTGGGGCGGAGTGCTTCGCTTGTCGCTATTTCGACAAATGGCCGCCAAAAGACAGAGCAGCCGCGTGGGATTCAACGCGGCTGCCCCTGAAAACGGCGGCATGGGGCGTGTGCCAACGCGCACGCCGGGAAGGGACCGCCATAATCAAGTTCTATGATGATACAAATTTGTTTCTTTGTCAATGGGCTTTCGCCGCATCATGCTAGAATAAATGGTAGGAATCGTCGCACATTGAGGAGAGAGGTGGTCGGTATGGAGGAAGTGTCAAAACGACTGCGCGATCTTCGCGAAGACGGGGATTATACGCAGAGTCAGATTGCGGAAGTTCTGAAGATACAGCGCCAGATGTACCGGCGATATGAGTCGGGAGAGACTGATCTGCCGATTCGGCATCTCAAGACGCTGTGTCTGTTTTACCATGTATCCAGTGACTACTTGATTGGGTTGAGCGACGACCACTCCGAGGTGTATAAGTAGTCAGTAAAGCAGCATGTCATCCCGCGAATAACAAACGCAGCCGCATAGACGAAAGAGAGCTTTGGATTTGTTCATCCGGGGCTCTTTTTTTGCCATCTCGTACGATGAATGTCGCTCTGCCACTATTCCACTTCGCCAATGAGACCGCCGTATCCCTCGCGTTCCATCTGTGCGAGAGGGACGAAGCGAAGGCATACCCCGTTGATGCAGTAGCGCCGACCGCCGCGCTGTGCGGGCCCGTCTTCAAAGACATGGCCCAGATGAATGCCCGAGACCCGCGCGCGTACCTCCACGCGCTCCATGCCAAAACTCGTGTCGCGGTGCTCGCTGATGACCGCCGGATCGATGGGCTTTGAAAAGGCCGGCCAGCCGCAGGGGGAGCGAAACTTATCTGCCGAGGAAAACAGCGGCTCGCCCGATGCAACATCGACATAGAGGCCGGGCTCGAACCGGTCCCAGTACACATTGGAGTAGGCCGGCTCTGTTTCGCTCTCAAAGGCGACGCGAAAGGCCAGCGGGTCCATGGTCTCGCGCAGAAGCTCCAGCGGCGGCATGGGGTAGAGAGCAGGGTCGACCAGCATCCTCCACGCCTGCTGGAAGCGCCCGGGTGGAATGTGGCAGTAGCCGCCGGGATTCTTTTGCAGATAGCTTTGGTGGTACTCTTCAGCGGGCCAGAAATGTGTCAGAGGTGCAAGCTCCGTACACAGAGGCCGTTCATACTGCGCCCGTACGCGCGCGAACACGGCCTCAATGACCGGCAGATCACCCGGATCGGCATAGTAGACGCCGCTGCGGTACTGAGAGCCGCAGTCATTGCCCTGACGGTCGCGAAGAGTCGGATCAATGATGGTGAAAAAGAGTTCGACGAGAGTTTTGAGAGTGAGGGTCTGTGCGTCAAAGCGAACCAGAACCGCCTCTGCATGGCCCGTCTCCCCTGAGCAGACCTGCTCGTAAGTGGGCCATTCGGTCCGGCCGTTTGCATAGCCTGCCTGGGTGTACAGGATGCCGGGCAGAGCCTGAACAAAGCGCTCCACACCCCAAAAGCAGCCCCCGGCAAGACAGAGTGTCTTATGCGTCATGGCGTTATCTCCTGAAAAAGAATGGGGCCGCAGAATTCTGCGACCCGATTAGCTTGTGTTGTTTTCGCCGCATTATGAGTTAGCCGAGCGCGACGTCGAGAATCATCATAATGACAAAGCCGGCCATGACACCGACGGTACCGCTGTGGGAGTGCTCGCCAAGGTGGGCCTCGGGAATGAGCTCCTCAACCACCACATAGATCATGGCGCCCGCGGCAAAGGACAGAATGAACGGCAGAATGCCGTCAATGAAAGTGGCCGCAAAGAGAGTCAGTACTCCGGCAATGGGCTCGACAATCCCGGACGCGGCCCCATAGAGAAAGGCCCTGTTTTTTGACAGTCCCTCCCGGCGCAGCGGCAGCGAGATGGCGGCGCCCTCCGGAAAGTTCTGAAGTCCCATGCCGAGCGCGAGGGCGAGAGCGCCCGGCAGAGCGGCGGGACCGTCCTGTGCGGCGACGGCAAAGGCGAGCCCCACGGCCATACCCTCGGGAATGTTGTGCAGTGTCACCGCGAGCACCAGCATCGTGGAGCGCCCGAGCCGGCAGGGCAGTCCCTCACACTCGTCGCTGTCAAGGTGCATGTGGGGCAGAATGCGGTCGAGCACCATCAGAAAGAGCCCGCCTGCGACAAAGCCGCCCGCAGCCGGAATCCAGCCGACGATGCCCCGGCCCTCCGCATGCTCAATTGCGGGAATGAGCAGGCTCCACACCGAGGCCGCAATCATCACACCGGCGGCAAAACCGAGAAAAACACGCTGTGTCGACGCTTTCATGTCGCGGCGGAAAAAGTAGACCATGGCAGCACCCGCCGCCGTACAGAGAAAAGTGAAGCCTGTTCCGCCCAACGCATACCAGAAGCCCTGAGGCATGGCCGTTTCTCCTTCCATTTCAATAATAAGAATAATTCCTGTTTTTACAATACCATCCTCTGCTAAATCTGTCAATCATTTGTGTTCTTTTTTCATTATCATGCCCGAAAAAGACGCATTTTTCACGGTTTCTTCATAGATTTTACAGTCCATTTGTGATAACATGGTTGAGACTTTACAGAATCGGAGCGATCCCTTTGGCGAAACACCGCAAACCGAGGCGCGCACGCGCCCCAAAAAAGAAAACGGCGGCCCTGGGCAAAACACAGGGCCGCAGACCGGCAGGCAGGTCAGAGACAACTGCGCGCGGCGGCTTCTGGCAGAGCTGCCGCACAGCTGTGTGCGCCGGCGGCAGAGCCATCCGTGCCGCCGGGAGACGCCTGTTGCGCGGCTTACGCACTGCCGTGGGGCAGATGCGGCGTGCCTTTCATGCGGCAGGGAGCTTTTTTCGCAGAATTTCAGGCGGCTTACGCCGTCTGAAAACCGGCTTTCACGGCGTGGTGCTGCGAGGGAGGGCACGCATGCGCGTCCGCCTTTCAAGGGGGCGGCTCCGGCTGCGGCAGCTGTTCGCGCCGGTGCGCCGGCTCCTGGCGCCTGAGGCTCCTTTCGGCCGCTTTCGCAGGGGCGCAGGCGCGGCGCTGTACCGGCTCGGCGCGCCCTTTCGCGCAGTGGTGCGCGGCTTCGAGCGCGCGCTTCCGCGCCGCAGCGCGCGGGCGCGCGTGGCGACGGTGCTTTTGGCCCTCGGCTTTCCAATCTTTGTCGCGGTGACGGTCGAGGCCATTCACTACGCGAGCTTTGCGCGGGCGCAGGAACTCTTTGCAGGGAACCCGGCGGCGCTGGCGGTAGAGGCATTTGTCATTGGGTCTCTCTTTGCGCTGCTCGTCTTTCTGTTCAAGCGGCTCGCACCGGCGGCGCTTGTCACGGGCGGTGCGTTCTTTCTCATGGCGGCGGTGAGCTACTTTAAAATGGAGCGCACGGGTGTGCCCCTGCTGCCGTGGGATTTTCTGATGATATCCCGGCTCGACTCCATCGCAGGGATGGGGGGGAGCTATGTCCTGACGCCCGCCATCTGGACGGGTTTTGGCATTCTGCTGCTGTTTGTGCTTCTCTTTGCGTTGCTTCGCGCGCGGCTGCCGCTTCGTGCGCTGGTGCGCCTGCCTGCGGCGCTCGCCATTGCAGCCGTGCCGATTCTCTGCTACAGTGCGACGGCGATTCACACCACGCTCTTCTATGACTGGATGGGCCTCTCGCTGCAGGATACGCTCTTTCAGGAGCGCAACTACGCGGCCAACGGTTTCTTCGGGGGCTTTTCGGTGAACATCGACAACCTGCGCCTGAGCGCGCCGCAGGAGTACGACGAAGTCACCATGAACAAGCTGTTGACCTACTACCCGGCGACGCCTGCCGAGGAGGACTTTGCAAACCCCGATGTGATTGTGATTCTCGGAGAGGCTTTCTGGGACCCGACGCTGCTGCCGAATGTGGAGTTTTCCGCCGACCCGCTCGAGCACTTTCGCGCCCGCGGACAGCAGGGGCAGATCGGCTCCATCGCTGTGCCCTCCTTTGGCGGCGGTACGGTGCGCACCGAGAGCGAGGTGCTGCTCAGTGTCTCCATGCGTGAACTGCCCGAGGGCGTTCTTCCATACCAGCAGTATGTCAAGGGACCGACCGAGTCGCTCGCCTCGCTCTTTCACGAGCAGGGATATGAGACGCTCGCGCTGCACACCTTTCAAAAGAGCTTTTACGACCGCGACAAGGCCTATCCGCTTCTCGGCTTTGACGCCTTTTACGATCTTGAGGACTTTGACGAGCCCGTCACCCGAAAGGGTCCCTACTGCTCGGATGACTATTTTGCCGACCGGCTGATCGACTTGCTCGAGCTGCCCAGAGAGGATGACCAGCCGCGCTTTGTCTTCGGCATCACCATGCAGGACCACGGTCCCTATGAGAAGCTCTACACCGAGCACGCCATCGACGTGACGAGCGAGCGCCTGTCGCCGGAGAATCTCGATCTGGTGCAAAACTACACCGAAAACATCCATGATATGGACTTGATGCTCGAGAAAATCTGTGCAGCCATAGAGAAGAGCGGCAGACCGACGGTGCTTGTCTTTTTCGGCGATCATCTGCCCACTCTCGGCGGGTACTACGCGGCCTTTGCCGACAGCGGCTTTGTGAGCTCGGGCGATGCGAGTCTCTGGTCGAACGAAGAGCTCAAGAGGGCCTATACGACGCCGGTGCTGGTCTGGTCGAACACCGGTAAGATCACGCTCGACATCACGGATGTGTCGGCATTTCTTCTGATGCCCCAGGTTCTTGAGAGCATCGGCGCGCCGCGCAGCTCGCTGCACAACTTCCTGCTCGACTACCGCGAGCAGCTGCGCTCGGCCACGGCCCGTTTTGTCGAGTCGGCTGACGGCGAGCTCTACTCCGCAGCGCAGGGTGCGTCGCTCTATGAGGATCTGCTCAAGACCCATCAGCTCTATATATACGATCTGCTGCTCTCACAGGAGGAGCAGGCCGACCCCTAAATTTTAACGTACTGTGAACAACCGGCTTGTCCGGTTGTTTTTTGTGGAGCAGACGACTATAATGAATCTATCTTTCATCTGGGAGGAAAACGCTGTGAGACGCATGAGAAAACGCGCGGCCGCCGCCATGCTTGCCATGGCGCTGCTCCTGGGCGCCTTTTCGGCCGCGGCAGGGCCCGCTTTTGCCTCGCGCATTACGGCGGCCGATGTCCCGGGCGCCGTGGAACAGCTCGCATCCTCCCTCGGGGTCAGAATCACCGATGAGAGCGGCGGTGCGCTCACGGTGGCCCATCTGCGAAACTTTGAGTCGGCGGTGGACGGCTACTCTGCCGCGCTCTTTCGCGAGATGACGGACTTTTACAAAAAGACCTATTCGCTCACCTTTACCGTGCGCTATGTTGCCGATACGGGGCAGGAGTACGACGGGCTCTCAGAGCTCTACCCCGACAAGGGGGTGTGCCGGCTGAGCCTCGTCGTAGGGCGCGGCACTGACGAGCTCACCGCCGCCCATGAGATCGCCCACTTTCTGACCTATCCGCTGCTGGCGAACAGCACGGCGCTCTACGGCTATCCCGATCCGTCTGACAAGGCGCTGACGGCGAAGCTGTCCCCCTACAACAACGGGCTGCTCTATGAGCACAACTACTATCTCTCCGAGCTCGGTCTGTCCGGCTCCTATGAGCTTGGGGCGGGCGATCTGATCCCGAAGAGTGTCCGTGACAGCTGGCTCTCCTACCAGGACGAGGTGTGGCGCCGCTTTGGAGCGGATCAGATCTTCTGGGACCGCTATGCACAGACCAACGTCATTGAGGACATTGCGACCATTCTCGGCGAGGTGGTGGCAAACCCCGTTTCCTCGCGCACACGGCTTCTGTCGAGCACCGCGCTGCGCGGCAAGTTTGACACCATTCGCGAGCTGATCGGCGGCCTCTTTGCGTCGGCGTCAAAGGCGGATGTGTTCACGCTTCTCGAGCGGGAGGAAACCCCCGACGCCTGGGCGCAGCCGGAGGTGAAAAAGGCGATTGAGCGGGGTCTTTTCCCTGAGCAGATGCGCCATGACTATACAGAGCCCATCAGCCGCGCGGACTTTTGCGCGCTGCTTGTGCCGCTGTTTGAAAAGTCCCTCGGGAAAGACCTTGAGACCCACTGCAAGACGCTCGGTCTGCGGCTCGACAAATCGCCCTTTGCCGACACCGACGATCTCGCGGTCCGCATGATGGCGGCGCTCGGCGTTGTCGACGGCAGGGGAAACGGCGTGTTTGACCCCTCGGGAGCAATCACCCGCCAGGAGGCGGCAAAAATGCTGCGCCAGGCCGCGTCTTTTCTAGGCGCCAAAAGCCCGACCGGTACCTCGCGAACCTATCACGACACGGGGCGCTTTGCGTCATGGGCGCGTGTGCCGATCGACTATGTGACGCGTGCGGGCATCATGAACGGCATCAGCGAGGACAGTTTCGGGCCAACCGAGACCTACTCCCGCCAGCAGGCTGTCGTGACCGTCAACCGGCTCTTTGACTATCTGCTGAGGTGAGGACGGCGGGTCAATGGATTCGCTTTCTGCAAAAGGAAAAGCAGTCGCTCAGCGCGGCTGCTTTTTGTATGCCTAGACTGTGTTTTTTGCTCTGCGTCGTACACGCGGCGCACGGCGGGACCTTGCGGTGCGCCCCTCGCGTGTGAGCCACTCGACGGTGTCACGGATAGTCTGTTCAAGTGGGCGGGGGGTGTAACTGAGCTCGTGCGCGGCCTTTTCGTGGCTGTAGAGGGCGTTTGAACCCAGTGTGTGAAGCGAGTAGGAATTGAACAGAGGCGGCTGCTTTTTGAGCTTATAGTAGAGTGCGCACAGCGGCACACCTATGTGTGCGAGCCACAGCGGCGCGCAGCAGCGGACCCGCCGCCCACCGCCGACCGCATGGAGTGTTTCGAGCAGCTCGCTCACCGAAACATAGCGCCCGGTGAGCAGATATCCCTCACCCCGCCGTCCGCGGTCACAGCAGGACACGATGCCCCGCGCGACGTCGCGCACATCGACAAAGTCATACCCGCCGCGCACGCCCGCCGGAAGTCTGCCCTGGCAGAAGTCAATGACCAGCTGCGTCAGATGGCCGCGGCCAAAATCGAGCGGGCCGAGTATGCCGCTCGGAAAGACGACACAGGCATCAAGATCTCGCCGAGCCGCCCGGAACACCTGTGCGGTCGCCTGCGCCTTGCTTGCGGCATAGGGGCCCACCACGAGGGAGGCGTCGAAGATGGCCTGCTCGGTCATGATCTCACCGCGCGGCAGCTCGGGAATGGCGTGAACCGAGCTGACATACACCAGCCGGCGCACGCCGCTGCGCTCGCATTGGCGCAGGACATTTTCCGTCCCGGTGACGTTGACGTCGTAGACGCGCTGTTCAAACCTGGACGAGGTGGATACAACACCGGCGCAGTGGATGACGATGCGTTCGCAGCCCTGCGGCAGGGTAAAAAAGCGCTGTAGAGAACGCCGGTCGAGCACATCGCCCTCGATGAGCTCGACATCCGCCGGCAGCCGCCGTGCCGCAGGATCACCAGGCAGCACAAGAGCGCGCACCCACCGGCCGCGACGCAGCAGTTCGCGCACAACAGCCTGGCCGAGATGCCCGGCGCCGCCCGTTACGAGATAGCAGACGGGTTGGTTTTGAAACTGTGTCATAGGGCTCCTCCGTGGGAAAGAACGATAAACAGAGTGAATGTTATCGAACAATCTGTTGAGTTTCTTTTTCATCTTTAGTATACTGAGCTTACCGGGCAGCGGCAACGGGCAGTTGTTCGCGGGCCTGTGCAAAAATGGGCAGATGAATGGAAAGCTGTGCGATAACGCTGTGTGCAATTGAAAACTTTCTGTGAACGGAGTGGTTTTGTGAATCCGAACAAGATGGATCGTCGTGTGCGCTACACAAAGTCCGCGCTGCGTGAGAGCCTGCTCGAGCTGCTGCGCGAGAAACCCATTGGCAGAGTGACGGTGGCCGATCTGTGCCGGCGGGCCGATATCAACCGAAACACATTCTATGCCCACTATCAGAGCCCCGGGCAGCTGCTGCTTGAAATTGAGGATGAGCTCTTTGAGGAGATCAGCCGTTCGCTTCGGGAGAGCAACCTCTCCGTGGGGAGCATCGATGGTCTTCTCGAGGAGATTTTACAGCTGATTGCGCAGAACAGCGACCTGTGCGCCATTCTCTTTGGAGAGTTTGGCGACAAGGACTACATTCGCAAGATCATGTACATTGCCCACGACGAGAGCATGCGCCAGTGGGGAACCGTGACAAGTCTGTCACAGACTCAGCTCGAGCGCATCTATACGTTTGTTGTCAACGGCAGCGTTGCCGTCATCAGCGAGTGGCTCGCGGGCGGCGCAAAGGAGAGCACGCGCGAGATCGCCGATTTTATCAATGCCATGAGCGCGAAAGGCCTTGGAGCCTATTTCAAAGCATAGAAAAAGCCGCCCGAATTCGGGCGGCTTTTTCCTGTCATCTGGTCTAAGCGGGAGAGCTTTTCCATACAATTGTAATAAGATTTCACCGCTTGAGGAGGATGACCGATGCAGAGGAACCCGCACAGGAGGGGCGCGGTGCGCCACCGCCCGCCCGCGCCGCGCCGGCGCAGTGCGACAAGGACAAAGAGAGGGACGCCCGGAACCATTCCCAAATCACTCAAATTCCAGCTGATTGCCTCCGCGCTCATCCTGGTGTTCGCCATTGGCATTGCCAACATGAAAAACGCGGTGACGGCGCCGGTGATGAAGTCCTTTCAGAAAGGTCTGACCCAGAGTATGGATTTGGAGGACCTCAACCGGATGCTGCGCGACTTTGCAAAGAGTGTACCGGTCTTCTCGGGCTTTTTTGAGGAGGAAGAGGGCGTGCCGGTGTTTGAACCGACAGACGGGACGGGTGGCACCGGGACGGACAGCGAGCCCGGGAACACCGACAATCCGGACCCGGCAGAGGAGGGGGCAGACCCGCCGCCCGGCGAGCCGGAGACCTCGTATGACGACGATGGCGAGATTCTGGACGTCTACGAAGATGAGCAGGGAGAGCTGGCGCCGACATCGGCAATCGGGGGTGGCGATCTCCAGACACTCTCCCTGATAGAGGACTTTGGAACAGAGGATTTGGCGGAGATAGCCGGTAGCTACTATACCGGCTATCTCACTTATTACACCGGACTTTTGGAGCAGGCACACGATGAGATCGAGCACAATCGTCTGCTCGCGCAGATGGCTGAAATGGAGCTGCCTGACAATGCAATTGACGAGAAGATCGACCTCGGCGTCAAGCTCAAAATGCCGCTGTCCGGCACGATGACCTGTGACTTTGGCTACCGCATTCATCCCATCACGGGGAAGATCGGCTTTCACTCCGGCGTTGATCTCGGCGCCGCCACGGGCACAACAATCAAGTCGGCCGCCGCGGGTACGGTCATTGAGGTGGGCACCTCGGCCGTCTACGGAAAATATGTCATTGTGGAGCACTCAAACAAGCTCAAGACATTCTACGCCCACATGAGTAAGACGTCGGTCAAGCAGGGAAAAAAGGTGAAAGCGGGAACCAAACTCGGCGAAGTCGGTTCGACCGGCGTCTCAACCGGGCCGCATCTGCACTTTGAAATCCGCTACGACGGCAAGGTGGTCAATCCGCGAAAGATACTGGGGTTCTGATATGATCCGAATTGGAAAGCTGCGCGCCAGTCCCATTTTTTTTGCGGTAATCGGCTTTTTTGCCATTGTGGACGGCAGCCGCTTCATGCTCTATACTCTGCTGTCGGCCATGTTGCACGAGTTGGGCCATCTCGCGGCGCTGCGCCTGTGCGGCGCACCGGTCGAAGAGGTGGTGCTGCGCCCCTTTGGTATCAACATCGTCATGGGCGGCGGGAGGATGATCGGCTACCGACAGGAGATTGCCGTCGCCCTCGCAGGACCGCTCTGCTCGGCGGTGCTTGCCGCCGCGCCCTATCTCTGGTGCGTGTTGGTCAGACCGTTTGAAGACGCGCTGTTTCTCTCGGCGATCAATGCGGCGCTCACTTTGCTGAATTTGCTGCCCATCGGCGATCTTGACGGCGGGCGGGCGCTGCGCTATGCGCTGCTGCTTACGCTTTCTCCCGATACGGCCGAGGGGGCCTTTGACCTGGTGACGCTGCTGCTGCTCGTGCCGCTGTCGGTCGGGGCGGTCTGGCTGCTGATCACGACCCGCTACAACTTCTCTCTGGTGTTGGTGTGCGCGTATCTTCTGGCGAGGCTGGTGAGGCGCAGAAGCGGGTCGCCTGCGGCGCTGTGAGTCCATAGAAATGAAAAAGAGCCGCCGAAGGGATTAGTCGGCGGCTCTTTTTCGTACGCAGGGATAAGAGAAAATCCATTGCTGCGATTACGACTGCATCTGTTGCAGTTTTGGAAAGTGTGTGTGGCAGGTTGAAACCATGTTGAGGTTCATGATCTCAACCAAGCGCAAGTATCCCCAGAACCGTTATGGAGGGACGATTCTGCGGATAGCAACTGACGACCATACCCGCGGAGGGGCGGGCTTAGGCTCTGAAGCTTTGCGTCGCTGTCTTTCAACAGCTTTGCCTTTTTTTCATCATAGCACAATATCCATTTTCTGGGAAGCCCCTTTTTTAAAAATATCGTAAAATATTGTTGTTTTTCGTGAGAATCTCTGAAAAAGAGGGAGGATTTGAAAAAAATTGTCAGATGCGGTATCATAAGACCAGCCGCGGCTGTCGAATCCATTCGGTTTTGGCCAAAAATAGCCGCGCGTTGGAGGAAAATTTTTGCTGGAATTGAAGTACGCGCTGTCAAAAGTGCAGAAGCCGGCGCGCTATGTCGGCGGCGAGGTAAACAGTGTCGTCAAAAATCGAGCCGATGTGCGGCTTCGCTTTGCGTTCTGCTTCCCCGATCTGTATGAGATCGGCATGAGTCATCTGGGAATGAAAATTCTCTACGGTGTACTCAACAACGAGAGTGACATCTGGTGCGAGCGGGTCTTTGCGCCCGCAGCGGATATGGAGGGAGAAATGCGCGCCAGGGGCATTCCGCTCTTCGGCATCGAGAGCCGCGACCCGGTGAGTGAGTTTGATCTGGTGGGCTTCACCCTGCAAACGGAGCTCTGCTACACCAATGTAGTCAACATGCTGGATCTCGCGCAGATCACCCTGTATGCCTGCGAGCGCCGTGAGGACGAGCCCTTTGTCTGCGCGGGAGGGCCCGTCGCCTACAACGCGGAGCCGGTGGCAGATTTTTTTGACTTTTTCATGCTTGGTGAGGGAGAGGAGGTCATTCTGGAGGTCTCGCACCTTGTGCGCGACGAGCGGGCAAAGGGAACTGCGCGCAGCGAGATACTGTGGAAACTGGCGCAGATCGAGGGAATCTATGTGCCGGGCTTCTACGATGTGAGCTATCGGGGTGATGGCACCGTCGAGGCGGTCTCGCCGAACCGGCCGGGCGTTCCCGAGCGGGTGCGAAAGCGCATTGTGCAGGATCTTGACAGGATGTACTATCCGGAGTACTTCGTCGTGCCGTTTTGCGACATTGTCCACGACCGGGCCATGGTGGAGGTCTTCCGCGGGTGTATCCGCGGCTGCCGCTTCTGCCAGGCCGGAAACATCTACCGGCCCATCCGTGAGAAGTCCGTTGAGACGCTCAACGAGAATGCAAAGCGCCTGATCGCCTCGACCGGCTACGAGGAGATCTCCCTGTCCTCGCTGTCGACGAGCGACTATCCGCAGCTCGAGCGGCTCGCAGACACGCTGCTCGACTGGTGCGAGGCCGACAAGGTCAGTCTGTCGCTGCCGAGTCTGCGGGTGGACAACTTCTCCACGGAGCTGATGCAGCGGGTGCAGCGGGTGAGAAAGGGCGCTCTGACCTTTGCGCCCGAGGCCGGAAGCCAGCGCATGCGCGATGTCATCAACAAGAACGTCACCGAGCAGCAGCTTCTCAAGACCGTATCCATCGCGTTTGCGGGCGGCTGGTCGGGTGTCAAGCTCTACTTTATGATCGGTCTGCCGGGCGAGACGATGGAGGATGTGCTCGGCATCACGGAGCTTGCAAAGAAAGTGCTCGATGTCTACTATGCCACCGAGAACCGTGCGCGCGGGCGGGGCGCTGTCGTGACGGCGAGCGTCGCGGGCTTTGTGCCCAAGCCCTTTACGCCCTTTCAGTGGGCGGCACAGGATACCGTCGAGCAATTTGTGGGCAAGCAGCAGGCTCTGCGCGAATCGGTGCGCACCAAAAAGATCTCGCTGCACTGGCATGAGAGCAAAGTGAGCTTTCTCGAGGCGGTCTTTGCGCGCGGCGACCGGCGGCTATCCAAAGTCATTCTGGAGGCGTGGCGCAGGGGTGCGAAGTTCGACGAGTGGGACGACAGCTTCCGCTTTGAGACCTGGCTTTCGGTCTTTGAGGACTGTGGGCTGGACCCCGCGTTTTACGCAAACCGTGAGCGCCCCTTTGACGAGGTGCTCCCGTGGGACCACATCGACATCGGTGTGAGCAAGGCCCATCTGATCCGGGAGGCGAAGCGCGCTGCGGCGGCCGAGCCGTCGCCGAACTGCCGCGAGCAGTGTCTGGGCTGCGGAGCCGCGGCTCTGAATGGGGGGTGCTGTGTTGGAATCGGTTAGAATTCAGCTTGTCAAAGAGGGAACGGCAGTCTACATCTCCCACCTGGATTTCATGCGCTGCCTGACCCGGGCAATCAAGCGGGCGGGACTGCCTGTCTGGTACACGGAGGGCTTCAATCCCCATCCGCACCTGGTCTTTGCTCTGCCGCTGTCGCTCGGCTTTGCAAGCGACACCGAGCTTCTCGATGTGCGCCTGACAGAGCCGTTGGACCACGAGGAGACAGCCCGCCGTCTGAACGAGCAGTTACCCGCGGGAGTTCGTGTTACGGCAGTCTACACCCCCGAGCGGGACTTTCGTGAGATTGCGGCGGCGCGCTACGATGTAAAAGTGGAGTGCGACTGGACGCCGGAGGCGGTACAGGCCGTACTTGCCGAGGAGCAGCTGCCGATGGAGAAGAAGTCAAAGAGCGGTATGCGTACGGTTAACATCCGGGAGTATATGCTCCATGTGACCGTAGAGCCCACGTCGGACGGCGTGGCGCTGAACGCACTGCTCAAGGCGGGCAGCGAGCAGAATCTCAACCCGGAGCTACTGGTCATGGCGCTCTCGGCGCGCCTCGGGGAACCAAAGTATGCGGCTTACCGCAGGCGAATGCTCTATGACGCGAATTTGAGAGAATTGAAATAGGGGGATTTGAGTATGACAAGAGACAAATTGGCAAACAGCTACCACGAACGGGGGTTCAACTGCGCGCAGGCCGTACTTGCGAGCTTCTGCGCTGAGACCGGGCTTGACGAGCGCACGGCGCTTGCTGTTGCGGGCGGCTTTGGCGGCGGGCTGCGCCACGGCGACGTCTGCGGCGCGGTCAGCGGTGCGATCATGGCCATCGGCCTGACGCATCCCTATAACACCGAGGGTGACGCGGCGGCCAAGGGAAAGATTGCCGAGCTCACCCGCGAGTTTCACCGCCGGTTTTTAAAGAGCCATCCGGCGCTGACCTGCCGTGAGCTGCTGGGCGTCGACATCTCCACGCCCGAGGTGCTCGCCGAGGCGCAGAGCAGCGGCCTGATGAAAGGGCGCTGCCCGGGCTTCATCGGTGACGCGGCGCTGCTGTGCGAGCAGCTTTTGAACGAGCAGAAACAATGACGCAAGAGCGGCGCCCCGCGGGGCGCCGCTCTTTTTGATGGATGGAATTTACAGCGCGGTACCCTTTTTGGGCACGCTCAGCCGGGAGAGATCGACGCCCTCAAGCTCGAGCAGTCTGATCTTATTATCAATGCCGCCGGCATACCCCGTCAGGCTGCCGTTAGAGCCGACAACCCGATGACAGGGGATGATGATGGAAATGGGGTTGTGGGCCACAGCGCCGCCCACGGCCTGGCCCGACATGCTCGGACGGCCCTGTTTGGCGGCGAGTTTTTTTGCGATTTCGCCGTAAGTGGTCAACTCGCCGTAGGGAATCTCGCAGAGAAGCTTCCAGACCTCCCGACGAAATTCGCTTCCGGCGGGGTTCAACGGCAGCTCCGATACTGCAGGCTTTTTGCCGGAAAAGTAACGCTCAAGCCACTCTTTGACCTGCCGAAACAGGGGCAGATCATCGCGCCGCTGCGGCGCAGTACGCAGGGTGGCCTGAAAGTATTTTTGCCCCTCGATCCAGAGCCCCGCGAGGCTGTCGCCGTCCCCCACGAGAGTAAGCGGCCCAACGGGCGACGGCAATTGCGCGCTGTAGTACATGGCAGTCCCCCCACTTTCGGTTTGGTGAATTTAATATATGGTATCACAATTTGGCAGTGTCGACAACATTTCTCTACCGGTCGAGGGTCTCCATAAAACAGACGAAAATCCGGATTGCTGCCGGCTTGGCAGCCGCATGAATACGAATGCGATCTCGTGCGGTAGCCGTACTTTTTGTCGAGAAGCAACCGGGGGGTTGCAAAGCGAAGCTAGGTGTGTTATACTAATTTTCGCAAATCGGGGTGTAGCGCAGTTTGGTAGCGTGCTTGAATGGGGTTCAAGAGGCCGGGAGTTCGACTCTCCCCACTCCGACCAAAAGTATAGGGTAAAAAAGCTATTTGCTCAAAAAGCGAGTGTTTTCAAGCCCCACAAGGCCCTTTTGCTTAAATGCAAAAGGGTCTTGAAATTTGGATATTTTGCGGGACGGGCCACAAACTGGCCCGACTCAAACCCGCGTAGAACCAGATAAATCAGTCCAATGAGAGGCCGAGATTTCGAAAAGAAATCTCGGCCTCTTCTTTTTTCAGGGGGCGATCAGCCTCCGTGTGCCTGCACAGAGGCACGGTCATTTAAAAACTGAATGCAGTGATTAAGGGCCAGGCTTTCGCTTCAGAAATCCTGGCCTTTTTTATTTCAAGCAAAGAAAGGTTGAGCAGGATATGAACGAAAGATTTTTCAACGAACTTTCCTACAGACTGACACAAGAAGGCATTGATGCAGGTCCGCTCCAAAATGATACGCTCCCCCTCAGACTTGACGGGCAGGAAGTCGGTGCCCTAACCGACGGAGGGGTGGCCCGAATCTACAAGGAGCATCTGGACACCTCCGGCGTATTGGACCTGTGCTTTCGGGCCGGCCACATTGCTATGGAGGTCTGGACCTACATGAATCAGATGGAGCAGGTGCCTCCACTGAAAGCAATGAGCCTGAATGATCCGTATAAGCTGCTGGTGGAATTCAACGGCTATCTGTCGTACCACTTTTGAAATTTCCCTCTTCCGAATGGGTTGGGGGCATTTCGTCGTATTTCAGGCCGTTTTACAACTGAAACCGGCTTGCTGTAATTGCTACTCCTAAAAATCACCCATTCAAGGGAGTGACAAACAGGATTCATTCTTTTATAATGAAACTGGGAAGAAATGGGGTGATTGGATGGAGCAACTCTATTTTTCGGAAGAAATTACCGAAAAGCTCTCCCGGCTGCATCAGTGCGGCCTCTCTATGCTGGAAGCGCCAGCGGGATATGGCAAGACCACCGCGGTCCGCTGGGCCATGCGGGATATTCCCTCTGAACAGGTCCATTGGTTTACGGCGGTGAGCTTCCAGCAAGACAGTAGTCTGGACTGGTTTGTCCAACAGATTAGCCGGCTGAATAAGGCGGCCGGCGAGTCCCTACGTCAGTTAGGATTTTTGAACCGCAGCAATGTGGGCGAAGCTGCGGATATTCTCTCCGAAATCTCTGTTCCGGAGCCCTGCTACTTGATTCTCGACAACTTCCAGATGATCGGAGATAACTGGCCGTTGCCACTCCTGCGAGCCATGGCAGATCGGGAGCGGGACGGACTACATATGATACTGATTTCCCAAAACTTTGGGAGTCTGCGGGCGGTGTTTGAAAACACGGCTGGCATCTACCGTCTTGCCTCCCGCGAATTGCTTCTCAGTCGCAGAGATATTTCGGAGTACGGCCGGCAGCTTGGGCTGGAACTTTCCAGGCAGCAGGCGGAGGTTATTTATCGGAATACCGAGGGTTGGGCCGCTGCGGTATCTCTGTATTTTGAAAACTTGCGTGAGAATGGCAGTGCTTTACCGGAATTTCGGGATATAGATGGACTCCTCCAAGAGTTTTTCTGGCGAAAGATTTCCCGAGAGGAACAGGAACTGATTCTGAGAGTATCTGTATTTGACTGTATTCGGGAGGAACAGCTGTCTCAGATTGCCCCCAATCAGGAGGCAGAGCTATACAATCTCCTTGTGCGCATTCCACTTCTGCTCCACGACCGTCGTACCCGTGCCGGGTATCCCCATGAACTGCTGCGTAATTTTCTCCTGCGAATGTTAGCGGAGATGCCGCAGGATTTTCGTGGGCAGGTTTATAGCGCTGCTGGAGAGATCTATCATGAGGCAAACAACACCTCAAAAGCCGTGGAATGTTTTTTCCGAGCAGACAATGATGAGAAGTTACTTTCTTGTCAACTGGTTGGACTGCTGAATGAAACCTTTGGTGCCCTCAGCTATACCGAGCTTGCGCAGACGGTTCTCTCCCGATGTTCCCGTGCCGTTCTTTCCCGCCATCCCATATCTATGCTGCGGCTGTGTCTGGCGCTGTTTGCGGGTGTGGATTTTGACGGCTTCGAGGCCGCCCTGGAGCAGAGTCGGGACATCCTTGAGGAGAGCGGCGACCCCCAACTGATGGGCGAATGGTACATGGTGTCCGCATTCCGGGAATTTCCTAACATTCCCGCAATGAAAGCCCGGTATCTGGCGGCGGAGCAGTTGATGAGTGCCCCTTCCGCCCTGTTCACGCCGAAGGAGCCCTATCTGTTTGGCACCACTTCCATGTGGTATCTGTTTTACCGTACACCGGGAAAAATGATGGAGACGGCGGAGGAACTGCGGGAGATGCTGGAGGTCTATGATCGACTGACTAATCACCATGGGGCCGGGGCCTATGAGCTGTATCTTGGCGAGGCCCTCAGCGTGCAGGGACGCTTCGACGAATCGGACATCTATGCCCACCGCGCGGCCCTGCTGTCCGAGCGGTGGCAGAGCGCCACGGTCACCTACGGCGCGGCGTTGCTGCTGGGGATCAACGCCATCTATCAGTCGGATATGATCTCCCTGCAAAAAGCCATCGAGTATTTGGAAACCAAGGCGCTGGCCTATCCGTTTCTCCAGCATACCGCCATCAACACCCAGATGGCAGAAACAGTGCGTACATATCTTTTGGGTCTGATGATGGAGCCGGACCGCTCCGCGGTGTGGGCCAGGGGGGCGTCGGATATGCTGGACGACCTGACCTTTACCAATTTTATGGCAAAGACCAACCGCATCACCGACCTGATCCTGCGAAAGGAGTACAAGCGGGCCATTGCCAGTGTGGAGGCGTCCCTCCAACTGGACAGCCGCCTCATCTCCCTGTCCACCCGCAACTTTATGTACGTGGGACTGGCCCTGTGCTACCTGGCCATCGGGTCGATCCCAAAGGCGGCGGACTATCTGGAGCAGTCTCTGACGCTGGCGGAGGAGGATCGGAACTTTACCTTCCTGGCCTGCTTCCGAAAATATCTTTCCGTCCTGTTCCTGCTCCCCTCCATTCGGAAGAAGCATGAGCGGGCCATTGTGGAGATCAAGGCGTTGGAGATCCACTATACCAAAGCGGAGGAGAGCCGGATCTTCGCCATGCTGGAAAAGCATCCAGATCAGATGGGAGAGCTCAGCGACCGGGAGCGGGAGGTGGCCCAGTTGGCGGCGGAGGGTCTGCGGAACAAGGAGATCGCCGCAAGGCTCTTCATCTCCGAGGAGACGGTCAAGAGTCACATCCGAAGCATTTTCAACAAGACCAGCATCGACCGCCGAAGCAAACTGGTGGATCTGCTGAAATAGTCCCTCAAAAATCCCCCTTTCGGGGGAGGCGGACAGCATGGAATTTCTGTATGATAAAAGCAGAAATCCCATGCTGTTATTTTATGCCGTTATTTATGCACAAGGGAGGCGATTAGATGAATTCCATAGGAGTAACATTGCAGGTGCTACCTGAGTATCGGTTGAAGCTGTGTTTTCTCAATGGCAGCGAGGCCATCGTGGACATGCGGCAACGGATTCATGCCATTCGATTTGGACGCTTGGCTTCACCGGAATTGTTCGGCACAGCAAGGCTGGAAGACAGCGAGGTGGTCTGGGATGATGGTAACTATCGCGTCCGGGCATCCATCAACGAGCTGCTGGACTCCATGCAAATGGACGGATGAGGAGGAAATGCTATGAAAAAGTGATGATTGAGTCCGCAACTGAAGTTCTTTGTGATCCTGCCTCCACTGCCCACCATAGCGCTGGCATGCATCAGCCCGTTTGCACAACAGAGGCTGAGGCGGTAAAAGGGGCCTGTGTCCTTTCCCGGAACGAATGTGGCGGTTTGACTCTGTCCAATAACCATGTTATCTCTGCAGTATCAGACGGTCACGATGCGGTTGGAAATGTGACTGAGCATCTATCTGAATCCATTGCATGGCTGTGGCTTCTAACTACCGTAGTGCCAACCGATTCGTATGCCGAGTAGGATATCAGTTCCATGCTTTTCAGATTATAGTAAAAAAGAGGACAAGAAAATTTGTAAGTAGGGGAGACTTCTGTATGAGCGTAAAAAAACTGACAGCAAAGCTGCTGATCGCCTGCATGCTGCTGGGTCTTTTGCCGATGAACATTCTTGCGGCGCCCGGCGGCGGGGCTGCGGATGTGTCGGAAATGAATGCCCTTGAGGCAATCGGCATTGACACAAGCGTGGCGCCGGAAGGGTATGACGCCAACGACACGTCCAACCCGTACGGCAAAGACGTTACCACCGTCAACCCGGTCGCCGAGCTTTTGCTCATGACCGAGCAAAAGCTGACGGGCGAAGAGGGGGCCGAAAGCACCTATTTCGACCTGAAGGCGACTCTCAACGGCCATGCCGACAAGGCGCTGGGCACCTACGTCGAGTTCATGGCCGACGGCCACTCCAAGGTCAATGCCGCCGCAAGGAGCCAGGCCGTTGCCAACACCGCGATTGCCGCCGGTGACGGCGTGCTGGTTGAAGGTGCCGTGCTGAAGAACACGGCCGGCGGCTTTGTGGCCACCGCCGTGGCGGCGGGCAACTTTGACGGCAACACCGAGGGCCTGGAAAAGCAGTATGCCCTTCTTTCGCTCAAGCGCAGCGAAGACGGCATGCCCGGCAGCCTTCAGCTGCAGGTTCTGGACGCCTACGACGGCAAGAGCGGCACCGCCCGCGCCAAGACGCTGGTTGCGGACTTCAGCTCCTTCGGAAACCCGGAGGACAGGGCCGGCTACACCTATCAGGCGCAGAACTACCTGCAAATGGCCGTCGGCGACTTTGACGGCAACGGAATCGACGAAATCGCCGTCTACATTCCCGACAGCGCCGCGCCCCGCATCGAGGTCTACCAGTACCAGCAAAAGACCGGTGCGAGCGACACCGCGTATCAGGATGTCGAGGGCAACTGGACGATCGCCTGGAACTACGACATCACCAAGATGGGCGCCTCGAAAAAATATGTGCCCAACATGGTATCGCTGCTGGCAGGGGACATCAACGAGGACGGCATCAAGGACCTTGCCCTGACGTACAGCTACTACTACGGAACCGACAACTACGATTCCGGCCGCGCCGCCGTCCTGTTCGGCGGGACGAATAACATGCTGAGCTCCTACCGCAACTTCCCGCTGGTCAGCTCAGAGGGCGACAGCATCGTCCGCGCAGCCTTTGCGTTCGGCGAGCTTACCGGGGTCGGAACCAACAGCCTGGTGCTGGGCGGCCAGTCGGCGAACGACTTGGCGGCGGGCAACATCTACTCCCGCTATGCCGCCATCTACAAGTTTAACGGCAGCGGCTTTACCATTGTAACCGACAAGAACTTTGACCTCTTTGCCAGGAATAAGCAGGGCGGTTACGAATATGCCTGCATGAATCGCAGCGGCAGTGACAAGGATATCTTCTATTCTTCTCCTCTGGCCGTTGCCAACTTAGCTGTCATCTCCAATGGGCTTTCCGAGCCTGCCACCCTCTATTTCGATAGCCTATACTTCGAATACGGCGATGCCGGCCTCGAGCTGAAGGCGGCATTGGATAAGACGGATGATTTTCAACATGCAGTAAGTTTGGGGTCTGATTCGCTAAGCCGCCGCTTTTACACGGAGTACGGCGCCGCCTCTGCCGATATCTTTGGCTTAGGCTATGATGCTTTGGGCACCATGCAGCATTTTATCCCCGTGAGTCTCACTTTGAAAGACTTGCTACCTGACTATCTGGAACAAGTCTACAGTCAGTCCTTTGACCTGAGCACACAAACCGGCTATGGCATCAGCGGAGAGACGTATTTCGTCATGGCGGGCACGGAGGCGAAGGTAAAAGCCGAAGCCGGCCAGGAGGGCGACGCCGTAAGTGAAGACGCGTCTTCCCCCGGCGTACAGTATGACAAAACATCTTTTATCAAGCACAAGAAGGTCAACACCAGCTCTTCCTTCGACTTTCCCAATACGGACAAGGATACTGCTTATCTGAAATATACAGGCAACCACTATTTTACTTACTCAAACCCTGAAGTGCTGGCGGTGCTGGCATCGGCACCTTACTTTGAGGATTTGTTGAATCGGGACGACCTCTCCGGCAATTACGCCGAGTCAACTACTTCCTATGCCAAAACAAAGAGCAGCGGCGACGGCGTAACCGCAGCGACGTCCATATCCGCAGGCACCTATGTCTCTTTCGAACAGGATATTAAGGTCTTCGGTATTACCGTGGCGTCCGTAGAAGCCAGCTTGGAGCTGAAAGCCGCCTTTACCTATGAGTTTGAGAAGACCTCCACCTTGGAGCAGTCCATTGAATATTCCACCGCCGTAGGCTCCGACGCCGTGGTGCTCTATTCCATCCCCGTGGTAGTATATGTTTATGACGCCTATACTCCGAATGGCAATGGCGGCTACGATCGCCAAGTCATGACCATTACTTCGCCGCATACTGCAGCCCAGCAGGTCATGGAGCTGGACAAGTACGAGGATATCGCCAGGGATTATGCGGAGTTGCCTCAAATCGCGGGCAATATTCTCACCCACACGCTGGGAGATCCCACCACCTATCCAACGAGCGCCGAGGGCTATAAGAACGCTCTGGTCTGGGATGACGACTATGCCGCAGTAGGGTACAGCGGAACCGGCGGCGGCATAGCGGTGACCCAATCCATTGACATGAGCACCGAGGAAAGCCACAGCTTCAGCGGCTCGGTGGAGCTTGAGACCAGCGCCGGTGCAGGCGCCGGTGGCGTGGTGGTAGGTGTCAAGGCCGGTGTCGAAGGCGGCGCGGGCTATGTCATGACCACCACCGAGGGCAGCACCTACACCGCATCCATGCAGAATATGCCTGCCGAGGCCGAGGAATTCGGCTATGGGCTGAGCTGGAAGCTCTTTGCCTACGAACAGGATTACTATGACGGCAAGGGCTGGAAGAGCATCCCCGTGGTCAACTATCTGGTCACGGATGTGGAAATGCCGCCCTGCCTGCCCACGGATTTTGCGCAGGATGTGGAACACACCACCGACGACACCGTGGTCCTCACCTGGAGCTACGACAAGAGCATCGCCGGGTTCCAGATTTACCGCTATTACGAGTTCCCCGACGGCACCGGCAGCTATGACCTGGCCTTTGTGCCGTTTGACAAGGGCGTGCCGCAGGGCGACGGCACCTGGCAGTTCAGCTACGCGGACACGAACCTGAGCCCGTACACGGACTACTATTACCAGATTCAAGCCGTTCGCGGCTACGCCCCCAACAACAGCATCAAGGGAGAAGTGCTGATTGCCCGCACCAAGACAGATGTAGGTTATCCCGAACTGAGCCTCTCCGGGTTGGATGAAAATGGACAGGTCTCCCTTTATCCCGATTCTCAGGAGACTGTCACCGTTCAGGTGGCTAACCCTGGCGACTATCCGCAGGGTATCAACTATCAATGGAAGATGCTGGTAAACGGGAAATGGACAGATGTCCCGGGTAAGACGTCCCCCGCCTATACCTTCCGCTCCTCCGGCTACAGCACGGCGGGTGCTTACCGCTGCCGCGTCAATGTGATCTACTGGGATGAGGCGCGCGGTGAGGAATACCTGATATCCGCCTATACGGATACCTTCGACGCTGTTTACAGTATGCGCAGCGCCAAGGTAGTCACTGCGCTGAGCGCCGATGTGGATCATAATGGCAAGCCGCATGCCAGCGTTTCCATTGAGAGCACCGCAAGCTCTCACAATGTGGCACCTACGGGCACCGTCACCTTTGAAATCACGGGCCTCAATTATTTCCGCTCCTACAATGTGGCGCTGACGGCACAGGGAAAAACAGCGACTGCAAACCTGACAGCGGAAATGACCTCCCAGTTGGATTCCGGTGTTTACCGGATTGCTGCTACCTACAACGGAAGCCGGGTATTCCTGCCCCTTGATTTGGGCAGCAGGGAAATTCTGTGCGGAGATACCGGCTATCGCCTGGCAATCTATGACAATAAAGGGAATGAAACCGACGCCGTCGTCTACGGCGACGGCTGGTCCTACAAGCTGATTCAATACACCAAGTCCGGTGACGGTGTCACACAGACGGTGATAGACACCGATGGCACCGAGACGCACGTCAAGGACAGCGGCAGCTTCGGTGCAAGCTGCACCGCCAGACTATACCGTCTGGGGGGCAACGGAGTCAGCTGGTACGGAAGCGGCTCCGGCCATTATAACGGCGGCAACTACGATTATGGCTGGGCATGGTATGCCGAGACCCCGGCGAGAGACTATCGTCTGGATGTCAGTTACGGCGGTGTTACCTATCAGACCAGGTTCTCCGTAACACCCCGCCACATCACCGTGGGCGTAAGAGGCGGGCGGACCGTCCCGCAGTATGAAGTCGAAGACAACATGCCGGAGCTTTATGTAAAAGAGGCGAACGGCCTTGTCTACGGCGACGCGCTGAGCGCCGCGGTTGCCGGGCACACCGATTTCGTGTCCATGCACGTCTACAACACCGGCGGCCGTGACGTCGGCCTGGACCAGTCGACGCTGCCGGGCAGCTACACGGTAACCGGAGAAGTCAACCCGAACAATGTGGTGCAAATCGAAGGCGAAAACAAATACGGGGACACCCCCACATCCAAAAACGGCCAGAAGTACGTCGTCGGCGGCATCACCTACGGCGGCAACTATCTGGTGACCTTCGAGCCGGCCACCTATATCGTCACCGGCAAGCAGTTTCCTGTGACTGCGGAAGTCGGCACGGTCAACGGCAACCCGGCAGGTACCATCGAATTGATTTCCCCAGAGGCAGTCGCACAGGAACAATTGACTGCTCCCGGCGTTACATTCAGCAACGGCACGTCGCTGCTCTTCCTGGCAAAGCCATATGAAGGGTATCAGATCAAGAGCTGGACGGTAAAACGCGGCGATAACGAACCTGCCGCGGAGAACGGTAGCAACCCGACTCTGTCCTGCACCATGCTCTCGGAACCGCTGCATGTAGCGCTGGAATTTGAGGTGGAGCAGCACAAGCTTACTGTAACCAACCGCACACCAGACGCCGGCTCGGTGGTCATGCCGAATAGCTTTGCCAACGGCGCTACAACCACCCCGGGTGCAGAATTGACATTCAAGGCGATAGCCGCTGAGGGCTACCATTTCAGCCACTGGGAATTTGTGGTAGGCGGCAGTAACACGCGTTACGATGGTGATGAAGTTACCATCACCATGCCAAAGAGAAATGCGGACCTTTACCCTGTTTTTGTCCGGGACAGCTATGTGCTCACCCTTGCTGACAACCTCCGCGCGAGCTACACATGGGATCATGACGATAATGCGGCAACCGAGCCTATCACCCGTTATGTAGCTTCCGGCGCAAGAATACCAGGCGACACAGAGGTGACGGTTGAGGCGGCGCCGGGCTACGAGATCGCAGCCGACGCGCGCTGGAAGGTCGACGGCGCCGTTCTCTGCACCGAAACCCCCAACCCGGACTACGACCCGGAGGCCGAGGCCGGGGAGGACAACCTCGAATACCTGCCCTACACAGGGAGTCGCTATACCTTTACCCTGCTGAAGAACACCGAGGTGAGCACGCTGGCGGAGCTGGGTCATTACGACCTGAGCCTTTCCACCGGAAAGGGCACCGTCACCGTCGTCTACGGCGATACGACGGACACCGTGACCTCGGAAGAAGGGTCAAAGACGATTTCCGGGGTGCCGGGCGCCACGGCGATCACGCTGACGGCCCAGCCCGATTACGGCTACGTCTTTGATTACTGGAAGGTGGACGGCATGGCCGCGGACGACAGCGGCGCGGTATACAACATTCTGAAGCTCAGCGCCGACACCGCGGTTGAGGCGGTATTCAAACGGGCCAACGCCCGCACCGTCAGCGGCACCTTCAACGCGCTGGAGGGCGAAGTCCGCTATCAGGTGCTCGACAAGAACGGAACCGAGCAGGCCGCGGGCGAATACACCGGAGGAAGCATCGACGCCTATGACGGCGACACCGTGGTGATTTTTGCCGAGCCCAAGGCAAGCTACATGGTCGGCAAGTGGACGGTGAACGGAACGGTCTACGACAGCGACCACAGCAAGACGAAGCGATTTGAAAGCATCATGGATGATGTTGTTTTTGACATTGACTTTGTTCCCCAGAGCTATTACACCGTCCATTACAGCGTCGTGGGCAATTACGGCGCGGGAGAGGGCGGCACCATTCGGTCCGCGACGACCGACACCGTTCCCTTTGCATCCGGAAAGACCGATGTAGGCGGCGGCTCCACCGTGGTGATTACAAGCGAGCCTGCTGCTGGATGGATGGTCAAGGAATGGAAAATTGACGATGTGGCGGTTGCCAACGCAAAGGATCCTACGGCAGTCTACCAGGGCGATGTGCTCACCATCGACGCCCTCAGTGGAAATGAAGAGGTCGTAGACATCACGGTGGAGTTCCAGAAAGTGGTTTCCTACGATGTCACGGCTGTGGACGGCGAGTCCTGGACGGTCACGTGGGACAACGAGAACGACGTGCGCAAGAGCGGCGACAAGGTGCTTCAGGGCGAGACGCTTGTGTTCACCGTCAGGGCGATGGCCGGCTACCGGCTGGCGGAGGTCACCGCCGAAGGGGACAGCTTCGACCGCATTGTGGACAACCAAGACGGCAGCAAGACCTGCACGGTTTACGCCCTCGGAGACAATCTCACCGTAGGGGCGCGGACGAAAAAGCTGCATGCGGTGACCGCGCTTGAGGCGGTAAACGGCACGGTCTCCGCCGCGCCGAAAATCGCGGCGGCCGGCGATGCCGTGGTCATCACCGTGACGCCGGACAACAACTACCGGCTGAACAAGCTTACCGCCACCTACATGGACGGCGAGAACGTAGAGAAACTGAGCATTTCCACCGAACGCAGCTTCATCATGCCCGACGCCGATGTTGAGGTTTCGGCCACCTTTGAGCGCGCCGGAAGCAGCGGCACGGGCGGCGGCGGAGCCGTGGCCCCCACCTATACCGTCATAGTTGATGATTCCCAAAACGGCGAAGTGACCGCAAACCATAGCAGCGCTTCCGAGGGTGAAACCGTGACCCTGATCGTTGTGGCTGACAAGGGCTATGAGCTGGATGTGCTGACCGTGACCGACGAGAAGGGCGTCAAAGTGAAGCTGACCGAACAAAACGGCGCGTTTATCTTTACCATGCCCGCGTCGAAGGTTACGGTAAAGGCCGCCTTTGCCCAGGTCGAGGTCAAGCCGCAGAATCCGTTTGTGGACGTTCCCGACGACGCCTACTTCACCGAAGCGGTGCTCTGGGCCGTGCGCGAGGGGGTCACCACCGGCACCAGCGCCACCACCTTCAGCCCCGACGACAGTTGCACCCGCGCGCAGACGGTGACCTTCCTGTGGCGTGCCGCCGGGTCCCCCGCGCCCATGGGCAGCGAGATGCCGTTTGACGACGTCCCCAAGACCGCTTACTACTACCACGCGGTTCTGTGGGCCGTGGAGCAGGGCATCACCTCCGGAACCACTGCAACCACTTTCAGTCCCAACGCCACCGTGACCCGGGCCCAGACTGTCACCTTCCTGTGGCGTGCTTCTGGTTCTGAAGTGATTCAAGCTGCTACCCCGTTTATGGATGTGAAGCATGGTATGTACTACTATAACGCCGTGGCGTGGGCTGTTGAAAATGACATCACCAGCGGTACCAGCCAAACCACCTTCAGCCCGACTCAGAATTGCACCCGCGCCCAGATTGTGACATTCCTTTGGAGATTTATGGGCAAGTAAACGGGGGTAGCATTCTTCCAGATCTACGAGGGGGGCGGGCCGCCCCTGTCCCCCCCTGACTATTTATTGTTTATTTTTTGATATTGACTGAGATTCGAACTGGATAAGCATTGGATAAAAACATGAATATTTGATCTTATGCACCACAGCAGATGGCTCCTATTTTAAACGAAGTCGTTCTGTGCAGTAAAAAAGACAGGCGGCATCCCCCATTGCCGCTGAATCTGTCAAGCAAAAGTAGACAATAAAAAGAGATACTATCAGAAGCCCAGTTCGGTTTTATACTGAACTGGGCTTTTGTAGCCTAAGGCGGCGGCTGGACGATGGTTATTGAAGAAATCGACATATCCTTCTGTTGGAAAACAAGATTGGCAAAAAGCTATTCAATGCGCTGAAAGCCGCTTTCGACGAGGCCGGGCTCATTTACCGCGGCGGCACTATTGTCGATGTCAGTCTCATTGCAGCACCCAGCTCCACAAAGAACGAGAAGAAGGAACGCAATCCCAAAATGCACCAGGTCAAAAAAGGCAACCAGTGGTATTTCGGTATGTCCATATTGACGACCTGACTGAAAGTGGACGCTACTATCTGCGGGAACTCGAGAATGAGGGCTACATTCCCGACACGCAGCTCAAGACCGTGTATGTGAAGGCCGGTGAAACCACGGAAATCACCTGGAAGAATACCCCCATCACCGGCCAGATTCAGCTCACCAAGACTTCCGCGGACTATAACTCCATGAATGGCTGGGCTGCCGGCACCCCCATTCCCAACACGGTTTTTGAGGTCTACAACGCCCGGAGCGGCAGACTGGTGGATACGATCAAAACGGATAGGAATGGCATTGCGGTTTCCAAGCCCCTTCCCTTGGCGCGGTATAAAATTGTAGAGTCCAAAGCCGCAGACTTTTACGCCCTGGATAAGACGCCTATCGAGGTGGAAATCGAGTTTGCCGGCCAGATCGTGAAAGCGGCCATGACCAACAAGAGCCTCTATACCAATGTGAGCATCAAGAAAACCGGCTATGTGGAGGTTATGCCTGGACAAAGTATCCGCTACGATCTCAGCGGCATCGCCAACAACTCCACCACGGCCCTGACCTCCTTCTTCTGGCGGGATACCCTGCCCACCCAGGCGGTCCGGCTGGACAAGCTGGTCACCGGCACCTGGAACACCCCCGGAAACTACAAGGTGGTCTACCGGACCAACCTCAGCGGTGAGAACTGGCGCACCCTGGCGGATAATCTGAGTACCCAGCAGAACTATGTGCTTGACGCCTCTCCCGCAGCGCTGGGCCTTGCCGCCAACGAGTATGTCACCGAGTTTATGACCTCCTTCGGCGTGGTGCCCAGCGGCTTCCGGCAGGTGGAGGCCCCCAAAGTCTACTGCAATGTGGTGTCCTGGCTTGCAGGCGGTACCAAATTCACCAATACGGCGGATGCGGGCGGCGTCTATAACGGCCAGTGGATCATGGCGGTTTCCCGATGGGTGACCACCATCTACAAGCCCTCTCAGCCGCTGCCCCGCACCGGCTATTAAGCAGCAATACAGTAATATCACACCGCAGGGCCGCTCCATTTGGAGCGGCCCTGCCTGCTTTGTTAGGAGATCATCTATGACCAGAGAAGAAAAAGAGTGCTTTCAGTATGGGCAGACCGCGGCGGCGAACCACCTGCAGTTTGCTCCGTGCTATGATTCCCGGATGAAGTGCATGGTCGGCGAGAGCCGCACACCGCATGGTCAGGAGCGCAGCAGCCGAAATATGACGGCATGGAGCGCCGGATACCTAAAGCAGTACCTGTCTGATGGGAGCCTGCTGGATGAGGCCCACTTCCGCTCCGCAGCTATCACATTTTTCCCGCAGATAGAGGGCAAAGCGATAGATATGTGGGTGGAGTTTGCGCGGGAGCGTGTAGAGGCGGAGCAGTATGTGGACTTCATCGAGGAACCCGCCGCCACAGCCGTCTCCCGTTGGTATGACACCTTAATGGCAGGGCTTGTCCGGGCAAAGGAAAACCACGGGAAGGAAATTGCCGGAAAGCTGTACAGGCTGGCCGAGGAAGGGCTCTGCCTCTACCCCTACGAAATGGAGGAGGCTGCGGAGCAGATCAAACAGGGCGCTGATGTCGGGACACTCGGCCAGCTGATGCGCGACGGATATCTGGACAGCCCTCCGCCATTTTTTCCCAAGCTGGAAGAAACACTGGAACACGGGTTTCAGGAACATGGAATGACCTTAAAAATGCTGTAAAAATGGAGGAACTATAACTGTGAAACGCAAAAAGTATATTCGCATTCTGCTGGTGATCTGTCTCGCTGCAATGCTTCTGTGCGTACCCGCTCTGGCCGCAGGCGGCGATGTGGCGGGCGCGGTGGAGCAGACATGGACCGACGCCGCGGGACAGATCAAGACGGTGGTGGACAGCGTGGTATTTCCCGCACTGAGCATGATCCTCGCCATCGCTTTCTTCGTCAAACTGGCGATGTGCTATTTCGATTACCGGAAGCACGGACAGTTTGAATGGACCGGCCCCGCAATCCTGTTTGTCTGCCTCATCTTTGTCCTGCTGGCCCCCAACTACATCTGGAACATCGTAGGGATCTAAGGTGGCTGGCATGACATTTTATGAGCAGGAACTGCGGAAAATCGTGGAACCGGTCTACCCTGATGCCGCCTATGCGGGTCGAGCCTGCTATGTACGGCTGGACGAGATGAATCGGGCGAAGCTCCAATTCATTACTGGCCAGATGTCCAACCAGTATGACCGCATTTTGGTGACGATCCTTAACCGAAATGAGGGGACTGTGGATAAGCTCAGTCTTCTCTTCTCGGATCTTCTGGGCATAAAGCAGACTGATAATCCCAACTTCCGGTCGGGTGTCAGCCCCCACATCTGGGATGATTATAATCACTTTTCTTATATGCAGAAAGCCCTGCGAGCTGCCGCTCCGGCCATCCGCCATTTGGAGCACACCCCGATCATAAGCAAGGAAACCTGGGAAGCCGCTCAGGAAAAGAAGGAACATGCTCCAGAGCAGCATGGCCACGGAATGAAGTTTAAATAAGCGTGTGGTGGGAGTGCATTTGAATTCAGCATAACGTGCGGACATGTTTGGATGCCAGACAGATGAGCCGGTCAAGGTTTAGAAGGGTGAGGAAATGGCTGCAGGTAAAACATTTAAGGAAAGCATTCATGCCAAAGGCACTGAAATCGCTGTTATCTCGAGCGGCTCTATGGGGGCAATTGAGCAGTACGGAATCTAAACCCGTCAAATTCGACGGGTTTAGAAAACAGGCGGATGCAGCGCATTTGCGCTGCGCAACCGGAACACTGTGGAGTTGTGGGCATCTGGGGACCAATCCACAACTCCTATCTCCGTGATATAAGCAAAAATAAGATGTCGGTGGAGGTGCCGCCATGAATCAAAATGATAAAGTTCAGCTTTTTGAAAATAAACGTATTCGCACCGCATGGGATGTGGAAAAGGAAGAATGGTACTTTTCCGTTGTCGATGTGGTAGCGGTATTGACCGACCAGCCAGATTATCAGGCCGCTCGAAATTATTGGAAGGTCACAAAAAAACGTTTGGCCGATGAAGGGTTTGAACCGGTTACATCGTGTAACCAGTTGAAAATGACTGCCGCTGACGGAAAAAAACGATTGACCGATGTCGCAGATACCGAGCAGCTTCTGCGCATCATCCAATCCATTCCTTCTCCCAAAGCCGAGCCCTTCAAGCGTTGGCTGGCTCAGGTGGGCCGGGAGCGGATTGAGGAGACTATTGATCCGGAATTGACCATTGATCGCGCCTTGGAAACCTACTTGCGCAAGGGCTATACTCGTGAGTGGATCAACCAGCGTTTGCAAGCTATTCAGGTTCGCAAAGAACTCACCGATGAATGGGACAACCGTGGTGTGAAAAAAGGCGCTGAATACGCTATTCTGACCGACGAAATCTCCCGTGCGTGGTCCGGAATGAGTACCCGTCAATATAAGCCGACTGAAAGGCTTGAAAAAAGAAAACCTCCGTGATAATATGACCACGCTGGAGCTGGTGCTGAATATGCTGGCCGAAGCTACCACGACAGAAATTTCGAGACAGAAGGCACCTGAATCTTTCCAAGATAATATCGAAGTAGCCCGCGCCGGAGGTAAGGTCGCGGGTGATGCACGCAAAGCAGTAGAAGCGCAAACCGGCGTGCCCGTTATAACTGAGAAAAATGCCGCACAGCTCAATCAGGTTGTCATTCAAATGATCGAGGGAATTGGGGATTCAACGGATGAAAAATCCTAAACCCATTGTGGCACAAGGCTTTTGATAAAAAAGCCTATTTGTCGCATGCGGGCACGTCGTCGCGGACGTCATATCGTTCGCGACGACGTTTTCTTTTTCAAGTCAAACGTCATCTCTCACTCGTTTTGTCGCTCCTCCTTTCCAAATCACGACCTATGCGGGAGTCGTGATTTGGTGAGAGAACGGTCTTTCAAAATAGCCTATTTACCGCATTGAGACAGCAAAAAAGCCTGTAAACACAAGTGTTTACAGGCTTTTTTGCTGTGTAGTTTCTTGAAATAATAATTTCAATGTGAGCGCTTTTAATGATTTTGTATGGTTTGTCTAACCAGGGAAACCAGGGCTTTGTTTGTCATGCTGTTCATGGCGCTGTGGAGTACTTGGGGACAAAGTATTCCTCCTTGAAAGCTCCCTCCAGTTTTAGCAGTGCGATCTTTTTGCTGATCCCACCGGCATACCCCGTCAAACTGCCGTTAGAACCAATTACCCGATGGCAGGGGACGATGATAGAAATCTCATTTTTGCCAACAGCGCCGCCTACTGCCTGAGCGGACATTCTGGGTAATCCTCGCTTCTGTGCCAGCTCTTGGGCGATGTCACCATAGGTACGGGTCCTGCCGTAGGGTATGGCAGCTAAAATAGCCCAAACCTCGTTTTGAAAGGCTGAGCCAGTGAAGTGCAAGGGTGGAGTGAAATCTGGAGACCTGCCAGAAAAATAGACATTCAGCCATTCCCTGGCCTGTTGGAACACAGGCAGATCTTTTTCTTCATGCTCCTTGTCCAGATAGAGTGCATAGTATTTCTGACCCTCAAACCACAGTCCGGTGAGAGCCTCGCCATCAGCGGCCAAAGTGATGGCTCCAAGCGGAGATTGATACGTAGCTGTGTACTGCATACTCACACCCCCAAAAAACGGTTGGAGTCCGCCGGAGCGTCCTGCCGCTGGGTCATGGTATAACACCGCACAGGGGTGACAACAGTAATAGTATAGTCGGCAAAATTCTCCATGCGTCCGTGCTTCTGACACGTCCGATGAGCCATTAGATTGCGCCACTGCGCCACGCTGTCCTCGTCTTCCCACACGGATATACTCAGCAGCTTATCCTCCGCTGCCAAAGAGGAAAACCGCTCGGAGCGAATGAAGCCCTTCGCATGGGACAGCGCATCTTTCAGCCCTGCCGCCATCTCCAGGTAGTCTTCCATTTTACCGTCCTTGACGGTCACTTCAAACAGAACGATCACAATTTCCATTTTTCGTTACCTCCACATTTCTTTCATACAGCGTTTACAAGGGCGATATCCATCTGCCAGTGCTGCCTCTAACGTGTCATAAAAGACCATGTTCTTTTCCAAAGGGACTTTGGAAGAACAACCCGGATGGCAGACAATTTTTGTGCTTTTTACGGCGAGATAAAATTTACCAACACAGCGTTTATCCCGCCTTTGGCAGGCCATTACCATTTCCTCTCTTGTCATAGGTACCTCTTATTTCTTCGCAGCCGGATCGCTCAGCTCTGGGATAGCTCCTCCGGCCACAGCCCAAAAGTAAAGGCTGGCTGTGCTGCAATAGGGACTGAACCTCCTGCGGTAACGTTCAAACCGCTCCCTGGGCAGATCCTTGTGGCGGTACACCATCCGTACGCCCCGCTGAATGGCCAAATCGCCGTAACTGAAGATGTTCGGCCGTTGAAGACAGAAAAGCAAAATCATCTCTGCCGTCCAAACACCGATGCCTTTCAGAGAGGCCAGGGAAGCGATGGCTTTATTGTCCGGTATTGCATTCAGCGCCTCAATATCAAACTCGCCAGAGCGCACTTTTTGGGCAAAGTCCAGAATATAGTCCACCTTTTTCCATGTGGTGCCAAATGACTGTAATCGTTCCCGACCACACGTCAAGAGGATATCTGGCGTGACAGTGTTCAGTTCGTTTTCTAGCTTTGCCCAAATAGTCTGTTGGGCTTTGGTTGAGATCTGCTGGCCCAGAATGTGGTGGACAACAGAGGAAAACAAATCGTCATCCACTCTACGCTGAATAGAGCCGATCCGCTCGATGACAGCGGCCAGTCGCTTATCTCGGCTTTTCAGATATTTTATCTCGGCCTCGCCATATTGAAAAAATGCTATATTCCTAACCTCCCTTGATCTTATACACTCTAATATTTATAATAATATCATGATTTTTCTCTTTATTTCTATCGTTATATCTGCAAAAATTATCATTATATCGCAAAGGTGTGGTAAAATGACGAGCGATTACCTCAATTCGGTCAATTTGAACGGCGACAGTGACTTTCCCTATTTGTGCATGACGATCGAAAAGGGAAAAAGTATTCCAAAATCACCGGGCTTTCAAACCATGCACTGGCATGAGGACTTTCAATTTATTTATGTGCTGACCGGAGAGGTATATCTGCACACCTTGGACCAGACCAAAATAGTTCCATCCGAATATGGTGTATTTCTCAACAAAAGTGTTGTTCACCTTATCTCGGCTTCACCGGATTGTCGCTATAAGAGCTTTTTGTTTCCGGAACGACTGGTATCTTTTTATCCCGGTTGTCCGGCGTCAAAGTATGTGAAACAAATAGCAGACTGCACACAGATCACTTGTATCCGATTTGAACCGGTAATTCCCTGGCAAAAAAATATTTTGGAGATTTTGAAACAATTGTCCAATATCACCCCAATTTCCTGTACTTGTTATGAGTATGAAGTTTTGACCCTGCTGGCCGCACTGTGGCTGGAACTGGCAAAGAATATTTCGGTTTCTGTCGTACCAACTCATGACCTCACTGTAAACCGAATGCAGATCTTTTTACGCTATATTCAGGAGAACTATGCCCAGGACTTCACACTGGACGATCTTGCTGGAAGTGCCGGAGTGAGCAAGTCAGAGTGCCTGCGATGTTTCAAACTGTCCATTCAAGACACACCCTGGCACTACTTGCTGGAATATCGCTTGCAAAAAGCCGCTGACCTCCTGAGGGGCACGTCTCTTTCAATTGGTGAAATATCACAGGCCGTGGGCTTTCAGTCTCAAAGTCATTTCGGAAAGCTTTTCAAGGAGAAGACGGGGTGTTCGCCAAGAGATTTTCGAGTCAAGAACAAATAAAACAGGCCTCAATTTGAAATATATTTTTTGGCAAAACGAATCTCGAGTTATGTGAGCAAACAACATGGTAAAAGACAGGGTACTGTGTTAAACTATCTTCGAGCAACTTTACGGTATGGGAGGAAACGATATGTCCGATTATGAGAGAGCGCTCGCGCTGCTGCCGGAGCTGAGCGAGCTGCGCCGCGAGCTTCACCGAAACCCGGAAGTCGGCCTCAAGCTGCCCCGTACGACCGCCCTTGTCATGCAGCGGCTGCGCTCGCTCGGGTATGAGCCCCAAGAGATCTGTGAGAGCGGGATTGTCGCGACAGTGGGCAGCGGTGCGCCGGTCATTTTGCTGCGCGCAGATATGGACGCGCTGCCGATCTGCGAGCAGACCGGTCTGCCGTTTGCGTCTGAAAACGGTGCGATGCACGCCTGCGGTCACGATTTGCACACCACCATGCTGCTCGGCGCGGCAAAGCTTCTCAAAGAGCGCGAGACTCAGCTCTGCGGTACGGTCAAGTTGATGTTTCAGCCGGGTGAGGAGATCTTCAAGGGAGCCGGGGCCATGCTGCGCGCCGGCGTGCTGGAAGACCCGCATGTCGACGCGGCGTTCGGGCTCCACGTCGGGGCGGACGGACCTGTCGGCATGGTCTGCTACAACGATGAGACGGCGCTGATGGCGTCGTGCGACGGTTTTCGCATCACCATTTCCGGCCGCGCCTCCCACGGGTCGACGCCGCAGATGGGAATCGACCCGATCAACGTCGGCGCGCATTTGCATCTGGCTCTGCAGTCGCTCATCGCGCGTGAGGTCGGCCCGGACGGCCGCTGTGTGCTCACGGTGGGGCAGTTCCATGCGGGCTCTGCTGCGAACATTCTGCCCGACAGTGCGGTTCTCGAGGGAACCATCCGCACGGTGGATGAGGCCGCGCGCGGGCATCTCGTGCGGCGTATGCGCGAAGTGGCGCAGGGCTGCGCTGCGCTCTTCGGCGCCGAGGCGGAAGTGGAGATGCTCTCCGAGGTGCCTCCCCTGATCTGCGAAAAAGGCCTGACGGCGGATATACTTCGCTTCATTGGCGAATTGCCTGTCCCCGGCGTCACTCTGGCAGGCGGGGAGAGAACGTCGGGCTCCGAGGATTTCGCGCTCGTGACAGATGAGGTTCCAGGCTGCTATCTCTTTTTGCCGGCGGGGCAGGCGGATGAGAGTGGAAAGCGGTATCCGAGCCACAACTCCCATGTGCGCTTTGATGAGAATGTGCTGCCTTTCGGCGCGGCAATTCTGGCCCACTGCGCCCGGCGGTGGCTTGAGGATCACGGAAAAACGACCGCTGCAAACCGCTGAATTTCAAGAAAAATGCGCCTAAAAACAACGTTAAGCTAATGTGACGTAAAATCGTGGAAATACTATGCTAAAGTCAAGAAAAAACGTTACTTTAGTGTGGGCGTATGAAGAAGATCGAATTCAATGAAAACAAAAATATCATTTCCAAGAGGCTGCGATACTTTCGAAAAGAGCTTGGTCTGACCCAGACAGAGCTTGCGGCGCGTATGCAGACCTATGACATCAACATCGACCAGCAGATGATCAGCCGTATCGAAAACAACCGCAGAATTGTCACGGATTATGAGCTGGCCTGCCTGTGTCAGGTGCTCAGAATCAATGAGAATGACATGCTCAGAGATTTTCATCTGCAGTTTCCAAATGAGCCGTAAAAAAAGAGGCCCCGATTGGGCCTCTTTTTTCGCGCTCTTTGAAAGGCGCGCCGTGTAAGCTCTATGCTTTTTTGATGAACTCTCTGTGGCAGCTGGGACAGGTGATGGCGATTTTGCCGACTCCCTTTGGCACGCGTACGCGGCAGCGGCAGCTGGGGCAGCGGTAGAAGCGATGCGTCCGGCGCTGGCGAAAGCGCTCGGCGAAGCCCTTAAACCATCCGGTGATCCGGTTTCGCAGCCGGTAGTAAGCCATATTCTCCTGGTAGCGGCGCGCGAGGTTCCGGCTGAACATCCGGTAGAGAGAGTAGACGAGTAGGGCCAGGGCGATGACGTAGAGCGTAACGCTGCCGGTAAACAGATTGATGACAAGACATATCAGCGCCGCGATGCTGAGAAATTGGTTGAACCCATCAGGCCCGCAGCGACCTGCCATAAACTGGAGCAGACGGTTTCTCATGAAAATCTGATTCCCCTTTGATTTGAATTACTCTCATTATACGCCTGTGAGCGAGGGGATTTGTCACCAAACTGTAAACAATTGTCATTCAACTTTTTCAGGGACGAGACAGTCGTGCGGCGCCTTGTCGTCGCGAAGCCCGGCGAAATTTGGGTGGCGCAGCCCCCCTGAGCCGGTCTCATGGAGGTAGCGGACCTTGCACACAAGTGTGGGCTCGAGCCAGATAGCCCGCTCATTGCCCGAGCCGCGCGGCACCGGGACACAGGGCGCTTTATCCGTGCGCGGCGCGGACTCAATGCGCCGGAAGTCAGGGCCGGATACGCCGAGCGTCACATGGCCGCGGTACCGAAGCGTGCCGCCATTGTCGTATTGACCGAGGACGAGGCTTGTGACATTTTGCTCCTTGCGGATGAAGCCGCAGACGACAAAGTCGTCGTCTTGCAGATTTTTGATTTTCACCCAGTCGCGCGTTCGTTTGCCCGGCGTGTAGAGACTGCCGCGCCGCTTTGCGATGATCCCCTCGAGCCCCCGCTCACAGGCGAGAGCGAAGAGCGAGCGGCCACCCTGGGAAAAGCGCCGCGAGAGGGCGAGCCGCTGCGACTCGTACACCGTCTGAGCCAGAGTGTCACAGCGCTCCTCCAGAGGTTTGGCGGTGAATTCCCGCCCGTCGAGCCAGAGCAGATCAAAGGCGACCAGACTCGCCGGCTGGCGCTGCGCCGCAAGCTCGATTTTAAAGCGGTTCGATAGCAGGGACCGTCGCTGTACCTGTGCGAAGTCGGGACTTCCATCGGCAGCCGGTACGATGAGCTCTCCGTCGAGAACACAGCGTTTGTCCACCTGCCGGTGAAGCGATGCAAGTTCAGGGAAACGGTCGAGAAGAGAGAGCGAACGTTTGTTGATCAGAGCTGTACCCGCCCCTGGATCCAGATAGGCCAGACACCGCTCGCCATCCAGCTTGAGCTCATAGGTGTACTGCGGGTCATCGAAAGGGCCTGAGTCAGCGCCAATGAGCATCGGCTGATAGGCGCGCGAGAGAAAGGGATCGCCGCCTGGCATCAGCTCGCGCCCTTTTTGCGGGGCGCCCGCTGTGGCTTTTTACCCTGCTGTTCGATGGAGGCCTTGAGAGCCTGCATCAGATCGACAACATTGCCGGGGGCCTCGGCAGCGGGTGTCACCACCTCGCGACCGGCGATCTTGTCCTCAATCAACTTGCGAAGCCGCGCCTGATACTCGTCGTGATAAGCGGCGGGTTCAAAAGGGCGGTCCATGGAGGAGATCAGCGTCTTTGCCATGGCGAGTTCCTGCTCAGCGGGCTCCGGAAGATTGACCTCGCGGGGCAGACTCCTGATCTCGTCGGCAAAAAACAGCGTCTCAATGAGAAGCCCCGAGTCGGTGGGCAAAATGCACAGAAGCGTCTCCTTGGTGCCCAGTACGGTCTTGCCGATGGCGACTTTCTGCTCGTCGAGCATGGCGCGCCAGAGCAGAGAAAAGGCGCGTTCGCCGCCGGCCTCAGGCAGTACATGGTAAGTCTTGTCGTAGTAGATGGGACGAATGGAGGCAAGATCGGTGAAGTGGAGAATCTGAATGGAGCGGTCGCGCTCGGTTTTGATCTTTTCAAAGTCCTCATCGGTGATGACGACATACTGGTCTTTGTCATACTCAAAGCCCTTGACGATGTCGGCGTTGGAGGTCACCTCAGCGCCGCATCCGGCGCAGACTTTCTTGTACCGTACGCGCGACAGATCGGATTTGCAAAGCTGATTGAAACGAATGTCGTTGTCCTGCGTGGCGGTGTGAAGCGCCACGGGGATGTGGACCAAACCAAAGCTGATGGCACCCTTGTGGGAAATTGGCATGTGATCACCCCGTAAAAATTGATGGTACTAGTATGGCAGATTCCTCAAAAATCATGTGGCAGCGCATAAAAGCCGCTGCCACAGAAGAGAGTTTTCAATGGGGTAATCGCAAAGGGGGCAGGCGTTTTGGCCTGCCCCCTTTCCAGAGAGATTCAATCAAGGTTTTTTTGACTTGAGCTTTTCAAAGGTATAGTCGGCATAGCGCTGACGGACCTCGGCGCGCTGGCGGCGCAGAATGGGAATGCGGATTCCATCGGTCATGAGAAAGTCGGTCTCATCCATCAGGGCGACCTCATCAAGATTGACAATGCAGTTGCGGTAACAACAGAGAAACTGCGGTTCCCCGAGCAGCAGGGGAGCAAATTCCGAAAAGGGCATATACGTTCGCACCATGCGCTGCCTGGTGTGGATCTGGACGTAGTGGTTGTAGTAGTCGACATAGAGAATGTCGTGAAGCAGAATACGGGTCTGAGTGCGCCCCTCTTTGACTTCAATGTAGCGGTATTTCTGATGAGTGGCCGCGCTTACAAGATCCATCGTCTCCTCAAGACATGGGTAGTCGTACGGCTTGACCAGATAGTCAAAGGCCCTGACACGATAACTTCGGACAGCGTGGTGGTCGCTTGTGGTGACAAAAATGATCAGACAGCTCTCATCGACCTCACGGATTCTCTCGGCGACATGGATGCCATCCACACCGTTCATATAGATGTCAAGAAAGATCACATCAAACAAAGCGCTTTCGAATTGCTCCAAAAACGCCTCTCCCGACTCATATGGACTGCAGTGCACCTGCATGTGATGCGCCGAACAGTAGTGACGGATGTAGTCCTCCAGTAACTGGCGATCTGCAGAGGAATCATCGATGATTGCGATGTTCAAACCCTTTTCCAACTCTCAAGCATTATTTATTAAAGCGATAACTATTTTAATAATATCATGCCGGAAAAGGCTTTCATTTATTAATAACGGTAAAAAAAGGATGATTTTCGTAGAAACGAGGAGAGAAAAAGGCCCGCCGGGCGGCGTCCCGGCGGGTCGGTGAGTGAATGGGAATTTGCAATACTATGTCATACTGCGGCAGTAACCACAGTAGAGCGGGCAAAATTTTTGTGAATGGAGGCATACATGGGCAGTGTGACCGCAAGAGCTGCAAGCTCGGCAAAGGTCACCACAAGCCAGACTCCTGTCACACCGAAAAGCGCGGGAAGCACCCACAGCCCAAACAGGACAAAAACCACGCCGCGAAGCAGTGAGACACAGGTGGACAGCGCCGCGCGCTCCACCGATTGAAAGTAGTACATGAGCATGGTGTTTGCCCCCGTGAACAGGAAAGAGACCGCATAGATGCGCAGTGCGTGGGCGCTCAGTGAGATGAGTGCGGCGTCACCGTGGGAAAAGGGAAGCACAACAATATGTGAAAACAGAAGAAACAGTGCGTAGACTGCCGTTGAGAAGATGAGTGCTGTGCGCACCGACAGCCCGGCGGCCCGTTCGGCCCGCTCAAAACGCCTCGCGCCATAGTTGACGGAGATGACGGGCTGCGCCGCCTGGGCGATGCCGTTGAAGATGCCCTTGGCGACATAGGCAATGTTGGTGACCACCGCATAGGCAGCGACATAGAGCTGGCCGCCGAGAGCGAGCAGCGCCTTGTTGAACAGCACAATCACAATGCCGGCGGAGAGCTCCAGCAGCGCGGCGGAAAAGCCGTTTTTCACGATGCGCGCAAGCAGCCGCAGCTGCGCGAAGCAGCGGGTGAAAACCACGTGATTGCGGCGGGTGAGAAAGTGAAGTGACAGAATTGCCAGACTCACAAACGGGCACAGTGCCGTAGCGAGTGCCGCACCGAAGACACCCATGCCCATCGGCACGACGAAGAGATAGTCGAGCACCACATTGAGAACATTTCCCGAGACAGTGGCTATCATGACAAGGCGCGGATTTCCATCGCCCCGCACGAGCACCTGGAGCGTCGCCGAGAGAATGTAGCCAAAGCACGACGCCTGAATGGGCAGCAGATAGGCCCGCACATAGGGCAAAAGCACCGCGTCCGCCCCGAGCAGGCGGGCGAGGGGCGTCAGAAAGACCGACCCGATCACTGCCGCGCCGACACCAAAGACCAGGTTGACGACAACGGTGAGTGTAAAAGCGCGGTTCGCTCCACTGGAATCGTCACGGCCGACACAGACTGCAATGGTGGTCGCGCCGCCCACGCCAAGCATCAGACCGATGGCGGAATAGATGGTGAAGACCGGCATGGCAATGTTGAGTGCCGCAAGTCCCGTTCCCCCCTCAGCAAAGGAGATAAACAGCACGTCGGCCAGACAGTACAGCGAGTGCGTCACCATGCCGAGCACGGTCGGCAGGAGGAAGCGAAGATAGAGCTTTGAAATTTTGCCTGTGAGAAGAAGTTCCTTGTCCACCGCGATACTCTCCGTCTGTTTTTCAAATGTGGGTAGCCGGATTCAAACCACTACTATCATAGCCGCAGACGGTACTTTTGACAATGGCTCTTATTGATGAATTTGTCAAATTCTGATGGTGTAATTTGTAAAAGTTACACAGACAACTTTGATAAAAATTCCTGATTGTCAACTAAATTTTAAAAATGAGTTGACAACTGGATTCTTTGACGATACACTGGCAGCTGAGAGACAGGAGGATTCAGATGCTCAAAGATGAAGTGTATCATCTGCTGCGCCAGCGGCGCGGCGAAACAATTTCGGGGAGCGATCTTGCGAGGGCGCTCGGCGTGTCACGCACCGCGGTGTGGAAAGCAGCGCATCAGCTGATCGACGAGGGCGCGCCCGTCGAACCGCTGCAATCGGGAGGCTACCGCATACCGCCGCAGCTCGATCTGCTCGATGAGATGGAGCTGCGCGAGGAACTTTGCGGCTCACGGCTCGGAGAGAAGATTCTGCTCTTTGATCGGCTTGACTCGACCAACAACTACGCAAAGTCTGTCGCGGCGGACGCCGCCGATGGAACGCTCGTTGTCGCGCGGCAGCAGACCGCGGGCCGCGGCCGCATGGAGCGGCGCTTTCACTCGCCCGAGGGCGGCGGGGTCTATTTCACCATTGTGCTGAGGCCACATTTTGCTCTCGATGCACTCAACTTTGTCACGCTGCTGTCGGCCATGGCAGTGCGGGACGCAGTGGAGAAGCTCTGCGGCTTTCGGCCGTCGATCAAGTGGCCCAATGACGTTCTGGTTGACGGAGAGAAACTCTGTGGCATTTTGACCGAAAGTGCGCTGGAGGCGGAGAGCGGGCGCATTCAGTATGTCCTTGCGGGAATCGGCATCAACATCCGCCTCGGCGACGAGCTCCCCGAGGAGCTGCGCGGCGTCGCGACAGCGCTCGACCGGCACTGCGCGGCACCGCCCTCGCGTGCGGCGCTCATTGCGGGCGTGGTACGGGAATTTGACAGACTCTATGACGAGGGGCGCTTCATACACCGACGCGGCTCGCTGCTCGAGGACTACCGGCGCGACCTGTGCTGGGTGAACGAGCGCATTACGATTCTGCGCGGTGGGGAGGCGTACGCCGCTGTGCTGCGCGGGTTGGACGACGAGGGCCACCTGGTTGTTGAACTGCCGGGCGGGGGGCTTGAGACTCTCTACGCGGGGGAAATTAAAATAAGACGGGAGACACAGATATGACAAACACAAAAAACAACGTGCGTTCCATCGTGCTGTGTGCGCTGTTTGCGGCGCTCTCGGCTGTAGGGGCCTTTATCAAAATTCCGCTGCCGGTCATTCCCATGACGCTGCAGTTCTTCTTCGTGGCGCTGTCGGGCATCCTGCTCGGTCCCAGACGCGGGCTGTTGTCACAGCTCTGTTATCTGCTCGTCGGACTTGCGGGCTTCCCGGTTTTTACAAAGGGCGGCGGCGTCTCCTATGTATTTGAGATGAGTTTTGGGTATCTCATCGGCTTTGTGTTCGCGGCGTTTGTGATCGGCACCGTCTACCGTAAGCTCGAGAGCAGAGGCTTTGTGGGCATGCTGGTCGCCTGCCTGTGCGGCATGCTGACCAATCACTTTTTCGGCTGTCTTCACATGTATCTGCTCTCGAATTTCTATCTTCACAGTGCCATGAGCTTCTGGCGGGTCATTCAAATCGGCTCCATCACCTTTCTTCCAAGTGATTCTGTAGCCTGCCTGCTGACGGCGCTGATTGCGTCCAAAGTGGTGCCGCTGCTCAAGAGGGCGGGGCTCGTCTAAACGTACGGCACAGCAGCTCGCACATCTGCATCTTGTAACTGGCGCTCAAATGGGGTACAATAGACCATCACCAAGGCGACAGGGGGTGCCGATGTGGAGCGCAAGCATGAGCGCAGACTGCTGAAAAAAGAGAATATTCTGCCGCTGACACTCATTGTCTCGCTTCTCGGCCTTGTTGCCGTCATGTGTGTGGACCTTGTGCCGGTGCTGATCAACGTGGTGCAGCACGTCAACGACGAGGCGGAGCTCACCTCCTATATGCAGGCCTACGGCGGCAAGGGGATTCCAATCATCGTGGCGCTTCAGGCGCTGCAGGTCATCACGACGGTTTTCCCGGCCGTGGCAGTTCAGGTGCTCGCGGGCCTGTCATACGGCATTGTGCTCGGCACCATTCTCTGCTGCATCGGATACTTGGTGGGAAATGCCATTGTCTTCATCATCATCCGCCAGTTTCACAAGGCGTTTGCCCCTTTCTTAAAGAGGGAGCGGGCCGTTGAGGAGCGAACGGAAAAAAAGAGAAAGTGGAATCTGGCCTTTCTCAGCGAGACGAAGAACATCGAGCGGGTCACGTTCCTGCTCTTTCTGATTCCGGGGCTGCCAAATGGCTTTCTGCCCTATATCTTCGCGCGGACAAAGGTGCCGCTGTTCAACTATCTGCGCTCGATTGCGCTCGCGTCAATACCGGCGATTGCAGTGTGTACGCTCGCCGGGCAGCGCTTTTCGAGGGGTGATTCCAAGACGGGTCTGATCGTGCTGGGGGTGATTCTGGCTCTGGCGGTGGTTGTGTTTTTTTCCCGCGACCGGGTGATGAAATTTGTCGAGCGTGAGAGCAAAACCGAACCGAAACGCCGCGAGAGCGGCAAGTAGCGCTGCGAGCGAAGAACGCAGCGCTCTTTTCTGTATATTTCCCACCCGTGTGGGAACAATTTCACACAGAGTGCGTCCAATACCCTGTGTCAAAAACCCACACGGAAAAGGAGTACAGAATGAACAAAGTCAGAAAAATTACCGGGCTTGCCCTCGCGTTTGTCCTGATTGTGGCGGCCTTTGCCGGCTGTTCGTCGAAACCCAAGGAGTCCGAGTACAAAAGCGACGTATCCATGAGCGCTCTCGCCGAGGAGATCATGGGTCAGATTACGTTTGCCATGACCATGCCCATTGACATGACCGACGCCGATGCGTCGGCCTATATCACCGAATCGACCGGCCTGACGGGCGACATGGTGAGCGATTCCGCCATCCATGTCAACATGATGATTACGGCCGACAACCTGTGGCTCGCCGAGGCGAAAGATATGGACGGTGTCGAGGCGGTCAAGGCGGCCTTTGAAAAGCAGCTGGAGACAGTCACAAAGTCGTTTGAGCAGTATCTGCCGGAGCCGCTGGAGATGGCGAAGAACGGCAAGGTGGTCACAAGGGGCCGCTATGTCATGCTCATCATCTCAGAGGACAACGACAAGGCGATCGAGCTCTTTGAGAGCCACATCAAATAAGAGGCAAAGCAGACCCCCTCCGCCGCGGCGGAGGGGGTTTTCAACATTTCGGCGAAATTGTCTGGTGATAAATGAATTGGCATATGATATGATAAAAGAGAAAGGGGGATATGTGTGAGAGAATTTCGTGACAAAATCAGGCGCGTTGTGGCGCTCTACTTTGAGCGCAAGGCCTCGCGCTCAGCCGCCGAGTGCTCCTATTTCATCACGCTTTCCTTTTTTCCCTTTCTGATCTGTTTGAACTGGCTGCTCGGTCTGCATGACCTCGGTACGGGCGTGATCGAGAAGCTGGTCACCGACGTGGTGCCGGACACGGCCATCGAGATCATCAACAACTATTTGAACTATCTGTCAGAGCTCGACTCAACGCTCATACTCATCATCGGCGTCACCTTTCTTGTCACGAGTGGCTCGCGCGCATTCCGTGCGGTTACCCACAGCATGGAGGACATCTACGGCGTGCGCCGCTCGGGTTTCTGGCAATTTGTCATGAGCCTGCTCGCGGCGGTCCTCGTGCCGGTCGGGGTCTATCTCTCCATGTTGATTCTCATTACGGGCGGCGGCTTCCTCGCGTTTGCGAGCAGCTTTGTACGCTTTGATTTGACCGGCATAATGAATTGGACCTGGCTTCGCTATGTGGTTCTTCTGGTGCTCATCATGGCAGCGCTCGGGGCCCTCTACCGCTATGCGGTACCGGGTATTCGGAAGTTTCGCTCCATTGTATGGGGGCTCGGCTTCGGCACGGTGGCGCTGGTTGCGGTGAGTTTTGTCTTCTCGCGGCTGATCGAGGCGAGCACACGCTACTCGCTTGTCTATGGGTCGCTGGCGTCTGTCATCATACTGATGACCTGGCTTTACACCTGTTCAAATATCATCATCATCGGGGGGATTGTCAACTTTGTCTTTGCAAAGCCGGCCATTCCGCCGATTGCGGCACAGTGAGAAAAGGGCACACGCCATGTGGCGTGTGCCCTCTGTTTTACGGAAGCTTGTCGCTGTTTTTCCTGGCATGCTCGAGCAGTTTTGAGAACGTCTCGTCGCTGAGGTCGTGCTCAATTTTGCAGGCGTCGGCCACAGCAACATCCTCGCTGACGCCCAGACGGACAAAGAATTCTGTCAACAGACGGTGGCGGTTGTAGATGTGTGAGGCGATCTGATTGCCTGCGTCGGTCAGCGAGATCAGTCCATCACTGTCCACCGTGATATAGCCGTTTTCACGCAGCTTTTTCATGGCGATGCTGACACTGGGTTTGGAGTACTGCAGCTCGTTGGCAATGTCGATGGAGCGCACCGCTCCCAGACGCGCCTTGAGCATGAGAATGGCCTCGAGATAGTCCTCAGCGGATTCCCGAATCTGCACACACAGTCCCCCTTTCGGCAAATTGTTACTATTGAGAATAGCACAATTTGAGTGTTTGCGCAAGTTTGCCAAAAAAGAGACAATCCCACTTGACAAGCGCAGTTAGTGGTGTTAAACTTCATTTGTCAAGAGGTTAGCAAATACTAACCAATGTCCAACCAATGAGGAGGAGGGTTATGATGCCTTTGACAATGGCAAAACCGGGCGAGACCGTGACCATACGAAAAATCACGGGCAGAGACGAAGTGCGCCAGCACCTGGCGGAGCTGGGCTTTGTGGTCGACGGGGTGGTGACGGTGGTCACCGAGATGGCGGGCAATCTGATCTTACAGGTGAAAGACAGCCGCATCGCCCTCGACAAAACCCTTGCAAACCGGGTGATGATCTCTTAGACGGCGGACTTTTGGCAGCTCTTTGCCGGGCTTTTGTCCGGCGGCAACAGCATGTGTATCACGCATTCATGAAAGTAGGAGGATGGCAGATGAAGACACTCAGAGATGTGAAAGTGGGCGAGACCGCCGTGGTGCGTCGGCTGCACGGTGAGGGCCCGGTGAAGCGCCGTATTATGGATATGGGCATCACCAAGGGCGTTTCGCTCCATGTGCGTAAGGTGGCCCCGCTTGGCGACCCGATGGAGCTCAATGTACGAGGCTATGAGCTCAGCGTGCGCAAGTCGGACGCCGAGATGATCGAAGTCGAATAGGCACTTTTTGCAGATTGGTTAGCTATGATTAACTAATAGAAGGACGAGGAGTGAAAACCGAATGAGCATTACCATAGCCCTTGCCGGCAATCCCAACAGCGGCAAGACCACAATGTTCAATGACCTGACGGGATCGAATCAGTATGTTGGCAACTGGCCCGGCGTCACGGTCGAGAAAAAAGAGGGCCGTCTCAAAGGACACAGAGACGTTGTCATTCAGGATCTGCCGGGCATCTACTCGCTGAGCCCCTACACCCTTGAAGAGGTTGTGGCGCGCGGCTTTCTGGTCAAGGAGCAGCCCGACGCCATCATCAACATTGTTGACGGCACCAACATCGAGCGAAACCTCTACCTGACCACGCAGCTGATTGAACTCGGCATCCCGGTCGTCATTGCGGTCAACATGATCGACATCGTACGCAAAAACGGAGACAAAATCGATCTTGCAAAGCTCGGTGAGGAGCTTGGATGCACCGTGATGGAGACGAGCGCCCTCAAGGGTGAGGGGAGCATGGCGGTCGCCGAGTGCGCCATAGAACTCGCGGCCAGAAAGCGCCTGGGCGAGCACCCGCATGTCTTCACCGGGAGCGTGGAGCACGCCATCGCCCACATCGAGGAGTCGATCGCGGGCCGTGTCGAGGCGCGCAGCCTGCGCTGGTATGCGATCAAACTCTTTGAGCGCGATGAGAAAGTCACCGCGGAGCTTGCACTCGACGGGGCTCTCAGCGAACATCTCGAAAGTCACATTCAGGACTGTGAACGTGAATTGGACGACGATGCCGAGAGCATCATCACCAACCAGCGCTACGCTTACATCAGCAAAGTGGTCGACCGCTGTGTGAAGAAAAAGGCAGCCAGACACAGTCTGACAATCTCCGATAAAATTGACCGTGTTGTCACCAACCGAATTCTGGCGCTGCCCATCTTCGCAGCGGTGATGTTCCTGGTCTACTACATCTCCATCGGCACAGTGGGTGATTTTCTCACTGGCTGGACCAATGACGTTCTCTTCGGCGAGATCATCCCCCCCGCTGTCACCGGCTTTCTCGAGGGGATCGGCTGCCAGGCGTGGCTGATCGGACTGATTGTCGACGGCATCATCGGCGGCGTCGGCGCCGTACTTGGCTTTGTGCCGCAGATGCTGGTTCTGTTTTTGCTGCTGTCCATTCTCGAGGACGTCGGCTACATGGCCCGTATCGCGTTCATCATGGACCGGATTTTCCGCAAGTTCGGCCTGTCGGGCAAGAGCTTCATTCCCATGCTCATCGGCTCGGGCTGCGGCGTGCCCGGCGTTATGGCGTCGCGCACCATTGAAAATGACCGCGACCGCAAGATGACCATCATGACCACCTGCTTCATTCCCTGCGGGGCAAAAATGCCCATCATCGGCCTGTTTGCCGGCGCCATTTTTGGCGGCAGCGGCCTTGTGGCAACCAGTGCCTATTTCATTGGCGTCGCCGCCATCATCATCAGCGGCATCATGCTCAAAAAGACAAAGGCCTTTGCCGGTGAACCGGCTCCCTTTGTCATGGAGCTGCCGGCCTACCATGTGCCGAGTGTGAGCAATGTTCTGCGCGCCACCTGGGAGCGCGGCTGGAGCTTCATCAAACGTGCGGGCACCATCATTCTGCTCTCGTCTGTCATACTGTGGTTCCTGCAGGGCTTCGGCTTTGAGGGCGGCCGCCTTGTGATAGTCGAAGACAACAACACCAGTATCCTTGCGGCAATCGGCAGCGCCGTCGCGTTCCTGTTCGCCCCGCTCGGCTTCGGCAACTGGAAAGCAGCCGTTGCCACGTTCACCGGTCTGATTGCCAAGGAGAACGTCGTGTCCACTTTCGGTGTACTCTATCACTTTGCCGGCGAGCTCTCGGAAAACGGCGAGGAGATCTGGAGTCTGATTGCTGCCGACTGGACGGCGCTGACCGCGTACAGCTTTATGATCTTCAATCTGCTGTGCGCGCCCTGCTTCGCGGCCATGGGTGCGATCAAGCGCGAAATGAACAACACCAAGTGGACGTTGGCTGCCATCGGTTACATGTGTGCTTTTGCCTATGGAGCATCGCTCGTGATCTATCAGCTCGGCGGCCTGATTGCCGGCACGGTACCCTTTGGAGTCGGCACAGTCGCAGCGCTTGCCGTGGTGATCGGTGTGCTCTACCTGCTGCTGCGGCCCAACAAATACAATGCAGATTACAAAAAGGGCGCGGCCCTCAGCGTCAAGCTTGACAACAAAGTCCGCGCCTGATCAGGAGGTGCTGCAATGAATCCCCCAACCATCATCGTCGGGTTGCTGGTACTTGCGGTGGTCGCTGCAATTGTCATCGGCCAGATAAGAAAAAAACGCCGGGGCGGCGGCTGTGGCTGCGGCTGCTCCGGATGCCCAAGCGCCGGAATCTGCCACCCCAAAAAGTAGTTTCGGCAAAAAAAGAAGCGCCATCTGGCGCTTCTTTTTCTTTTGTATGCTATAATACAATCGTGTGAATAGGATAATAGAGAGGAGGCGAGGCTGTGAACGAAGTGGCCCAAACAGTGGAAAACAGGGAATTGGTTCAACAGATTGCAGCCATGGGTGAATCCCACGGCCGCGCGCTCGAAGATCTGTTTGTAGAAAATCTCAAAACGGCGAGACTTCTGTGCCCCATAGAACTTGCGAATGGGCGGCGGGGGACCGACGGCGTCATGCAGTGGGACGAGCGCGCGTCCATACAGTTGGCGGGACTTCAAAACGCCGAGGGCGACGTCTATCTGCCCGCGTTCACCGACTGGGAAAGCCTGTCGGCGCGAGGTGAGAAAATGGGACGCAGAGCCCTGATTCTCGGCTTTGACGACCTCCGGTATCTCTGCGGGAGAAACGGCTGCGAGGGAGTGGTTTTAAACCCCTACGGCGACAGCCTTTCCCTGCGGCGAAGCCTGATGGAAGAACTCGCGCAGCGGGAGCTTCTCTACCGCGCCCCCGATGCCCGCGCCGCAAAGCTGATGGAGCAGATGCGCGCCCTCTTCGAGAGCGCCGCGCTGACAAAACGGGCCTACCTGCTTCTGGTACGCCGGCCGGACGGTGCAGACGACTATCTGATTGTGCTGGAGCGCCCGTCGAGCCCCTCGGCCATCGGCGCTCTGCTGCGCACGGTCAGACCCCACCTGAACGGCAGGCGTGTGCGCCTTGCCGCTCTGGAGTCGGATTTTGGCTGGCGGATCACCCGCGGCATTGAGCCCGTCTACCGGCGTGACTGAGACTACAGAGAACACGGGTCACTGGCCCGAGAGAGAAAAAAGGAGAGTAACCATGCTAGACTACCGCTTTGACACCCAGCTTTTGATTGAGGGAGAAAACTTAAATGAGGATGCCATTCACGATTACATCACACAGAACATGAAAGGCGACTGTCTGCTGGCCGTTGGCGATGAGGATCTGATCAAAATCCACTTTCACACCAACGAGCCGTGGAAGCTGCTGGAATACGGCGCCTCGCTCGGCGACATTTTCGATGTGGTCGTGGAGAATATGGAGCGCCAGGAAAACGGGCTTCAGGGGTAGCCGAACAGAGAGGCCCCGGCCATATGGCCGGGGCCTCTCTGCGTGAAAGGGGGTCTCTCGCCGGGGATCTGCGGTTTTCTATATCAGAAAATGAAACGGCCGTGAGAAGAGCGAGACAATCCACATGAGCAGACGCTTGGTCCAGGGAACCTGAATCTCAGCCGAGCCGGGGAGATAGCGGTTGTCCGCCCCCACTTCGGCGCACTGATGGAAGAGCGCGTCAAATTCAGCGCTGAGCAGCCGGTTGAAAGCAGGGCTGTCAATGACAAGCGCCGACTCGGTGTCGATGAACATGCTGCGGTCATCGAGGTTGAACGATCCGACAATGCTGAGCCTGTCGTCGACGAGAGCCGACTTGCCGTGGATGGAATTTTCGCTCTGATACTCAAAGAGCCTTGTACCGGTTGCCACAAACTTTTCGCGCTGGGTGACATAGTTTGAATAGGCAGGCGGATTGGGGGATGAGGCGGTGGAGTTGGTCAGAATGCGCACCTCGCCGCGCTGTGAGAGAGTCTCAAGAGCGCTGAGCGTACGGGAATTCGCCGTGCAGTAGGGCGACTGGATGCGGACGTCGGTTCCCGTGAGCAGTGCACTGTAGGCGGCACGGGCGAGCGACGGCTCCTTTTTGTCGGTGGTGACGGGATTTGAGATCAGAGAGATCTTTGCCGTTGCAACACTCGCAGTCAGCGCATCGGTCGCGGGGATGAAGTATTCGGGGTATTCTCCACGCCAGTGGGCAAGAGTATCAAGAAGCTGCTGTGCACGCCGCTGAGCCGCGTCCCTGCGGCGCTCGGGCACCGTGACGGCTCTCGTATCCGGGTGGTTGAAGAGAGTGTTCATGTAGGCGGTGAGTTCATCGATGACGCTGTCGCCCGGCCCTGTGCGCAAGACCATCACATCGCGGTCATTTGTGACCGGGGAGCTGTAGCCGGGCGGATCAAAGTACTCATCGCCGATGTTGCGCCCGCCAAGCATCGCCACATCGCCGTCGGCGATGAGAAATTTGTCGTGCAGCACCACATTCCATTTCCACGGTGTGAGCGGATTCAGCGGGTTGAATTCCCGGTACTCGATGTTGGGGTGAGCCGCCATCGCCAGCGGGATGTCCGCACGCGGCCCGCTCATGCCGCCGACCTTTGCGTCAAAGAGAATGCGCACCTTGACTCCGCGCTCAGCGGCGAGGTAGATCTCGCCGAACAGGCAGTCGACCGTCTCGCCGGCCTTGGCGGTGTGGCAGCAGAAGTCGAGCGTGTCATCGGCCGAGCGGATGAGTTCTATGCGCCGGGAGAAGGCGTCGTGCGGCGTCTCGACCAGCACAGCTCGATCGGGCCCCTCTCCCTGGGCCAGAAAAGCGGCCTGTGCGAGGCTCTCATCCGGCGAGCCGCCGCCGCCGGGAACAAAGGCATAGGAAAACACTCCCGCGGTGAGCACATACACAAGATACAGCACGAGCACGGACAGCGAAGCGCGCTTGATCACGCGTCTCATGACGGCCACTTCCTTTCTATGCAGGAGATTATACCACGCGGCAGGCGGGTATTTGTAAACAGTTTGTCACATTTTGCCGGCGGAAATCCAAAAGCCACCAACTCGACAAGGCTATACGGTTATGGTAAAATAACCGCATAGCAGCTGTTTTACTGGGAGCCAGGCTGTATCTCGCCCTCTGCGGGGCAACGAAAAGACGACCATCTGCGTGAAATCGGCGGCGGTCCCTTTTGCGGGGGCGCGTGGCCGATGGAAATCAATACGGCTGACGGACGGTCGGATGTTGGGAGGCGTCGAAGTGGCCAGAAAGAAGACCGAGCAGGTATTCGGAATCTCGAATGAGGTGCTGCAGGACTCCTATGTGGACAGGGGCATGCTCGACAGAAAGCTCGAGCGCTACCTCCTGCGGCCGACCCACCTGGCGCTCTGCGGCGAGTCAAAGTGCGGCAAGAGCTGGCTTCGAAAGCACAACATTGCCGATGCCATCACCGTGCAGTGCCGCTACGGAAAGACGGTCGGGGACATCTATACCGACGCCCTCTCCCAACTCGGGGTCGCGCTCACCATTCAGCAGACCCGGCAGGACAGCACCACCGCCCACGCCGATGCGCAGGCCGGTCTCGGCCGGGGCCTTTTGAGTCTGTCAGGCGCAGTCAGGGCAGATGCGGGTCACAGCGAGGCGGAGGTCACGGCGGTTGTGGGCCGCAACATTGACGATCCGCGCTTTGTCGCCGACACCATCACCGCCTCGGGCAGAAGACTGGTGATTGAGGATTTCCACTATCTCTCAAAGTCGCAGAGGCAGCTGTTTGCCTTTGACCTGAAGACGCTGTGGGACTACGGTTGCTTCGTCGTGGTTGTCGGCGTGTGGACGGAGAGCAACCTGCTCATCTCTATGAATCCCGATCTCGCGGGGCGCATGATCGAGCAGACCATCTACTGGTCGAGAAAGGATCTCATGGCGGTGATCGACAAGGGAACAAAGGCACTGCGTGTGCGCATCGCGCCGGAGATTGCCCACAGGTTGATCGACGACTGCTTCGGCAATGTCGGCATTCTGCAGCAGCTGATGCTGTTGCTGCTCGACGAGGCGGGAATCTTTGAGCGCTGCGAGCGCGTCACGGTGCTCGACGAGCCGGAGTGTTACACACGCGCCGCCGAGGAATACGCGCGGCAGGTCAACGCCATCTACCAGCAGTTTGCCAAGGTGCTCTCGGCGGGTATTCGTGCGCGCCGCGACTCGACCGGCATCTATGCCCACGCCATGAAGGCCATTCTGGAGACGCCGGACGATCAGCTCATCCGCGGCATCGGCCTCGATGAGCTCACCCGCATCACCCGCCGGCGGGAACCGCGCATTTCAAAGCAGAATCTTCGCGTGGTGCTCAAAAAGCTCGAGGAGCTGCAGGTCAAAGGGCGCGAGGGAAGAGGGCTTGTCATTGCCTTTGACGAGGGCAGTGAGGAAATCTCGGTTGTCGACCGCCAGCTTCTCTTCTATCGAAAGTATCTGCCGGTCGAGTGGCCCTGGGATCATCTCATCGCCGAGGCCTCGGCTGACGGTATGGAACAGCTCTCCTGGGCGGATGCTCTGCCCCGGGAGGAGAGCGTTCGCGCATAGAATATGGATTTTTTGCAAGCGGCGACCGCTCCAGGCGGCCGCCGCTTTTTTGCCGGTGAGAAAAGATCGGCTGTCCCCGGCGCAGCGTTTTTGAGACCGCTCTCTTGGAACCCACGACGGCTATTGGCATATACTGAAAAGAAGAACGGGGAGGGGGAAGATCGATGACAACCCATGACGTAGTGGAATCGCTCGAGCTATCGGCGCTTGCATACCACCATATCCAGACGAGATTTCCCGGCGATCATCTCACGGTAATCGACGACTCAGCGACCGGCGTGCAGTGTTATCTGCGCCGCAGAGGAGAGGAGCTTCTCATCTCCTTTCGAGGGACGAATTCTCTGCGCGACTGGCGAACCGATCTGACATTCTGGAAGCGGTGCATTCCCTACGGAAATGAGTCGTCAAAAATTCGTGTGCATACGGGCTTTCTCAACGCCTACAAGTGCCCTACGGTGCGTGGACGCATCCAAAGTCTCGTCACGCCCTCGGTGCGCAAGGTGCGCATCTGCGGCCACTCCTACGGCGCAGCGCTGTCGGTTCTCTGCGCGGTCGATCTGCAGTACAACTTCCCCGAGAAAGACTTTGAGGTTATGCTCTTCGGCTGCCCGCGGGTGGGCAACCGCGCTTTTGCAAAATCCTATGACAAGCGGGTGTTCAAGACGCTTCGCGTGGAAAATGGCAACGACATGGTCACCAAGGTACCGCCCGCGCTGTGGGGTTACCGCCATGTCGGCATACCGATTCATGTCGGTGACTGCCGTCTGCCAGTCGTGTTTTCTCTGCATGCGCATGAGGCGCAGAGTTACTACTCGTCGATATTTGAGAAATTCAAACCGCAGTGAACCAAAATTTGGCGGCACACACCCCTTGACAGGCGGTCACCGCAGTGGTATACTACACCCATATTCAAAAGGTACGATAGATTTCACATATTTTTGTAAGTCATTTGGCCCGAGAATGATTTACAAAAATATGTGACTTTTTTTTGACCTTGAATAAATATTTTATCTGGAGGACTACAACATGAACGGAACTGTAAAATGGTTTAACGCTGAGAAAGGCTATGGCTTTATCTCCAACGACGAGGGCGGCGAGGATGTCTTTGTGCACTTCTCGGCCATCGTTGCCGACGGCTTCAAAACCCTCACCGAGGGCCAGAAAGTCACCTTTGATACCGAGGTTGACTCGAGAAGCAACGGCAAAGTCCGCGCGGTCAACGTGCAGGTTGTCGGCTAAACCAAAAGAGAAAAAGAGCGCCGCCCACAGGGGCGGCGCTCTTTTTTGTCAATAGACGTCAGGCAGAAGTTCCTGAGCGCTGTCGGTACAGGCGCTCAGCTCATTGACAACGACGGGTTCGCTGTCGTAGAAGTGGTTGCGCCGAATGTGGCAGAGCTCGTGGCGCAGAGTGGCGCGCTGCTTGGCCTGACAGACGTCACAGTTGATATACACGTCAAACGTGCCGTCCTCATTGGGGACAGTCACCCCATAGACACAGGCGGGCATGGAGAGATAGCGAATAAAAATATCGCAGTCCACACGGCATCACTACTTTCGTAAGGCCTCGATGATCCGGACTGCCTTTTCCACATCCTCCTTGGTTGCATCCTTGGAAATATTGAAGAGCATGCGCATCTCTGGCCTGTTTTTCAGTTGTTCAAGATACTCGATGAGCTCGTCGTCCTCACCGGGGCGGCTCTTTTTTGATGCGCCGAGCAGATAGTCGACCGAGACGTCAAAGTACTCGGCGATCTGGTTGATGTACTTGAGATAGGATTTGGTCTTGCCGGATTTCCATTCGCTGACCGTCTGCTTGCGCACGCCGATGGCTTTGGCAAAGTCCTGCTGGTCCACTTTGCGCTCTCGAAGCATCATGAGGATTCTGTCAATGGGTTCCATAGTAGCCTCCTGACCTGCCGTAGGATCATCGCTGAACGCTCCTACGGCGATAATCTGTGTTATGATGTGTTGCACAGTCTCTTTTCATCATAACACCTGGTCAGGGGAACTGTAAAGAGATTTTTAAGAAAGATTCTTAATAATAAGACTATTTAGAATTTTGAATGATCGCTCTCTCTATGGTTCTATTCTAACAGAGTAGTTGTCCCATAAAACGGACTATGGTTATTGTTTCCAGAGTGCGTGACCCGCGGACATGACAAACGGACGATTCTCCGCAGAAATGTAAAAATATGTATAATAGACTTGAAAAACACTCGAATCATGGTATAATTTTGCAGTACAAATACCCAACCAAAAGCTGGAAAATTATACTACAAAATGTGAAATGAATTCTTTGAACGGGAGAGAGAGTTTGTACAAGAAAAAATATAAAATATAATGAATGGAATTGTATACTGAAAAAATGGCCACAGAAAAGGTGTATCTTCCCTGAATTGTTCTGCTGCAGAAAAGGTGACAAAAATTCCGAAATCCAGACAAAACGATGATATATAGTCTTGTCTGTGTGGAAAATTATCCCTAATATCTTGAGAGAAAGGGGTAATGGTTGCATGTTAACGGAGTGTATTGGCCGCAATATCAGACGATGTCGGGAGAGGAAACACTACACCCAGGAACAATTTGCGAATATGGCCGAAATCAGTCCCGCACATTTGAGAGTTTTGGAGCGCGGCCGCGGAAATCCGACTGCCAAGACGCTTGAGAAGATCGCCCGCTGTCTCGGTGTGACATTGCATGAGCTCATTCGCGAGGATGAGCCGGTGGACCTAGACCGATGTTGCGGTCAGTGGGTGTATCGAAGCTTTCATGAGATCTGCTACCGCAGCGACCTGGGAGTTTACCAGACCTACAGCCTGTGTGCGCGGCGATCCACGCCGGGAGAGGAGACCATACACGTTGTGCATGATGTCTCACTGCGCCGGGAAGTGGTGGCGAGGATGAGCAGCATCTTCACAGCTCATCACCTCTCGCCGGTCCACTTCCACGAAATCGTGGAGTATTTTTTGTCCTGATCAGCCGTACTTGCGCGCCCCCATGATGTGAAGAGGTCGCGAGCGGGCAAATTGATAGCTCGAAAGGGGCCGCATCCAGGCGTCAAAGGTGTGAGCGGCCACATAGATCTCCCCGTAGGCGACCGATACGACGACGGGACTGTGATAGAAATGCCCGCCGGCGTCGCCGAGCTGAACAAGGTCGCCGGGTTCCAGCTGATCCAGAGTGGTCTGCGTGGCATAGGGGCCGACATCGCGGTTCCCCACGAGAAATTTGTAGAGGAATTCCACGCCTGTCCAGGAGGCGGTCCGCCGGCTCGCGCTGTCATAGAACCAGCCGTAGACCGGCGTGTAATTCATTACGCCGCAGCCGGCGTAGATGCACTGAGAGGCGTAGTTCGTGCAGTCGCCTCCGAGGTCTTCAAAGTCGAGATAGCGCGGGTTTCGCCCAAAGGCCCACTTCTGGGCATAGGCGACCGCTGCGTCTCGGTTATAGCCTGTTTCAATCAGCATAAAGGCTCCTTCGCGGCAAATCGGGAGGGGATACCCGCGTGGGGCTTTTAGTGGCAATTGCCGCGTCGCCGCAAAACGGCGCGGCGTGCCGGTTTGTTTTAAGAGTCGGGTGTGTCAAACAGGAGGGGTTTGCACACCCGGCTTCTTAATTCTCTATAGCCTATGCTGCCGACACATGATATGCTAATAGAAGAATCAACGAGAGGAGCGTCTGCTATGGATAAAAAGCTCGCGGCTCTGATTGAAAACAGCCAGAACATTGTCTTCTTCGGCGGGGCGGGCGTCTCCACCGAGAGTGGTATCCCGGATTTTCGGGGCGCAGGAGGCCTCTATCGGATGCGCAGCGAAATACCGCCCGAGACCATTGTCAGCCACAGTTTTTTTCTGAGCCATCCGGAGCAGTTTTTTCGTTTCTACCGGGAGCATATGGTCTTTCCGGATGCCCGGCCGAACGCGGCTCACCGCGCACTCGCGGCGCTCGAGCGCGCCGGGCGGCTTCGGGCAGTCATCACACAGAATATCGACGGGCTGCACCAGCTCGCCGGCAGCAGAGCGGTCTATGAGCTGCACGGCTCCATCCACCGCAACCACTGCATGCGCTGCGGGCGCTCTTTCGGGCTCGACACCATTTTGCGCGAAGCACCGGTGCCGCTCTGCCCCTGCGGGGGCACCATCAAGCCGGATGTGGTGCTCTATGAGGAGCCGCTTGACAGCGCTGTGTTAAACGCGGCCGTAAAGGCCATTGAGAGAGCGGATCTGCTCATTGTCGGCGGCACGTCGCTTTCGGTCTATCCGGCGGCGGGACTGCTGCGCTATTACAGGGGCGGCCCGCTCGTATTGATCAACCGCACCCCCACACCCTACGACCGCGAGGCCGACCTGCTGCTCACAGAGAACATTGGCGAGGTCTTCGCCGGATTTACCGCCGAGTAAATAAGAGGGCGGCCAGTGATGGCCGCCCTCTTTATCTGTATTCAGTGTTCGTTGAGCCAGCCGGCCGCGGCCCAACCGGCCACAGCGCCATCCGATGCTGCGGTGAGTATTTGCCGCAGCGGTTTGCGCCGGCAGTCACCCGCGACAAAGACGCCGGCAGTGGATGTCGCGCAGTCCTCGCCGGCGTCAAAATAGCCGCGGCTGTCGAGCGGCAGCTGCCCCTCGGCAATGCCGTTTTGGGGAATGAGACCCACCGCGATGAAGACGCCCGAAACGTCGAGCTGCCGGGTCTCGCCGGTGATGCGGTTTTGAATCCGGGCGGCGCTGACGGCGGTCTCCCCGAGTATTTCAGTCACCTCGCTGTCGAGCAGCAGAGCGATGTTCGAGCGTGCCGTCACCGCCTGTGTGAGAATGCGGTCGGCGGTGAAGCGATCCCGCCGGTGTACAAGAAACACGTCTGACGCCACATTGGACAAAAAGAGCGCGTCCTCGAGCGCCGTATTGCCACCGCCGACAACCAGAACTTTTTTGCCCTTGAAAAAAGCGCCGTCGCAAGTGGCGCAATAGCTGACGCCGGCGCCCGTCAGACGATCTTCGCCGGGACAGCTCAGCTTGCGGCGGACTGCGCCGAGCGCGAGAATGAGCGTGCGGCCATGTTCGATACCGGAGGGTGTAATGACACTGTTTTCACCCTCACGGACTTCGAGCGCCGTCACGGGCTCATAGCGGATCTCGACGCCAAGCTCTCGTGCCTGATCGGCAATTTTGCCCGCGAGCTCGGGTCCGGAGATCTTGACGAACCCCGGGTAGTTTTCCACCTCGGCGCTCACGGCGATCTGCCCGCCGGTCACGGCGGCTTCGTAGACGACAGGCCGCCAGCCTGCGCGGATGAGATAGATGGCAGCAGTGAGCCCTGCACAGCCGCCGCCGACAATGATACTGTCGAACATAAAAAAATCAGCTCCTCGCCGTTAGTATGGCGCAGGAGCCAAAAGTCATTCAGAATTTGATTTTGAGATCGGCGCGCCGGTCGTGAAGAAAGGCGAGAAAAGACGCGCAGCTCTCACCGCCAAAACCGTCACGCGCCAGGGGAATGGCCATGTGTTTTTCAAGCAGGAGAATGACCATGCTGCGGGTCTGCACCACCCGGCGGATCTGACGGTATGCCAAGGTGACCATGCCGCCGGACTGGAGGTTCTTATGGGTGAAACCGTCGGGGGAAAACGCAGTCACAGCCGTTACGGGCTCATGGTAGAGGTCGAGATCGCTGTGATACCGGCGGGCTGCCAGACGCTTTGGAGCGCTGAAGAGCTGCCACCAGAAATAGACGCTGGCGGCGAGCAGAAACAGGCATAGAGCACGGTGGCGGTGCTCATACCAAATCAGCAGTAAAATTCCGCCGAGCAGCGTGAGAGTTCCCAAGAGAACGCAGCCCGTGCGAAACAGCGGGCGCAGAGTCCACCGGCTGAACTCGCGCAGAAATGGCTCCGTATAAAGACTGGTGTTGACAAGGGGGAATCGCATGGCATGGCTCCTTTCTACCGGTAGAGAGCGGCGATCTGCTCGAGCTGGTTGGCCAGGGCCTGGCGAACTGTCGGCGGGGAGAGAATTTCAGCCTCGCTGCCAAAGCCCATGATCCACGCGAAAAACTGGGGACTTGTCGCAAGTGTAAGCGTGACCGTGAAGCGGTCGTCCCCGTCCGGAACAATGGGAATATCCCGCCCGAAGCGGTCGATGACAACGCCCACAAGTCTGTTTGCAAAGCGCAGGCGGACAACCTGATCCTCTGCGTGCCACATGCCGAACATTCTGCGCGCATACAGGGCCATATCGAGATCGGCAAAGTGATGCGCGCCGTCGCGGGCCGTCTGTGTCACGCTGATGGCTTTCATCTTGTCGACACGGTAGTGGCGCACGGACGCGCTCTCGGTCTCAAATGCCACGAGATAGTAAAATTCGTCGTCCCACACCAGGGCGTAGGGACTCACCTCATAAAACCTGCCGCCTCGCCGGGGGCGGCTGTTCTTCTCGACTGTCCACTCCACGTACTGAAAGCGGATTTTGCACCCTGCGGAAATCGCCGAATGGATGGTGTCGATGTTGTAGTAGACGCTCTCGTTCATGGTCTTGACACGATTCTGCACATAGACCTGACGCTGGAGCAGACGGGCCTCATGGACGCTCGTGAGGCTCTCAATTTTTTTGATGAGTTCGGCTGACTTCTTCGCCGTAATGAATTTACAGCTCTGTACCGCATCGACAAGCAGCTTGAGCTCGGGCGGCTCAAAGGAGCGGCTGGCGATGTAGTAGCCGACGCTGCGGCTCTTAACGGTCTCAATGTCAAGCCCGAAAGCGCGCAGAGCCTCCAGATCGTCGTAGAGGCTCTTGCGTTCGGCGGTGATACCGCAGCGGGCGAGTTTATCGATGATGTCTGAGATGGAAAGCGCGTGGTTCTCGTCAGTCTGCTCAAGCAGAATCTGCATCAGGTGCAGAAGCTTGAGCTTCTGATTCGGTGCTTTTGGCATGGCGCACACCTCACTTCCTGTTGTCACCCACAGTATAGCACAAAGGCGCAGACAAGGTCAAAATGGGTCCGGTGAATGTGGGGCGGCCAAGAGAACAATTCTCTGTTGCGTATCAGGCGCTGTCATTCATTCAGCTTAAAAATCACCATGGTGAGAGTGCCCGCAGTGGCGCGAACGGGGCTGTTAAAAGTGAGGCTGAAAAGCGTGCGGGTCGGCACGTCGACTAAAAATGAGACCGATCCGAAAGCGCTGGAATGATCGGAACCGGTCATGAAGTAGATTCCGTACTCTATATGAGTGGCACCGTTATAAAAGGGGGTAATCTGCATATAAGAAGAATTGGCCAGAAGTGCAGAGACCTGATACTCAATGGAATAGATTCCAGGCTCCAGTGCGACATGCTGGGCGTCGTCAAGCGTGATATTGCCCGTGGGATCCCCGATGCCAATTCCCATGGGGATGAGAGTTCCATTGGGATACAGCGCGCCAAAGTTGACAAAGGAGGCGTATATATCCCGGCCCACGACCCCATCACGTCCGGCGGGGCCGGTGGGTCCCGTGGGACCAGTGGGGCCGGTAGGGCCAGTGGGACCGGTCGGACCGTAAGGCCCCTGCGGCCCGGTTGTGCCGGTTGCGCCGCTTGGCCCGGTGGGTCCAGTTGAGCCGGTGGGACCCGGGTTGCCCTGCGGGCCCATCGGGCCGGCAGCACCTGCCTCCCCCTGTGGGCCAGTGGGGCCGATGGGTCCGGCAGACCCCGGAGTGCCGGGCTCACCGCGGTCGCCCATTGGCCCTGCGGGTCCCTGCGGTCCCTGTGGCCCTTGTGGCCCCTGCGGCCCGGGATCCCCCTGAATTCCCTGTGGTCCTTGCGGCCCCGTGGCACCGGTCGCTCCCGTCGGACCCGTGGCGCCGGTAGGCCCCGTGGGGCCAATGGGGCCTGTTTCCCACGCGGCCCTGTGGGACCGGTCACTCCCGTGCCGCCGGTGGGAGGATGCTCAGGACAGGGCGGCAGACAGCATGGATGGAACAAAGTCATCACTTCCCGTCAAAAATCGTAGTCGCAATCAGTTTATGACAAAAGGGGAGATCTCGTTCAAAGAGAAGAGGCCGGGGCTCATACCCCGGCCTTCCATTATTGCGTTTTATAGCACCTGAGCAGAAAGAAGAGGGGATTTCGCCCTCTCTTATCACAGCGTCAGGCCGCCCTCGCCGAGCTGCCGCACCAGATCCCGCATCTGCGTTTTTGACTCGACTGAGTGGGTGCGCTCGATGAGTGCGCTTTTCTGTGCAGCGCTCAGCGAGGAAAACCGATCGAGCGCTGACAGGTTCTGCGCCAGGGCCATTGAGAGGCCGGCTGGCAGCTCCGGCTTATTGTCAAGCGGATCACCTTTGATGACCATCGCCTCCTTATTTTTATGCTGCGCGCTTAGTTTCTGCGCACGGCCGCCTCATAATCGGCCCAATTTCTGCAAAAGCTAAGGCGAGTAACAACGGAGGGAAAGCCATGAAAAAACAACTTGTCACCAAAAAGGAGAGCGCAGGCGTCTTTGGCCTGGGCGCGGTCGTCTACAGTCTCATGGAGATCGGCTGGCGCGGATTCACTCACTGGACCATGACACTGACGGGCGGATTGTGCACGCTTCTGATGTACCGCTTCAATGTCGCTTTTCGAAAAATCAAGATGTGGAAGAAGTGCCTGGCGGGCTGCGCCATTGTCACCTCCATTGAATTCACCGTCGGCGTGCTGGTCAACAGACTGGCCCACTGGCATGTGTGGGACTACTCCCGCGAACGCGGAAATCTGATGGGCCAGGTGTGCGTCAAGTACTCCTTTTTCTGGTTTCTGCTCGCGGGTCCCATGGTTGTCATCACCAACATTCTTCGCAAAAAAGTCTTTCACAGCCGCCCGCGCCTGAAAGCATAAACGACCCAAAAGGAAGATCGGTTCTCTTTGGCCGCACCGCTGAACAAAACAAAAAGCCCCGCCGGCCGGCGGGGCTTTAACGCCTGTATTGCACTCTGAATCACTTCAGAAATCCTGCGACGATCTTCTCCTCAGCCTGCTGCTCGGTGAGCCCGAGTGTGCGCAGCTTTAAAATCTGCTCGCCGGCGATTTTGCCGATGGCCGCCTCGTGGATGAGGGCGGCGTCGGGGTGGTTCGCGGTCAGCTCGGGGGCGGCGGAAACCTGCCCGTCGTCGGCGATGATCGCATCGCATTCGGAGTGGCCGGTGCAGCGGGCATTGCCGTAGATCACCGAGCGATAGTGCTGCTTTGACCGGCCCCGCGCCACAGAGCGCGAGATGAGATCGACGCCGGAGTCCTCCCCATCGAGGGTGACGACAAAGTCGGTCTCGGCGGTCTGATCCGCTTCGGTGAGGAGCCGTTCGTGGATGATCAGCCTAGCCCGCGGGCCGAGCGAGGCGCTCATCTTGCGGGTGGTGCGGTCGACGCCGCCGATTTGAGAGGTGTCCATCTCGAGCACGGCCCCCTCGGCGAGCGTAACCTCCGTCACGGGGTCGATCGAGCGCAGGCCGCTGCCCGAACCGGTTCCCAGGTGTTTTTCCAGATACACCACATGGGAGTTCTTCCCGAGGAAAAAGCGGTGAATGCCGTTGTGGCGCGCGGGCTCTCCGTCTTCGGTGTGGACGCCGCAGCCGGCCACAATGGTCACGTCGGCGCCCTCGCCGACAAAGAAGTCGTTGTAGACCAGATCGTCCACATTTCCGTGGGTGACACAGGCGGGGATGGAGACGCTCTCTCCCCTGGTGCCCGGCAGAATGCGAATGTCGAGGCCTGGCTCGCCGGTCTTGGGTTCAATTTTGATGTGTTCGGTCGAACGTCTGCCGGCGCAGCCGCCGTCTTCGCGGATGTTGAAAGCGCCTTTGAAAGAGCCTGTCCAATCGCTCACGGCGGCGAGCAGTTTTTCCGTAATGTTATTCATAGCTACCTCCCTTACTCCCCTTGGGGCAGGCCGGGCACGCTCCGCCCTCAGCGAGCAGAGAGGGGAGGACCTCCTCGCGCGCTCCGGCGTTTTGAATCCGGCCGTCGGCAATCACGACGATCTCATCGGCGATTGAGAGAATGCGCTCCTGGTGCGAGATGACCACGAGAGAGCCGTCGAGCTTTTGGCGCATCTCGCGAAACACATCAATCAGATTGGTAAAGCTCCACAGATCGATGCCGGCCTCGGGTTCGTCAAAGACGCTCAGGCGGGTGTGGCGGGCGAGAACGGTCGCAATTTCTATTCGTTTGATCTCGCCGCCCGAGAGACTGGCGTTTACCTCGCGGTCAATGTATTCGCGCGCGCAGAGTCCGACCTTACTGAGCATGTCGCAGAGAGATTGCTCAGGGAGCTTGTCCCCTGCGGCGAGCTCGACAAGGTCGCGCACGGTCAGCCCCTTAAAGCGCACCGGCTGCTGAAAGGCGTAGCTGACACCGCGCTGCGCACGCTCGGTCACGTCGAGCGCGGTGATGTCCTCTCCATCCAGAAGAATTTTTCCCGAGTCGGGCGTAAGAAGCCCGGCGATGAGTTTGGCAAGCGTCGTCTTGCCGCCCCCGTTTGGACCGGTGATGGCGGTGAGCTTGCCGTCGGGTATGGTCAGGTTCACACCCCTGACAATCTGGCCGCCCTCCGGGGCGGTCCAGGTGAGCTGTTGCAGTTCGAGCATGGTGATTCCCCCTTGTATCCGAGATGCCGCCGTGCGTCAGACAGGCTGCTGCAGCGCCCGGCAGGCACTTGTTTTTATTGGGCCTATGCCCATTATAACACAGGTTCGCATCTGTTTGTGAAAATTTTATTCATCTGCGAAAATTTTTTCGTTCCGTCAATCTTCATCAAAATTACCCTGAAAATTTTCCACCATGCGCGGGTGTAAGAGCCGGTATAAGATTGCGTTTTTTCCTCCCTGCCGCTATACTGAAACTACACAAAACGCAGAAGGAGGCTGTGAGAATGGAGAAACGCATTTTCGCCGCAGGCGCAGAGGAGTTGTCGCTGCTCGGTTTCGGCAGCATGCGCCTGCCCCAGAGGAGCGAGGATCCCACCGACATCGACGAGGCTCTTGCCACGAGGATGTTTGACTATGCCATTGAAAACGGAGTCAACTATTTTGACACCGCCTACCCCTACCACAGAGGCGAGTCCGAGCGGTTCGTCGGGCGGACGCTCTCGCGCCACCCGCGTGACAGCTACCACCTTGCCAGCAAGATGCCCACCTGGCTTGTCAAAAGCGAGGCCGATCTCGAGCGGATCTTCAACGAGCAGCTCGAGAAGTGCAGGGTCGATTACTTCGATTTTTATCTGGCCCACAATTTGAATGTCGACTACTATGATATTCTGCGCCGCACGGGAATTTATGAGTTTATGAGCCGCAAGAAAAAAGAGGGAAAAATCCGCCATCTTGGCTTTTCCTTTCACGACCGGCCCGAGCTTCTCACCCGCATTGTGGAGGAACACGAGTGGGATTTTGCCCAGATTCAGCTGAATTACCTCGACTGGGAGCTTCAAAATGCCGCGCGCCAGTATGAGATTTTGACCGATCATGGTCTGCCTGTTGTGGTGATGGAGCCGGTTCGCGGCGGTACGCTTGCGACTCTCAGCGAGAGCGCCTGTCAGATTCTGCGGGCCGCAGACCCATCGGCGAGCCCCGCCTCCTGGGCAATTCGATTCGCGGCGTCTCTGCCGAATGTGATGACGGTGCTCAGCGGCATGTCGAACATGGAGCAGGTGCAGGACAACGTCGCCACCATGAACGCCTTTTTCCCGCTCACCGAACGCGAGCGTGAGGTGATAGCCGAGGCGCTTCACGCTTTCAAACTCGCCTCCACCATCCCCTGCACGGGCTGCCGATACTGTATGGACTGCCCGGCCGGCGTCGACATTCCGGGGGTCTTTGCGACCTACAACCAGTATTGCATCAACAAAAACGCCATTGCCTTTGAGACGGGCTACGACGTACTCGGCGCCGAGCACCAGGCAAGTCACTGTGTCAACTGCAAGGCCTGCCTGCCGAAGTGCCCGCAGCACATCGCCATTCCCGATCGGTTGCGCGAGATTGACCAAACGGCGAAGAAGCTCTTTTCACAAACCTGAAAAAAGCCCCGGCTCGCAGCCGGGGCTTTTCATTGAAAAATTCATAGCGGCGGCTCTTTTCGGGAAGACTAGCTTCATCGACTACAAAGAGAGGAAGTTATCCTATGAACCCGAAAAAACCGTTTTACAAAAAACCGGTCTTCTATGTGATTGCGGCAATTGTGATTCTCGCGGTCATTGTGGTGGTTCTTGCGCTCAACCACGACCGCAAGATGGATCCCGATCCGACGCCGGACACACCGCCCCAGACCGAAGGCGGCGCGGCGCTGCCCATGGGTGAAGTGGAGCTGATCGACTACAAATTCGACGACTTCACCATGAAGCCCCGCAACAACGCCTCTGTGACACTGCCCGTCGAGGGGCAGCTCGCCCTGCCGGCGGGTACCGAGCGGGTGCCGGTGGTCTTTGTTCTGCATCCCGCTCCCCGCGGCGGCGAGGGGGAGACGGCGAACGGCTACTACGGCGGCTACGAGAATCTGCTCAACTCGCTTGCCGAGCGGGGCATCGCCGCTGTGTCAATCAACATCGCGCCGCAATATGCCACGGCCTTTGGCGAATATGACCGGCAAAACGCCATTCTCATGGAGCACATCAACCGTCTCATGCGGGCCGTGACCGGGGAGGAGACGAATTTTCCAAAGGATATCACGGGCCGATTGGATTTTGAAAACCTCGGTCTGATCGGCCACGGAGAGGCGGCGACCGGCCTGTTCTCCGCAGCCGAAATGACGCTGTCTAATGTGGGTGTGAAGCTTCGCGGGCTGCTTCTGGTCTCACCGAACACCACCTTTACCGCCGAGACGCGCAAGCTGGATGTTCCCACCGCGATTCTGGAGGCGGCCACGCCCATGTCCGGCGCAAACTATGACGGCATGGACATCTTTGAGGAGCTCGCCGGCGACAATCTGCGCGACGGCTTTGCGGTGCTCACAACGCTGGAAGAGGGCAGTGCCTACGACTTCAACAGCCGCCTCGGCAGCGACGGCTCCGACCGGTACCAGAGCTTTCTCGGCGACTATGCAGCGGACTTTTTCAACACCATTTTCACCCGTGTCAACACCTTTGTGCCCATCGGCATGTCGGTCAGAGAGCCGGATGAACTCTATGGCATGCCGGCGAGGAGTCTTGTAGTCTCGCCGAAACGCAAGCTGATTTTACACCCGACCGGCCTTGATGACGAGAAGATGAGCAAGGTGCACGGGGACATCATGAAAAATCTCGCAACGCTTCAGGTGGTCACCGACAGCGAGGATGCCTCGCGAGACACGGCTGGCAGCTTTGTCGGTCCCGGCAGCGGGGAGCGCATGTACTACCGCATCCGCTGGGAGCAGAAAGGCGCGACGGTGGTCGTGATCCTGCCCCCCGGGGAGCAGGACCTCACCGGTTACGAAAGCCTGAGTCTGATGCTTGCGGTCGACCCCACTGACTCGCTCAACAAGGCGCAGGAGCAGAGCTTCAGTGTCGCGTTGACCGATGTGGAGAAGACCCGTTCGAGCGTGACGCTCTCGGGCCGTGCGGCGCTTCGCATGACCGCCGCCGACGGGCAGCCGTCTGCTCTTGGGGAGATTCGCATTCCGCTCGATGAGTTCGATGAAGCGCATCTCAAACAGATCGGAGCCATTGAGCTCAGCTTCGACCAGACCGACAGCGGCTCTATTTTACTGTGGGATCTGAGTTTGCAAAAGGAAATTGAATAGAGAGTGATTGCCGAAGCCCCCGGTGCCGCAAGACACCGGGGGCTTTTTGAGGTATCGCCCGGCTACAGCCGGAGGCTTTGCATTCGCCGCAAAAACCGGTATAATGAGCGTATTGATTCAGTAGGGAAAACCGGCGGCGGGAGGTCTATATGGAGAGCTTTGACAACACAGTCATCGAACAGCGCGACCCAATGTATTTTTGCTATACGGCGGCGCAGCTTGATTATCTGCGCTCGCGAGACAGGATTCTCGGCGTAGCCATCGACCGCATCGGCCCGGTGCGCCGGGAAGTCAACCCCGACCTCTTCTCGGCGCTTGTCAATTCCATTGTAGGCCAGCAGATTTCGACCAAGGCGCAGACGACCATCTGGAGGCGCATCTGTGATGAGATGGGCTGTGTCACCCCGGCACAAGTGCTTGCGCGGGGTCCCGAGGGCATGCAGCGCTTTGGCATCTCCATGCGAAAGGCGCAGTATATCTGCGCCGCGGCCGAGCGTGTGCGCAGCGGTGAATTTGATATCGGCACGCTTGCCGGATTGCCGGACGACGAGGTCTGCCGCGTGCTCTCGGCGATGCCGGGCATCGGTGTGTGGACGGCTGAGATGCTCATGACGTTCTCCATGCAGCGCCCCGACATCGTCAGCTTTGGCGATCTTGCCATTCAGAGGGGAATCCGTATGCTCTACCGCCACAGAAAGGTCACACCGGAGCTCTTTCGGCGCTATCGTCGACGCTGGTCGCCCTGCGGCACGGTCGCGAGCCTCTATCTCTGGGCCGTTGCAGGCGGCGCCATTGAGGGCCTGCGTGACCCCGCGGCACGCAGGAAAAACTTTTGACAACCAAAAGACGACAGGGTATAATAGCCGCAGGGCGGCTATTATATGAAACTTAGGGCCGTTTTTCTCGCCCCTTACGGGGCAACCGAAAAACATGGCCATCTTATTCTGTCATGACCGCTTCGCGTCCATGACAGAAAAGCCGCAGGGCGGCTATTCTATGAAACTTAAGGCCGTGCTCTCGCCCCTTACGGGGCAAGTCCCTGCGGGACGGCTGAAAACATGGCCGCATGATATGCCCGATTTTCATAAGGAGTGGAAGCGGATGCGCTGCATCGTCTGGTATATTGTCTTTTTCCTGTTCTTGATTCTCATCTTGCCGCTCTATTTCGTCATCTGGCTGATGGAAGTATGCGGCGCGCGCCGCACACACGACAGAATGGTGCGCTGGCTTGTCCACCTCTGGTCCGGCATGCTACTGGGCCTTGCCGGTGTCCGGCTCGAGGTGGAGGGACAAGAGAACCTCACCGATGAGCCCGCGGTCATCGTCGGCAACCACCAGGGGGACTTTGACATCCCCGTGCTGCTGCGCATTTTGAACTGGCCCCCTTCGATGATCTCGAAAAAAGAGGTGCGTCACATTCCGCTGCTCGGTATGTGGATGAGGCGGCTGCACTGCGTGTTCATCGACCGCTCAAATCCGCAGTCGGCCATTGAGAAGATCAACACCGAGTGTGACAAGCTGATCAAAGCGCGCTACTCGGTACAGATGTTCCCCGAGGGGACGCGCAGCCGCGGCGGCGAGATCAAACGTTTTAAAAAGGGCGCGTTCAAAGTTGCCGAGCACACGGGCGCGCCGATTTTGCCCATCGTGATGGAGGGCAGTTACAAGGCGCTTGAGGCAAACAACTTCTGGATCAAGCCGTGTACGGTTTACGTCAGAGTGCTGCCTCGTATCCCGGTGCAGGGACTCTCACGTGAGGAACTCGACGCCCTGCCCGAGACGGTCCGTGAGCTGGTTGTCGCCACGCATGCACAGCTTTTGCAGCGGGCCGCACGCGATCAGAGCCAGAAGGACGCGACACTGGGAACCGCCGAGGCATAATGAAAGAAAAAAGAACGGCCCACGGGCCGTTCTTTTTTATGCGTTAGACTTACTTTCGCCGAAAGAGCCGTGACAGGCGTGCACGCAGACCGGGAGAGGGCGAGCCGGGCTGTGACAGAGCGGCCTGCTCTACGGCCTCCTCCATAAAGTAGAGCTGGCTGTCGAAAGGGTCGCCCTGAACCTGGGGTTTGCGGTAGGTGCCGTCACTCTGCAGAATACGCGCCTTGACGTTGTCGCGTAGCATACAGTCGACCATGTTGAGAATGCGCGCGCGCAGGTGCCGATCATGGACCGGGCAGGCGATTTCCACCCGGCGTTCCGTGTTGCGGGTCATCATGTCAGCCGACGAGATGTACAGTCGCACCCGCTCGCCCGAGCCGAAACAGTAGATGCGCGAATGCTCGAGGAACCGGCCGACAATGGAGTAGACCGCAATGTTCTCCGTGCGCCCTGCGATACCGGGCAGAAGACAGCAGATGCCCCGGATGAGAAGCGTGATTTTGACCCCCGCCTGCGAGGCCTGAGAGAGCTTGTCGATCACTTCGCGGTCGGTAAGCGAGTTGAGCTTGAGAAAGATGCGGCCGTCGCCCGTGCTGCGCTGACGGTCTATTTCTTCGTCGACAAGGCGCAGCAGACTGCTCTTGAGCCCCGCCGGAGCAACAATGAGCTGGTGATACTCCCCCTCGAGGTCGGAGATGAGCATGTTCTTGAAGAACTCGGCGGCGTCCCGGCCGATCTCCTCATCGGCGGTCAGCAGCGAGTAGTCGGTGTAGAGCTTGGCTGTCTTTTCGTTGTAGTTCCCGGTGCCGACCTGGGTGATGTAGCTGACGCGGTTTTTCTCGCGCCGGGTGATCAGGCAGATCTTGGAGTGCACCTTAAAGCCCTCGAAGCCATAGATTACCTTGCAGCCCGCTTCCTCCAGGCGCTCGGCCCACATGATGTTGTTCTGCTCGTCGAAGCGAGCCCGAAGCTCCATGAGTACAGTGACCTCTTTGCCGTTTTCGGCGGCGGCCACGAGATAGTCGATGATTTTCGCCTTTCGCGCCAGACGGTAGATGGTGATTTTGACGGAGATGACCGCAGGGTCGTAGGCGGCCTCGCGCAGAAGCCGCAAAAAGGGATCCATCTGCTCATAGGGGTAGCTAAACAGGCGGTCGCGCTTTGCGATCTGACGGGCCATGGGTTCGCCGGGGACCAGTCCCGCAGGGGGCTGCGGGGCAAAGGCTGGGTAGACGATGGCCCGCGCCGTCGAAGCGGAAAAATTCTCCTCGAGCAGATAGACGTAGCCCATTGCGAGCGGGGAGCGGCTCTTGAAAACCTGATCTTTCTTCAGGCCGAGCCGTCCGAGCAGATAGCTCGCAAGCGCCGAGTCAATCTCGCCTTGAACCTCGAGGCGCACGGGGGCAAGCCGCGCGCGCTTTTTGAGGATTTTCTTCATATGGCGGCGGTAGTCCTCGTCGTCAAAGCCCTCGTCATCCGGGCTGATGTCGGCGTTTCGTGTGACGCAGACGATGGACTTTGCCACCGTCTCGTAGTTTTTGAACAGGCTGTCGGCGTGCTCGGCCACAACGCGCTCCAGCGTGATGTAGCGAACGCCCGCGCCCGGCAGAAAGACGATCGGCGGCAGACTCTGCGGAATGGGAATGATACCGTAGTTGGTACCGGCCGTGCTCTTGAGCAGCATGGCGACGGTCAGAGCCTTGTTCGGCAGATGGGGAAACGGGTGGTGCGAGTCGACAATCTGCGGTGAGAGAACGGGCAGTACCACGTCCTTGAAGTAGTCGGCGAGAAAGTGGCGCTCTTTTTTTGAGAGCTCCTTGTAGGTAAGCCGGTAGATGTCGTGCTCGCGCAGCTGCGGCTCGAGCTCCTCCATGATCTGGTCGCGCAGCTTGTAGAGAGGCGCGACGGCCTTGAGAATTTCCCGAATCTGCTGCGCCGGTGAGAGCCCGCTCTTGTTGTCGATGCCGGCCTCGGGCAACAGAGACAGATCGTGCAGACTGCCCACGCGGATCATGAAAAACTCATCGAGGTTGCTGGTGAAAATGGAGATGAATTTGAGCTTTTCATACAGCGGTACGGTGGGATCCTGCGCCTGCTCGAGAACGCGCGCATTGAAGCGCAACCATGAGAGCTCCCGGTTTTGTGTGTAGCTGTAATCAAAGTTCGATGCCATCGTCGGGGCACCTCCTCAAAAACCGGTCATGATGCCGGCGATTTCTCATCCTCGACGGGCTCGCCGTTTTCGAGGATGGTTTTATACAGGTATCCCTCCCGCACGCCAAATTTGCTCACGAAGAGGGACTGGCTGTCAAACTGCCTGCAGATCGTGGAGAGAATGGTCATTCCCGGGATGATGGTGTGAACCCGCTCGGGCGTGACCTGTAAAATGCGCCGCAGCGTCGGCTTGTCGTTTGACATGGACTTGAGAAGCGAGCGCACCTGTGAGACCGAAAACTGGCGCGTGTTGTCGGGCAGGACCTCGCGGTCGATCATCAGCCGCCCCGCGGCCCGGATGGTGCCGCCCACGCCGATGATCAGATCGTAGCGCTCGTCGCGAAAATCGCCGAGATCGCGCAGGGCTTTCTCCACCGTGCGGCGCATGGCGCGGCGCTCTTTCTCGGTGGGAAGAAGCCCCTCAACATGGGAGGTGTAGAGATTCAAAGAGCCGATGGGCATGCTCAGCGCCTTGATCTGGCGGGCGTTTTCGTAGATGACAATCTCGGTGGAGCCGCCGCCGATGTCAACCATGACACCGTCGGTGATATCGAGAGTATGCGCCGCGCCGACAAAGTCGAGCGCCGCCTCCTCCGTGCCCGAGATCAGATCAACGGAAAAACCCGTCTCGCGCTCAATTTCCTCGAGCGTCTCGGCGGAGTTTGCGACGTTGCGAAGAGAGGCGGTCGCGAAGACCCGCACGGTGCGGATGTCAAAATTGTCCAGCAGCTCGCGATAGCTCTGAAGCACCGCGACCGCCTTGCGGATGCCGCGCCGGGTCAGCACGCCCTCCTGCACATAGCCGGCAAGGCCCGCCATGACCTTTTTGCCGAGCAGCAGTTTAAATGTGCCGTTTTCACAGCGGTAGATGGAGAGCCGAATGGTATTGGACCCCACGTCGATGATCCCACAGATCATATGGTCAGACTCCTTTAACCCAATCAATCATGATAATAGTATCTGTCATTAACACCATGATACCATAAAACAGTAAAAATCGGGTAAAATTTTGCAAATCGGGCGGACAACGGCACTGGCGCGCTGTGAAAAAAGAGGGTATAATAGCCGCAGAACAGCCTTGATATTGACTTTAAGCCATGCTCTGACCCGCTGTGCAGACGAGTGCATGTAAGGAGATATCCCCAAAATTCGGCAAACGATGCCGAGGGTCAGTGCGGTATGGCAGTTGATGAACAGAAAAAGAGGTGTCATACATGCCCGTACAGAACGCACAGCGGGAAATGGAGCGCATCATCGCCGAGCTGGGCGGCCGTCGGGCTCGGCTGCTCTTGCACGGGTGCTGCGCGCCCTGTTCAAGCTATGTTCTCGAAACGCTCAGCCGGGCCTTTGATATCGTGCTCTACTACTACAACCCCAACATATCGCCGCAGGAGGAATACAGCCGACGCCTTGACGAGGTGCGCCGCCTGGTCGGGCAGATGCCGCTTGAGGGCTCTGTCACGGTAGAGAGCGGAGCCTACGAGCCCGCCCGCTTTGCAGAGCTCGCCCGGGGACGGGAGGATGAGCCGGAGGGGGGAAGCCGCTGCCGCGCCTGCTACGAGCTGCGGCTGCGCGAGGCGGCGGCTGCCGCGGCGCGCCTTGGGTGTGAGTTCTTCACGACCACGCTCTCCATCAGCCCTCACAAAAACGCGGCCTGGCTCAATGAACTCGGCGAGCAGATTGAGCGGGAGACGGGGGTTCGCTATCTGCCGGCTGACTTTAAAAAGCGCGGGGGCACGAAAAGATCCATCGAGCTGTCAAGGCAATACGATCTCTACCGGCAGGACTACTGCGGCTGCATCTACTCAAAGAGGGAGGCGGCCCGTCGGCGCGAGCGCACCGGGCGTGGACAGGAGACGGACGCTGTGATACAATAGCCGCAGAGCGGCTATTATATGGAATTCAGGCCGTGCTCTCGCCCCTTTCGGGGCAACCGAAAAACATAGCCGCATAATACCATGATCGCTTTGCGCTCATGGTATCATAACCGCAGAGCGGCTATTATATGGAATTCAGGCTGTGCTCTCGCCCCTTTCGGGGCAACCGAAAAACACGGGCACATTATATCATGATCGCTTTGCTCTCATGATATAATAACCGTAGGGTAGCTTATTATATGGAATTCAGGCCGTGCTCTCGCCCCTTGCGGGGCAAGTCCCTGCGGGACGGCTGAAAACACGGCCCATTGTACTGTGATCGCTGCGCATTCACAGCAGGGCGTCGTAGAATCGGAATTTGTTTTGGAGGAATCGCAATATGATATCGGAGCTCTTTGAAGTCGCAATGGTCGTACTCTTCGGCATATCCTGGCCCACCTCCATTGTCAAGTCGTGGAAATCGCGCACCACAAGGGGAAAGAGCCTTGTGTTTCTGTGCTGTATTTTCACTGGCTACATCTGCGGAATCGTCAGTAAGATCACCGCGTCCAACATCACCTATGTCTTTGTTTTCTATGTAATCAATCTGGTGATGGTGGGCATCGACATCTGCCTGTATTTCAGAAACCGCGCGCTCGACCGGGCGCGTGCCGCGGCTGAGAGCCGCTGACGGCATGGTCGGCTGGCGGGAGCTCTATCACCGCGCGAGAGCAGTTCAGTGCGAGCGGACCATATCGCCCTTTGTGGAGGCTGGCGGAGTCGCCGCCGCAATTCTGACAAAAGCGGGCAATGTCTACACGGGTGTCTGCATTGACACCGCCTGTTCGCTCGGCATGTGCGCCGAGCGAAACGCCATTGCCAACATGCTCACCCACGGGGAATCTCAAATTGAGAGAGTCGTCGCCGTGATGCCGGATGGCAGCGTGGGGCTGCCCTGCGGCGCCTGCCGGGAACTGATGATGCAGCTCGACCGGGCAAGCGGCCAAATCGAGATTCTGACCGACCTTGAAAGCGGACAGAGCGTGAGCCTTGATCAGCTCATGCCGGACTGGTGGGGACGTGGCCGGTGGACAGGGGAATAAAACACAGAAAAAGCAGCCGAAGCGGCTGCTTTTTGCTTTTGAAAAAATTTGCTTGACAACAGAGGTTTATTGGAATAAACTTAAAGCACAACAATAGGTTTATTCCAATAAACTTAAAGGGGAGGGATTCGCTTGGAGGACTACAAGCTTTTCGATGCGGAGTTTCGGCTGATGAACATTATCTGGGAGCTGGAGCCGGTCAATTCCACCGCGCTGTGGATGGAGTGCGAGCGCCGGCTCGGCTGGAAGAAGCCGACGACCTACACCATGCTGCGCAAGCTCTGCGAGAGGGGGATGCTCCAAAATGAGAGTGCTACGGTCACGGCGCTGGTCGGCCGTGAACAGGTACAGCGCTACGAGAGCGAGGCGCTGCTCGAAAAGGCGTTTGACAACTCGCTGCCCTCATTCATCGCCACGTTTCTCAAAGATCGCAAACTGACCAAAGAGGAGGCCGCGGAGCTTGAGCGGCTGATCAGGGAGGCGGCAAAATGAATCGGTTTTTTTTACAGGTTCTCCAGATGAGCCTCACGGCCGGCTTTGTCATTGTTGTCGTTCTCGCAGCGAGGCTGGTTCTGCGCCGGGCGCCGAAACTGTGCAGCTATCTGCTGTGGGCGGTTGTGCTGCTGCGGCTGCTGTGTCCGTTTTCCTTTGAGAGCGTGTTGAGTCTGATTCCCGCCGGGACACAGAGCACAATCGGCGCGGTGACCGCGCTGATGAGCGTGGGAGCGCCCGCGGGGACGGGAGCGGGAACGGCACTGCCGCCCGTACAGGGGCCGGCGGGCGCCGTGACGCCGCCGGCAGCCGGAACGGCGGTGCTGAACGTCATCTCGGCGCTGTGGTTTGCGGTCGCCGCTGTGTTTTTGCTCTATGGCATTTTGAGCAGCCTGCGGCTCGGGCGGGGACTTCGTACGGCGGTGCGCGCCGCAGAGAGCCGGGTCTATGAGACCGACCGCATCCGCACGCCGCTCGTCTATGGGCTGCTCCGGCCGAACATCTATCTGCCGCTGGGCCTCGAGGGGCAGGAACGCGCCTATATCATCGAGCATGAGCGGACCCACATTCGCCGGGGGGACCATGTGGCGCGCGCTGCCTTTTTTGCGGCGCTTGCGCTGCACTGGTTCAACCCGCTGGTCTGGCTTGCCTATCGGCTGATGAATCGGGATATGGAGATGTCCTGTGACGAGAGCGTCATGCGGCGCACAGCAGGGGATATCCGGGTGAGCTATTCCACATCGCTGTTGTCCCTGTCGGTGTCGGGCGGGCTGCTGAGCCCCCTTGCCTTTGGCGAGAGCAGCGTGTCGGGACGGGTGAAAAATGTGCTCTCCTGGCGAAGACCGACCGCCTGGATTCTCCTTGTCATTTTGGTCTTGGTGCTCGCGTTGAGTGTGATGCTGTTTGCCGACCCCAGAGTTCCGGCGGATACCCCGAATGTGGATCAGACGCTCGCTGCTCTCGCGACCGAGCATCTGCTTGAGCCTGACATGGCGGCTCTGGCAGAGAGCGGTGTCACGGTTACAGACTCGAGCATTGTGGGAGTGGAGCTTGCGGCGACACTCAGCGAGGGCTACGACGAGCCGCTGGAGCTGTACCGCATCGACTATCGCCTGACCGTGGAGGACCCGGCTGCCGCCGAGGCGCTCGGACGGACGGTGGAAGACGGTCTTGTCACCCAGACGACGGCGGACGGCGTGCCCTATCTCGCCGTGACACAGCAGGGCCATGCCTACGCCGAGAGCTTTCGAAGTGTCTCGCCCGACACGGCGGCACTCACACAGGCGCTCACCCGCGCCACACGGCTGCGCCTTGGGGAATTCTACTTTCAGCTGACGACCCAAAACCGCTTTGACTTTGTACCCGAATTTGAAGCGGACAATCCGCCCGCTTCAAGCAGTGAGTATTTGATGTACGCCTTCATTCTCGACAGCGCCCGCTACAAGGAGGAGCCAATGCCGAGAGACTATGTGGAGAACGTCATCAAGACCCACTTTGAAGTGCAGACGGTTGTGCACGAGCCGATGACGCGCCTGTGGAACTATGACGGCAACGTCTACACGCCGACCGGCTGGTCCTACGGCTACGAGCCTTTCTACGGGCTGGTGTCCTCTGCGACGACGACCGACGCTGAGGGGCGAACGATCTACGACGTGACGCTCGACTATTATGGCTTTGACGAATTTGCGTTCAGCGACCCGCAGGACTTCACGCTGCCGCTGGATTTCGACGGCTCCATGCTCTCGGACTACAGCGAGGGGATGCAGTATGTGATCGACCGGATGGGCAAGCGCATCGAGAGCGAGGAGCTGAGCGTCGTCGAGGCAATTTTACAGATGGTAGCCGACGGCGACACCGCGCATTTTAATGTGATTCGTACCGAGCGCTTCACGTTTTACCTCGAGGGGGAGAACGCGGTGTTTCTCTCACACGAATACCTTGGATATGCCCCTTGATTTTGACCGCGCGCGATGTTATAATGCGGGCAGTCGAATACACACTGCATGTGCCCCTCTTTCGGGGAGAATAGGAAACCGGGTGAAAATCCCGGACGGTACCGCCGCTGTGAGTGTTTTCGGCTCGCTTCGTGATGAGAATCAGCCACTGGGACAACCGGGAAGGCGGAGCGGGCCATGTGGGGCAACCCGCCGGAACACGAGTCAGAAGACCTGCATGCAGAAGGCGAGCCCTCTGCGGATCTACGGAGGCGCTGGCAGATTATCCACGGAAAAAACGGCCGTGACGGCATTTGCTGTCACGGCTTTTTTCTGTCTGAAAAAGAGAGGGGATTGGTATGAAAAAGAGATTGCTGACGCTCATTCTGGCACTGGTGTTCGCGCTCGGGCTGGTGCCGGCACAGGCACTCGCGGCGCAGGGGGACATCACGGTCTATGTGAGCGTGAGCCTTGAGGGGGAGTTTCAGCTCTCCAAAAACGGCGTGGACGGCATGGTGCGCGTGCCGGTGGAGGTGCCGGAGGGCTCCACCGCCTTTGACGCGCTTTGTATGGCCCATGAGCTACACTGCGACGCAGAGGACGGCTACGCGGGCAGCGGAGGCTTTTTCTCAAAGTTCTGGGGCGTGACGACATCCAATGTCGGATACTTTGTAAACGGTGTCATGGTGATGGATCCCACCGCGACGCTCAGCGCCGGCGACGACATTGAGGGAACGGTCTACCGGGACTATTCGAGCGACCTCTACACTCGCTTTGACCGGCAGACCGTATCGGTGCCGGCCGGTGCGGCGCTCGGTGTGACGCTGTTCTCCAATGTCATCGTGACCCCCGACTGGATGGGCGGCATGATGAATGGAGAGCGCGCCGAGACGCCGCTTGGCGGCGCCGCCATCCTGGTGGGAGACGAGCTCTCCTGCAACATTCCCTATGATGAAATCGGCGAGACCGATGCCTCGGGCCTTGCGGTACTGTCGTTTGAAGAGCCCGGAACCTACGCGCTCTCTGCGGCCAAGACGGGGACAAGTCTGGTTCCGGCGGTCTGCGTTGTCACTGTGACCGAAGCGGAGAGCGACGAGCAAAAAGAGGCTGCTGTCGCGAGCGACACAGCGGCGCTCAATTTCGATGCCATTCGGGGAAGCAACACCGATTCCACTGCCGTGACGCAGGCTCTGGCACTTTTGAAACTCGGCGCCAGCGGCAAGACGACCGTCACCTGGGAGTCGTCAAATCCCGCGGTGGTGAAAGCGGACGGAACGGTGATTCGGCCGCTCTATGAAACGGGCGATCAAACGGTCACGCTCACGGCGACCGTCACCTACGGCACGGCAAGCGACACCGCGGAAATCCCGCTGACCGTCAAGGCGATGCCATCGTCCGAGACCGTACTCGAGGAGCTTGTCGCCGCGCTGCCCACCTCGGTGACGCCAAGTGAGTGGAAGCAGGACAACTCGGCAAAACAGGATACCAATCTCATTGAACTGGTGCGCTCGAAGGTTCAGGCGATCAACCCGTCCGTCACGGTAGCCGACACCTGTGTTCCGGGTGAGCAGACACAGGTCGCGCCGGATGGGACCATCACCTACGGCGAGAGCAGAGTGAGAAACAAAGAGGTGTCGTTCACCCTCAGCCTCGGCGGGGTGGAGAAGACCTATTCGCCCAAGGTGACAATCAATGCGAGAAAAGCAACAAAGGAGGAGGCATTTGAGGCCGCATGGCTGAGCTTTGACGTCATCAAAGGGGACAATGCCGACGCCGACAACGTCAAGACAGACCTCTCCCTGCCCGCAACCGACCCGGAGGGCTACTACACGGAGCTTGTTTGGACGTCGAGCAATCCCTCGGTGATTGCGGTCGGAGACTATGCGGTAAGCAACGCCTTTGCAGCCAAGGTCACGCGCCCTGGCGTCGGGGAGCCGGCTGCCGAAGTCACGCTGACGGCGCGCATCAATCCGGGCGCATACTGGCAGTATGGGATGGCGCCTGCCGGCCCGACTCCCGAGCCGGGTTATGGAGAAAAGAAGTTTACGGTGAGCGTGCCCGCTGTGACGCAGCAGGAGCAGCAGTCGGCACAGGCGCTTGTCGATGAGGCAGTCGCGCTCTACTCGCTTGACGCCGTCACCGTGCGTGGAACGAAAGACCCGGCCGATCTCATGGCGCTGACCTACAGCATCAACGACATCCCCTACAACTGGAACTATGTCGATGATCTGCCTGGCTTCCGGGAGGAAATGAGGGCAATCACCGTCCGGTGGTCGTCGGAGAACCCGGGCATCGGTACGGTCACTTCGGGCGCGGACATCACAAGGACCTCCGCTGATCAGACCGGCGATATTGTGCTCACGCTGGAATACAACGGGGCCACTGCCGAGCGGCGCTTCCCGACAAAGGTGCTTGCGTTCGGCGCCGCCGAAGCGGCCGCTGAAAACGGGATTTTGCGCAGAGTCGCTGACAGCCTGACCTTTGAGACCATTCGAAAGGACAACACCCAGCGCGGTGAGGTAACCGCCGATCTGCAGGCAATGAAGTCGGCGGTGGCAGGTGAAACGGTGGAGTTTGCCGCTGCCGCCAATTACCACCATGTCGGTGCAAACATCGCCTGGTCGAGCAGCGCCCCCGCGGTCATCTCGGATACTCTCAAGGTGACACGGCCCGCCGAGGACACGGAAGTCACGCTGACAGCGACGCTCACAAGCCCGCGCTTCGCCGCGTGTCCCGGTGTGCAGAGTGTGACAAAGCAGATCGTCGTGACCGTACTCGGCGCCGGGACCGAGCAGGATGAGGCGTCGATTCTGTGGGCGAACATCGCGGCGGCATACGCGCAGAAAGACAGTGCGTTCTGGGAGGCGAGCGGCGAGTGGTGGCACGCCATGGGAATGCGCGCCTGGACGGAGTTGTCGGGCAGGAGCGGGCTTTCAGCCGACGCGCAGCAGACGCTGATCAACAAGACCGTCAAAGCGGTGGCCGAGGGTGAGTCCTCACAGGCAAAGCTCGCCAATCTCCTGGCAAACGCGGTCAATGCCATGAGTGCGCTCGGGCGCGACGCAAGCTCGCTGTGGACTGTCAACCGAACCGAGCTTGATGCGCTCGCGCAGCTTGAGAAAATTGATCTCGATGAGGCCAAACAGGGCTATTACTCCACCATCGCGCCCTATGTGCTCACCGCGCTGCGGCAGGGCGGAGTAACATCCAGCGCAATGGTTGACGCGCACATCGATTACCTGCTCGCAGAGCTTGAGAACGTCAACTGGGGCTGGGGAGCGGACACCCCCGCGATGATTTTACAGGGTCTGACGCCCTTTTATGACCGCCCGCAGGTGAAGACGGCCGTGGATGCGCTCGTGGAGACTCTGTCGGAAAAACAGGGCGACGACGGCAGCTTTGGCAATGCCAACGCCGACGCAATGGTCATCATCGCGCTTGCACAGCTCGGCATCGACCCCGACAGTGACCCGCGCTTTGTCAAGCAGGACACAAGTCTGCTCGACGGGCTTGTATCCCATAAGAACAGCGCGGGCGACGGCTTTTCCAACGACTATGCCACCAAGCAGGCGTTTCTCGCGCTGAGCGCTGCCATGGGAGTCAAAAGATCAGAGGGCCCCTATGACGTCTACGACTGCACAGCGCTCGAAAAGACGCCGGCCTACGCCAACGGCACCGGCAGCACTACGCCGCCGGACCCCTCGGGGGACAGTGATATCACGGTCTATTTCACGCTGAAGAGCGACAGCTCCACCTGGATTTCCCGCACAGCTGTGACGCTCAAAAGCGATGCAAAAGTCTATCACGCCTTTGTCAAGGTTCTCGAGGAGAAAGGCTTTTCCCAGACGGGGGCGCAGAGCGGCTATGTCTCCTCGATCACTACCGCCGCCGGCGAGACGCTCGCGCAGTTTGACCGCGGTGAGAATTCCGGCTGGCTCTACAAAGTCAACGGCACGCTGCCGAGCGTCGGACTGCAGGAGCAGGGGCTCAAAAGCGGCGATGAGATTCTCTTCTACTACACCACCGACTGGACCAAGGATCCGGATGCGGGCAAGTTTGCCGGCGGCACCGTGGTCACACCGGACGAGCCGCAGGTGTTTTCGGATGTGAACGAGGCGCACTGGTACTATGAGGCCGCCGTGTATGTCGCCGAGAACAAGCTCTTTGGCGGCATGGAAGACGGCAGCTTTGGCGCAGACATCGGCATGAGCAGAGCCATGCTGGTCACGGTGCTCTACCGGCTCGCGGGCGAACCGACACCGGGCGGGGCGAGTGAATTTCGCGATGTGCCGCCGCAGAGCTGGTATGCAGAGGCTGCCGCCTGGGCGGGTGAAGCGGGCGTCGTCGAGGGGCTCTCGGGACTCTTTGCCGGCGACGAGGCAATCACGCGCGAGCAATTTGCCGTGATGCTCTACCGCTATGCGCAAAAGCTGGGTCAGGCGCCGGTACAGGGTCAGCCGAGCTATCCCGATGCGGCACAGATTTCAAGCTGGGCTCTTGAGGCGGCCGCGTACTGCGAGAGCAGAGGCCTCATGGTCGGCCGCGACGGCGGCGCGTTTGCCCCGTCGGCTCAGATGACCCGCGCCGAGGCTGCGACCGTTCTGATGCGCTGGCACAAACTGCAGAAGTAACACAAGGGGAGCGCACGATCTCAGTGCGCTCCCTTTTTCTCTTGACAAATTATACTAAAGTGATATACTTTTGGTTAGAAGAAACTAATCCAATCAGAGAATAAGGAGAAAAAACGATGGACAAGAAAGTATCCGCGCTGCTCAATGAGCAGATCAACAAGGAGCTCTACTCGGCCTATCTGTATCTGGATATGGCAAACTACTATTCGGCCAAGGGCCTTGACGGCTTTGCCAACTGGTATGAGATTCAGGCGAAAGAGGAACAGGATCACGCCATGCTGATTTACCGGTATCTGCACAACAACAGCGAGAGCGTCACACTCGAGGCTGTTGCAAAGCCCGACAAGGTATTTCAGGCCCCGATGGACCCGCTGCGCGCTTCGCTGGAGCACGAGAAGTATGTGACCTCGCTGATTGATACGATCTATGCGGCGGCGCAGGCGGCAAAGGATTACAGAACGGTGCAGTTCCTCGACTGGTTTGTCAAGGAGCAGGGAGAAGAGGAGAAAAACGCGGCCGATCTCATCACCAAGATGGAACTCTTCGGCAGCGATCCCAAGGGTCTTTACATGCTCAACGGTGAGCTGATGGGACGCGTCTATTCCGCGCCGTCTCTGACCCTCTGAAAAACGGACCCAAAAGCGCCGCGAACAGATTTCGCGGCGCTTTTTTTGCGCAGGGGCTTGACTTTGAAGATACTGTTTTGTATAATCGGATTCGTTCACGCGGAGGGTGAGCCATTCGCTGGAAATGGTGAGCTGGATAAGGTGACAGGTTGAAAAGCCTGTTGGTTTATCCGGCTTTTTTGTTGTTATGGGAGGTTGTACAGTGGATTTGCTGCAGGGAAAAATCAAGACCATCTATTTTCGCTATTTGGGCGCGGCGTTTGGCAGTGCGCTGATCGGTTCGATCTACAGCATCGTGGATATGGCGATGGTCGGCCAGTATCAGGGACCGTCCGGCACGGCGGCTCTCGCGGTGGTCGCGCCGGTCTGGAACATCATCTACAGTCTCGGCCTGCTCACCGGCATTGGCGGGGGTGTGCTTTTCAGCGCCGCGCGCGGACGGGGTGAGACGAGGCGGGAGCGGGAGTACTTTACCGCATCGCTGCTTTTGACGACGCTGCTCGCCGCGGTCAGCTGGGTCGCCGTTGCCCTGTTTGACACACAGATGCTCACGCTCTTCGGCGCGGAGCGCACACTGCTGCCGCTTGCCAGAGAGTATCTTCTGCCCATCAAGTTTGCCGTGCCGCTGTTTTTGTTCAACCAGATGCTCGCGGCCTTTCTGCGAAACGACAACAACCCGGGACTCGCGACTGCGGCGGTGCTCTCCGGCGGCATCTTCAACATCTTCGGCGACTATGTGTTCGTCTTTGTGTTCGACATGGGAATCATGGGCGCAGGCCTTGCCACAGCCATCGGTGCGCTGATTACCTGCATCGTACTCATCACGCATTTTTTCACCCGGAAAAACACGCTTCGGCTTGTCCGGCCGGCGAAGACTGTCGGCAAGTTCGGCCAGATTGCTGTGACGGGCCTGTCGACCTTTTTTGTCGATGTCGCAATGGGGATTCTGACCATGCTCTTCAACCGCCAGATCATCCGCTATCTCGGCACCGACGCGCTCTCGGTCTACGGTGTGCTGGTCAACATCAGTACGATTGTCCAGTGCTGCGCCTACAGCGTGGGGCAGGCGGCACAGCCCATTTTATCGGTCAATTACGGCGCGGGACAGAGCCGGCGAGTGAGTGAGACCCTGCGCTACTCGCTGTACTCTGTGGCGTTTTTTGGCCTTGCGTGGACGGCGCTGGTATCCGCCGTTCCGAACGGATTGATTCGCATCTTCATGGAGCCCACACCGCAGATCCGGCAGATCGCACCGGCGATTTTGAGAGCCTATGGACTGTCCTTTCTTCTGCTGCCGCTGAACATTTTCTCCACCTACTACTTTCAGTCTCTGATGAGGCCGAGTATCTCTTTCTGCCTGTCGATCGCCCGCGGCCTCGCCTTGAGCGGAGCGCTGATCCTTCTTCTGCCGGCGCTTGCCGGACCCGATGCTCTGTGGCTCGCCATGCCGGTCACAGAGGCAGTGGTAGCAGCTGCCGTGGTCCTTCTCATCTGCAGACAGCAGAAGAGATTGGAAAAACTGTAAAAAAGCAGGGAACCGACCATCGGTTCCCTGCTTTTACATTTGTTTTTTTGCCGCGACGATGAGCATCATGGGACGGCGCAGCTCGTCGACCATGCCCGGCAGATCGAGCATCTCCTGCAGCGGCTGGGGCTCTTTCAGATCGGTGACAGCAAAGCCGTTTTGAAGCAACGCCTGTACATAGCTTGTCAGTGTACGGTGGTATTTGACGACCCTCTCGCCGAGAAACACCGCTTCGCGCCTGCCCTCGATGAAATAGCGGTCAACAGGGAAGTGGAGAATGCTGCCGTCTGGGGCGTAGTACCAGTCCTGCGTGCCATAGGCGGTGAAAACCGGGTGCTCACAGGAGAAGACAAAGTCACCGCCCGGGGTGAGAAAACGGTGGATTTTCTCTGCCACCGCATCAAAGTCGGCCACATAGTGAAAAGCAAGGGAGCTGAGCACCACGTCAAAGCTGCCGGGGGCGAAATCCACATCCTCGATGGACATGCACTCATAGCGGATGACGGGAGCGCTGTGCTCGCTGCGGGCGCGCGCGAGCATCCGCTCGGAGAGATCGACCCCGACGACGCTTGCGGCGCCGTGGCGGGCGGCATATTCGCAGTGCCAGCCAAAGCCGCACCCGAGGTCAAGCACACGTCTGCCTGTAAAATCGGGCAGCATGGGCTCGAGGGTCTTCCACTCGCCGGCGCCCTCAAGCCCCTTTTGGGAGCGGGTCATCTGGCTGTATTTTTCAAAAAAGACGCTGTCGTCGTACTTGTTTTCTTTCATGGCGGTTCCTCTTTCGCTGCATCAGTTGGTGCCGGAGACCGCAACACTCTCTCCCACCTCATAGAGAAAGCTCTGCCAGGCGTCCTCGTTTTGGACAAAGTAGCGCGGGCACTCCTTGCCGGTGACATCGTAGTGGCGGATGACGCCGGTCTCACTGTCGAGCGAGAACGTGTCGCAGAGCCAGGCGGTGAGCTTGACAAGCGCCTCATACGTCTGCTCGTTGAATGCGCCGCTCTCGTCCTCGTGACAGACTTCAATGGAGATGGTGTCATCGTTTCGGTCGTTGGAGCAGAATGCGACTTCATCGAGCGGCACGCACTGAATGATCTCCCCCTCGAGACCGATGACGAAGTGACTGCTGGCATAGGTCTCATGAGTGGTGGCGAGATTGCCGAAGTAGCTGCGGTTCTGCTTTGCAGTCGTGCCGGGGTTCCCGGTGTAATGAACGACCACTGCGTTGATCGCCTCGAGCTTTCTGCCCGGGCGGGAATAGGGGTTTTGCGGCAGAATATCCTGTGTGACATAGTCGGGCGGCGTGACGGCTGCAAGAGGCGGCTCGTCATATTCCGTCGGTGCGGGCGTTGGCGCGGGCGTCGATGCGGGCCGAAAGAAGACGGCGCGTATGGCGAAGACAAGTCCCGCGAGAAGCGCGAGCGCCACGGCGCACACCAGTAGAAGTCTTGCGATCTGCCGCCGCCGTCGCCGGCGAAGACGCTGCCTGCGCCGGGCGGGGGAGAGCGGCGGCCGTTTTTGTAGGGCGGGGGGCATGGCGGTCTCTCCTGACATTGGATTGATGGACAGTAGTACCATGAACGCGAAGCGGTTATGGTATGATTGCGGCCATGTTTTCAGCTGTCCCGCAGGGACTTGCCCCGCAGGGGATGAGAGCACGGCCTGAATTCAATATAATAACCCATTATACCACCATTGCTCCACTTTGACAGCCCCCCAATATTGTTTAGAGGCTCTTATCCTCAAATGCGGCGCGTGCCCGAAGCCCGCGCGGCCCGTTCATCAGCTCATCAAACTGGTCGCAGTCGAGCGACTGTGCGCCGTCGCAGAGCGCCGTCTTGGGAGAGGGATGCACTTCGATGATGAGTCCATCGGCGCCCGCTGCGACAGCGGCGCGCGCAAGCGGTTCCACCAGCCATGCGACACCGCCCGAGTGGCTCGGATCGACGATGACCGGCAGATGGGTCTGACGCTTGAGCACCGCAACGGCCGAGACGTCGAGGGTGTTGCGCGTCGCCGTCTCAAAGGTGCGAATACCGCGCTCGCAGAGGATCACGTTGGGGTTTCCGCCTGCAAGGATGTACTCCGCACTCATGAGAAGCTCCTCGATGGTGCTCGAGAGCCCGCGCTTGAGCAAAATGGGTTTGCGGCTGTGGCCGAGCTCCTTGAGCAGCTGAAAGTTCTGCATGTTGCGCGCGCCGACCTGAATGACGTCGACGTCGGCAAAGAGATCGAGATGGGTCTCGCTCATGATCTCGGTGACGATGGGCAGACCCGAGGCCCGCTTTGCCTCAAGCAGCAGGCGGATGCCCTCCTCGTGCAGCCCCTGAAAGGCGTAGGGGGAGGTGCGGGGCTTGAATGCGCCGCCGCGCAGGTAGCGCGCGCCGCTCTTTTTGACGGCGTTCGCGACGGTGACCATCTGCTGCTCACTCTCGACTGAGCAGGGCCCCGCAATGACGGTGAAATGGCCCTGGCCGATTTCCGCGCCGGGTCCGCCGACAATGGTGTCAGCCGGGTGAAAGCGGCGGTTTGCGGCCTTGTAGGGCTCTGACACACGGCGCACGTCGGCAACAAGCGGGTTTGCCCGAATTGCGTCAATGTCCACCACGGAGGTGTCGCCAATGAGCCCCAGAATGGTTGTGTGGGAACCCTCACTCAGATTGACTGAGAGCCCCTGAGCGCGAAAGACCTCAATGAGCGCGCTGACCATGCTGCGATCCGGATTCTGCTTTAAAATGACGATCATATGATTCATCCTCTCCTGCGGGCAAACAAAAAGGCCGATCTCTTTTGTTGTCAAAAGAGATCGGCCACAGGCCCGAAATGCGGTCTACCGACGTCTCAATTTTTGACAACACAAAACACCTGCGCCATAAAAGCCCAGGGTAAAGCTAAAGTAATACGCTTTGGTTGTCAGAATCTTGTTCATCGGTTTCTCCGTCTGATTTGGTTTGTTTGAGAATACCACCGCCCGGGCAATTTGTCAAGCGGCTGCCTGAAAAATCATCCGGCGACAATGTGAAAGCCCGCCGTCTTGAGCGCGTCGCGAATCTCATCGACGTGGGCGTGGTCGCGCGTCTCCAGCGACAGGTGCAGCACACAGCTCGTCACGGCGGTGTTCTCTTCGCCGCGATCGTGGTGCACCGACACGACATTGCCGCCGAGGCGCGAAATAATCCCGCTGACTTGGGTGAGCTGGCCCGGCTTGTCGGCGAGCGCAATGGTCATATTTGCGACCCGGCCGGCCTTGAGCAGGCCGCGCGTGATCACGCGCGAGAGGATGGTCACATCGATGTTTCCGCCTGAGAGTACACAGGCGACTTTTTTGCCGCGGATGTCGACCTTGTGGAACATCGCCGCCGCGACCGAGACGGCGCCCGCCCCCTCGGTGACCATCTTCTGGGTCTCCATCAGCGCGAGAATGGCCGAGCTGATCTCATCGTCGGTGACAGTTACCACCTCATCCACATATTGGTTTACCAGCTCGTAGGTCAGATCGCCCGGGTGTTTGACGGCGATGCCGTCGGCGATGGTGGCGACGTCCGAAAGCTCGATCGGCTTGTGCTCCCGGAGACTTTCAACCATGGAGGGTGCGCCTGCCGCCTGTACGCCGTAGACCTTGCAGTTGGGGTTGAGGGCCTTGACGGTGAAAGCGATGCCCGAGATCAGCCCGCCGCCGCCGATTGGCACGATCACCGCATCAAGATCAGGCAGCTGGTCGAGAAGCTCCAGGCCGATGGTCCCCTGACCGGCGATGACGTCCTCGTCGTTGAAGGGGTGGATGAACACGCTGCCCTGCTCCTGCTGGAGCTCGAGCGCGCGGTTGTAGGCGTCATCGTAGACGCCGGGAACCAGAACCACATCCGCGCCGTAGCTCTTGGTGGCCTCAACCTTTGAGATGGGCGCGCCGTCGGGCAGACAGATGGTCGCGCGGATTCCCTCGCGCTGCGCGGCAAGGGCGACGCCCTGCGCGTGATTGCCCGCGGAGCAGGCGATGACGCCGCGGCTCTTCTCCTCCGAGGTGAGCTGGGAGATTTTGTAGGCCGAGCCGCGCAGCTTAAAGGAGCCTGTCAGCTGCAAATTCTCGGTCTTCAGATACAGCTCGTACCCGTCGGAGAGGACGGGCGAGTAGATCAGGTCGGTTCTGCGCACCGTGTTTTTGAGAACAAAGGCGGCGTGGTAAACTTTGTCAAGTGTCAGCATGGGTCATTCCTCCTCAAGATGTACGGCACGGGTGATGGCCCGGCGCCAGAAGACAAAAAAGCCCCCGTCTCACAAAGAGACGAAGGCTTTGAAAGCTTCGCGGTACCACTCTTTTTGCCGAAGTAATCGGCCGCTCATCCACGTCCATCAACGTGTTCTTCTCTAACGGGAAGTCCCGGCGCCGCTTACTGTGATTCGGCGGGCTGCTCAAGGGTGATGCGGGCGACATGCCGTACCGCCTCGCACCAGCCGGCGGCTCTCTGAAAACGGGGGATGCACCCTGTGTCCCTGTCAACGCATTTCGTACATCTAAGATAGGCGTTTTTTTTGCATTTGTCAAGAGCGGCGGCAAATTTTATTCGAAAAAGGATGTCTTGAAACACCGGCGACCAGCCGGCAAGAGCCTAGCACAAAACAAAATCACAGCTCTCTCGGATGCCGTAGTGCTCAAAATAGCGGTTTTCCATCGGAATCCAGCGCCCGGTGAATGCTTTCAGCAATTCGGGACCACTTCGCGCGAGAATGCGCTTTTTCTGCTTCTCAGGCGCAATGTGGCAGAAGACTCGCAGAGCGCAGTAGTCGCCAAAGCGCGGGTGGAGACTGTAGGCTCCCTCGACGATGTGAAGAGCGGCGGGGAGAATCTCCCGGCTTGATGAGCAGCAGCCGCGCGAACAGTCGAACACGCGGTATGAGAGGGCCTGTCCCATACGCAGGCCGGGCAGAACCTCGCTGGCAAAGCGCTCGTAGTGGATGTTGCCGCCCGGCTCGCCGAGGCGCTGCGGCGTCCGCAGTGCAGCAGGGAGAAAGAAGTCGTCCATGTGGATGACCGGACAGCAGAAGAGCTCGCCGAGAAGCTGCGCCGCCGTGGTTTTTCCGGAGGCCGCACAGCCGTCGATGGCAAGAACACTTCCGGCGGGTAGACGCGCGGCTGCTGCAATCACGGGCAGCAGCCGCACAAAGCGCTCGTCAATCACCCGGTAGGCAGGCGAGCAGGCCGCGCGGTACGCGTCGCTGTGATGCACCGGGGGAAACCCCGCGGCTTCATAGGAGCGCAGATAGACGTCGAGCTCATGCGAAGTGAAAGCAAAGACTCCCTCCTCTGCACAGCGGCGCAGAGTGCGCAGCTTTTTCACAAAGCGCTCGTGCCGTCCCGCACTGCCGGCGGACGACAGAACGAAGATGCGGTTGAGAAGACCGGGCGAAATCTCGCGGCAGCCGGCCGCTGCGAGATTCAGGCGAACCCGGCCGCCTCCGACCGGTTCGGTGAGCGCCGCGCCGGAGCGCAGCGGCGTGGCGGCCATTTCGGCTTGCAGCCGCTCAAGGCTCGCGCGCTCGTCCGTGATGAGGTGGCCGCCGCCAAACTCATTCTGATAGACCAGCTTGACCGCATCCTGCACACGCATCTCGGGGTGGCTTTTCGCATGGGCTCTGAGTACGGGGAGCAGAGGACCGGTCATGGGAGCAGTTTTGCCTTTTCCAGGGCGTAGTAGACCACCGGAACGGCGATGAGCTGAATGACGATGCCGGGCAGCGCCGTGACAAAAGCTGCCGTCAGCCAGACCTGCATGGAATAGGCCCCCGCACGGAAGATCAGCGTGTTGAGCAGCCCGAGCACGACCCGGCCGACGAGCATGGCGCCGATGAGCGAGACATAGAGATTGGCCGCTTTGCTGCGGGTCTTGACCAGCCGCAGAAGAAGCCCCGCCATCAGACCGTAGACGGCAAGCTCACAGAGCATGGAGGGCAGAATGGCAGCGGGGGGCATGCCGGTGGTGAAGTGTGAGAGAAGCGGCGCGAGAATTCCGCAGGCAAGCCCGTAGAGCGGGCCGCAGGCGAGCCCGCACAGCAGCACGGGAATGTGCATCGGAAGAAAGACCGTTCCGGCATTTGGAATCGTGTGAAAGGCGATGGGGAGCACCACCCCGAGTGCGATGCAGAGCCCCGTGAGAATCATGGCGTTTCGCTGTTTCATTGCTGTTACCTCCAGTGATGCAAAAAAATAGAAGATACCGGTCCCACTGGGTGGGACAGATATCTTCCTGATACCACATACTCAAATGCGCGGTAAAACGGCCTGGGGCCGCACGGCCCGCTGCAGCGGGCTGCACTTATTATACCGAAAAGGACAGCATCCGTCAACCGATGTTTTGCCGCACGGTGTCGACGGCGCTGCGGATGAGCTCGCTGACCGACAGCTCAGCCGTGCCGACGACAATGTTGTCGCAGCGGTTGACGGGAATGAGTATTTTTACGGCCCGGCTGCCGCCGACCGCTGCGGCTATTGCCGGCGTGATCTCCCCGAGAAGGGAATCGGCGATGACAATGCCGATCGGCCCGACGATGATGTCGGCGCTGCGGCTGGCGACGAGAACAGCGTTCTCTCCGGTCGCGGCGTTTGCAGCGCCCGATTTGAGCATGTTCCCGGTTGCGAGGGAATTGGTGCCCACTACGGTGAGCTCCGTTTCGGGTATCCCGAGAAGTCCCTCGGCGAGCTGACGGCCGATTCTGCCGCCCTGGCCGTCGATGATGAGAATGCGGGTCATGTTGTTCCCCCTTAAAAAATGGCGCGTGCCCGCGCCATTTTTTCTATTTTCCAATGATGATGTCGGAGATGGCGGCGCCCGGTGCGACCATGGGCCAGACGCTATCGTCCATGCCGATCTGACAGTCGAGAACAAACGGACGCTTTGAGGCGATTGCCCGGCGCAGGGCGGGGCCCACCTCCTCGCGTTTTGTGACGGCAAGCGCCTCGCAGCCGAAGCCTCTGGCGATTTTGACAAAGTCGACGCCGTCGGACAGAGTGGTGCTCGAGTAGTGGCCCTCGTAGAAGAGGGTCTGCCACTGCCGCACCATGCCGAGCACGTGGTTGTTGAGAATGATTTCCACCACCGGAATCTGGTGGCGCACGGCCGTCGCAAGCTCGTTTAAGTTCATGCGGAAGCACCCGTCGCCGGCGATGTTGAAGACATGCTTGTCCGGGCAGCCGACCTGTGCGCCGATGGCGGCGCCGAGTCCGTACCCCATGGTGCCGAGTCCGCCGGAGGTGAGCAGCGTGCGCGGCGAGCGGAATTTGTAGTACTGCGCTGTCCACATCTGGTGTTGGCCGACGTCGGTGGCGATGACGAAGCTGCCGTCGTCGAGCTTGGAGAGCTCTTCGATGACATAGGGCCCCGTCAGGGTGCTCTCGTCGTAGGCAAGCGAATAGCTCTGCTTGTTCATGGCAATTTCGGCCATCCACTTCTGATGGCTGAGCCGGGGCAGCTTGCGGTTGAGTTCGGCGAGAATATCCTTGAGATTGCCGACGATGGCATAGTCCGCGCCGATGTTCTTGTTGATCTCGGCGGGGTCGATGTCAATTTGCAGAATCTTCGCGTTGGCGGCAAATTTCTCAGCGTTTCCAATGACGCGGTCTGAGAAGCGCGAGCCCAGCACGATGAGCAGATCGCAGTTTGTCACGCCGAGATTGGAGGTCTTGGTGCCGTGCATGCCGAGCATGCCGGTGTAGTGGGGGTGGTCGCCCGGAAAAGCGCCCTTGCCCATGAGCGAATCGCAGACCGGTGCATCAATGGTCTCGACAAATTCGAGAAGCTCCTCGGAGCAGTCGGCGAGAATGGCGCCGCCGCCGACAAAGACATAGGGCTGGCGGCTCTCGTGAATCATCTGAATTGCCTCGTCAAGCCGGAGCATTTCGGCAGAGACGGTCGCCGTCGGGCGGATTTTGGGCAGCTTTTTCTCATAGTCGCAGACGGCGGCGGTCACGTCCTTGGTGATGTCGATGAGAACCGGGCCCGGCCGGCCCTCCCGCGCGATGCGAAAAGCCTCGCGCACGGTGCGTGCCAGCTCGCCGACGTCCTTGACGATGTAGTTGTGCTTGGTGATGGGCATGGTGATGCCGGCGATGTCGACCTCCTGAAAGCTGTCGCGTCCGAGCAGAGGGAGCGTGACATTCGCGGTGATGGCGACCATCGGCACGGAGTCCATCATGGCGGTGGCGATACCGGTGACAAGATTGGTCGCGCCGGGGCCGGAGGTGGCGATGCACACGCCCACCTTGCCGGTCGCGCGGGCATAGCCGTCGGCCGCGTGGGCCGCGCCCTGCTCGTGCGAGGTCAGAATATGGGTGATCTCATCGCGGTGCTTGTAGAGTGCGTCGTAGATGTTGAGTACAGCGCCGCCCGGAAAACCGAAGATGGTGTCGACACCCTGCTCCTTGAGACACTCGATGAGAATTTCAGAACCGTTGAGCTTCATGTGCTACCTCCAAAAAGGGATTACAAATCATTCTATAAAAAACAGGGAAAAAAGTCAATTCACCGGTCAATAGCCCTCGATCTCATAAGCCGGGTATTCGCAGTCGAAGTGGTAACCCAGCTTTTCGGCGAGGGCAACCGACCAGAGATTCTGCGCGTCCCAGCTGGGGTAGAGCCCGCGCTCGAGACAGGCGAGAATGAGCGCTGCGCCGCAGGCGTAGGCGAGCCCCCGCCTGCGGTGGGCGGGACTTGTGTCGATTTCGACTTCGATGCCGCCGCGGTAGCGGGAGTAGGCCGAGGCACCCGACACGGGAACGCCGTGTTCCAGCGCGACGATGCCGAGCCCGAGCTTCTGATAGACCGCATAGTCCTCGTACTGGCTGACGAGATCGCGGCTCCAGTCATTTGCGCGGCACAGGGCGAAGAGCTCCCCGTCGATCGGGCGCAGACAGAAGCCGGGCGGCAGAGAGCGCACGGCGGCTCCCAGCGCGTCCCGGTCAAAGATGTCCGGCTCCTTTTTTATCGCGTAGCGCACAACCCGCCGGGCCCTCGCGCCGTAAGCCAGCTCAATGGCGTTTTCCCAGCTTCTGTCGCGGGGGACCATGATGATGAAGTCGCGCTCCCAGTCCGGAGGCCTGTAGCGAGCGAGCGCATCGCTTGGCCGCCCGGCGAGAAAGCAGAAGTCGCCGAGAATCGCCATGGCCGAGCGGGGTTCGGCGGGGTCGTCGGCATAGACGCGGCCCATCACCCCCTGCAGACAGGACCAGATGATGCTCTCCTGCCAGCCGTCGAAGAGAGGACCGGCAGCGCCGGGATCTGCGAGGCGGGAAATCATCTCAGCGGTCTTCCGGCGCGACCAGCACGGCGCCGGTGTTGGCGCTTGTGACAAGCGCGGCATAGCGGCGCAGAGCGCCGGTTGTGACCTTGGGCTCGCGGGGCTTCCAGGCGGCGCGGCGCCGTTCGAGCTCGCTGTCTGAGACCTTGAGATTCAGCGCGTTGTGGGGAATGTCAATGGAGATGATGTCCCCCTCCTGTACAAGGGCAATGGGGCCGCCGACCGCAGCCTCAGGCGAGATGTGGCCGATGGAGGCTCCGCGCGAGGCGCCGGAGAAGCGCCCGTCGGTGATCAGCGCGCAATACTGCTCGAGCCCCATGCCGGTGATGGCCGAGGTGGGGTTGAGCATCTCGCGCATACCAGGACCGCCGCGCGGCCCCTCGTAGCGGATGACGACGACATCGCCCTTTTTGATCTGGCCGCCGAGGATGGCCGCGATCGCGTCCTCCTCACAGTCGAACACGCGGGCGGGGCCCTCGTGGACCATCATCTCGGGCACCACGGCGGCGCGCTTGACCACCGAACCGAGCGGCGCGAGATTTCCCTTGAGCACGGCGATGCCGCCGGTCTCGCTGTAGGGCTCCTCCACGGGCCGGATGATTTCGGGATTGCGGTTTTTGCAGTCGCGAATGTTCTCCCACACGGTTTTGCCGGTGCAGGTGATCATGTCGGTGGAGAGAAGATTTTTCTTTGCGAGTTCGTTCATCACGGCATACACGCCGCCCGCCTCGTTGAGATCCTCGATGTAGGTATCTCCGGCCGGGGCCAGATGACAGAGATTCGGCGTCTTCGCCGAAATCTCGTTTGCCACCTCCAGATCAAGCTTGACGCCCGCCTCATGGGCAATGGCGGGCAGATGGAGCATGGAGTTCGTGGAACAGCCGAGCGCCATATCGACGGCCATGGCGTTGCGAAGCGCCTTCTCGTTCATGATGTCGCGCGGGCGGATGTTCTGGCGGACGAGCTCCATGATCTGCATGCCGGTGTGCTTTGCCAGGCGGATGCGGTCGCTCATCACAGCCGGGATGGTGCCGTTGCCGGGCAGAGCCATGCCGAGCGCCTCGGTCAGACAGTTCATGGAATTTGCGGTGTACATGCCCGAGCAGGACCCGCAGGTCGGGCAGGCGCGGCTTTCATACTCCTCGAGCTTCTCGTCGTCGATTTTTCCGGCGGCGCGGGCGCCGACGGCCTCAAACATATGCGACAGGCAGGTGCGCTGTCCGTCGCGCATTTTGCCGGCGAGCATCGGGCCCCCCGAGACGAAGATGGTGGGGATGTTGACGCGCGCGGCCGCCATGAGCAGCCCCGGCACGTTTTTGTCGCAGTTCGGAACCATCACGAGGCCGTCGAACTGGTGGGCGATGGCCATGGCCTCGGTGGAGTCGGCGATCAGCTCGCGGGTGATCAGCGAGTACTTCATGCCGATGTGGCCCATTGCGATGCCGTCGCAGACTGCGATGGCGGGGAAGACGACCGGTGTGCCGCCGGCCATGAGCACGCCCGTGCGCACGGCCTCGGTGATCTTGTCGAGATTCATGTGGCCCGGTACGATCTCGTTGTAGGAGCTCACGATGCCGATGAGGGGGCGCTCAAGCTCCTCTTTCGTCATGCCGAGCGCGTTGAACAGGGAGCGGTGGGGCGCCTGCTGCAGCCCCGATTTGACATTGTCGCTTTTCATATGATACCGCCTTTCGGGTGATTGAAACAAAAATCTCAGCCGGGTGCGCCGGCTGAGATTTGTCGGTGGAATCTCTTACTTTTTCAGCCAGCTCATCATCTTGCGCAGCTTCGCGCCGACCGAGGAGCTCTGATGCTCGGCCTCCATGCGGCGGCGGGCATTGAAGTTCGGTCTGCCGCACTGGTTCTCCAGAATCCAGTTCTTGGCGAACGTGCCGTCCTGAATCTCGCCGAGGACTTTTTTCATCTCTTTTTTGGTCTCCTTGGTGATGATGCGCGGGCCGACCATGTAGTCGCCGTACTCGGCGGTGTCGCTGATGGAGTATCTCATGTACTCAAAGCCGCCCTGGTTGATCAGATCGACAATGAGCTTCATCTCGTGGATGCACTCAAAATAGGCGCTCTCCGGCTGGTAACCGGCTTCGACGAGAGTCTCGAAGCCCGCTTTCATCAGCGCGCAGACACCGCCGCAGAGAACGGCCTGCTCGCCGAAGAGATCGGTCTCGGTCTCCTCCTGGAAAGTGGTCTCCAGCACGCCGGCGCGCGCGCCGCCAATGGCGAGCGCATAGGCCAGACCGATGTCATGCGCCTTGCCGGTGTAATCCTGATGGACTGCAATCAGACAGGGTACGCCATGGCCCTCGACATACTGGCTGCGCACCGTGTGGCCCGGCCCCTTCGGGGCGATCATGAACACGTCGACATCTTTCGGCGGAACGATCTGACCGAAGTGGATGTTGAAGCCGTGGGCAAAGGCCAGGGCCTTGCCCTCGCTCAGGTTGGGCTCAATGGATTCGCGGTAGAGCTTGGCCTGCTTCTCGTCGTTGATGAGGATCATGATGATGTCGGCTCTCTTGGCGGCCTCGGCGGCAGTATAGACTTCAAAGCCCGCCTGCTCGGCGCTGGCCCAGGATTTGCTGCCCTCGTAGAGGCCGATGATGACGTGGACACCCGACTCTTTCATATTCAGCGCGTGGGCATGGCCCTGGCTGCCGTAGCCGATGACGGCGACGGTCTTTCCGTCGAGCAGCGCGAGATTGCAGTCTTCCTGATAGTACATTTTAGCCATTGTAATACACTCCTTTTAAATGGGTTGCTATTTTGATCGGAATTGGATATACTTCTATTAAGAGAAGCCGCGCCCCTGCCCGTTAGAGCGCCACCTTTGAGGGTGGAAGAGCCGTTAAAGGGGGCCCCGCTTCTCTTCTTTATGTTTTTAATGTCGCGTACCGCACCTATTGGGAAGGCGGCGCTTTCCGCAAAATCATTGCTGTCTGTTGCGATTTGTGGTATATCATTATTAGAAGTGTTCGCACTCTGTGCGTTACTTCCAGATGGAACTGTGCGCTTGACGTCTTGGACGTACACCCGGGGGACGGCCTTTGCCGCATCACCTGGACTGCGCAGGTTCCATTTTTTATTGATTGTCTCTCGAATGATTTTAATAATTGTGTGGGGCGGGTGCTTCTGTGCCCTGTAAACCCCAGGCTGGTCGTAATCGAAAGGGGAAAGCCGCTTTTGATGAGATCCTGATCAATTGAACTGTCTGGCGTCGGCAATGCCGCGTGTGACTCCGGTGAGACCGGTTTGGACCAGTTCCTTGATGTTATAGCCCTTGAGAATTTCGATAAAGGCCTCGATTTTGGGAAAGTCGCCTGTGATTTCAATGGTCAGAGAATCGGGTGCGACATCGACGATCTTCGCGCGGAAGATGCCGACGGTCTCGACGATGGCGGGCCGAGTTGTCTCGTTGGCCTCGACCTTGATCAGGGCGAGCTCGCGGTATACCGACTCACCCTCGGGCAGCTCAATGATCTGAATGACATCGTAGAGCTTTGCCAGCTGTTTTTTGATCTGGTCGAGAATCTGGTCGTTGCCGGTGGCGACAACTGTGATACGCGAGATGGTGGGATCCTGCGTGACGCCGACGGTGAGGCTGTCGATGTTGTAACCGCGCCGGCTGAACAGGCCCGTAACCCGGCTGAGAACGCCCGAGAGATTGCGAACCAGAATGGAGAGTACCAGTCGTTTCAAATGTGTTCCGCCTTTCTTTTTTCAGGTGTCCGATGGCCTTGAGACGGCCCGGAAGATATGACGAAACCTCGTACCAAAGCAAAAACTTAAAGTACGAGGCGGCTTAACAGAGCGTGTCGTGTGCACCCGGTTGACAGAAGCAGAACGCCTTAAATTTTAAGGCGGCATCAGCCGGGACACCGGTCCAAAAATTGTGTTAACTATTATAACAACTGGCGGGGGGCTTGTCAACGCCCAGTATCCGTGCAATCTATCCCAATTTCCCGCACGACGCGGCGCATTTTTTGTAGTGCCTTTCAGAAAAAAAGTGCAAACTTCTTCCAAAAGCTCTTCCGGGTGTGGTATACTACAAATAAGTATGACTTTTTCAGGACTGTACCGCCCGGCACGGCTGGGCGATGAAGAATAAGAGGCAAAGGAACGTTAGAATGAATTTCACCGATTTAAACCTGATCCCCGAGCTCATGCACGCCATTTCAGACATGGGCTACGAGATGCCCTCCCCGATTCAGGAGAAGGCGATCACTCCGGTGCTGGCGGGCTACGACCTGGTTGGCTGCGCCCAGACGGGCACCGGCAAGACTGCGGCTTTCGCGCTGCCTATTCTGCAGCAGCTGAGTACCCGCGAGGCGCAGGGGGTGCGGCCTATCCGCGCGCTGATTCTGACCCCCACGAGAGAACTTGCGCTCCAGATTGAAGAGAGTTTTGAAGCCCTTGGCAAATACCTGCCGCTCTGCGAGGCCGTCCTGTTCGGCGGCGTGGGTCAGCAGCCCCAGGTCGACGCGCTCAAGCGCGGCGTCGACATTCTCGTTGCGACCCCCGGGCGGCTTCTGGATCTCATCGGCCAGGGCTATGTCGATCTCAGACAGGTCGAGATCTTTGTGCTCGATGAGGCCGACCGCATGCTCGACATGGGCTTTATTCACGATGTGCGCCAGGTCATCAAAAAACTGCCAGAAAAACGCCAGACGCTGCTCTTTTCGGCCACCATGCCAAAGGAGATCCGCGAGCTGTCCAATTCCATGCTCAAAAATCCGGTGCGCGTCTCGGTGACGCCCGAGTCGTCGACGGTCGAGGCCATTGACCAGAAAGTCTGCTTTGTCGACCGCTCCAACAAGAGAAAGCTCCTGATTCACCTGCTCAAGGATGAGTCGGTGGTGTCGGCGCTCGTCTTCACCCGCACCAAGCACGGCGCCGACCGCGTTGCGCGCGAGCTGCAGCGCGCCGGCATCAAGGCGGCCGCCATTCACGGCGACAAGACCCAGGGCGCGCGGCAGGATGCGCTGGGCCGCTTTAAGGAGGGCAAAATCCGCGTGTTGGTCGCGACCGATATCGCGGCGCGCGGGCTCGACATCAGCGAGCTGTCCCACGTGTTCAACGTCGATCTGCCGGAGGTGCCTGAGACCTATGTCCACCGCATCGGCCGCACCGGCCGCGCGGGGCTTTCGGGCACGGCGATCTCCTTTTGCGAATACGGAGACATGGAGCTGTTTCGCGCTATAGAAAAGCTCATCGGCAAGGAGATTCCCGAGCTTGCCGGACATCCCTATCCCATGCAGGTGTTCTCCTCCGACGAACCGCGAGGCCGCGGCAGAGGCAGGGAGGAGGCCCGCCCGGTACAGGGTCTGCGCCCCGCGCCCGGCGAGAAGATCCGAAAGGCGGCGGCTCCGGTCGCAGCGCCGGGCGAGCGCATCAAAAAGGCGGGTACCCGCGATGAGGCCGCACAGAGACCTGCTGTGAAATCGTCGCTTGACCCGCTGGCGCGCCTGATCGCACCGGCGCCGAAGGATCAGCCGCCGGCTGACAAGGCCGACCGGGCTCAGCGCGCAGCCTCTGAGGAGCCGGCCGCGAAGAAGCGCCGTCGCCGCCGCAGAAAGCCGGCGGGCGAGACGGCCGCCGCGGCGTCTGCGCCGCAGGAGCCGCGCGTGCCGACCGCCCGGCCGGACCGCGGGCCGCGGTTCAGCCGGCAGGAGCCCTCGAGCGACTTCAAACCCTACTATCTGACGGAGTATCAACAGAGAAAACCGGGAAAGAAAAAAGTCTATCGCAGCCTGTAAGCAGAAAGCCCCGCGGGAATGTCCCGCGGGGCTGTTTTTATCAATTCGCTCTAGTACTGATCGGTTCTTGAAACGCCACAAAGAAACTCCGCCCGGGCGGAGCTGTCGAGTGGAGATCAGGCGTTTCTAAACGCCGGCAAGGCGGATGCAGTCCTCACACAGATACTTGCCGTGAACGGCGTGTAGTTTTTCCTCAGCCTGGCAGATGACACAGCAGGGGACGGCCTTGCGCATCAGCAGCGTATCGTGATCGGCATCATACGTCAGCGCCAGCGAGTCGCCTGCCTTGACACCGAGTGCCTGTCGGAAATCAGAGGGCACCACAATTCGACCGAGTTCGTCAATTCGTCTTTGATGAGTAAGCATAAAAACCCTCCTGTGACTGTATATATTTACCATATTACCGGAATATCCGGTAAAAGTCAATATCCATACGGGAGGTGATGCATACTATCAACAGGTGATAAGATGTACGAGAGAATCCGAAACCTCCGTGAAGACAAGGACTACACACAAAAGCATATCGCTGATGAACTGAAAGTTTCTCAGAAGACCTATTCCGACTATGAGCTGGGAAAGCTCAATATCCCAATATCCGCGCTCAAGATTCTCGCGCGTTATTTCGACACGAGCATCGACTATCTGGTGGGTCTCACCGACCGGCGCGAACCCTATCCGCCCGCAAAGGAGAAGTAGAGGGCAGGAGCCGTTGCTCCTGCCCTCTTTTTATGCCAATGGGACTTTTTTTGTCGCTTTTGAGAGCTTTGTGATGATGATGTAATAGCTGATGCAAAGGGGAATTGCCGAGCCGAGCCAGGCGAGGGGATTGGAGAAGCAGATCCCCTGAAAGCCAAACTGCTTTGACAGAACGCCCGCCGTAAAACAGCGCATCGCGAGTTCCATAAGTCCCGCGACCGTGGGGATGAAGCTGCGCCCGAGGCCCTGGAGCGTGTAGCGGTAGATGAAGAGAAACGCCAGCACAAAATACATCGAACAGTTGGTGACAAGATAGGTTTTGGCGTAGCCGAGAATTTCCGTTTTGCCCGGGCCGACAAAGAGGCCCACGAGGAAATTGCCGCCGAGAATGAGTATGGCCCCGAGTGTGAGCGAGGTCGCCACCGAGACCGCCGCACAGCGCCGCACGCCGGCGCGGATGCGGGGAATGTCGCCGGCGCCGAAGTTCTGCGCGGCATAGGTGCCCATGGCAATGCCAAAGGACATCAGCGGCTGCTGGCCGAGGTTGTCGATTTTGTGGCAGGCGGTGATGGCGGCGACGGCTGTCGAGCCGAGGCGGTTTACCGCCGCCTGCACCGTCATGGAGCCGATGGAGATGACCGAGGACTGAAAGGCCATGGGCAGCCCGATGCGGACGTGGTTCCAGACCGAGACCTGCTCGAGGCGCAAATCACTCTTTTCAAAGCGCAGAATGGGAAAGCGGCGCACAATGTGTATCAGGCACATGGCGCCCGAGACGAACTGTGAGATGACGGTAGCGATGGCCGCGCCCGCGACGCCCATGTGAAAGATGAGGATGAACGCAAAGTCGAGCACAATGTTCAAAAGACATGCGATCACCAGAAATACGACCGGCGTGCGGCTGTCGCCGAGCGCGCGGATGAGATTGGACAGCAGGTTGAACAGCATGGTTGCCGCAAGCCCTCCGCAGATGACCACAATGTAGCGGTAGGCATCCTGAAAAATGTCAGCCGGAACGCTCATCAGACGCATGACCGGTTTGCAGAACAGAACGCTCAGCGTGGTGAACACCACCGTGATCAGCACGGTCAATATCGCGCTGGTCGCCGCTGAGCGGCGCACACCGTCCTGGTCGCCGGCGCCGAAGCGCTGGGCTGTCACAACCGAAAAACCGGTTGTCAGCCCCTGTGAAACGCCGATGATCAGATAGGAGAAACTGCCAACCGATCCCACCGCGGCCAGAGCGTCGACGCTGATGGTGCGCCCGACAATGATGGTGTCGGCCATGTTGTAGAACTGCTGAAAAATATTGCCCAGAAGAAGCGGCAGAGCAAAAGACAGAATCAGCTTCAAGGGAGACCCCTTGGTCATATCTTTCATACAATCTCTCCCCTCGACATGTCATGGTGAATAGTTTAGCGCTGCGCGCTCCCGTCTGCAAGGGGAGCGAGACCTTTTTGTGAAAACTCACAGATTGGCGGCCGGCCGGACACGGATTCTGTGACAATATTATGGCGCAGCGGCGACATTGCAGCCGCCGCTGCGCGGCCGCGCACTTTTACAGAGGCTTTGGACACAAGAGGGCCCCGCGTCAAAGACGCGGGGCCCTTGGAATATCAGAGAGGTCCGCCGCACCTGGGGCAGAAAGAGAAGTCCTCCGTTGTCTCATAGCCGCAGTTTTGACACCGGCGAACTGTGGGGCCGGAAAAGTGCAGCTCGACGCCGTCGAGCGTCGTCTGTTCGCCGCGCTCCATGCGCCGGCCGATCCGGCTGTCGATTTCACAGGCCGCGCCGCAGCAGCTCATGCGGACAAAATAGTGACGCCCCCACGTGAACAGGGGGATGAAAAACAGCGAGAGTCGCTGGTAGTGCACGACGAGCTCCACCCGTGTGAGCCGCCCGCAGCGCGGGCAGGCAAGAAGCCCCTCAAGGGGAATGACCTTTTCGCCCGGCAGAATCCCAAAGAAGAAAAACATGTCAACCCTCCCCGATGAGTTTGAGCTTGCGTGAGCGCGGCATGGCCTTGATCTCACACTCGCGCGCGAGCGCAGCGCTCTTGGAGGCACAGGCCTCGCAGTAGACCAGCGTCAGCGGCCCCCGGCCGCGGGTGTATTTGGCGCCCTTGCCGCTGCGGTGCGCGGCGAGGCGCTTTTCGACGTCGTAGGTCCAGCCGGTGTAGAGCGTGCCGTCGGCGCAGCGCAGAATGTAGACGCTCGGTGTGCCGGCCGGTGTCAACTCCATGACAGAAGCAGCGCCAGCACGAGCGCAAGACTGATGAGAATCGAGAGCGACCCGAGCACGCCGCTGACTGAGCTCTTGCAGCCGCACTTTTCACAGTAGGCCGTGGTGACGGTCGGAATCGAGGCGAAGAGTCCAACGGTGAGGACCTGCTTGACGAGTGCGGGTACGGGCAGCAGCGCCCACACGGCGGCCGCAAAGACCGCGTTTAGCAGATAGCGCGCGCCGAGTATCCGCACAACGTCGCGGATCTCGCTGCGCTCGAGACGCAGATCGAACATGACGCCGATCATCAGCATGGCGAGAAAGGCGTTGCCGCTGCCAAAGATCTTTGCCACTGAGAAGACCTGAGCCGGCAGGCGAACCCGGCATAGAGACAGCACAAACATCACAAAATAGGTGAGGAAAGGCGCCGAGTGAAAGAGCTTTGAGACGATGTCGCGCAGCCGGACGCGGCGCTCGCCGGCAATGCTGCCGAACACGACGGCGTAAGAGCCGCCGAGGCTCCACAGGGCCTGTCCCATGTCAAACATGCTGATGACAACGATGCCGGCCGGCTCCAGAAAACTCTGCACAAAGGGCATGACAAAGGTGCCGATGTTGTAGCCGGGCAGATTGAGACCGTAGAGCGCGCGCACCGTCCCCTCCCGCCCGCGCGAGAGAAGAAAGCCGACCGCGAGCAGAATCACCGACGCGACGAAGCCCACCACGATGGAGACGAGCAGCGACAAGCTGAAAGAAAAGGTCTCAAAGCCGCCGATGAGCGCGGCGGGCAGCGTCAGATAGATTACGATTTTTGAGAGTAGCTTTGCGTCCTCAGCCTTGAAAAAACCGATGCGCTTGAGCACATATCCAACCGCGATGATTGCGACAAAACTCAGCGCCTTGAGCAGGACATCCCCCATGACAATCCCCCGATTTCACTGAACTGACCCAAATTATATCAGACCGTGAGGCGGGTGTAAAGCGCGTCAAAACAGATTGGCCGGGCGGTCTTAACAGAATCTTAACACAATAGACCTTACAATCTTTCCTCTTTTAAAATAAAATAGTATAAAAAGATAAGGAGGAGATGATTTGAACCAACGACTGCTGGCCAAAATCAAAGAATCGCTCGCCTCGGTCGCGCCCATTACGGCCCTTGTGCTGCTGCTGCATTTCACAGTGGCGCCTCTCGGGACGGGAACACTCGCGCTCTTCGCAGTCGGCGCGGTGATGCTGGTGCTCGGGATGGGTCTGTTCACCCTCGGCGCCGATGTCGCCATGATGCCGATGGGGGAGCGTGTCGGCGCGACGCTGACCAAATCGCGCAGTCTGCCGCTGCTCATCTGCGTGGGCTTTGTGATGGGAACGGTTATCACCCTCGCCGAGCCGGATTTGCAGGTGCTTGCGCGTCAGGTGCCCGCCGTACCCGACCGGGTGCTCATATGGACGGTCGCGGTGGGCGTCGGGCTCTTTCTCGTGGCGGCGCTGCTGCGCATCGTATTTCAAAAGAGGCTGTCCTATGTGCTGCTTGCGCTGTATGCAGTCGTGTTCGGACTCGCGATCTTTTCAAACGGGGATTTCCTTGCCGTGGCCTTTGACTCGGGCGGTGTGACGACAGGTCCCATCACAGTGCCGTTCATCATGGCGCTCGGCATCGGCGTCGCCGCCGTACGCGGCGGCGCAAGCGCAGAGGACGACAGCTTCGGACTGGTGGCGCTGTGCTCCGTCGGACCGATTCTGGCGGTGCTCGCGCTCGGCATGTTCTACGATTCCTCATCGGGCAGCTACGCCCCGACGCCGCTGCCGGCGGTGGAAAATCTCGGTGAGGCGCTGAAACTCTTCGGGCAGGAGCTGCCTCACTATGCCAGGGAGGTGGGCGTGGCACTGCTGCCGATTGTCGGCTTTTTCATTCTGTTTCAGGTGATAAAGCTGCGTCTGCCCAAAACGCAGATGATCAAAATGTGCGTGGGCATCGTCTATACTTATGTGGGCCTTGTGCTCTTTCTCACAGGCGTCAACGTCGGCTTCATGCCGGCGGGCAGCGAGCTCGGAGGGCTTATCGCCTCGCTCGATGCGCGGTGGCTGCTCATTCCCATCGGCATGGTGATCGGCTTTTTCATTGTCACGGCGGAACCGGCTGTCCATGTGCTCAACAAGCAGGTCGAGGAGATCACGGGCGGAACCATCACCCGCCGCGCCATGCTGCTGACGCTCTCCATCGGCGTCGCCGTATCCATCGGCCTTGCCATGATGCGGGTTCTTACCGGAATCGGCATCTGGTACTGTATTGTGCCGGGCTATCTGATCGCGCTGGGACTGACCTTTTTTGTGCCGCGGATCTTCACCGCTGTCGCCTTTGACTCGGGCGGCGTCGCGTCGGGTCCCATGACGGCGACATTTCTGCTGCCGTTTGCGATGGGCGCGTGCGAGGCGCTGGGAGGCAACGTGCTGACCGATGCGTTCGGCATCGTTGCCATGGTCGCCATGACACCGCTGATTGCCATACAGATACTTGGTGTCATCTATGTGTGCAAGGCAAAGAGAAACCCGGCACCGGAGCACAGAGAAGAGGAGCCGGAGATCATAGAACTGCAAACAGGGGGGACGACAAATGACACAGATTGAACAGCTGACGCTTACAGTCGGTATCGTCGACCGGGGAAAGGGAGAGAATATGACGGCCATTGCGAGGGAGCTCGGGGTGCGCCGCGCGACGATTCTGCTCGGTCTCGGCACGGCAAACAGCGAGATACTCGACTATCTCGGCCTCGGCGAGACGGAGAAAGACGTGGTGCTCATGGGAATTCCCGAGGCACTTCGAGAGCGGCTGTTTGCCGTTTTGACCGAGCGCATGCAGCTCGACCAGCCGGGGCACGGGATTCTCTTCTGCGTGCCGATGACGGCAATTGGAGGACTGCGGGCCATGGGCATGCTCATGGGAGATAAGGAGGGGACACGATGAGAGAATTTGAACTGATTGTCACCATTGTAAACAGAGGGTTTTCCGACAGCGTGGTCAAAGCTGCGCGCGAGGCGGGAGCCCAGGGGGGCACCATACTCCACGCGCGGGGAACCGGTGTCCACGAGGACGCAACCTTTTTCGGAATTACCATCCAGCCGGAAAAAGAGGTCGTGCTCACCCTTGTACCGCGCGCCGAGCGCGCCGAGATCATGCGTGCAATCTGCCGTGAGGCGGGACTTGATACGCCCGGCTGCGGGCTGTCTTTCTCACTGCCGGTGAGTGCCGTCGCAGGCATCAGCCACATGGGGCAGGAGCAGGCATAGCGCAAAAAGAGAGCGCCGGTGCGGCGCTCTGCCATAGACGAACGAGAAAAGGGCGGCTCACGGGAGCCGCCCTTTTAAAATACCAGCCGCGTGAGCAGCAGATAGATCACCGTGCCCCCGCCGATGGAGAGCAGGGTGTTTTTTCGCCAGAGGTGCAGCACTGTGATGCAGAGAAGGGCGATCAGCTCGGGGAATCCATGCGGGTAGACAGCGGGATTCACGCCCCTGAGACAGTAGACCACCAGCATCCCCATGATTGCAGTGGGCAGCACCTCGCCGAGGTAGACAACATACCGCGGCGGCGTACGCCGGTCGGGAAAGAGGAGAAAGGGAGCGATGCGCGTGAGAAAGGTGCCGGCAGCGACCGCACCGAAAAAGAGCATAGTGGAGAGAGTTGTCACAGCAGCTTCTCCTTTCTCATGGGCTTTTGCATCAGTGTCACCACGAGCAGAATCAACCCCATCGCGGGCAGCAGGAACCGGTCGGCGCCGAAGAGGACAAGGCAGAGCACCGTGGCCGCAACGCCGACGACAGCCGGCAGATGGTTTTGGGTCGCGCGCCACTGGTTCAGAAAAATGACCGTGAACAGCGCCGTGAGGACAAAGTCGAAGCCGGTTGTGTCAAGGCCGCTGAGAAAGCCGCCGGCAAGTCCGCCGATGGCCGAGCCGCCAATCCAGTAGAGGTGGTCGAGAAGCGTCACATAGAAGTAGAAGAGTGTCCGGTCGACCTCCTCAGGCGGCTTTGCTGAGCAGATGACGGAGAATGTCTCGTCGGTCAGCCCGAAGATCAGGTAGGGCTTGTATCGCCCTGTCCCGCGGAAAGTCTCAAGTGAGGACATGCCGTAGAAGAGGTGGCGCGCATTGACCATGATCGACATGAGAAAGGCATACAGCGGCGAAACGCCGAGCGTGATCAGGCTCACCGCGAGAAACTGCACGCCGCCGGCATAGATAAAGACACTGGTGCCGATGGCCCACCAGATGGAAAAACCGGCCGTTGTGATCAGAATGCCGAATGCAGTGCCAAGCACCAGATAGCCGGTCAGTATGGGTATGGTGTGTGGAAAAGCGGCTCTCAGCGCCGCCTGGTGCTGCGCGCGCCGCGTCTGTGTGGTCATGCTCTCACCTCTTCGGGCTGGAATGGAAAAATCATACCGCACCGGACGGCGCCGTGTCAAGCGCGTTGGGCCTGCATACGATGCACGTTTGCGCGTATGCCTATTGTGCGGTTGATGCCAAACGGTCTTCCGGCACGCGGTTGGTCTGCTTTCTGTTCAGAAAGTAGGACTTGTTTTTTAAGTAGGTTCCGTCCTCCGGTTTAAAGCTGCCGGCGAGCTCATTGTAGTATTCAGCGTTCTCCCACTCCCCGAGCCGGTCGTAGCAGACACACATCCAGATGGCGGGAAGATAGCCGCAGGAGTCGACGCTGACAAAGGCGCCCGTGCGCTCGTCGGTCTTGCGCCCGAGGGCGAGCGCATACCAGAAGATGGCGTCACGGTAGCGGGCGCGGCTGCGAAACCAGTGCCCGAGATCACAGCAGAGCTCAGCGTCCGGCGGGCCGTAGCGCAGAGCCTGCAACAGCGCGCCGAGCGCGCCGTCGGCATCTCCCAATTCGCTTCGGCAGGCCGAGAGCAGACGGCAGGCGTCGATGTTGTTGACCACCCAGCCGCGCCCCTGTGAGAGAAAGCTCGCAAAGGCGGCGGCAGCTTCCTGATACCGGCCGGCATAGTAGAGTTCGCGGGCGTAGTAGAACTGCTCGCGGGGTGTGAGAACTCTGCCGCCGGCGAGCAGTTTCTCGAAGATGCGCAGATTTCGCCCGGGTTCGGCGGCGTGAAGTTTTTGGTGAGTTACGGCGAGAGGGGAGTGGAGAATGACACCCGACGGCGCGATGACCTCGTGCACGGCCCCCTCCCAGCGAAACTTGCCGCGCCGAAGAATCCGCTCGCGGTAATAGCTGAAAGTGGGGCGGCCGGCGCTGTCGAAGGCCGTGTTGTACTTCATCATAACGACGTCGGTCTCGGGCAGGAGAGAGCTCTTGAGTGCAATGAGTCCGTCGCGGTCTTCAGCGGTGAGCACATCGTCGGCGTCCAGCCACATGCAGTAGTCCATGGTCGCCTGGTCAAAGGAGAAGTTGCGTGCCGCCGAGAAGTCGTCAATCCACAAAAAGTCGTATACGCGATCCGTGTAGCGCAAGGCGATTTCGCGGGTCGAATCGGTGCTGCCGGTGTCGACGATGACGATTTCATCCACTGCACCCCGCACGCTGTCCAGGCAGCGCGCGAGCACCTGCTGCTCATTTTTGACAATCATACACAGACTGATTGTTGCCATGGTCATTCCCCCCAAACGTGATTTCTATCACATGGTATGCCGGGGGAGGGCAATCGGTTCGTGCGCCGGACTGACACGGCTGCTCACAGGCAGATGAGCTTTAAATGGAGGCGGGTGTGCAGCGCGCCTGCCGTAAAATTGAGACGAATTGTGTAAAAACGGGCAAAATTGACTGTTTTGTCGCCGCAAGGTATGAAATCACATTGAAAACCACCTGTTTTTGTTATAAAATGACAGCAAATCGCAATTACTAAGGATGTCAGTTTGTGGCTGTGAGTTCGAGGTGATTTTACATGTCCCCGGCGATTCTGAAAGTGAATATGTTGGGCGGTTTTTCCATTTCCGGCCCCAAGGGCAGCTTTGACGATGACAGCAATCGCTCCAGGAAGATCTGGCTGCTGCTGAGTTATCTGATTGTCCACCGCGGCCGGCCTGTTGCGCAGAGAGAACTCATTGACATGCTTTGGCACGATGAGGAGATCACGGATCCGTCGAATGCACTCAAGGCGCTGATCCACCGGCTGCGTCTGATGCTGGAAACACTCGGCGACTGGCCGGGCAAGAAGATGGTTGTCTACCGGGGTGACAGCTACTTTTGGAACGCTGATCTGCCCGTGGAATATGACACAGAGCTCTTCTCGCTGCGCTGTTCCCGCGCGGCGGCACAGGGAATTTCCAATGAGGAGCGGCTCCAGCGCTGTGAAGAGGCGATGGAGCTCTACTGCGGCCCGTTTATGCCGAAGTATGAAAATGAGACATGGACAACGCCGCTGCGTGAGCAGTACCACGACATGTATCGGGAGAATGTCCTTCGCATGGTGGAGCTTCTGCGGCCGAAAGAGAACTACCGCGAAATTGTGCGGATTTGCAACACAGCGCGGACCTTTGACCCCTATGATGAGGAACTCTACTACCAGACGATCCATTCGCTCATTCAGCTCGGAATGCAGCAGTCGGCGCTCAACCTCTATCGCCGCATGACAAGTCTGTTTCTCGAGCACTCTGGCCAGGCGCCGAGCGAACGCGTCACAGAACTCTGCCGCAACATCACCGAAGTCTCGCACAGCACCGAGCGGGATCTTGTGAAAATCTCGGAGCAGCTGCGGGAAAAGGAACAGATCAGCGGCGCCTACTACTGTAAGTACGACCTCTTTCGGGAGATTTACCGGCTCCTGGCCCGCACGATTTCGCATACGGCGCAGCCGATTCACCTGTGTCTGTTCACGGTTGCGAATCAGCGCGGAGAAATTCCCACCGCGGGAATCCTCAGTGGAGCGATGGAACGTCTGGCGAGTGTCATTCATGTCTCGCTGTGCAGTGGTGACGTCTACACACGGTACAGCCCGTCGCAGTTTTTGCTGCTTTTGCCCTCGGCGACCGAGCAAAGCGGAGAGCAGATTGCCGAGCGGATTCTAAACCGCTTCTGGCAGGGGCAGAATCAGCATGATCTGGTCATCAGCTACAAGCTCTACCCCATAATGCCGGCGCACACAGTTGCACCCGATGAGGATCAGTCAGAGTTGGCAGTGGCCGCTCCGTAGAGGTGGGCATTCTCCGCCCTGAAAATGTATGAGTAATGCAAAAGTGGCGCCCGTCAGCAATGACGGGCGCCACTTTTACCGATAGCTCACTTTAAAAGAAGTTCTTTTTTGCTGAGGATGGCCTCGCAGGCAGCACAGGCGGGGCAGTCGCAGTACTTCGCTCCGGCGGCCTTGATCTCTCTGGCATGTGCCGCGATGTTTTTGGCGGCCTCCGCACCGAAATGGGCAGCGCCCTCATTCGATTCGGCAAAGGCGATCAGACCGTCAATCGGCCCGATGTCCTGCTCGAGCTCGGCGATGTAAGCCTTTGTCGCCTGGGCCTCGTTTTCCGTGCCGAGAGCGTCCAGCCAGGCCTGCGCGGCGGCTTTCGCCTCGGCGCAGCAGGACGCCGCGCCGATGAGTTCATGGGTCTTCTCTACGATAAAGTTGCGTTCCGCAGTGTTCATATTATCTGCTCCTTTTGCAGTTGAATTTCCTCTATTTTACCACTGCCGGCAAGTGGACGCAAGGCACGCGACGCCCGTTTTGACTCCGTGCACAAAAATGAAAAAAGAGACACCCCGTGCAGCATGGGCATGGGGTGTCTCTGTGCGCTGTATCTTTGCGTTTTGCCTGAGGCGGTTTCACCAGAGGTTTCCGCTCTCGTCAAAGGGCCACGGTGTCGGCTCGCCGAGTATGGTGAGATCGGGGTTGGCGCGCGCTTCGTCGAGCATGGCCTCGGAGATGAGTATGGTGTCAAGACTCAGCGTGTCCCGGATGCGGATGATGCGCGGCTGGGCATGGTCGATCTCCACGCAGGTGCGCACCGCCAGCTGTACTGCCTCTCGGTCGGTGTTGACGAAGAGGGGAATCTTGACCCCCTCGAGCACATTGCAGGTGATGGCGTTTGGATAGGTGATTTCGGTGTCCAGCTTGTTGACGAGGCGGCGGGTCGTCACATCGGCCATTCCCGAGCCGTTTGCATTGCCGTGAGTCTCGTCTGTCAGATCCAGAACCACGATGCGCTGCGCGTCGAACTTGCTGTCGAGGTAGGGAGTCATGGGCCGGCCGGTGATGTTGGGGTCCATGCCGTCGCCGCTGATGTTTTTGCCGATCTTGTCCACCACGAGCACATCCGTGCCGGAGAAGAGAAGTCTGCCCATTTTGGCCTTTGCCTCGAGCAGAAGCCCGGGCTCGCGCTCGGGAATTTCTTCGGCTGTCAGCGCGACGGCCCTGCAGGTCTCGTCGTAGGCATTTTCAATCAGACCGACGCCTGCGATGACATTGGCGCTCTTCAGAATGACGTTTGCAATTTTGGGCATGTTGACCGCCATGTGCTTGAAGCCCGCGGCGTGGCAGAATTCAGCGCCGTACTGCTTGCCCATGCCGATGGTGGCCATTTTCATCAGGCCGCTCTCATAGGGCCCCTGAAAGCCGGTGTGGGCCTTGATGCGGCCGCAGAGGATGATGCCGTCCGCCTCGGCGGCAAAGCGGTCGATGTAGACGGGAATCCCGTCGTCGGTGCGGCCGATCTGAACGGTTTCCATGCTGCAGAGGATGGGACAGCCCATCGCCTGCTCGGTGACGCCGTAGCTGGTCAGAATGTCCCGCTGTCCCTCAGCGGTCGCGCCGCCGTGACTGCCCATAGCGGGGAAGACAAAGGGTTCACCGCCGCACTCGCGCACAAAGTCCACAATGGCGCGGGTGATGAGGGCGATGTTGGCGACACCCCGGCTGCCGCAGGTGATGGCAACACGCATACCCGGGTGCACGCGGCTTCGGATCTTCTCACGCATGAGTTCGCCGCGGACAATGTCGGGCAGATTGGCCGGCTCGATGCGCTCTCTGGAAAAATGCTGGCGAACTTCAACCATACGGGGCAGGGGAACATTGGCAAGCAGTTCGGATACCACTCCCATTTGACATACCGCCTCTCCTTTTGATACTACCAATACTCTACCATAGTGAAGCGACCTTTTCAATGTGACAAAGTCACGCAAAAACGACAGGAAAGTCTTGTGAGAACCCGGGGGATTGGATACAATAGCAGTATCAATTTCTGGAGGACATACCATGACACTACAGACCGGCGTTTCAGCGCTGACCGTATTTTTTCAGGGGCTGCTCAGCTTTTTCTCCCCCTGTGTTCTGCCGCTTGTTCCGCTCTACATCGGCTATCTCGCCGGCGGCGCAAAGACTGTGGGTGAGGACGGCGAGATCCGTTACCGCCGCGCAACGGTAATCAGAAACACGGCCTTTTTTGTGCTGGGCGTGAGTTTTGCCTTTTTTGCCCTCGGCTTTGGCTTTACAGCTGCCGGCCGCTTTTTCAGCGGCAACCGCGCGCTCTTTGCCCGCATCGGCGGTGTTGTTGTCATTCTCTTCGGTGCGTTTCAGCTCTTCTCCGACCGGCCGATGGGGCGTGAACACCGGCTGCCGTTTAACCTCTCCCGGTTTTCCATGAACCCGTTGGTGGCGCTTGTGCTCGGTTTTACATTCAGCTTTGCCTGGACACCCTGCGTGGGGCCGGCGCTGGCAAGCGTACTGCTGATGGCGGGCTCGGCCGCCTCCTCGGCGGCGGGCTACGCGCTCATCGGGGTGTACACCCTCGGCTTTGTATTGCCCTTTCTTGCGGTGGGACTCTTCACCGGGACACTTCTGAGCTTCTTTCGCAGGCACCGAAACGTCGTACGCTATACGGTTAAGGCGGGCGGCATTTTGATGATTGCCATGGGCGTGATGATGTTTACCGGCTGGATGAACGGAATCACAAGCTATCTCTCGGGATTTGGCGCGCCCAATCCCCCCGCGTCAACTTCCCAGAGCGGGCAGACGGAAAACGGCGGCAAAGAGGAACAGACCGGCCGGGATCCCGCGCCCGAAACAGAGCCGGACGCGATTGCCGCACCCGACTTCACTCTCACCGATCAAAACGGCGTGAGCCACACGCTGTCGGACTATCGGGGACAGGTGGTCTTTTTGAACTTCTGGGCGACCTGGTGTCCGCCCTGCCAGAATGAGATGCCCCACATTCAGCAGCTCTATGAGAAATATGAGGAGAACAGCGGCGAGGTCGTGGTGCTCGGCGTGGCGAATCCGCGCGACGAGGAGCACCCCCACAACAACGACAAGACCGCCGAAGAGGTGGCAGACTTCCTCGAGGCGGGCGGCTACACGTTCCCCACGGTGATGGATACGACCGGTGATGTGCTTGCGGCCTATGGAATCGGCTCTTTTCCGACGACCTTTATGATTGATGCCGAGGGCAATGTGTTCGGCTATGTGCCTGGCGGCATGACGGCAGACATGATTCAGTCGGTCGTCGATCAGACGCTGGCGGCGGGTGAGTAGAGACGTCTTCCCGCAGAGGGGAATGCCCCGGTATACAGGTGGTTCGGAGAAGAAACTTGAATATGACAGTAAAAAAGGCTGCGCCGAGGTGCGCAGCCTTTTTTGGCGCTGATGAGGAGACGATCACTTTTTCTCTCTGATATGGCGCAGGTGCAGATATACTGTGTTTTTGGAAATATTCATGGCCTCAGCCACGGCGGGTACGGCATTTTTGATGTTGAAAATCCCGCGCTCATGCAGCAGGGAGATGACCTCACGGTTTTTGAGCGAGGGGAGTACCGAGGGCAGAGAGTCCACCTGCAGCTGAGCCTGAGCCACGGCCAGAGCAACCATTTCATTGGCGTTTTTGCCGAAATTTTCTGTGATCTGCGCCGGGTCGAAAGTGGGGGCCGTCGGGCTGAAGACGGATAGAAATTCCGACAGAGATGTATTGAGGTAAAAATTGATACACAGAAGTCCGATGATGCGCTCGTGTTCCCCGTGAATGGCTATGGTGGTGGACTTGAGCGGATCGCCTTTTTGATTTCGCGTGAAGTAGGAAATAGCAGTAGACCCGTTGCTCTCATTGAGCTGATCGAGCATGGACAGCGCCAGATCCGTAATGGGGGCGCCGGGCTGACGGCCCGTGTGGTGGCCGTTGACAATTTTGATGACAGAAGCACTCGGATCCTCCAGACTGTGCAGAACAATCTCGTAGCCGTTTCCCAGATATTCGGCCAGACCGTCCAACAGCGCGGAACAGGACGCCAGAACCTGTCGGTCGACAGCGGTCAAGATCAGTTTACCCTGCTTCATTGTATGTCACATCCAAATCTTTTTCCATAGTTGCTCAAAACAAAATGGTACCATGGATTCAGGGGAATCCATGGTACTGGCCGTTTATCTGACGCCTCTGTAAAGGGCGGAACACGACCTGAATGAATAACAAAAACATTATATCATATAGAAATAGCGCAGAGAAGAGAAATCATCGTGATTTTATTGTCACCTTATTGGTCTGTGCTTTTTTTAGCTGTTTTTTCAGTAAAATCGCCAAAAAGATAAATTAAATTTTATTCATATAAGCAATTTACTAAAATATATTTTATTGCTATGATAAAAGTAAAGGGCGGTGCGCCCTAAAAAGGGAGGGAGTGATTCGCATGAAACAGATCAGCACATCCGCCGCGCCGGAGGCTATCGGCCCGTATTCACAGGGGTGGGTCGCCGGTGGGATGGTGTTCACCTCGGGACAGATTCCGGTGGACCCGGCAACCGGCTCGGTACCCGAGGGAATTTCCGCTCAGGCGGAACAGAGCTGCAAGAATGTCGGCGCAGTTCTGGCCGCAGCGGGGGTCGGCTACGAGAAAGTGGTGAAGACAACCTGCTTTTTGGCCGATATGGGTGACTTTGCCGTTTTCAACGAGGTCTACGCCCGCTATTTTACCGGAAAGCCGGCACGAAGCTGTGTGGCGGTTAGAGAATTGCCAAAGGGAGTACTGTGTGAAATTGAGGCCGTTGCGCTGGCCGAGTAGCGCAAGGCCTTAAAATGAACAAACGGGGAGGAATTGAACATGGTTGATTTTACCAACCAAAGCATCAACTTTGATGTTCTGCGCAAGCGGGCCTTCAACATGCGCTGGGCGGAGGTGCCGGAGGGTGTGATCCCGCTGACCGCTGCCGATACGGACTTTCCGCCCGCGCCGGAGATCAGCGAGGCGCTGATCGAGTACATCAAAGGCGGCTATTTTTCCTATACGCCCAAAAGGGGGTTCGCATCGTTTCGCACTGCGGTGTCCAAGGCGCTCAAAGAGCGCAAGGGCGAAGTGGTTGACCCCGAGCTGATTCTGCCGATCGACAGCGCCGCGCGCGGCATGGACGCGATTGCGAAAGCCATTTTGCAGCCGGGCGACGAAGCGCTGGTCTTTGATCCGGTGGACTTTCTCTTTAAGACGTCCATGACGGCCGCCGGCGCCAAGATCAACCTCTTCCCGATGAAATTCCGGGAGGATGGAACCATTGACTTCTCCGATCTCGAGAAGTACATCACGCCGAAGACCAAGATGCTGGGTCTGTGCAACCCGCACAACCCGCTGGGCAAGGTGTATCCCCTTGAGGACCTCGACCACATTCTGAAGCTGTCGGAGAAATACGGCTTCTACATCATGAACGACGAGATCTGGTCTGACATTGTCTACCCGGATGCCAAGTTCAACAGCATTTTGAATCTGGGCAACGAGCGCAACAGAAAGACTCTGTCGGTGTTCGGATTCTCCAAGAGCTTCGGCATTGCCGGTCTGCGCGCGGGGTGCGTCTACTGCCAGGATCCGGAGCTCTTCGAGAAAGTTGTGCGCGCCTCTCAGGTGGAGGACACCATCGGTGGCATTGACGCACTGTCCCAGGTCGCCGGCCAGGCCTGCGTGGAGAAGTGCTACTATTGGGTGGATGAGTTCATGGCGCACGTCACGAAAAACAGAGACTATGCGCTTGAGCGTCTCAACGCCATGCCCGGTGTGAGCTGCTACAAGCCCCAGGCGACCTTTGTGCTCTTCCCCGACGTGAGCGGCGTGGGAATGGAGGCGGAGGAACTGGTGGGTTATCTCGCCGAAAAGCACAAGGTATCCATCGTTCCGGGCGGCGCGAAATTCTTCGGCCCCGGCTCGGCGGGACATGTGCGTATCTGTCTTGCCACCAGCCACGAAGTGCTCGCCGAAGCGCTCGACCGCATTGAGGCGGGCATTCGAGAGGTCGCGCAGAGAGCATGAGCGAAGAGCCGAGAAGCGGGCAGGGGAGATTTCCGGCGTCTTTCTGGCTTCTGAGCGTCTCATCCATGCTGGCGGGGGGATACGCCATCATGCTCCTGTCCCTGACGCTGATGTATGGCAACGACAGCGGCTATTCCTCCGCGGCGGCCGGATTTCTGTCATCCGTCTTTGCGTTCAGCTCCCTGGGGGCGCGCCCCTTTACCGGGCTGTGGTGTGACCGCCGCTCAAAGAGAGCGCTGCTCATTTTGGCCGCGGCTGGGTTCGCCGTCACTCCGGTGGGATTTCTGCTCCATGCGCCCTATGGCGTATTGGTGGCCGTGCGGATTGTGCAGGGAATCTGTCTGAGTGTGGCGACAACGGCCGCAGGGGCGCTTGCGACCGAACTCATCCCGCGCGGACGCTTTACCGAGGGAATTGGCTACTACGGTATCGGAATGGCCGCGTCTTCCGCCATTGCGCCGGGCGTGGGGCTCTGGCTCCACAGCAGTTTTGGCTATCTGGGTGTGTTTTTGTTCAGCAGCATTCTCGGCGTCGCCGTCATTGCGCTGACTCTTCCCGTTGCAGTGCCGGCCGCGCGGCGGGAGCAGGGTACTGTGCGGGCAAGAGGTTCTTTTCTCCGGGAGATGGTGGAACCGACCGCGCTTTTCGCCACGGCGGTCACACTGGTGCTTTCCGTGGCCCAGGTGACGGTGATGCAGTTTCTCAGCTACTTTACGGGAGAGTGGGGCATGTCGGGAACCGGCCTGTTCTACCCCGTCTCGGCGGTGGCTGTGATCGGTTTGAGGGCCGGGGCAGGACAGCTTCGCAGATGGGCTTCGGAACGCAGAATTCTGTTCGCCGGCTTTCTGCTGCTGATTGCGGCTTATGGGGGCCTGTCCCTCTTTCACCCATCGGCGGTTCTTCTCGCGGCGCTGGCGCTTTTCTATGGTTTGGGGCACAGCATGTCCGGCATGGTGCTCAACTCCATGGCCGTCGCGGATGCGCCGCCTGAGCGTGTCGGCGCTGCCAACGCAACCTACCTGTCCGCAAGTGACCTTGGTTATGCGCTGGGGCCCATTCTCTGGAATGTCTACTGCGCCCAAAGCGGATACCGCAGCATGTTCGCGATTGCGGCCGTGCTTGTCACGGCAATGCTTCTCGTGGTGTGTGCAAATTTTAGCATCAAAAAAAGAGAAACCGAGACTGGGAAATGAAAATGTTATAGAGAGGTTGAGTGTTTTATGGAAAAAATTCTCATAGCCATTCTGTATATCGCGGCAATCCTGTTCATCGGCGTCATGGCTGGACGCAAGGTGAAAACCGCCGATGAATTTGCCGTGGCAGATCGCAATATCCCTTTCTGGACCAACGTATTTTCGATGTCGTCCGCCTGGATCGGCGCCGGCTCGACGCTGGGCTGCGCGAGTATGTGCTACGCCTACGGCATTTCGGGCTTTTACCTTGCCATCGGCGTGGGCCTGGGCTCCGTTCTGGCGAGCGTGGTCTTCGCAAAACGAATCCGCATGGAGAATGTCACGACTATCCCCGAGCTGATTCGAAAACACCTGGGCAAAACCTGTGCCGACGCCATTGCGCTGCTGGCCATTTTCTCGACGTTCTCCGTCGTCGCGTCTCAGGTCCGTTCGCTTGGCACCATTCTCAACATGTTCATCCCCTCGCTGCCTCTGCTGACGGCCATGATCATCATGACGGTCATCATGCTGATTTACACGGTCATCGGCGGTATGACCGCCGCGACCAAGACAGACAAGCTGAACATCGGTCTGATGGTGCTTGCCGTCATGATTATTCTGCCGATTCTCTCACTGGTAAGCGTCGGCGGCGTGTCCAATATGGCCAAAACCATTCAGGCAGCCGAGCCGCTGAAGATGAAAGTCGCCGGTATGGTGGGCTGGGGAACCATGATTTCGTCCGGTCTGTACTTCGGCTGCAGCGGCATGGTCAACAGCGAGAACTTCCTGCGCGTCTGCGGCGCCCGCAGCGCAAAAGAGGCTCAGGGAGCCTCTCTGGTCGGCACGCTGATGATCTATTTCCCCTATCTGCTCTTTGCGAGCCTTGTCGGCCTTGTCGGCAGCGCGCTGCTTCCGGGCCTTGCGTCCTCTGACGCCGTGCTTCCTGCGATGATCGACAAATTTGCGGGCCCGCTTCTGGGCGCCGTTCTCCTGGCTGCACTTCTGGCCGCCGTCATGGGGACCGCTGCCTCCGTTACCATGCTGACGTCCGTAACCATTTCGCGCGACATCATCGGCCGCTTCAAGAGAGATATGACTGACAAGCAGATGCTGACCACACAGCGGATACTGATGATTCTTGTAGCTGTTGCAGGTCTTCTTGTCGGCTATTTCGGCTCCTCGATCGTCTCCATCATGGAAGATGTCGGTGCCCCCTCCGGTGCGGCGCTTGTGCCGATCTTCTGCGGTTTGTTCTTCTGGCGCAAGAAGATGAACCCGAAGGGCAGTCTCATCACCATCGGTGTCGCGGTGGCGTCCACTCTGATCTACTGGGCAGCGGGCTCTCCGCTCGGCATCAGCCACTTCCTGTTCGGTCTGGCCTGCTCCACAGTGACCATGTTCGTTGCAAACAGTATTTGCTACAAACCTGTTCCGGTAATGGATAAGCAGTGATTGAAAGGAGAGTACTTATGGGAATCATCGACTATATCATCATTGCCATCGGATGTGGACTTGGCATCGCCGTCTTTTACAACATGATTCGGGAAATGGTTCATAAATAAAGCTGGAAAAAGGGGGGAACAGATGTCCGGAAGACGTCTGTTCTCCTCTTTAACAAAGAAAGGAGCGTTTCCATGCGTTACGACAAAAACTGGGAAAATCTCTATTTCCCCGATTTTTCTCCCTTTGCAGCGCTTGATCCGCAGAGGGGTATCATGCTGATGAGCGCCGACATGTTTGCCCCCGACGGCACATTTCCAAAAGAGGTGAAAGATGCCATCCACAGAGCGGTGGATGAGGATCAGCTCCACTACCCGTCAAACGCAGTGCGTGAGGAGTTTCGCGCAGAGGTTGCAAAGAAGCTGCGGGAGTTCAACAACATTCATCTGGATGACAAAACGAAACTTCTGATCGTGCCCGGTTCGGCGTTTGGGCTCTTTTTGTCCATCCGCACGCTCATCAATCCCAACAGCGGAGACGAGGTCATCAACTTTACCCCCACGTTCGCTGAGAATATGAACGATGTGACCATGATGGGCGCAAAAAACGTCTTCTGTCCTCTGCACGAGGAAAACGGCTATCAGATCGATGTGGATGAGCTTGAGACCTACATCACGCCGCGCACAAAGTGCATCATTGTGACGCATCCTGCAAATCCCATCGGAACGGTTTACCCGCGCGAGACGCTTGAGAAGTTGGCTGCGCTTTTGAAAAAACATGACATCTTCGCCGTGGTGGATCAGGTATTTGAGCGCTGTGTCTACGACGGCAGGGAGTACACCACCTTTGCCTCTCTGCCGGAAATGGCGCAGCGTACGCTGACGGTATTCGGCCCCTCCAAGGAGCTGCGCCTGTCGGGGCTGCGTATCGGCTATGTCACAGGGCCGGCGGAACTCATTGACAAGATGGAGGTCGCGACCGACAACTATGTGGGGCTGCCGAATCCCCTGTCGCTGGTCGCCTGTACAGAGGCGTACCGCCATTTGGAGTACACAGAGCAGTGGCTCGCGATTCTGGAAAACCGCCGCAACGTGGCAAGGGAGATTCTCAACGACATACCAAATGTCTCCTGCCCGCTGCCTCCGGCTGGCTTCTCGTTCTGGTTGGACGTGCGCAAACTCGGCAAGTCCGACGAGATTGTGGAGTACCTGGTGAAAGAGGCACAGGTGGGCGTCGGCCCCGGTACCTGGTTCGGTATCAACTGTGAGGGCTTTTTGCGGGTGATGTTTGCCTGCTACCGGGACGATGAGACGGTCTACGAGGCCTGCCGCCGGATCGCAGTGGCGCTGAAAAAATACCAGGGCATTGCATAGTAAATCGACACAAAAAAGCGGCGGGCACATTGCCCGCCGCTTTTGGCGTGGGGACCCGGTGTCACGGCAGCGCCTCCCGGTCATGAAACCTGCTTTTACAGTCGCCCTTGAGTCCCACGGTTTTCATCAGTGTACGGGCCATCTCCTCCGCGGGGACATCCGCACCGTTTTTGAGCCAGTCAAAGAGCATTTTGTAGAGGCCTCCCGCGAGAAAGGAGCGCCCGTAGGGCGAGGGGGGATTGGCAAGAGGCGCCTGTGAGAGCATCCGGTCAAAATAGCCGAAAAACTGTTCCATCAGCAGAGATTCCACCCCGGCGTGGATGATGGTCTCACAGAATTCCATCTCCTGTTGGTGAATGTACCGAAAGATGGAGAGAAACGCCTCGTAGGTAGACAGATCTCGCTGGTTTAAAAGCCAGGAGTAGTAGGTCTCAAAGCTCTGGTCCGAGTGCTGCCAGAGGATGGCCTCCTTTCGGCGGTAGCTGCGGTAATAGGTCATACGCGAGACACCCGCCCTCTCGCAGAGCTCGCCGACGCTGATTTTGGCAAACGGCTTTTCTCGCATCAGCTTGATCAGCGCCGTATACATGCACTGCTGCAGAAATTCCCTGTGCTTTGACTGTTCCATGAACAAATCCTCTCTTTTGTCACACCTTTGCGGCGGCACATTGACGTGTTTTTTTGCAGATGTTACAATTATAACACACAGACGGCAATGTTGAAAACATCCACCAGCTTTGGATAGAGCCGGTGGATGTTTGCCTTATTTTAACGAGTGAGGAGACAAGAGATGAGCAAAAAAGCAGTGGCAATGGTACTGACGGTTGTGCTGGTGTTCTCCCTGTGCGGCGCGACAGCGCTCGCCGACGGGGAGACGCCTCCCATGCAAACCGATCCGGCACAGGTCGTTTCCGATGAGCAGACACCTCAGCAGGACACACAGACGCCGGCCGACCCGGAGGGGACGCTCTCCTATGAGAATTTGGAGCAGAGAGTTCGCGCAGGCGATTTGAAGATTCTGATTCTGGAGGAGAATATCGCGAGAGCCGAGTCTGTCGATTTTACACAGCTCAAAGAGGAGCTACGCGACCAGCTCAACACCATTGCCGACAAGCAGTGGTCACTCATTACGGCGGGAGGCTCGTTTGGCAGCCCGGAGATCTCTTTTAGTCCTGAGTTTATGGCAAATCCCGACAACCAGAAACTGCTCGGCGTCATCGGCGCCATGCAGCAGGGCATGAGCGCACTCACGTCGCTTGCCACCTCCTCGGCGCGCCAGTCGCTCGATCAGGCGTACGCTACCGCGCGCGAACAGTTTGACGCCCTGCAGGACGGCGAGACGCAAAAGAGCATTGCCGACGGGGTACGCCAGATGCGGGATATGCAGAATGCGGAGGTCATGCTGGCGCAGGCCACCTACATACAGCTTGTGGAGCTCAACGCCGCGCTCAACACACTCGACCGCTCGCTCGCAGCGATGGACCGGCAGATTGAGGAGCTCGAGCTGCGCTATGAGCTCGGGCAGATCTCGGCGCTGACGCTCAAACAGGTTAAGACCGCGCGCAGCTCGCTTGCGAGCCAGCGTGAGAGCTACGCCCTGACAGCCAGAACGGGCCTGATGGGCCTCGAATTCATGATCGGCGCCGGACCGACAGGCACGACGAAGCTCACCGCTCTGCCGCTGGTCACCAAAGAGCAGCTCGCGGCAATGGATCTGGAAAAGGATCTCGAGGCCGCCCAGCAGGCGAGCTACAGCCTGTACTCCGCAAAAAAGACGCTTGACGACGCCGAGCAGACATTCAAGGACGCCCAAAAGGAGTACGGGGAGCGGGAGTATCAGTATACCCAGGCGCAGCACACCTGGCAGGCGGACCAATACACCTATGAGGCTACGATCAAGGGCTTTGAGATATCCTTTCGCACGCTCTACGCCCAGGTGAAAGACTATGCACAGGTTCTCGACGCAGCGCAGACCGCACTCGCCGTTGAACAGGAGAGTTACGCGGCCGAGCAGCTCAAATACGAGCAGGGGAACCTCTCGCACAACAAGCTGCTCGACGCGGCGGATACCCTTGCCGCCGCGCAGGACAAGGTCGACACGGCACAGAGAAATCTCTTCTCAGCGTACAACAACTACCGCTGGGCCGTGGACTGCGGCATTTTAAACTGACAGGAGGCATATTTCGCCATGCAAACCAGAAGAATTCTATCACTCATTCTCGCCGCCGCCTGTATGCTGACGCTCGGCGGCTGTCAGAGCGCAGATGAGTCACCCGAAGGGGACGCGCCGACCGAGACCGGTGTGGCCGTTCAGGTCACGCAGGTGACGCTCGACACCGTTTCGACCGAAAACAGAGTTTCGGGCAAAATTGTGGCCGACAGCGAGACCTCCATCATGGTGGCCTCCACCGCCAAGTGCACGGAGGTCTATGTGCAGGCGGGCGACGAGGTTGAGGCGGGCGACAAAATCTGCCGCCTGGATCTGGAGAGCACCCTCTCCTCCTACAGCGCCGCTAGCATCAGCTACCAGTCGGCGGCGAGCAGCTACCAGGACCAAAAGGCCATTTTCGACAAGCAGGTGGCCCTCTACGAGAAGAATCTCAAGGATACCCGGGCGCTGCTTGAAATTGGGGCAGCATCCCAGGCCGAGGTTGATGCGGCCGAGCTCAATCTCATGACAGCGAAAGCCCAGAGGGACTCGACGCTTGCCCAGCTGGAGGCCGGCATGCAGAGCTACAAGTCCAACATGGAGCAGCTCAAGCTGGTCATTGAGAATGTGGACGCCGACGGCAACGTGATCGCCCCGGTGTCCGGAACGCTCGTGTCGCTCTCCGCAGTGGAGAACGGCTTTGTATCCGCCTCCATGCCGGTGGCGGTCATCAACGGTGTGGAACAGATGAAAGTGTCGGTCTCCGTCTCGGAGGCGCTGGTGCCAAAACTGGGCATCGGAGACGAGGTCGACGTATCGGTTTCGGCGGTCGATGCGAACTTTACGGGTACCGTCCGCTCGGTGGAGAAGACGGCAAATCTTCAGACAAAGCTCTATGCGGTGACCGTCTCGGTGCCGGCGGATGTGCCTGGGCTTCTCTCGGGTATGTCTGCCGACGTGACTTTCCACACGGACGTGTCGGCGGGCGCGGTTGTCGTTCCGAGCGAGGCCGTTCTCACAAGCGGTCAGACGCAGTATGTCTATGTGGTGGAAGAGGGGCTCGCAAAGTATGTGGAGGTGACCACCGGCCTGATCGGAAACGGTGTGACGGAGATCACTTCGGGTCTCGAAGCCGGCGCAGAGCTGGTGACGACGGGCCAGACCTATCTCAGTGACGGCGAGCCCGTTCGCATCGTCACGGTGGAGGGCTAGAGCCGGATGAATATCGCCAAGTTCTGTATCAAACACAAGGTCACAACGCTGATGGCAGTCATCATGGTCGTCATCTTCGGCGTGGTATTCACCACACAGCTTCAGATGTCCCTGCTGCCGGATATGGAGGCGCCGGCAGCTGTGGTCATGTGCTATTACAACGGCGCAAACCCCAGCGACATGGAGGAATTGGTGACCCGCCCGCTGGAGTCGGCCATCATGTCGGTTTCCGGCGTCGAGTCGGTGAGCTCCTCCTCATCGGACGGGGTCAGTCAGATTCAGATCACCTACGTCGAGGGTACGGATCTCGACATCGCAGCCACCAAGCTGCGCGAGCGCTTTGATATGCTCACGCTGCCCGACGGGGCCATTGACCCAGTCATTGTCAACATCAACATCAGCGACCTCATGCCAACGGCCATGGTCGCACTGATGGGTGACGACCTCTCACAGCTTCAGACCCTTGCGCAGGACACGGTGATTCCGGCGCTCGAGCGCATTGACGGCGTGGCGCAGGTCACCATTTCCGGCGGGGTGGAAAACCAGATCGCCGTGGAAATAGACACCGCCCGCGCCACCGGCCTTGGCCTGTCAAACACCTACATCTCCCAGATGCTGACCGCCGAAAACCTGCTCTATCCCGGCGGCAGTGTAAAAAACGGCTCACAGAATCTCACAGTATCCACCGACGCCAAATATCAGTCGGTGGAGGAGGTCGCCAACACCATTTTGCCACTGCCGACCGGAGGTACCATCCGGCTGGCAGAGGTTGCACGGGTGGGCCTTGAGACGACCGATCCGACGACGGTTGCAAAGCTGGACGCCACGCCCTGCGTTATTTTGCAGGTGTCCAAACAGTCGGGTGCAAACGAAGTCACAACGTCGCGCGCGGTGACACAGACACTCGAGGAGCTTCACGAAAAGACGCCGTCTGTGGTCTATTCGGTGCCCTATCTGGCCTCCGATTACATCACCATCGCGGTGGATGCCGCGATTCAGAATATCATTCTGGGTGTCGTTCTCGCCGCCGCCGTGGTCTTTGTCTTTCTGCGGCGCTTCGGGGCGACGGCAGCCATCGCGGTCTCCATGCCGGTCTGCATTCTGTCGGTCTTTGTGCTGATGAATGTGTTTGACCTGACACTGAACATGATGAGCCTCGGAGGCATCGCCATGGGCGTGGGCATGATCGTTGACAACTCCATCGTGGTGCTGGAAAACATCTACCGCTACGCCGGCAATGGCAGCAGCCGCATGGAGGCCTGCGTCGAGGGGACCCGAGAGGTACTGCTCTCTCTGACCACCTCCACTCTGACCACTGTGGCAGTCTTTCTGCCGCTCGGCCTTGCGGGCGGTCTTGCCGGCATGATTTTCACCGATTTTTGTCTGACCATCTCCTTTCTGATTCTGGCGTCGCTGGTCATTTCGGTAACGCTTGTGCCGCTGCTGTGCTATTTTCTGCTGGACGACCGGCGCGGGCTTGAGCACAAGCGCCACATGGCCCAGAGAGACCCCGAGAAGACTCTCGGCGGGCGGCTGATGAAGCTCTATCAGAAGATTCTCGACTACTTTTTGCGCCACCTGGGTTTTGGAATGCTTGCCTCCGTGGCGCTTGTGGTATTCTTTAGCGTGTGCTGTCTGTCGACGAATATGGTGCTCATGCCGGAGATGGACCAGGGGACTGTATCCGTTGCCGTGAGTATGCCGGTGGGCTCCGAGCTTGAGCAGACCACGGCGGTTGCTGACCGGGTAGTGGCCATCGCGCAGGAACATGTGCCAGAGCTCGACTATCTCTACTACACGGCCGAGCCGGAGTCGGCCTCGGTCAATTTGAACCTGGTCGGCCGGGCAGACCGCTCGCGCAGCAATGCTGAGGTGGCGGATGAGCTGCGTCTTCTGCTGCGGGATATTGCCGGCTGTGAAATTACAGTAGATTCGTCGGGAATGACCGCCATGCTCGGCGGGGGAGACGACATCAGCGTGGATATCACGGGTACGGACTACGAAACGCTCGCGGTGATTGCCGATGATCTGGTTGAGCGCATCTCCGAACTCGAGGACGCGGTGGAAGTGACAAGTTCGGTGTCCCGCCAGGTGCCGCAGGTGAGTGTGCGCATGAAGCGCGAAGCGGCCGCGCAGTACGGTCTGACCGCGGCCACAGTGGGAGCGGCCGTCCGCTCGGAGCTGACCGGTGCCACGGCGACCACTGTGACAATCCGAAACAGGGAGCTCGACGTTGTGGTGCGCGGTGACGGCGCCGCCTCCGGCAGTCTCGACGCGCTGCGCTCCATGCCGGTGGCAACACCCTACGGCGGCACGGTACCGCTGTCCGCCGTGGCGCAGGTGGAGGTGAGCCTCGCGCCGCAGACAATCACCCGCGTCAACCAGTCCCGTCAGGTGAGCGTCACAGGTGACACGATCAGCGGAAATACAACCGCCATCACCGGGCAGATCAATCACATTCTGGAGAGCTACCCCATGCCCGACGGCTATACGGCTGAGATCAGCGGCGCCTACACCAGCATGATGGAGAACTTCGGCGATCTGTTGCTCGCGCTCATTGTGGCGCTGGGACTTGTGTACTTTGTGCTGGCGTCCCAGTTTGAGTCCTTTCTCATGCCGGTCATTGTCATGATGATTCTGCCGGTCGCCTTTTCGGGAGCGCTGTTCGCGCTGCCGCTGACAGGTCGCGATCTGTCGATGGTCTCGCTGGTGGCGCTGATTATGCTGGCGGGCACCGTGGTCAATTCCTCCATCATTCTGGTCGACTACATCCGCCAGCGGCGCGAGCAGGGAGAGAGCCGGGAACAGGCGATCCTGCAGGCGTGTCCGCTGCGTGTGCGCCCGGTGCTGATGACCACACTGACGACGATTCTGGCGCTGGTTCCCATGGCGCTCGGCATCGGTGAGTCCAACGAGATGATGTCCGATATGGGCATTGCCATGATCAGCGGCATGGTGATCTCCACGGCGATTACGCTGCTGTTCACCCCCGTTTACTACTCGGTTATCGACAATCTCAGCCGACTCTTCCGCCGAAAGAGAGGTGGCGGCGAGCCACAGGTGAACTGGGAGACCGTTTTACAGGATGAGACAATCGAACAGAAGAGCTGACCAACAGAGCAGGCGGGTATTTTTCCCGCCTGCTCTGTTAGCAGAACCCCCCGTTGGCGCATAAAATGAAGTGGCGGCCTGTGCTCTTTGACACGCCGCGAATCCCAAAAAGGAGACTTCATATGGCAGCGACCATAACGGGGATTGTTTTCAACGATCTCAATCACAACGGCCAGTACGACACGGGCGAACCGGGGATTCCGGGCGTCTATGTCACTCTATACAGTGCGGGCGGGTGCACGACAACGCAGACCGATGCCGCCGGAAACTACGGCTTTTCGGTGGCGTCGGCGGGTACCTACACGGTCTACGAGCCCGTGGCGAGCCCCAACGCCTGTCCACCCACTGCATTCTATCAACCCAACGGCTTTACCATGTCAAATGGACCGCGAAAGCTGACGCTCAGCGTGACGGCGGCCCAGGTCAACAACGGGGCCGTAATTGGCTCACAAAATTTCAGCCATGACACAGTGGACAACCCGCTTGTCTGCAACACACGGCTGATTCAGTTTGTGGGGCGACCCACCAACTGGTACAACATCAACATCGTCACCGGTCAGTCGGTTCTGCAGGGGCCGGTTTCACCGGCACATGATGTCAACGCCATTGGCTACAACATTCTCGACAACTATCTCTACGGCTACGATCATACCACCAACAACATCGTCCGAATCGACGAGACGGGCAATCTGATCCAGTTGCTGAGGCCCACGGGGCTTCCCGCGAGCAATTACAACACCGGAACCTTTGACATCAGCGGTTTTCTGTATCTGTTTGTCAACAACGGCACCCGGTTTTACACGGTGGATCTGCGTCCCAATTCCGCGACGTTTATGAAACTGGTGGATCCCGCGGCGGGATACACCGAGCAGACATCGAACTACGGCACGGCGCTCTCTGCCGCGACCAACATCAGCGACTGGGTCTACGACCTCGTGGACGGCGACCTCTACGGAATCCAGCGAAACGGCGTTTTGACCCGCATCGTACCCGCAACGGGGCAGGTTACATCTCTCACCACCACCGCGCCGAATCCCGACGCCTCGTTCGGCGCCGTCGCCATCGACAGCACCGGCACCATCTATGCCATCGCAAACAACGACGGCACCATCTACAAGTATACGTTCAGCGGGAATACGGCAACCGGCACGGCGTTTTCCAAGACTTTTTTTGATTCGTTCAACGACGGCACCATGTGTCCCACGGCGGCAGTCAATGTGGACTATGGGGACGCTCCCGACACCGGCAGCGGGAACGGGCAGGGAAATTACAACACGCTGCTCGCCAACAACGGCCCGCGGCACGAGCTGATCAACGCACTCTACCTCGGAACACAGGTCACCGCCGATCCGGATGCGCACCAGAACGCAACTGCGACCGGAGACGATCTGACGCTGGGCATTCCAGACGACGGGCTCACGCTGCCGCTGACCCCTGTGTCGCTGAGTGCCACGAGCTATTCGCTGCCTGTGACGGTGACGAATCAGACGGGTGTCCCCGCCAATCTCTACGGCTGGATCGACTTCAACAAAAACGGCCTCTTTGAGCCGGACGAGGCGGCGCCGGTGGTCAGTGTGCCAAGCGCGACAGGAACCCAGACGGCAGTTTTGACTTTTGCCATCCCGGCTGGAACCCTCAGCCCCGGCGACACGTTTTTGCGCCTGCGGCTGACGACCGATTCCCTCTCGGGCGCGACGGGCATTCAGGATGGCAGAAGCGTCGGCCCAGCCTCAGACGGCGAGGTCGAGGACTATCTGATCACCCTGGCGGCCATTGCCGATCTCGCGGTGGTAAAGACGGCTGACCGGGCCACACTGACAACCGGTGAGACGATCACCTACACGATTGCTGTGAGCAATCTCGGCCCCGACCCGGCGACGGACAGCGTGCTCCATGACGTGGCTCCAGCGGAGCTCACGGGGGTGCTGTACAGCACGGACGCGGGGGTGACCTGGTTTGTCTGGCCGGGCAGTCTTTCGCTCGGCACACTGGCTCCCGGTGCCTCGAACACCATTTTGCTGCGGGGTGTCTACAGCGCCGCGGGAAACGGTGCTGTGGCCAACACGGCCGAAGTTACGACGTCGGCGACCGACCCCGACCTGAGCAACAACACCTCGACTGTCATCACGCCGGTCGTACCGTCGGCCGATCTGTCGGTGACAAAGACTGCAGACCCCGCATCTGTCACGGCCGGACAGCAGCTCACCTATACGCTTCGCGTTGCGAACGGCGGCCCCAATACCGCCCAGAATGTGATTTTGACCGACGCCGTCCCGAGCGCCGTGCTCAATGTGGAGTATTCCACTGACGGCGGCGTCACCTATCAGCCCTGGAGCGGCTCACTTTCGCTGGGAGATATGGCGATAAACGCGGTTGAGAGCGTTCTCATACGAGGCATCGTCGACCCTGCCGCAAGCGGTTCCATTGTCAATACGGCAATTGTGGCCTCGGTTACGCCGGACCCCGATCTGAGCAACAACACCTCGAGTGTTGAGACACCGGTGGAGGAGTCGGCGGACATCTCTGTCGTAAAACTGGGCAGCCCGAAGCCGGTTCAGGCCGGCCAGACTCTCAGCTACACCGTCGCCGTTGCAAATGCGGGCCCCTCGGTGGCGCAGGCGGTCACACTGACCGACCCCGTTACGGGTGAGCTCACAGACGTGGAGTTTTCCACTGACAACGGCGCGACGTTTCAGAGCTGGCCCGGCTCATACCAAGTCGGCGACATGGTCCCCGGCAGTGCCCGGACGATTCTCATTCGCGGTACGGTGAGCTCCTCTGCTGACGGCGACATCGAGAATACGGCGACGGTGTCGAGCCCGACGCCCGATCCCGACCCGACCAACAACTCCTCAACGGATGTGACCCCGGTCGATCTCAGCGCCGATCTCGCGGTGACCAAGACCGGCAGCCCGAGCCCAGTGCCGGCCGGAGGTGCTTTGACCTACACCGTGACGGTGACGAACAACGGCCCGTCCGATGCGCAGACGGTCACACTGAGCGATGCGATTCCCGCTGAGGTAGAGAGTACGGAGTATTCGCTCGACGGCATCTCATACCAGCCGTGGGCCGGATCCGTTGTTCTGGGAACGCTGGCGCAGGGTGCGAGTCAGACCGTTTTGATCCGCGGCACGGTCGCCGCGGCGGCAGCCGGAACCATCTCCAACACGGCGGTGGTGTCGAGCCCGACGCCCGACCCCGATCCAACCAACAACGAGGACACCGTCATCGTTCCGGTCAACACCTCGGCCGACCTGGCCGTGACAAAGTCGGGCGCGCCGAATCCGGTCAACCGCGGGGAGCTGTTGACCTACACTGTGACGGTGACAAACAACGGTCCCGACCCCGCTGTTGACGCAGTGCTCACCGATGCTGTCCCGGCGGAGCTGACGGGCGCGGAGTTTTCTGTCGACGGCGGCGCAAGCTGGCAGAGCTGGACCGGCACCTACGCGCTCGGAACTCTTGCAAACGCGGCCAGCAGACAGATTCTCATCCGCGGCACTGTCACGCCCGCGGCCGCGGGGCTCATCGAAAACACCGCCGTCGTGTCAAGCGACACGCCCGACCCCAATCCCGACAACAATGAGGCGACTGAACTCACGGCGGTGGGCGAGGCTGCGGACCTGTCGGTGGTGAAAACCTCATCCCCCTCGCCGGTGCAGGCGGGAGACCAGCTGACCTACACAGTGGTCATTGCCAACGCCGGCCCGGATGCCGCACAGAATGTGGAGCTGGCAGATTTGCTGCCGTCGGGGCTTTTAAATCCCGAATTTGCGGTGCAGGGCGGTTCCAATTTTGCACCCTGGGTCAGCCCCTATCAGGTGGGGACACTGGCCGCCGGAGGTCAGTTCACCGTCACCATCCGTGCGACGGTAGACCCGTCGACTGCACCCGGCGTCATCTCCAATACCGCCGTGGTGAGCAGTTCCACGCCCGACCCGGAACCGGATAACAACACAGATTCTGAGGACACCCCGGTGGAGGTTCTAGCCGATGTGGTGGTGACAAAGGTTGCAAATGCAACACCCGCCGTGCCGTCGGAGTCCTTTGGCTACACGATCGCCGTGACCAATGCCGGCCCCTCCGACGCACAGAATGTGATTTTGACCGACGCAGTGCCTGCGGCGCTGCTCGTACCGGAGTTCTCAGTCGACGGGGGAGGGAGCTACTTTCCGTGGAGCAGCCCCTATGCGCTCGGAACGCTTGCAGCCGGCGACAGCCGCAGCATCCTCATCCGGGGAATTGTCAGCCCGTCTGCCACAGGTGCGCTTCTCAACACCGCCGTGGCGGCAAGTTCCACCCCGGATCCCGACCTGTCAAACAACACCGCGACGGATGAGACGCTGATTTTATCCGTGGCCGATCTCTCCGTTGTCAAGACGGGGAGTCCGAACCCCGTGTCCGCCGGGGGGCAGATTGTCTACACGCTCGCTCTGGCAAATGCGGGCCCGGCCGAGGCTGAGAACGTCGTACTCAGCGATGCGCTGCCGCAGGGACTGAGCGCGGCGGAGGTGTCGCTGGACGGCGGTGTGAGCTGGCTGCCGTGGAGCGGAACGCTTTCCGTCGGCAGTCTGGCGGCAGGGGAGGCACGTACTGTTCTCATCCGCGCTGCAGTGGGCTCCGATGTGACGGGAACGCTTCAAAACACCGCGGTGATCTCGAGCGACACGCCCGACCCGAATCCCGACAACAACACCTCCACCGAGGAGACCGCCGTGGAGGCCTCGGCTGATCTCGCAGTTGTGAAGACGGCCCAGCCCTCCCTTGTCGTACCGGGCGATGAGTTGACCTACACGGTTGTTCTCTCAAACGCAGGGCCGGCGGATGCCCAGAATGTACTGCTGAGCGATGAGCTTCCCGCTGCGCTTCTCAACGCCGTCTTTTCGACTGACGGCGGCGCCACGTGGCAGAGCTGGAGCAGCCCCTACGCGCTCGGAACGCTTACAGCCGGCGAGAGCAGAAGCATCCTGATTCGCGCCACGGTGGGTTCCGCCTCCGGGTCCATTGTCAACACGGCCGTGGTGAGCGGCACCACTCCCGATCCGGACCCGTCAAACAACTCCTCTTCGGTTGAGACGCCTGTGGGAGCGCTGGCTGATCTCTGTATCACCAAGACGGCCAGTCCCTGCCCGGTGGGGCGCGGTCAGCGACTGGTCTATACGATCTGTGTCGCCAATGCCGGGCCGGGCGACGCGCAGGAGGTGACGATCGCCGACACGCTGCCGTGTGAGCTGTGCAACGGGGCACTTTCTCTGGATGGCGGCGCCTGCTGGCAGCCCTGGAGCGGAATCTATACACTCGGTACGCTGCCGGCGAACACCTCCGTGTGCATTCGGGTATCGGGTGTGGTGAGCCGCTGTGCCTGCGGCAATATCGTCAACACCGCGCGGGTGCTCTCTGCAACGCCTGACCCAAACCCCGACAACAACACCGCGTGCACCACAACCCCGGTAAGAGGCGGCTGTGGCAGTTCATCCTGCTGCTGAGTACGCGAGCCATAGCATAGAATAGAAGAGACCTGCGGCCGACGGCCGCAGGTCTCTTTGTGTAAAAAACAAAAGCTTGCGAGTAATCTCGCAAGCTTTTGTTTTCTTAGGTGGTGGAGACGAAGAGGATCGAACTCTCGACCTTACGGATGCGAACCGTACGCTCTCCCAGCTGAGCTACGCCCCCATTTTTTCGACGAATTCTATTTTACCACAAATAAAAATTCGGTCAAGAGGTATTTTTAAAATTGGCGTTTTTTGAGTGGCGCAAAAACTTACATATTTTTTACCGCCCTTGGCATAATGTGGACAGAGGACATCTGTTTCGATTATAATGGGGGTGAAACGTTGAATCATTTGGGAGGCGACAGCTTGAAAAATTTTGATTCCCGGACATACAGCATCAACGACTTTGTCGAGTGGGATGAGCGTAAGCAGCTTGAGATCGCGCCGAAGTTCCAGCGCCGCTCGGTCTGGTCGCCCCAGGCGAAATCCTATTTGATCGACACCATTCTGCGGGACAAGCCTCTGCCGAAGATATTCATCCGCTCGATCACCGACCCAAAGACCCGAACCACTCTGCGCGAGATTGTCGACGGACAGCAGCGCACGCGCGCTATTTTATCCTTTGTGCACGACGGCTTTCGGGTGAGCAAGGTCCACAATGAGGAGTACGGTGGGCTCAAATACTCGGAACTTCCCGAGCAGGTGCAGGCGGAATTTTTGAAGTATGAGATTTCGGTTGATCTGTTGCTCGATCTCGACGACCGCGATGTGCTCGACATCTTTGCGCGGCTGAACACCTACTCCATCGCTCTGAACAAGCAGGAACTGATCAACGCCAAATATTTTGGCTACTTCAAACAATTTGTCTATAAGCTTGCCGGCGACTACCTCACGTTCTGGAAAGAAAACGGCATATTTACCGACCGACGTATCATGCGCATGGCGGAGGTGGAACTGGTCACCGACCTTGTCATCGCCATTCTCGACGGCATTCAGTCGCACAAGTCGGCGGAGAAGTACTATCAGCTCTACGATGAGAGTTTTGACGCGCGCAAACAGGTGGAGGAGCGCTTTCACGCAACCATTGACCTGATCGGCAATCTCTTTGACAATGGGCTTGGAGACACGGCCTTTCGCAATGTTCCCATTTTCTACTCCATGTTTCTGGCGCTCTACCATATGAACTATGGAATCAAGGGGCTCGATGCGCCGCGGTGCGCGATCACCAAAAGGGAATACCCCAAAGTGAAAAACGCGCTCGAGGAGCTCGACAGCATTCTCACCAGCGAAGAGGTACAACCCGAACACTATGAGTTCATCAGCTCCACGCGCGGCGCTACGGCGGATGTGCCGGCCCGACGCACCCGCAGCGAGTTTATCAGCCGGATGATCTTCGAGAATCTGGAGTCGTGACATGACAGATGATCGAAGGCTCGACACGCTGCTTGAGGAGTTTCAAGGCATGTGTGATGTCTGTCTCAAATGTTTTTACAGCGCGGTTGATCTCCATGAAAACCACCCTGAAATTCGACCGCTGTTTGATGACGCCATGCGTGATATGGTCGTTGAGCAGGCTTTCGCCCGTGTACTCAATGAGTGGCAGAACTTTCTCGAACAGAGCTTTCTGCTGCTCATGCTAGGTGTGCCCCTGCGCGGCGGCACGCCGGTGAAAACCTATGTCTCCCCGCTCGATATTGAGCATGCGCAGCGCCTCGTTCGCAACACCAACCCCTATCCCGACTGGGGAGATTTGGACAAGGTCCTGACCTGTGCGGAAAACTTCTTTGAGAGCGGTGGCCCGTTTGCGGTGCTCAAGACCATGCGCAGCCAGCTCAATGCGGTCAAAAAAGTGAGAAACCGCGTTGCCCACAACTCGGCAAAGGCCCGCAAGGACTTTGAGAACCTTGTGCGCGGCGTCAAGCCGAGACAGACATTTTTCGAATACTATACGGTCTATCTCAAGGATGTGGCGGAACTGCTCACGGGCCCGCCGCTACATAGCGACGGAGGAACCCCATGACCCAGCAGGAACGACAGGCGGATATCGAGGCGATCCTCTCCCACCGGAGAGACAATGGCGGCGATTTCTGGGCCACGGCAGACGGGCGGCTGCTCAAGGGAGCGCCCTTTTCCACGATCGAGTGCGCAGGCTATCTCGTTGAGCTGGGGCTGCCGCCGGAGGACCCCGTCATGCTTGCAACGGCGGAGCGTATTCTGCAGGCCTGGCGGGAGGACGGACGTTTTCGCGTGTATCCCCAGGGTGTAATTTACCCCTGTCAGACAGCGCATGCGGCGTCGGCCCTCTGCCGGATGGGATATGCGAGTGATGCACGGCTGCAGAAGACCTTTGAATACTTTTTGGACATTCAATACCACGACGGCGGCTGGCGCTGCGGAAAATTCAGCTTTGGCCGCGGGCCCGAGACCGAGTATTCCGACCCCTTTCCGACGCTGACCGTTCTCGACGCTTTCCGCTTTCTCGAGGGCTATGAGAGCATACAGCTGCTGGACCGGGCGGTGGAGTTTCTTCTCTTTCACTGGACAGTCCGACGGCCGATTGGCCCCTGTCACTATGGAATCGGAACTCTCTTTATGCAGGTGGAATACCCCTTTCGCGGCTACAATCTGTTCCACTATGTCCACACGCTGTCCCACTATCGCCGCGCCCGGGAGGATCCGCGCTTTCAACAGGCCTTTGAGACGCTTCGCCAGAAGACGGTGGACGGGCAAATAGTCGTACAGCGGGTGGTGCCAAAGCTCGCAAAATTGAACTTCTGTAAAAAGGGTCAACCGAGTGACGCGGCGACACAGCGCTATCGAGAAATACTGGAAAACCTTGAAAAATGAGATGGGCGTGGCCGTAGGCCGCGCCTTTTTTGCATTTTTTGGGGCAAATTCTATTGTCGGTTTTCGACGTTACTGCTATAATGATGACAACTTGGAATACAAGGGAAATAGAAGACGCATTCTCTGTAAAGGAAAGGACTGGCATCGGTATGGAACACTACTATCAGCCCGAGATCGAATGTGCATCCCGGGAACAAATCAGGGCCTGGCAGGATGAGAGACTTGTCAAAACCGTGCGCCGCGTGTGGGACAATGTGCCCTACTACAAAAAGAAGATGGTCGAGCGCGGCGTGACCCCAGACGACATCCGGTCGGTGGACGACCTGCGAAAGCTGCCCTTTCTGACCAAGGATGATCTGAGGGACGCCTACCCCTACGGCCTGATGGCGACGCCGCTTCACGACTGCGTGAGAATCCAGTCGACCAGCGGCACGACCGGCCGCCGGGTGGTGGCCTTTTACACTCAGCACGATATTGATCTCTGGGAGGACTGCTGCGCACGCGCTATCATGGCGGCCGGCGGCACGGCGGACGATGTGGTGCACGTCTGTTACGGCTACGGTCTTTTCACCGGCGGCCCGGGGCTCAACGGCGGTTCGCACCGGGTGGGCTCGCTGACGCTGCCGATGTCTTCGGGCAACACGGACCGTCAGATTCAGTTCATGTGCGATCTCGGCTCCACCATCCTCTGCTGCACGCCCTCCTACGCGGCCTATCTCGCGGAGAGCATCTGTGAGCGCGGGCTGCAAAATCAGATCAAGCTCAAAGCCGGCATCTTCGGCGCCGAGGCGTGGACGGAGGAGATGCGCCGCGACATCGAACAGAAACTCGGTATCAAGGCCTATGACATCTATGGTCTGACGGAAATTTCGGGCCCGGGCGTCTCCTTTGAATGCAGTGCGCAGACCGGCATGCACATCAACGAGGACCACTTCATCGCCGAGATCATCGATCCCACGACCGGCGAGGTTCTGCCCGACGGTGAGAAAGGTGAGCTGGTCTTCACCAGCATCACCAAGGAGGCGTTCCCGCTTCTGCGCTACCGTACGCGCGACATCTGCGTACTCACGCGGGAACCTTGCTCCTGCGGAAGAACCCATGTCAAAATGTCCAAACCGATGGGGCGCAGCGATGATATGCTCATTGTCAAGGGCGTCAACGTCTTCCCGTCTCAGGTTGAAACCGTACTTCTCAACAAGGGTTACCCGGCAAACTACCAGATCGTCGTCAGCCGGGAGAACAACAGCGACAAGCTTGAAGTTCAGGTCGAGATGACGCCGGAGATGTTCTCCGACGCACTCAGCGAGGTCTCCACGCGCGAGAAAGAACTGGTGGAGGCGCTCAAGGCCATGCTCGGCATCCACGCGGTGGTGAAACTCGTCGCGCCGAAGAGCATCGTGCGCAGCGAGGGCAAGGCCGTACGTGTCATTGACAAACGCAAACTCTATTAGGAAGGGAGCGATACCATGACCGTCAAACAGATTTCTATTTTCATGGAAAACCAACCCGGCAAGCTCGCGGAGTTTACAAAGCTGCTCGAGAGAAACAACATCGATCTGCGCGCGCTGTCCATCGCCGACACGCAGGACTTCGGCATCCTGCGCGTGATTGTGGACGATTCGCTCGCCACCATTCAGATTCTGCGCGAGGCGGGGTATGTCTGCTCGGTCACGCCGGTTCTGGCACTGGAAATTCCCGATCAGCCGGGCAGCCTTGTGAAACTTCTCAACATTCTCGGCGACAGCGGCGTCAACATCGAGTACACCTATGCATTTCTCTCGCGCAAGAAAGACCGCGCCTTTATCATTCTGCGGGTGGCCGACAACGCACAGGCCATTGAGGTGCTCGGTCAAAACGGCATTCAGCCGATCTGCCAGGAGGAATTTGCAGAGATCTTCGAATAAAAGCAAAGAAAGAGGCGTCGCATGACGCCTCTTTTTTATGCAGTTGACAGACGGCGCAGAAAAATGTATCATAAGTATGAAAAATTATATTTTTCATACTTATGATACAAGCGAGGGTTTGCCATGAAAGCGCCGGAGGGAAAATACATGGGTTCGGTCAAAGTGGGCGAGAGAGGACAGATTGTCATTCCCAAAGCCGCCCGCGAACTGTTTGGCATTCAGCCGGGCGACACGCTGTTGCTTCTGGCGGATGTGCAGAGGGGAATCGCACTGGTGCAGTACGATGACTACTTTGAGTTTGCCAAGGCGATTTTTGAGGCGGGAAAGCCGCCGAAGGAGGAGCACCATGACGGCGATTGAGACGCGTGGCCTTTCCAAAATCTATGGGAAAAAGGCTGCTGTCAGTGAGCTGGATCTCGCCATTCAAGCGGGGGAGTTCTTTGCTCTGCTGGGACTCAACGGCGCAGGGAAGACTACGACCATCCGTATGCTGACCTGCCTGACGAGACCCACGGGCGGCGATGCGTTGATTCTGGGCAGAAGTGTGATACGGGAGCCGGAGGCTGTCAGAAAATGCGCCAATATATCCCCGCAGGAGACGGCGGTTGCTCCGAATCTCACCGTGAGAGAGAATCTGATGCTCATCGCACAGATCTACGGAATGAGTCGGGCTCAGGCCGCACGCCGGACAGATGAAATCACGCAGCAGCTCTCACTCGACGAGATTGTGAAGAGCCGGGCGAAAACCCTGTCAGGTGGCTGGCAGCGCAGATTGAGTCTTGCAATGGCGCTCATAACACAGCCCAAAGTGCTCTATCTCGACGAACCCACCCTGGGACTTGATATTCTTGCCCGCCGCGAACTGTGGAGAGCAATGGAAGATCTCAAGGGGCGGGTTACCGTTGTGTTGACCACCCACTATCTCGAGGAGGCCGAGGCACTCGCCGATCGGATCGGCATCATGGCGAACGGTCGGCTCAAGGCAGTTGGTACGGCAGCAGAGATCAAAAGTGCTGCCCGCAGCGACAACTTTGAGGATGCGTTTCTCGCGCTTGCACAGGGGGGAGGCACGGTATGAAAAGTGTGGTCTTTGCTGCGCGAACACAGCGGGAGCTGCTGCGCGACCCGCTGAGTCTCTCCTTTGCGCTTGGGTTCCCGCTGGTGGTTTTGCTGCTGCTCACGGCCATTCAGGCGAATATTCCGGTCAGCCTGTTTGAGCTCGATCAGCTCGCTCCGGGAATTGCGGTGTTCGGTCTGTCCTTTGTGGCGCTCTTCTCGGGACTGCTCATTGCAAAGGACCGGACCAGCTCTTTTCTCACGCGGCTTTTTGTCTCGCCAATGAGACCGGTCGATTTCATACTTGGCTATACGCTTCCGCTTGTTCCGCTCTCCCTCGCCCAATCGGCTGTTTGTCTTGCAGCGGCTCTTGCGCTCGGTCTGCGTGCAACTGCGAGGCTGCTGCTGGTACTCGTCACATTGCTGCCAACGGCTGTCCTGTTTATTGCGATAGGTCTTCTCTGCGGAAGTCTTTTGAGCGATAAACAGGTTGGAGGGGTCTGCGGAGCGCTCCTGACAAACCTGAGTGCCTGGCTCAGCGGTATCTGGTTTGACCTCTCTCTGGTTGGAGGCGCTTTTGAGACCATCGCGTATCTGCTTCCTTTCGCCCATGCAGTTGACGCGTCGCGTGCGGCGCTGTGTGGCGACTACGCGGCGATTATGCCCCATTTGTGGTGGGTGATCGGCTATGCGGCGGCGCTTTTTACAATTGCAGTGGCGGTGTTTCGGCGAAAGATGACAGGCGACAAAGGCTAGTTAAGGAAATCACAGCATTCGCACTGGTGTGGACGGCTGTTGAGGTTGCGATGGACGGCTGGCCGGCAGAGAGCATTTTTCAGAATGGGACATATCGAAACGGAGAATGGGAGCGTGACATGGACAGAGAAAAGCTGATTGCGGCGTTTGAGAGAAACAACTACCGCGCGCACTTTTTTGAGACGGCGGCACAGGCTGTCGACTATCTGGACCGTGAGATCGACGGACAGACCGTGGGCTTCGGCGATTCGCAGACACTCTATGACATGGGTGTCTACGAGCGGCTGGCCGTCCACAATGAGGTGCACGACCCTCAACACAGACCGCAGGGTGCATCCTTTCATGAGGTGGCGCGCGAATGTCTGTTGACCGACGTTTTTCTCACCTCAGTCAACGCCGCGAGCGAAAGCGGGATTCTGGTCAACATCGACGGCACCGGCAACCGGGTCGGCGGCTCGCTCTTCAGCCACAGGAGGGTCTTCTTCATCTTTGGCGTCAACAAGATTGCACCGACGCTGGAGCAGGCCGTCTGGCGCGCGCGCAACATCGCGGCGCCTCTCAACGCGAAGCGGCACGGCTATCGGACACCCTGCGCGGTAAAGTGCGACGGATGCTACGACTGCGCGAGTGCCGATCGAATCTGCAACGTGCTCGCCATTCACTACAAGAAGATGCGCGGTACTGATGTTGCCGAGATTGTTATCATCAACGAGAAACTCGGGCTGTAAAGAGCGCTCCGTCCACAGGACGGAGCGCTCTTTTTGTCGTCAGAGACAGCTGCACTATTTTTTCTTTCGGTCGCGCCTCTTGTGTGCACGCTCTGCGCGCAGGGAGGCGAGACGGTCGGCGGCCGCCTGTTTGAAAGTCTCGAGCCCCTCGGCCCAGCGCTTCGAGCTCATCCGCGGGAACGCCCTGAGCAGGCGCTGAAAGGAGAACTGCTCAAAACGGGGAAGTTCCGCAAAGCGTTCGCGAAGCCGCTGGCGAAACTCATCGAGCTCGGGGTTGCCCGGATGCTCGGCGCGCCATTCAGCAAGCCGCTCGTTCCACTTTTCGGCCGAAAGCTCCCACTTTTCGCCAAATTCGGCCGCCGCTGCGCGGAAGCGGGCCAGAGTTGCCCTGAAGTCGATCAGAGACCGCACGGTCAGCGTGATATCCACAACGAGCACGGTAAAAAGCACGAGGGCAACGCAGGAGCGCTCACCATCCGGCAGCAGGCCGATGAACCATACGACCAGCGGGTGGATAAAGTAGATCACAGCGACCGCCATCAGACCGAAGAGGATGGAGTTAGTCAGGCACACGCGGCCATTCAAGTGGAAGCGGTGATTGGAATAGTCCCACCAGCGGGCGTGAAAGAGCCACTCCATCAGTACGCTCGTGACATATTCGAGCGCGCTCATCACGAGCAGTCCAAGCGCGAAGACTGCGAGCGGATGCGCGGCAACGGGCTCGAGAAGCCACACGCCGAGAAGCGCCCCGCAGCCGTAAATCGGACAGAGCGGCCCATAGAGAAAACCGCGGTTTATAAATTTTTTCGCCGGTATGGAGCAGTAGACCACCTCACAGCACCAGCCGAGTACGCTGTAGAGCAAAAAGTAGAGAAACCAGAGTTCCGTTTGTGCCGGCACGTATGCCACTCCCTCAATCAAACTGACAACAGTATACCGCATCGCCGGCTACGCGCGCCATAGACAGATTGCACGATTTGTCCGAAGCAGCAGATTGAACAAAGAGCTTTTTGACAATTTGTGCAGTCAGACGAATTTGTGGAAAATTCATACGCCATTCACAAAGATGCTCTATACTGAATTTGTTCGTAAAAAGTGACAAGGGGCCGTGATCATGACACAGAAATTTGACTTTGCCGATGCGCTTGACCTGTCGGAGGACACCGCGCTCTCCTGGCGGTCGCTCGGCGAGCTCGCAGCAGGATACATTGAAGTACAGAACACTTACCGCGCCGCCATTCGTGAAATCAACACCAAGCTGGAAATTCTCGACGATGAATTTCGCATGCGCCACCAGAGAAATCCAATCCACTACATGCAGAGCCGGCTCAAGACGCCGCGCAGCATCATGGAGAAGCTCCGGCGCAAGGGCCTGCCGTTCACGCCGGAGTCGGTGCGGGAGAATCTGACTGATGTCGCTGGGATTCGGGTCATCTGTCACTACATCGACGACATCTATATGGTGGCAAAGCTTCTCACAGCGCAGGACGACATCACACTGGTGCGCGAAACCGACTACATCAAGAATCCAAAGCCCAACGGCTATCGCAGCCTACATCTGGTCGTTCAAGTGCCGGTCTTCTTCGCGGAGCGCACAGAGCGCGTGCCGGTGGAGATCCAGATTCGCACCGTCGCGATGGATTTCTGGGCGAGTCTCGAGCACGAGCTGCGCTACAAGGCGGCGGAGGATGTGCCGGACTACCTGGTCAAGGAGTTGACCGAGTGTGCCGAGATCATCAACCGCACTGACATGAAAATGCAGTGGATTTACAAGGCGCTCGGCGAGATCAAAGACGTGGGCAAGAAAAACTGAAGTCGAAACAGAAAAACGGCCGCATCACTGCGGCCGTTTATTTTTGTCTCTTTTGGAAAAAGTAAGGGGGAAATATTCTGACAGAGGGTGATGCATTTGGGTACCACAGTGGGCACCAGACTTGAGCGCCGCGAGGCATGGGAAAAGGTGACGGGAAAGGCAAAGTACACTGCCGACACCACGGCCGCGGGCATGCTCTATACCAGCCTTGTTACCAGCACGGTTGCACACGGTAAAATCGTGAACATTGACACAACAGAGGCCGACCACGCCGCAGGGGTGATCTCCATTCTCACCGGCAAGCGGGTGAGTATTCTCTCAGGCGCTCTGCTGGAGGACCGGCCGCCGCTCGCCTTTGAGAAAGTGCGCTATTACGGCGAGCCGGTCGCCATGGTCGTGGCGCTCGCACCTGAGCTCGCGGCCGCCGCGGCGCGGCTGATTGCGGTCGAGTACGAGCCGCTGCCGGCGGTGGGTACGGTTGAGCAGGCGCTCGCGCCGGGGGCGCCGCTGGTGCACGAGAAACTCGGCGAATACGTCGTCACAGCCGAGGACGTCTCACCTGAGCCGGGCACCAACATCGCAAGCTCCTGCAAAATCCGCAAGGGCGACATGGCGGTTGGCTGGGGGGCAAGCGAAGTGGTAATCGAGCGTCACTTCTCACTGCCCGCGTCGAGCCACGCCGCGATGGAGACCCACTGCGCCGACTGTGAGATTGCGGCTGACGGCACGGTGACTGTCACAACGGCCTCACAGTCGCCCTACACGGTCAAGAAGCTGCTCGCCAAACTCTTCTCGCTCGAGGAGAGCAAGGTCATCGTCAAAGTACCGCTTGTCGGGGGCGGCTACGGCGGGAAGTCGACGGTGGAGCTTGAGATTCTCGCATATCTTGCAAGCCAGGCGGCGGGAGGGCGGCCGGTGCGCGTTCAGTTCGACCGCGAGCAGGAGCTTGCGACCACACCGGGGCGCATGGCGCTCGAGGCCGATGTCAAGCTCGGCGCGACGAGAGACGGACTTCTGCAGGCGGCCGAGTACCGCTTTTGTCTTGACACAGGGGCCTACTCCGACATCGCGCCGTACATGGCCAAGGCTATGGCGGTCGACTGCACCGGACCCTACCGGCTCGAGAACGTGTCGTGTGACTCGCTGTGTGTCTACACCAACCACAATTACTGCACGGCCTTTCGCGGCTTTTCCCACGAGAGCTTCACGTTTTGCATTGAGCGGGCGCTCGACGAACTCGCAAAGGCCTGCGGCGTCGACGCACTGGAAATTCGACGCAAAAACGCCGTTGGGGAGGGGGATACCTCGCCGACTCAGGTACGCATCACCCGCTCCAACACCGGCGATCTTACGGCCTGTTTGAATCAACTGGAGAGCATGGCAAACTGGCAGGAGGGAGACCTTGTTGACATCGGCGACAACAAGGTTCGTGCAAAGGGCCTTGCCTGTCTGTGGAAGACACCCGACCCGCCGTCCAACGCCTCGGCGGGGGCGGTGATCACATTCAATTCCGACGGAAGTTTAAATCTCAGTACCGGTGTTGTCGAGATGGGCTCGGGCGGGCAGACAAGTCTTGTACAGATGCTCGCAGACAAGCTGAATATGGAGGCTTCGCGCATCCATGTCACACTCGGTGTCGACACGGCGCTCGCGCCCGAGTACTACAAGACCGTCGCGAGCATGACGACCTACATCGCGGGTCGGGCTGTGATGCAGGCGGCAGATGATCTGGTCCGCCAGCTCAAAGAACGCGCTGCAATCGCGCTGAGAAGCCCGGTGGAGGATCTGGAGTGCGGCGGAGAAAAAATCTATCTGCGCCACCTACCCGAGATGGCAATCGGCTTTCAGGACCTCGCGTTCGGCGTCAAGTATCCCGACGGCAACACGGTCGGCGGCCAGGTGATCGGCACCGGTAGCTTTGTGGTCAACCACATCGGGCCGCTCGACCCCGAGAGCGGAAAGGGAAAGGCCGGCACGGCGTGGACAGTGGGCGCGCAGATGGTGGAGGTGGAATACGACCGCACCGAGCACACCTACCGCCTCATCCGCGCGGCGACGGTCATGGACGTCGGCAGGGCCATTGACCCGGAGCTGACGGCCTGTCTCATCCGCGGCGGCATGAGCATGGGACTGTCACTGGCAAGCCGGGAGATGTTCCACTACAGCGCCGACTGCAAAAACGAGACGACAAGTCTTCGCACCTATAAACTGCTGCACTTCGGGCAGGAACCGCGGTATCTTGTCGGTTTTGTCGAGACCCCGCAGCAGGACGCACCGTTTGGCTGTCGGGCCTGCTCCGAACACGGCATCATCGGCATGCCGGCGGCCCTCGGAAATGCACTGAGCCGCGCGGCGGACGTGGAACTCAATGCGCTGCCCATTCAGCCGGAGAACATCTGGCAGGCGGTCAGAACACAGAGGGGAGAGAAGAGATGAGCATACCGGTCAATTTCAAATATATCCGCCCCGACACGCTGCAACAGGCGTGTTCGGCCTATGACGCGGTCGTGTCCCAAAACGAAACGCCTCTCTTTTACGCGGGCGGATCAGAGATCATCTCCATGGCGCGCGTGGGCAGCATTGCGCCGGCGGCCGTTGTGGACTTAAAAGGCATACCCGAGTGCACCGCCTACCGCAGCGAACCGCAGAGACTTGTCATCGGCTCCTGCGTGACGCTCAGCCAAATTCGTGAGGCGGGGGATTTTCCGCTTCTCGGCGAGGCAGGCGGGCGCATTGCCGACCACACCAACCAGACGCGCATCACACTCGGCGGCAACGTCTGCGGCACGATCGTCTACCGCGAGGCGGTTTTGCCGCTGCTGCTCGCCGACGCGGCAGTCTGCCTCTGCGGGCCGGATGGAGAGCGGACAGCCCCCATAGCAGAGGTGTTCGACGAGCGACTGCGGCTTGGGCCGGGCGAATTTGTCACCCAATTTGCTGTGGAAAAGAAGTACTGCACGGCGCCCTTTGTACACGTCAAGAAGATGAAAAACGAGAAGATCGGCTATCCGCTTCTGACAATCTGCGCCATGAAAGTGGACGGCAGCGTTCGACTCGCTTTTTCGGGGCTTCTTTCCTACCCCTTTCGCAGCAGGCAGATGGAGACGGCGGCAAACGACCGTTCGCTGGGGCTTGGCGACCGGGTGCGCGCCACGGTGGAAAAGCTGCCGCAGAGCCCCATGGCAAATCTCGACGGCAGCGCCGAGTATCGCCTCTTCGTACTGGAGAACACGCTTCTCAAGACTTTGCAGAGAATGGAGGAACTGTGATGGTGCAATACGATGGAAAGGTGACCATTGAGCTGACGGTAAACGGCGAGAGGCGCGAGGCGACCGTGCGTCCGGCGGATGTGCTTCTCGATGTGCTGCGTGACAGACTCGGGCTCACGGGGGCCAAGGCGGGATGTAAGAATGGAGACTGCGGCGTGTGCACAGTACTTGTGGACGGGTGGCCGGTCAAGAGCTGCCTGATGCTCGCCGTCGAGGCGGTGGGCCATACCATCACAACGGTGGAGGGCCTTCACAACACGCCGCTGCAAAAGGCATTTGTCGACAAGTCAGCCTTTCAGTGCGGCTACTGCACGTCGGGTTTTCTGATGGTGATGCAGTCGCTTCTGCTCCAGCATCCCGACTGCGATGAGAACACGCTCGAACAGTGGCTTCAGTCGAACCTCTGCCGCTGCACCAGCTATGCCGAGATCCGCGAGGCGGCGCAGAGCCTCTTTCCGAATGCGCACACCTCGCGGTAGGGCTCATACCACGGGGCAGACAGGCATACAATGGTGGGGACAACAAACGAAGGGAAGTTCTCACCATGCAAAAGAAAAGTCAGACTCTGTTTCACGTTCTGTTCTGGGGTTCGCTCTGGGGGATCACCGAGGCGACGGTGGGCTATGCGCTGCATCTGCTGCCTGCGGGAATCGGTTGGGTATTCTGGTATCCGATCGCCTTTGCCTTTCTGTCGCTGGCGTACCATTTTTCAAGAAGCGATTCGGCGGTCATGCTCACGGCCTGTTTTGCCGCCGGAATCAAACTGCTCAACCTCCTCACCGGAATGCGTCCCGATCGGGTAGTCAACCCCGCGGTGTCGATGCTGCTCGAGGCGGCGGGATTTCTCATTGCCTGCCGTCTGGTGCAGAAGCTCTCGTCGCGCAGCGGCTGGATGCTGCGCTCGATAGGAGCCAATCTGATCTGGCGTGTCGGATATCTCTACTATCTGCTCTGCGTGCCAGACTGGATGTTTGAGATTTCGGCCTACTCCTCGCGCGGGGCGATGGCCGGATTTCTGGTGCGAGAGCTGCTTGTAACAGGGGCAATTGTCCTCGCTGCGCAGGGACTCTGCCGGCTCGCGGCGAGAAGAGTCAGTCCGCCGGTGTGGCGGCTCGGCTCGGGTGCAAAGCTCGCCGTCGCGTTCGGTGTGGCGGCAGTGAACCTCGCAATGCAGTTTCTGTGAGACCGGTTCGCTTTGTCACAGGGGCGATCGACGCGGGCAAGACCACATGTCTTCGCACGATGTGGGCCGGGGAGGGCGGCGAGGGCCTGGCGCTGGAAAAGTGCTTCTGGCGCGGGCAAATGGTCGGCCAGCGAATGGTGAGCCTGTGCAGCGGGCAGGGCGTTCTCTTCAGTGTAAAAAAGCCCTTTTGCCCCCGGGAGTTTCAGGCCGCCGATGAGATCGGTGAATTCTGCGTTTCAGGAGAGGGACTTGCGTTTTTTGAGAGCGAGCTTGAGAGCTTTACGGCGTCGAAGATCTTTCTCGATGAGTTCGGCCCGCTTGAACTGATGGGCAGGGGTTTTGCCCCTGCGCTGCGCCGCTTTCTCAACAGAAGTGACGCCGCACTCACCATTGCGGTGCGCGAGAGCTGTCTTGACAACATTCAGACGGCATTTGGGTTTGAGGCGCAAGAGATCATTTGGGTATAGAGAGAGGGCTGGAACCTGTGGTTTCCAGCCCTCTTTTTCTCACTGGCGGCTGACCAGAAAGGCGTTTGGCAGAGTTCGGCCGTTTTCCTTGTCGCCCGCAGAGGGCTTTGTGATCTTGCGGCCGTTGTAGTACATGATGCTCGAAGAGCCGCCGTCGAGGTTGCAGGCCTGCACCGCGTCGTAGCGCAGCATGATGTCGGCGCAATCCTCAACAGTACAGCCAATGGAATAGCCCGGCTGGCGGCCGTCGATGATCAACATGAGCACTTCGCCGGTCTCTGTCTGGCCGATGGCCGAGCGGGGGTGAAGCCCCCAGCCGGCGGAACCCTCGACCATTTTTTCGCCGTTGATGACAAGTGCCGGTTTGAATTCGACTGCGTCGCGAAACTGCGACAGATCGGAGTAGGTTCCGATGTTCAGCCGGTTCTTTTTGTCAAAGCCGATGACCTTGTAGCTGCCGCCGGCGGGCTGATTGAGAATCTCACCGTCTGAGAGAACGAGTCCGTAGGGAGTGCCGCCGTTGCCGCGTCCGTTCGGATCGAGAAAGCCGCTGGCGTTGATGCCGAGTACCGCGTCGTTTTGCTCGGCGAGCTTGGAGAGGATGGTGCCTCTCTCGCCGAGCGTGGGACTCGGGGCCAGGCTGACCGTGGAGGGATCTTTGACGATGGCGAGCTTTCCGACATAGCCCTCGCCCTCGACCTGCACAATGACGATTCCGTTGCGGGTGTCGATGGCGAGCACCTGATCGCCGGCGGTGGTGCGAATCGTGGTGCCGCCGTCGCCGATTCCAGCCTTGTCAATCATCAGATAGCCGTCGGCATCCAGCACCTCGTCGGGGTGAGCAGCAACATAGGCGTTGAAGCTGTCCTGATCGATCATCGGATAGTTGGCGAAGAACTTTTTCTGCTCTTTGGCCCAGGGTTTTGCGTCTGCCACAGAGGGGAATGTTCCGTTCCAATCGCTCGCCGCGCCGTCTTGCAGCTGCTCGGTGTTTTCAAGGCCGGCCATTGCCTCTTCGATGACACTGCGCGGAATGAAAGCGGTGGCAAGCCAGTGATGGGAAAGTGTGCTCATGGCAGTCTCAATGTAAATGGTACGCCACTTTTTGATAAAGGGAATGTCCGAGAAGACGGCGATGCAGTAGAGAACCACCAGAACTGCCGCGGCGACGGCGAGCTTGGTGAGCCGCCGGCGGACCCGGCTGCTCTTTTTCACCGGCGCCCCGGGGCGTGTCTGCGCCTGCGCGGGAGAGCGGGACGGGAGAGCGGACGGCTTTGGCCCGTTATTCCTGACGGGCTTCGCCTCTGCCGCGGCAGCGTGCTGTACCTCAGCGGAACAGACCGGCGGCGCAGGTGTTTTGCTCACAGCTGCCGCTGCTGCCACGGGCTTTGGCAGTTCAACCGGCTGCGCCACAGCGGCCGATGGACCGGCGTCTCGCGCCGGGGCGCTCTGAGCGGGGCGCAGGCGAATCACCTGGGCCCCGCGGCGCGGCGGAATACTGCCCACGTGGTAGATCGCGGTGGGGCGGGGATCCTCGGGGAGATTTTGGGCGCGCTGAAGTTCCGCGATTTCACGGTGCAGTTCGTTCCAGACGGAATCCCAGTTGCCGTTGATCTCGCGGATGTCCTCTTTGAGAGCGGATGTGCCGCTGTTTGGCTTTTTTTCGTAATCCAATGTACTCACTCTCTTTGGGTAAATGGTGGCGGGCCTGTCCGCCCGCTCCACTCTATGCGCCGGTTCGGTATTTTATGTACTGTATCTTTAGACGAATGGGAACAAAGTTTGTTTCCGGCGGAATTTTAACAAAGTGTAAAAAGTGGGGGTTGTCGCAAGGTGATCCCTCCATTTATCAGATTGTGTTTTGAAACTCTGTTTTGTATGCGATAAACTGTGATATACTGGATGCATCGATGAAAAAGGGGAGACAGCAATGAGAGCACATGTGAAAAGACCCGAGCCGATCGCGCTGATTCACGGCCTTACGGCGCAGGATTTTTCGACGGTGGAGAACATACTGCGCGAACAGGAGGCACAGGTACTGGAAGTCGGCTGCGACCGGCTGCACTGGCAGGTGGGGACGCTTGCGGGCTTTGCGGGTTTTCAGCCGCCGCAGCCGGCCGAGAATGTCCCGCTTGCCTCGGCAGTGCTTCTCTTTTCGGGTTTTTCCGGCAAGGCGGTTGACCGGGCGCTGGATGCGCTGCGCACCACCGGTGTGAAAATTCCGCTCAAGGCCGTTGTGACGGCGACAAACCAGAGTTGGAGCTTTTCTGCGCTCGCCGAGGAGCTCGAAAAGGAGCGCGCGGCAATCATGGCCCGAAAGAGCGTCGATAACCCGGAGTAGAGTATGCAATAGGCGCACTGCGGTTACCGGAAAACACACAGTGGGGGCGAAACGTCGACGGCCGTCGACGTTTCAAAAAAATGTTTTAACACGCCGGACTTGCCGGTGTTGACGTGGGGAGCGGCAGCATGCTACGCTGAGCTCAAATCCGGGTCAAAAGGCCCTTTGGAGGCGAGCGGTATGGAGAACAGATATCCCCATGAGAGCGTGACACAGTTTGTCGAAGAGGTATTTTGCAGACTGGGTGCCCGGCGGCAGGACGCCGGGCGCGCCGCTGAGGTCATTGTGACAGCCGATCTCTTTGATATCTTCACCCACGGCGTTGAGCGCGTTCCCGACTATTATGAGGCAGTTCGCCACGGGCGCATCCATCCGGCGGCGCAGCCGGAAATTCTGCGGGAGACACCGGTCTCGGCTCTGGTTGACGGGCATGAGGGAATCGGCCACGCACTTGCCGTGTGGTGTATGGAGCTTGCCATCCGCAAGGCGAAAGAGAGCGGCGTTGGAATCGTCAGTCTGCGCAATTCCAATCACTACGGCTTTGCGGGCTACTATCCGCTCATGGCCATTCGAGAGCATCTGATCGGATTCTCGGTCACAAATACCGAGGGGATTATGGTCGGCACAAACAGCCGTCAGGCGCTGCTTGGAACAAATCCGATTGCGTTCGGCATGTATGCCGAGCCCTATGTCTTTCTGCTCGACATGGCGACGACTGTCATACCGGCCGGCAAAGTTTCGCTCTACTCGCGCGACGGCAGAGATCTCGAGCGGGGCTGGGCTGTGGGAGCAGACGGCCGTGTCTGTACCGATGCGCCGACCGTACGGGCCTGTATCAACTCGAAAAAGACCGGCGGAATTCTGCCGCTCGGCGGAGAGGGTGAGACCTTTGGAGGCCACAAGGGGTATGGACTGGGCCTCATGGTGGAAATCCTCTCAGGCATTCTCGCGGGGGGCGATACGAGCAATCTCATTCGCCGCCTGGACCCCTGGGTGGACCGCAACAGCGAATTTTTTGTGGCCATGGACTATGGAATGTTCGGAGAGCCTGCGCAGATGGAGGCACATCTGTCGGACTATCTCCACACGTTGCGCACGGCCGAGCGGGCCGACCCGGCCGTGCCGATTTACACCCACGGAGAGAAAGAGCAGCGCGCGGCCGAATACAACCGTGCGCACGGTGTTCTCATACACGAAAAGACCGCTCAAAAGCTGCTGCATGTCGCGCAGGAGCTCGGCATTGACTTTGATGCCTGTCGGAAGAAAATACAGCCGTAGAGCATGCGGCGCCCGGAGAGGAGAGACATGAGGCCTCTGAGCAGAAAGCAGGCGATCCTTTTTCACATTTTTCTGTCTGTGGTGTTGAGCGCCGTATTGGCGCTCTACCTTTCAGGCAGACTTGCGTGTCCGCTGCGGCGGTTTGCGGGGATTCCCTGCCCGCTCTGTGGCATGTCCCGCTCAATTTTTGCCCTTTTGAGAGGACAATTCGCCCTCTCCGTTCAACTTCATCCCATGACGATTCCGCTGCTTACAGCAGTGTTTTTGGCCGTACACGCGCGTCTGTTTTCAAAGCTGCGCCCGTATCTTTACCGGGGATGCGCGGCCGTGGCAGCGCTGACGCTGGCAGTCTATTTCTACCGGCTCTGGCTGGAGCAGATTCCCTAGAGCAGCCAGTCGCACCGTTTTATGAAACTGGCTTCGTTATAAAAAAGGCTCTTTTGCAGATACTATCGGCAAGGAGGGTTGTCCATGAAAAAAGAACCGAGCTTTTATACCGACCCCGAGGCGGGGACAATTGTACAGGTGATCTGCGGCGGACACGGCGAGGTGCTGCAAAATGGCGGGCTGAATCTGCGCCGTCTGCAGTCCAATGACACCGAGGCTGCCCACGAGAAGCACCTGCCTGTGGTGCGGCGGTACAAAAACGCCATCCGTGTTGAGGTCGGCGAAGTCTTTCACCCTATGACGCCGGAGCACAGCATCGGCTTTGTCTATCTTGAGACCGAACGCGGCGGCCAGCGCGTGGATCTCAAGCCGGACGAGGAGCCGGTTGCCGACTTTGTTGTCCCCGAGGGGGATGTTCCCATCGCCGCCTACGCCTACTGCAACCTGCACGGCTTCTGGCGCACGGAAATCTGACAATTCAACAGCGGGGAGCGCGGAGGATTCCGCGCTCCCGTTTTTTTGTGATACACTGAAAAAAAGGCAGGGAGTGCTGTCCGAAACTGCGGGGCTCAGACGCTCTATAGACGGAGAACGAAAGGGGGGCTGACATGCACCGGATGGAACTTGTCAGAATCTGTGACCGGGCGGTAGTGGAACTTGCCGCCGGAAGCAGTCAGGCGCTCGGCGTCCTATACGACCACATGGCAAGGCTGATCTACTCCATTGCCTACGCCATTGTGGAAAATGAGCAGGATGCGCAGGATGTTTTGCAGGATACGCTCATTGAGACGGTAAAGTATGCGCCGACCTATCGTCCGGGCAGCAACGCCAGGGCCTGGATTCTCACCATAGCCCGCCATCTGGCTGTTGACGCCGTCAGAAAGAGAAAACCGCTGGCACCGCTTGAGGCGGCAGAAGAATTGGCAGCGGACGGCGGTGTCGACCGGTCGTGCCTCGAGGTGTTCGAGCTGCTCGGCCGTCTTGATCTGGAGGCACGTCAGATCGTGGTGTTTCGCCTGTACGCGGGCCTGTCCTACCGCGAGATATCTCAGGTGATGGGGCTGACGGTGGCAAACGCACAGAAAAAGTACCAGCGTGCGCTCAAAAAGCTGAAAATCGAATGTGAGACGGGAGGCGCCGTATGAATAAGAGAGAGATCAGACACACACTTGAGCAGCTCGACAGACTCCCCCTGCCGGACCGGGAGGCAATGCTGCGCTTTTATCAGCCGCAGGCGCGGCCCGCAGGAACCGCGCCTCGAAGACCGGCACACCGCAGATTCGCGGCGGTCTGCGCTGCCGCTGTGCTTGTGATCGCCGGGGCCGCCGGCATCGCCGTCGTGGCAGAGGCGAGAGAGTACAACACGGCAGTGGCTTTCTTCGAACAAAACGACCTGTCTTCACAGGGACTCACCAGAGAGGAACTCAAACGGGTTTATCGCGACATCAAAACGGGAGCTTTTACCTATGGGAAAACGGCGGATGTACTCGCACGCAGCGTAAGCGGTTACGAGATCTTTCAGCAGGAACCGACACCACAGGATCTCGAGGAGATTTGGAACTACAAAAACAGCGGCGATCTCCTGGCCGCGCAGACCACTCAGAGCGACATGCGGTGGGAGTATCACTATCAAATGGATTCCACGCTCGGTTTTGAGAGGCTTGCATACACCACGCTGACAAAGTGGGAGGGGGATACCGAGCTGTGGAGCGCCGAGCTTCGCGATTTTGTCATCAGCGGAACCGCCGCCGCCGGAGAGTATGTTGTGGTCTTTGGCGAGAGCAGCAGCTGGTCATCCGAGCAGAGGGATTTCGGCCGGCTTGCACTCATTGACGCGGACGGCACGGTTCTGTGGGACATCTCGCCCGACAATGGGTTTCACAGAGAGACCTATTCGCAGGCACTCTGTGACGAGAGCGGAATTGTCGTCTTTGGCAGAGGAGATCTCGAGCAGCTCTGTTTTACAAGATACGACTACAGCGGAAATTGTCTGCAATTTGAAAAACAGCAAGTCGGGCTCTATGGCATTGGTGCAGCCGTCAGGCTAAACGACGGCTATCTCGTACAGTTGAGAAGTTTCTCGCGCGACATTCTGATGCGCCTTGACGCCGACGGATCCGCTGTGGATTCTTTTACCTACACAGCGGATGACGCGCAGTATGTGATTCGAGACATGCTGCCGTTCGGCGGAAAAATCTACCTGAGCGCCTACGCGGTGCCGAAGACGGGAGAGGATCGCGAGGGCCTGAATTCACTCGTCGAGTACATCTTTGAGCAGAGGGGTGGGGCGATTGCGCCGGATGAACTGACGCCGCTTCTGCGCGAGCACTACACGGCAGTTCTTCTCGTCTGTGATTCGGCGAGCGGCCAGCCGGTCGAATTCTACTCGGTCAGGGGATCGGTCGGCGCAGAACTTACCGAGTCGGATGGCGGGAGCATGGTCTGGGAGGTGGAGAGCATTGCCGATGTCTCCTTTTCGCCGATGACCTCCTCGTTTACTTTCGGTGGGACGAGCCGCCTGTTTCGCTATGAATTCGACCGGACAGGCTTTCTCATTCACCGAGAGAAAACCGGGGAACTGCGGGATTTCAGAAGATGATGAAAGGGCTGTGGGGGATACTCCACGGCCCTTTTCACTGTCAGGGGACAAAATGTAACACCCTTGTTTCGCATTGGCTTTCGGATTGACAAGACCTGTAAATTCCCCTATGATATCTTTAGCATTTTACCCCTGTTGCCCGGGAGGGTGACGACAAAGGCGGAGGATTTATGGAGAAGACATACGATATTGTTGCGCTGGGAGAGTGTCTGGTGGATTTTATCTCCACTGCGCAGGGAGAAAAACTGTTTTTGGAGGGAAATCCGGGCGGCGCGCCGGCAAATGTTCTTGCGGCGGCATCTCGCCTCGGACGGCACACCGCGTTCATCGGCAAGCTGGGAGACGATGGATTTGGCCATTTTTTAAACCGGGCTCTGAAACAGGCGGGTGTCGGAACCGGCGGTGTGGTCTTCACGAAAGAGCACCCGACGACACTTGCCATGGTGACGCTGGATGAGGATGGAAACCGCGACTTTTCCTTTTACCGCGAGCGTACGGCGGACGTGATGCTCCGGCCGGAGGAGATCGACTGGAAGCTGATCGAAACCACGCGCATCTTCCACTTTGGTTCGGTCTCCATGACGGCAGAGCCATCGCGCGGCGCGACTCTTGCCGCAGCGCAGCGGGCGCGTGAGGCGGGCGCCGTGGTCTCCTTTGACCCCAATCTCCGCGAACCGCTCTGGGGGAGTCTGGAGCAGGCGAAAGAGAGCATCCTGCAGGGAATGGCTCTGGCGGACGTGGTCAAGCTGTCGGGAGAGGAACTTGTCTTTCTCACCGGCGGCGAGGGGGAGGCTGCGATGCGGCAGCTTGCACAGCAGTGTGACACAAAGATCCTGACGGTGACACTTGCGGCGCAGGGCTGTCTGTGCCTTGCGGGCGGCGCATTCTATGAGAGCCGCACCTACGATGTCAAAGCGATTGATACCACCGGTGCGGGCGATGCCTTTTGGGGTGCGTTTCTCAGCCGGCTGACAGGGGCCGGGATTCCGGGAGAGCAGGAGCTTCTGCAGATTCTGGACTTTGCCAACGCGGCGGGCTCCCTCACCACAACCAGAAAGGGAGCCATTCCCGCGATGCCGGATGAGGAGCAGATCAGAGCTTGTATGCGGTCGATTGCCAAGGCTTAGAGTGCAATAAAAGAGCCGCGTGTTAACGCGGCTCTTTTATGAATCCCTATCTTTGCTTTTTCCCTCCGAAAAGTCCCGTTACTTCCTGCAGAAATCCTCCACCACATCGTAAAGATGGATGGGGGAGAGCCCGTGTATGTTGCACTGCTGCGCAAGCTGATACACAGCGCGGTAATCCGTAGAGAGCCGGCGCGAACGAATGCCCTTTGTCGACTCGATGCCGAACATGGGCGGCGCGACGGTTCTATCCAGGTACACGCGATAGGTACATGCCATCTTCCACACACTCCTTCCACTTCATAAATCTCCGCCTGCATAGCATCCTATGCGCAAGCGGTTTTCATGCAGTCAGAATCAACTGTAGATCTTGTTGAATCTTGACCGCATACATACAATATGATGTATTTTATCGCCAAAGTCAAGATGATCTGACAAAATGTAGCAAATTTGAGGCAAATTTTACCGCTTGTGGTTATCTGAGTAGATAATTCGACAGGGAGGAACACGAGAACAGTGGCACTCGCGGAAAAATTGGTTTATCTCAAACGAAAACACCATCTGACAACAGCGGAATTGTCGGCCATCTCCGGCGTTCCGGTGGGCACGCTCAACAAACTGCTCTGCGGCGCAATCCGAAATCCGGCGACAAGGACGCTGACCAACCTTGCCAATGCCCTGGGTGTAACAGTGCGCTATCTCATTGACGACACGATTGACACAGTCTGCGAGCAGGTTGTCGTCTCGCGGGGCGTCGGAACCGTGGCAGTCAGCGCCGACGAAGTGCAGCTGCTGCGCCGGATCCGGGCGCTGTCGGAGTCGGGGAAGCGGTCGCTGGAGCTGCTTTTGGACGGCTACGATTTTTGCCGCGGTACACAGCGCAGTGAGGAGAAAAGACAGCTTTTTTGCTATATTCCTGTTGCCAATGGCCACAGCGGCATCTATGTTGACGCGGTCTGTGTCGATCTCTATGAGATAGAACGCAACGCCGCAACTGCGCAGGCTGACTTTCTAATCAAGCTCGTCAGCCAGGACCTCGAGCCGCTCTACCCGAAGGGGACGCTTCTGGCTGTAAAAGAGGGGGAGCTGACAAATGGCCAGCTCGGCGTATTCCTGCTTCAGCGCGAGGGCTATGTCGGGCGTTACCAGAGAAAGGGCAGGTCGGTCAGGATTGTTTCCCTCAATGGAAAGAGAAAGATCACTGTCGGTGAAGACGACGAATTTCGTGTTGTGGGCAGGGTGCTGGGGGCTGCGAGAAACTGCACCTGGATCGGGCACAGTTCCAGCATTGTACTCTAGAGGATAAACAAAAGCGGCGCATCCGATCGGATGCGCCGCTTTCCTTTGAATCAGCTCAGTATTTGATAACCCGGTAGAGAAGCACAGCCATCTCGGCGCGGGTCATACGCCCCTTGGGATTGATGGTGTCGCCGTCGCCCTGGATAAGTTCGGCGCGAACCAGCGTCGCGACCGATTCCATCGCGTAGGAGGAGATGTCAGACCGATCCACAAAGCCAGACAAATTTGAGTAACTGCCCTTGGTCAGTGAGCGATCATAGGTGTCAAGCGTTCGCATGACGAGAACCATGGCGTCCTCGCGGGTGAGCGGGTCACCCGGGCGGAAGTAGCCGTCGGAGCCCTGGGCGATGCCGAGCACTTTGGCTGCGGTGATGGCATCGTAGTAGTAGCTGTTTCTCGGAACATCTCGAAACGGATTGGAACTGGTGCCCTTAAAGTCAAAGGCCCGGCTGAGCATCAAAATAAAGTCGCCGCGGGTGATGTTGCTCTGAGGCTGAAACGTGCTGTCGCCGACACCGCCGACAATTTTTTCCTCATAGAGATTGTCAATGGCTTCTACCGCCCACTTGTGACTTTTGGTGACATCCCTAAAATAGCGGGAACTGTCGCGCGGCTGCGTCACCTCTACGGCGACTTTTCCGGTGAAGCTGTATCCCTCGCTGTCGTAGCCGGTGTAGGAGATGCTCACTGTGCCGCTGTACCCTTCGGCCGGCACAAAACTGACCGAGGAGAGATAGGGGGAAGAGCTGCGGTAGTACTTGGTGCTTGAAGAGACTTTTGAGCCGTACTGTGAGAGGGAAGTGAAATCATAGTAAAGCGTACCGCTGCTCTTCGATGGCAGAGTGAATTTGACATAATTCAACGTCCGCCCGGTTGCGTTTTTACAGGCAGCGTTGAAGTCGGCGCTGTCAAAGGCGACGCTGGAGCCGCTGCCGGTCTGATATTTTACGGGCTTACCGACATAGACTTTTATTTTTCCGGTGAAAGAGTAACCGCCGGTACTGGTTCCGGTATAGGTGAGCGTGACGCTTCCGGTAAACGTGCTCTTCGGCACAAAGCTCACCGCAGAGAGGTAGGGCGAAGAGCTGCGGTAGTATTTGGTGCTCGAGGAGACCGCCGAGTCGTAATTGCCGTTGACGGAATAGTCATAGTAGAGCTTGCCGTAGCTGGAGGAGGGGAGTGTGAACTTCACATAGGAGAGATTGGAACCGGTTGCGCTCTTGCTGGCGCTGTTGAGATCGTCGGAGGATAGAGTCAAAACTCCACCCTGCTCCATATAGTAACTGAGCGTCTGTTCCTCCGTTTTGGAGACGACTATCTCAACCTGACCGCTGTAGCTGCCGCCGTCGACATCATAGCCGGTGTAGGAGATCAACACGGTTCCACTGTACCCCTCTTTGGGAACGAAGGTGATATCCGACAGGTTAGGGGAGCCGCTGCGATAATATTTGGTCTTGTTGCTCACCGCCGTACCGGTGTCTGAGGGCGAGGAGTAGCTATAGTAGAGTTTTCCGTAACTCGAGGATGGAAGCGTAAAGACCACATGGGAGAGAGTCTTGCCCTTTTCATAGGAACAGACAGTGTTAAAATCAGTACTGGAGAAAGTCTGAGGCGTCTTGTCATTGGTGGCGTAGGAGACAATCGTCTGACTGCGCTTGGAGACTTCGATGAGAAGTTTGCCGGTGAACGAGTGTCCCTCCACTCCCACGCCGGTGTAGTTGATGGTGACAGTGCCGGAGTAGCCGCTCTTCGGAACGAAGCTCACACTCGAGAGTTCCGGCGACTTGCCGCGGTAATACTCCCGGTCCTCAGCCACCGCGGTGCCCGGTTTTGCGGCGCTGGTATAGCCAGTGTAGAGCTTTCCATAGCTCGTGGAGGGCAGAGTGAACATCACATGGCTCAGTTCTTCGTCGAGCACTTTTTTGCAGACGGTTTCAAAGGGAGCGGCCGTCAGGGAGACGGGAGTATCGTACTTGGTCTGAAGTGTAATGTTCTCGGTCGAAGCAGCGCTTGCCACAATTTGCAAAATAATGGTGCCGACCGGCTTTTCGGGCTCCTCCCTGGTGTAGCCGCTGACAAGATAGGAGACGTCGCCGCCGTCGGATGCAGTGAAAGTCAGAGGGCTGCTCTTGAGATCGGCGAGGCGAAAGCTCGTGCCGTATTCGTAGTTTCGCCCGCCGTACTTCAGAGTACCGAAAGAGGGGTTGACACCCTCAATGACAAGGCTATAGAGCTCTCCCTCATCGTTCTTCTGGTAGCGGGAGGTGAATTCATCCGCCGTGATGGTGACACTCGCCGGCGCGGTCAGGCTCTTCTTGATGGAGCCGGTGAATGTGGCGGTACTCTGCTCGGCGCGAATCACGCGGATGGTATAGTCAGTCCAATAGAGATTGTTGTCGTCTTTTTTCTGGTAGACCACCCTCATTCTGACGGCTGCACCGCCGACCTCGGCAACGGAGCCGTCGGGAAACTGCGCAATGGCATGGGGATATTTTGCCTTATCGTAGTGGATGGATATTCCCTGAACGAGATCGACCGTTCCCTGAAACGTGTAGCCTACCGTCAGCGTCAGTTCGACCGACTGGGAGGCGTCCACCTCGGTTTTTGCAGAGGAGTGAGAAACTTCACTCAAAACCAGGTCGCCGCCCTCCAGAATATCATCGGCGTAGACGGGCAGCGCCGGCACACCGGCAAGCAGCGACACCAAAAGTATCAGACTGAGTGCGCAGGACAGAAACCGCTTCATAAAAAACCCTCCATTTGTTACTTGCTTTCCCAATTGATTAGACGAGAGCAGATGTTGAAACGTTGCAAAAGACACCGGGCTGCAACCCGAAAGTTTTGTCAAATTATTATAGTATAGGTTTTGCGCGAAATTGCGCAAATAGAGCGGACAGCCTCGCTTAAAACGACATCGCGCGGCCGCCGTGCTCGAAACAAAAGCGGCCTGTCTTTGACGGGCCGCTTTTACTGGTTTTATTCGGTGCGCTCATCGCCCCAGAAGAAGAGGGCGACGGTGCCGGGGCCGGTGTGGCTGCCGATTGTGGTGCCCACGCTGTTGATCACGACCGGGCCGTTGAGCTTTTTGAATCGGGCTTCGACGAGGTCTGCGACTGCGCGGGCGTCCTCGTAACAGTCGGAGTTTGAGATATAGCACTTGCCGCTGTAGTTGAGCCCGTCTTTCGCGTGCTGCTCCATGCGGTTGACAATCTCTTTGATCACCTGCTTTTTGCCGCGGATTTTACTGCGCGGAATCAGACGGCCCAGATTGTCCATATTGAGCAGCGGGCAGATGGAGAGAACCGTGCCGAACCAGCCGGCGGCCTTGGTGATGCGCCCGCCTTTGACATAGAAAGTCAGATCGGTGGAGAAGAACCAGTGGTGCAGGTGGAGCCGGTGCTCCAGCGCCCAGGCGTAAAGCTCGTCAAGCTCCATGCCCTCGTCGCGCAGATCGGCAAGCCGGTCCATCAACAGACCGTAGCCCGAAGAGGCGCCGAGCGAGTCGACGATGTAAATTTTGCGGTCGGGATACTTCTCAAGCAGTTCGTCTCTCGCGGCATTGGCGGAGTTGAGCACACCCGAGATACCAGAGGAGAGGGTGACATGCAAAATGTCCTTTCCCTGTTCCAGAAAGGGCGTGAAGTAGTCGACAAACTCCTCCACGTTCACCTGGGAGGTCCTAGTCTCGGCGCCGTTTGCCATGGCGCGGTAAAACTCCTTAAAGGGCATGGTCTGTCCGAGATCGTCGGGATACTGTTTGCCATCAAGCTCGTAGTGAAAGCAGATGTAGTGGATGTCTCTATTTTCAAAATGCTCTTTTGAAAGATCAGCCGTTGAACAGCAGCTGAGAATATAATTGGCCATGAAATCCTCTCACTTTCTCTGTAAAATGCCGCAGATATGACAAATAATTACAGTTCTATTAAAGCAGATTCCAAAACATCTGTCAATTTACACTTTTGCGTCTGTGTCAAAAACTTGTGTTTGCCCGGCCGCCGCTGTGTCGAGCGGGGCTGGAAGTACAGAAAAGCGGACTGTGTGCCCTAACATGGGCAGACAGTCCGCTTTTTTGCCGCTTCTGTGTATCGGGTTACTTTTCCATAAAGTTTTTGAGCATCTGAGCTGTCTCGGCGCGGGTAGCTCTGCCTGTCGGGTCGAGAATGCCGTTGCCTTTGCCCTCCATGATTCCCTCTCTTACAGCCCAGCGCATGGCATCCAATGCCCAGGCGCTGATCTGATCGGCATCAAGGAAAGTTATTTCCGCATCTTCCGCAGGCTTTCCCGCATACCTCCAGAGCATGGTGGCAAGCTGCTCACGGGTGATCGCATCCTCCGGGCCAAAAGCTTCGGCGCTGTATCCGGTCACCACGCCGCTGGCTGACGCCCAGCGGACAGCATCCGCATACCATGTATGCTGCAAAACATCCTGGAACGTGAACGCATCGCTCACGGCCGGGTTGCCCTCCTTATTGTAAAGGATCTGAACCAGCATGGCACGAGTCAGGGTGTCGTCGGGGGCAAAGCGTCCCTCTCCATAGCCGTGCATCAGACCGTGCTCCAGACAGAAATGGATGCCGTCGTGGTACCAGGCATGGGGGTCGGCATCTACATAGTCCGCCATGGGGCAGCTGCTGTCACGGGGACAGGTTGTGTAATCGCTCTCCAGGGCGAAGACCACCGCCACGGTGACGCTTCGCGCGGGCATGGTAAAGGTGTAGCTCCCATCGTCCTGACGGGTGAGCTTAAGCTCATTGCCGAGGCTGTCGGTCACAGTGACGCAGACCGGGGCATATCCCTCATCCGGTGTGGGTGTTACAGCGATGATTTGACCGCTGGAAGCTCGGATATGGCTGGTTTTGACCGTTCCGTGTTCGACACTCTTAACGGCAATGGCATGGGTGATCGTGCCGCTGCCATCAGAAGAGGTAGAGGACGCGGTATAGCCGATGGCGTAGGTGGAAAATTTACTGGCATAAATGTGAATGCGGCCGTTGGCGACATCCAGCCGGAACGTTCCGCCGGCCCGGGTGTCACTCGCTGTCAGGGCTTCGGCCTGTGTACCATGATAGCGGTAGACTGTCACACTGTCTGTGCGTTTCCCGGCGAAGTCAAAGGGTACCACAATCTCCATAACCGTATTGCCGGTGTCGCTTATTGCCTGCGGGTCGCCGTTGTCGAGCTTTTTCTCAATCTTGATGTCGAGATAATTCAGAGTTTTACCAGGGGCGGCCGCCTTGATGGCATCGGCGTTTTCAGCGGTATCCTCGGTCCGGCTCTCCACCGTCATGGTGACAGTGACAGAGGTTGCCGCACTTTCGTCCTTGACCGCCTGAGCCACCCTTTCCAGGCCGCCCACCACCACAGCTGGGGTAGTGGTGCCGCTGATTACCAACTCGGAATTCACATCGTCGCCGGGCAGAGTGATCGTATCCACAGCCAGATCCCCGGTCTTCACCTCGATCAAAACGGTCATGATCTTATCCCCCTGGGTGGCCACGATGTTGTAGAATCCGGCGGGCGCGTAGAAGGTATATTTGCCCTCGGCGTCGGTGGTGGTTTCGGCAATGGTTTTTCCGCCCTGTTTCAGAGCGACGGCCACACCGGCGGCCGGAGTGTGACTGCTGTCCTCCACATCGCCGGTGATGACGTGCTCACCTTGATCAAAGATATGGACGGGCCCCTCTGCGTAAGCGTAATAATACGACTCTTCCTCACCGGCGGACTCGCTCTTCAACATGATCTCTCTGTCAAGCCGCTTTCCATCGGCGACCGCGCCGGTGAGAAAGGCCTCGGCCTCGTCTTCGCCGGCATCGGAGAGGACCAAAATGCCGTAGTTGGCGCCGTCGCCCAGCATATCAGCCCCCAGGAATGTGCCGCCCTTCAAGGACAGCTGCGAAAGGGCGGTGGGCGTATGGTCATCCACGGTGGAGTAGGCGTAGGTCATCAGCCCGCCGTAGGTGCCGCCCTCGACGGTCAGCCGGCCGCCCCTCTGCTGGATATATCCGCTCAGTCGGCCGCCGCCGGCTTCGTCTTTCAGGGTCAGGCTGCCGTTGCCCAGCGAGAGGAAAGCCTCCACGGTTTTTCCGTTTAAATCAAGCGTGAGTGTCTTGTGCTGCGCCGGGTCCTCGCTTTCGACAAACAGGCCGGCCATTCCCTCCACATCGGTATAGCTCTCGAGCACCTTGATGGTGCTGCCGCTCGGGGCCTTTTCAAAGGCCATGCTCAGAGTGGGGTATCGGGTCGTCGTTCCGTCGGGGGCGGTGACCTCCAGCACGTTCTTACCCCAGATGGCGTAGAGGGTGATGTCGCTTTGAATCCAGGTGTCGTGTCCCACCTTATAGGGATCACCGCTGGGGTATTCTTTCTTGTTGTTCCACTTCAGGAACGTATAGCCCTCCCGGGTCATACTCTCGGGGGAGGCGATGGTGAAGTAAGCCCCGCCAGTCCCGTCAAAGGTTTTGCTCTGCGCCGCCGGAACGCCGGTTACAGAATCACCGTCCCCGTTGCCGTCGTAGGTCACGAGAACGGTGGTGACGTTGAGGGTCGTGAACGTGTCGCTCACAGAGGCCGAGGCCTTATAATTCTTACTTTCCTGTTCCCGGACCTGGATGGTGTACTCGGTGGCTTTCGTCAAACCAGTGACGGTAAATTTGCCGTCGGAAACGCTCACCGCTTTCCATGTGTTCCCGCCGTCGATGCTGTATTCGAGGGCCTTTGCCCAGTCGGCCTCTGCCACACGCACCGCGGCACTGCTGCCCGTGATGTCCATGACCTCAATGCTGCCCATCGTCCCGGCATCCGCCTGGGCAATGACGGCGGAGACCGAGGCGGGTGCTGTATCCGCGTGGTCGGCGTCCCCCACGACCTTGTACCAGACGGTATACGTCCCGGCGTCCGTGCCGGTGGGGAGATCTTCGCTCCAGCTCGTACCGTCCAGGCTGTACTGCATGGTGCCGCCGCTGGCGACGCCGGCGGTGATCAGAGTCTTGGCTGTCTGACTGTAAACCATGTCTTTCACCCCGGCAGGCGGAGTGGTCACAGAGGAGGCCGCTTTGGAGATGGTGTACTCCGCAGAGGCGGTAGCGCCGCCCACGGTGATGCTGGCCTTATAGTTTCCCACGCCGGTGGGAGCGGCATTCAGGTCGCTCCAGCTCTCGCCGCTCTTTTGGGCATACTTGATGCTGCTGGCACTCACACTTGCGCCGGCTAAGGTGCTGGCAGAAAGGGTGGCCGCCGCGCTTTCCGCGCCGCCCACAGTGGTCAGCGCGGGCGCGCTGATGGTCAAGCTCGTGTCGGTTGCCGTACAGTTTGCACTGCCGCAGGTGGCCGTGATGGTGGCGCCGTTTGCGGCGTAGGTCCAGTTGTGGGTGTGGTTGATGGCGAAGACCAGCTCTCCGCTCGCGTTTTTCGCAATGGTATAGGTGGGGTCATAGCTTACAAAATAGTCGGAAATCTCCGCGTCTGCCATGTGGGTCGCCCAGCCGGAGGTAAAGGCACTGGTCTGCAAGTATTTTGGCTTATTGGCATAGACTGCGGCGGGGCTGGCCGGTTTGGCCAGCGGGCCCGCGATACGAACCGGCTCAAACGAGCTGTCATAATTGTAGAAATTCAGGTCGCAGGCCGTGGTGCCGTCCTCATCGTGATTTCCGGAGAAGAGGGCGTCGCCGGAAATCGTGAGCACATCGTCATCCTTCAGCTGGATGCCGCCGGCGCCGGAAGACGAGTCATGACTACTACCGGGGTCATGGATATTCCCGGTGATTTCGCCGCCGGTGATGGTGATGGTGTTGTCGCCGCCGCAGTAGAGGCTGGCCGTGCTCGCGTCATTCCCTGTGATTGAACCGCCGGTCATGGTAAAGTCCACATATCCGTACAGACGGATGCCGCCTCTATCGTTATCCCGGATTACCGTCTTGTCGGCGAGAAGAACCGTGACGCGGTCGGTGGACCCCGGCTTACCGATTTGGGCGCCGTTTACATAGTTGTCGCTGATGACCGCGCCGTAGAGATTGAGATTCCCGCCGGTGGCTTTAATACCCGTGTCGTTATTGCCGGACAGCTGGCCGCCGTAGAGGTTGGCGGTCCCTTTCTCCAGATTGAGGCCCTTTGCGTCTGTGCTTGTACCGTTTGTGTTGTTAATGAGCGCGCCGTTCCACAGGTTGAAGGTGCCGCCGTTTACATGGACAAAGCCGGCATTGGGTTTGCCGGTGATGTAGCCGCTGTTGACCACAAAAGGGCCAGCCTCATCCTTCACCCAGAGCATCCCGTCCTCCCTGAAGCGATAGGTTACGCTGCCCGCCTGGCAGTCGCTGAGATTGAGAGTACCGCCCTGATTGACATTAATCGGGCCGTTTGCGTTATCCGAGCCGTTCCAGTCATCGGTCGTATAGGTGATGCTGTGGCCGTTCAGGCAGAGGTTGAGGGTTGCGTCGTTGATGTGGGCCTTGCTGGAACTGGTGAGCGTCACATCCGTGGCCAGGAAATAATTGCCGCCGGTGGGGAGGGCATCGCTTTGGTTCCAGGCAATCCAGGTCTCCTCCGCATGACTGCAGGTATCCTTCCCGTGGGAATTCGTATTGACGCAGAGGGTGTGCCTGTGGTTGGAGCTTGCGGTGAAAGAAACATATGGTTCGTTGGTATAGCTTTCAACGGTGACGGCGGTATCTGCGTCGTCACCGGCTTTGAAATCGGAGTAGTCGGAGCTGTCCGGTTTGGCGAAGGGGTCGCTGTCGGAGCCCCATGCCAGAGCCTGCGTCTCGCCGGAGGCGGTCACCCGGCCCGCATCTGCGATGATGCCGTCTTCGCCGTAAACGCCGTAGCTGTTACCGTTTTGAACGGTCGTTCCGGTAGCGGTGAGGCTCCCGCCGCTGACGATGATTCGGGAGGATGTGCCATAGGAATACACACCGACACTGATATTGGTTCTGTGGAAGTCGGTTTTGGTGCTCTCTCCGCCCACGGCTGTCACCGTGCCGCCGTTTAGGAACAGACTGCCGCCCAAATAGATGCCCCTGCTGCTATATTCGGCTTTTGAAGCGGTGACGTTCAGAGTCACCCCTTCCTCAACGACAAGAGACTTTGATAAATTCAGGGCATAAATATCATAGGGCATGGAATCTTCCGGCGTCTGCGTGACCACATTCAGTGTGCCGCTGCCCTTGATGGTCAGATTCCCGGCGCATTTGATGCCGTAGAACTTGCCCGTGCTGCTGTTGGTTATGGTATTGACCGAGTTATCCACCAGTACGATGGTGGTATTGCTGCCAAGATCGAGGGCCCATTCTTCATTCGACGTCTGCAAATTCAGTCCGTCTAAGGTCAGGGTGCAGGTGGCCTTGTCCCAGCTGTACCCGTCGCCGGATGTGTCCGCGGTACTGCTCTTAAAACTCAGCGGTTCGGTCAGCGGCGCATCTGCCGCCAGGGCCGAAACAGGGAGCAGACCGAGGCAGAGGCACAAGGCCAACGCCAAACTCAAAAGCCGTTTTTTCATAAAAGCATCCTTCCTCTTTCATTTTTTGGGTGCCAGATTGCAGGAGAAACATCGTGTGTGGGAAAACAGACGGAATGACGCCATGTTTACCAAAAGCCGATCTGTCAGGGAATTCATTGCGTCGGCCTCTGTTTTCCATGCCAGTGAGTCTATATACAAAGATTATACAATATATTCAGAGTAAAAGCCACATAAAAAGTAGTAGAAAACAATGCCCCGCCCAGTATAAAAACAGACAGGATGATTTTTATAAAATCATCCTGGTTAATCCGGGCCATAAAAAGTTGGCAGAAGCGGAGGAGCTGCGAGTGTGTCACAGGCGAACGGCGGAGAAATGCGGGCTTGTAAGCGCCAAGCAGCCCGGCGGCCAGCCGGGCGGAGGGAGCGGCGGGGCAGAGCCGAGGCAGCACCCGTGCCGAGCTGGGCAAATGTGACGAGTACGCACCCCGCCGCAGACGGCGCAGCCCGAGAGGGCGGCGACGGCGAGGACGAGGAGGCGAGCGCAGGAGCGCGAGCGAGAGAACGTGGAGCCCCCGCCGAAACCGTAGTTTCGGTGGGGAAGAGGAGGCGCAGCGGAGCAGACGGATGCCCGGTGGCCAGCCGGGCGGAGGGAGCGGCGCTTGCACCGACGACAGCCGAAGCGAACCTTGAGCCGCCCCGCGGCGAAAGGGCTCGCGCAGGCGGTAGGGTGGCGGGGGATATTCCAAAGTGTGAAAAAGTTGAGTTTAACCACACCCCGAGCGCGTGATCTTGCAGGGTATTTTTTATCTGGTACACTCGGTTTTGTATGACTGGCCCCTCTTCCACAGATGGGGGGAGGGGATGAAGAAAGCCCCCGCAATGCGCGGAGGCCTTTTGCTTACTTGATATGGAGCAGCCGGATTACGTCCTTTTCGGATTCCATCACCCGATCTGCGATGAACTCAATGAATGGTCTGTCGTCGGTGTGAGCCTTTTCCAATAGAGCGATATATTCCTGCCGAAGCACCGGAGGGATGACTGCGAGCATATAGCCGTCCTGAATCAGCGCGGTATTCATCAGCAGACGGGCAAGTCTTCCGTTTCCATCTATGAACGGATGGATGAAGACAAACTTCTTGTGGAGCAGGGCGGCGAACTCGACCGGGTGATATTGTTCGCGCTCGGAGTTTGTCCACTCAAAGAGATTTTTCATCTCGCGCTCGATGGTATCAACCGCGCTGACCTCATATTGAGACCCGGAGATAAAGACGGGGATACGACGGTATTGCCCGGCCTTGTCCGGCTCAATCTCTGCATAGAACATTCTGTGCATGGTGAGCGCGTCAGCCTCGGTGATCTCCCTCTTCCCAAGCAGAGTAAACATGAAGTCATATGCCTTTCCATGACCGATGGTCTCGAACGTATCACGCAGTGGCTTCCCGCCGACGGTGAGACCATCTTCAAGAAGAACCTTTGTTTCGCTGATGGTCAGCGTGTTCCCCTCGAGAGCATTGCTTGACCATGTAAGACCGATTCGGTAGTAGTCTTTGAGTTGATTGAGCAGCTCGCCCTCAAAGGGGCGCAGCGCGTCAATTTTGGCCTTGTATTCGTCGATCGTCTGATAGAGGTTCATCTATTCCTCCCGCTCCATTTTCTCGTCTATCGCCTCGTTGATATAGCCGTTGAGGCTTTTCCCCTCACTGTCGGCTTGAGCCTGTATGATGGCTTTTTTGCCCTTTGGCATAGTGAGATTTACACGGTCGTAGTTCTCTTTCTGCCATTGGTTTTTATATTCTGCTTTTCCTGCCATAATAAACCCCTTTCGGTGATTGTATCTGAATTTCAACAACTTCCCCACCCTGACTAAAGTATATCACAAAAACAAATCTTGCGCAAGATAAAAGGCTTTTTCTCAAAAACTTGAATGGCGCGATAAAGACATTTTTTGACGTCTATCTTGACGCCTATTTTGCTTGAAAAGGGGTGAAAAAAGGGCCTTTTTTTGAAAATGCCAAAGACAGAAAAACACCCGAAAAGCCTAGAACCAAGCGGCTTTGCGGGTGTTTTGAATGGTGGAGACGGAGGGGCTCGAACCCACGACCTCACGGATGTGAACCGTGCGCTCTGACCAGCTGAGCTACGTCTCCGTTTTTTTTCGGTGAATGTTATTATACATGATTTGAATGGCAAATGCAACAGTGAATTTCGGCAAATTGGCGCGGGGTCACTCCATCAGGCCGTACTTTTTTTTCACCCGGTCGAGCTTTGTGAGAATGGGCCCGGTCAGCACAAGCAGAAAGACGACACTCGCCGCCGCGTGAATGAGGTTGAAGCTCACCCCCGCCGCATAGGCGGCAAGCACGGTCTTTTTTGTCAGCGTGCCATAGATGGTCAAAACACTGACCAGATCCATGATTCCGCCATAGAGAAAAAAGGTGGCCACGCCTCCGTAGATCGTGAGGGCAAGCGGCTTTTTGGGGTATCCGGCGCGGCAGAGGAGCCCCGCGAGAAAACCGATCATACCAAAGCAGAACATCTGAAAGGGCGTCCACGGTCCCTGTCCGAAAAAGAAGTTTGACACAAAGCCCGAGAGGGCGCCCACCAGAAAGCCGCTTTCGGGGCCGAGGCCCACCCCGGCGAGAATGACAATGGCGGCGACCGGCTTGAAGTTCGGCACCATGAAAAAGGCGCCCCGCCCCGCCACGGCGAGAGCGGTGAGAACGGCGATGAGCATCAGCTCGCGCGCCTGGGGCCTGCGCCGCTCAAACACAAGCGCAAAGGGAACCATGGTGTAGAGCAGGAGCAGAACGCTGATCAGATAGTACTGCCGGTCGCCGAGCACTCGCACGCCGAACCAGAGCGTCAGAGGCATAGCGATAAAAATAAGAAGCGCGCAGAGGATCGTCCGTCTGCTCAGAGCTGTTTTTTGCACAGCGCACACACCTCCTCAACGGTAATGGCGTGGGGAAAGAGCCCGCGGCACATGCGGTTTGCCGCGGTCGTGTAAAAGTGGTTGCCGGGGAAGAACGAGGCGGGGGTGCCCGACGAGACAATCTGCCCATCGAAAAAGAGCGCGCAGAAGTCGGCATAGCGCGCGCAGAACTCCACATCGTGCGAGACGAGAAGAACCGTGACACCGCCCGCGCAGAGCCTGCGCAGCAGCGCGCCAAATTTCTCCTTAAAGGCGCCGTCCATCCCCTTGGTCGGCTCGTCGAGAAGCAGAAGCTGCGGCTCGGTGAGCAGAACTTTCGCAAGGGCCGCGCGCTGCTGCTCTCCGCCCGAGAGGTCGTAGGGGTGCGCGTCGAGCAGAGAGGAGAGCTCACACAGAGAAATCATCTCTTCGATGCGGGCCGGGTCCTCCGTCATCTCGGCGAGCTCCTCGTGCACGGTGCCTTTGGCAAAGAGCGTCTCGGGGCTCTGGGGGAGCATGCCCGTGCGAAGCGTGGTCTGCACATGGCCGCGAAGCGGGCGGCGAAGCCCCATGGCAAGGGCGAGAGCGGTCGATTTGCCCGCGCCGTTTGCGCCGACCATCGCGCAGCAGCGGCCCGCCGGCACACGTAGACTGAGCCCCTTGAGCACGTCTTCGCTGTGGCGCTCGTAGCGAAACCAGACTTCGTCAAAGGTGAGCGCGGCCGGCTGTGCCGCGGGCTCATCCGGCGCGGCCGTGTCGTCGGGGACCAGAGGGAGAGTCTGAAGAAAATCGCGCCCCTCGCGCACGGTCAGCGGCGCGGGACCGACGCCGTTGAGTAGACCGTAAAGCTGCATGGGCGCCGGCATGGAGCGAAACATCGGGTGACCGAGCGCGCGGAGCCTGGCCCCGATCTCCCGCGGGGAGCCGTCGGCGAGCACACGCCCGCCGTCGAGCACAACGGCGCGGTCCGACAGGGGAAGGGCCTCCTCGAGGCGGTGTTCGGTGAGCAGGACGGTGACGCCGAGCTCGCGGTTGAGACGGCGCACGGTCTGCAGAAAGTCGGCGGCGGCGATGGGGTCGAGCTGGCTTGTCGGTTCGTCGAGCAGCAGCACCGAGGGGCTCATGGCCATGACCGACGCGAGATTGAGAAGCTGCTTCTGCCCGCCCGAGAGGGTGGAGACGTCGCGGTGGAACCAGTCGGCAATGCCGAAATAGCTCGCCATTTCCGCGACGCGCAGACGGATGGTCTGCTGCGGAAGACCGAGGCTTTCCAGGCCGAAAGCGAGCTCGTGCCAGACCTTGTCCGTGACAATCTGACTGTCCGGATTCTGCATGACATAGCCGATCTCGGCGGCCTCGCGCCGCGCCCCAAGGGCCGTGAGCGCAAGCCCCTCAAAGAGAACCTCACCCGAGCGCTGCCCGTGTGGGGTCAGCACACTCTTGAGCTGGCGCAGCAGCGTCGACTTTCCGCAGCCGGACACCCCGCAGAGCGTGACAAACTCACCCGCTTCGATGGAGAGGGTGACACCATCGAGCGCGGGCCGCGGCGAGGCGGGATAGGTAAAGCTCAGATTTTGGAAAGCGATCTGTTCCATTGAAGCTCCTCAAGGACGGCGGCAGCCGGGGGAATGAGACAGAGCAGGGCAAAGCCGATCATGCCCAGCAGAGAGAAAACCCCGGAGCCGCCAATTTGAATGGCGGGAAAATAGCGGGCTGAAAGCAGGCCTGTGGACATGCAGGCAGCGGTGGCGGCGGTGAGAACGGCGATGCCCGCGAGCAGCGCCGCGTCGCGCCGGGTGAAACGCCACAGGCCGAAAGAGGTGCGCCCGGGCAGCCCGTAGCCGCGCGCGCGCATGCTGTCGGCGGTCTCAATGGAGTGCTCGAGCGCCCAGGTTGTCATGATCGAGACAATGGACAGCCCGCTTCGGATTCGTTCCATCAGCCGGCCTTTTCCGGCGTCGCGGCCGATGCAGCGCCGGGCGGCCGCGATCTCGCCGATCTGTCGGCGGTACCGGGGAACAAAGCGCAGCACCATGGAGAAGACGAGCGACAGCGCCGGAATCACCCGGCCGAACAGGTGGATGAATTTCTCAGATGTCATCACGATATTGTAGCAGTGAAACCACATAAGGATGCACACGAGCATGCCGCCCGCCGCCGCGCCGTACCACAGAGATTCGAGCGTCAGCGGATTGCCGCCGGCAAAGTAGCCGAGCACGGTGACCCCCCGGTGATTGAACAGGGGATTGACGGCGACGCAGAGCACAAACATCGGCAGCAGCACACGAAGCGCAAAGCGCAGGGCCTCTCTCCCCTGGAGCAGCACCCCGTAGAGCAGCGCCGCGCCGAGGGACACAGCGAGCAGAACTGGGTGGACGGTGAACATGCTCAGCGCGATGACCGCGATAAAATAGCAGAAGTTCACCGCCGGGTGAAACGAGCCGAAGCCGTCTCTCAAGACAGAGCCCCCCCCTCGCCGGCGCCGACGTCGCGCCCGAGGTCGCAGGTGTAGACCCACTCGACCGTCTCGCCGCCCGTCAGCGCAAAAGAGGAGCAGCCGACACTCGGAAAGACGCCGTCTACGCGGTACATCCAGCCCGAGCGCTCGCCGCAGTCGAACTCATAGAGGTTGCCGATGCCCTCGATGTAAGCTGTCTGATAGAGGGGAGAATCGGTGAATTCCAGATGAATTTTCTCCTGGCGGGTCACGCGCTTGAGCACGCTGAAGACGGTGTCACCCTGCTCGAGGGGGATCTCGGAGGCATGCAGGAGGATGCCGTCTTGCGGCAGCAGCTCGCGCACGGCATCGTCGAGCGCATCGCTCTCAACGGCGCGCTCACAGCGAATCGATACGGTACAGACGGCGGACTTGTTGGTCTCGCCCGGCTCGCTTGTTTTTTCGGGCTCGTCCGGCTTCTGCTCCGGCGGCGCCGGAGCGGGTTCCGGTTCAGAGGGCTCCTCCGGGGAGAGCGGCGCATCCTCGCCGGGGTCCTCCACGGGTGCGGCTGTGGGGGAAGATGGCGGCTCGTGCGTCTGCGGCGTCAGGTCGTCCGGATTAGAGTCAGACGGAGAAGCGGTCTCCTGCGGGGGGACGGCCGGCGAGCAGCCCGCGAGCAGCGCCAGAATAACAAGCGCGGCGAGCAGCACGGCAAATTTTCTTTTTGTTACGAGTGTTTTCAAGTTTTCGCTCCTATCGTTCACCGAGCAGGGAGTTCAGACGGCTCAAAATGGTGATAACTTCGGCGCGGGTGATCAGGCCCTTTGGCGCCAGATCGTCCCCGCGGCCGCCGACAAGCCCGTTTTCCACGCAGAATGCGGCCGCCTCTGCGGCCCATTCGGAAAGCGCGCCGCGATCGGGAAATTTTGCAAGAGCCGCGCGGTCGGCTGCCGTTTCGAGCCCGCACGCCTCAGCGGCGCGGGCGACAATGGTCATCATCTCCTCACGGCTGATGGGACTCATGCCGTCAAAGAGGCCGGCCTCCCGGCCCTTGACCACTCCGCGCGAGGCGGCAGCCGCGACGCCGGGACAGAACCACCGGTCAGGCGCCAGGTCGGAGAGCACGGGCGTTGACAGCGGCTCGAGGAGCCGCCAGCCGAGACTCTCTGACAGAGCGCCGACACACTCACCGCGCAGCGCCGTGCGGTCGGGCTCAAACAGGGTACCCTCGCGCACGATGCCGTAGCCGCCGGTCGCGGCAACCTGGCCGGCGCACCAGTGGCCGTCGATGTCGGTGAAGACGGGAACTGACGGCTGCACGGCGTCGGTCAGATCATAGAGCCGGTTTTTCCCGCTTCTCAGCCGCTCGACAGCGCTGAGTGCACAGAGCGCCTGTTCGGTTGCCATGCGGTTGGACGGGCCGCCTGCGAGATGGGCAAAGCCGCCGTCGCTGTTCTGAAAGGCGAGCAGCGCATCGAGCACTCCCGCAAAACGCCCGTCGAGTTCCGGATCAATGCCGAGCGAGGCGAGCGCAATGACAACCTGCGCGGCGCTCTCACAGTTGGCCTCGCCATAGGATTCGTAGCCGCCGCCGGGGAGCTTCAAAGAGGCGAGAACCGTGACGCCGCGGTCGACAGCCTGCCGCACACGCTCCAGATGGCAATAGGGGGCAAGGGCGCTCAGAGCCATGGCGGTGACGTCCGCATCCGGCTCGCCGCCGAGAGAGAACCCGCCGCCCGGCAGCTCGCGCGTGAGGATCAAATCGATGAGATACTCCCGCGCGGCGGGATGGGTGGCATCGGTATCGGGAATCGGGTAGTCGGCGCTGTCAAAGGCGACCAGTGCAAAGATAGTGCCGTTGATGCCCTGCTTTGACACCTTGTCGGCGTCGGTGAGACAGTCGAGTAGCGAGTAGCCGCCGACGTCGTCCACCCCGGCGCCGAGCGCGGTGAGGGCGATGACACGGCGGGAGTACTCGGTGTATTTTGTGCGGGTGAGGACCCCCTGTTTGTCGCGCAGCTCCTGCGATACTCTCGCGACATAGCTCTCGCGCAGCTCGTCGGGGAGCTGGCCCGCGCGGGCGAGGGCAAAGATGGCCCACTCGGATTCGTCGTAGATTCCGGAGTCAAAGGTGCGAAGCAACCACCCGGCAGCGCGGCCTGCTTCGTCGGTGACAGCCAGGGCCGCAAGCCCCGCCGTCAGAATCAGACACAGGGCAAGCACCGCTGCCAGAAGTCTCTTACGCATAACCATTACCTGCTTTCCAAAAAAATAGAAGCTCAAAAAGAGCTCCCGTTGTGCGGTGCTGCTCCTCTCATCCCAAGAACGCGCGCGGCTGCGGCATGGCAGTTCTCCTGGCTTATGGCTCATCCGCCGGAACGCCTTCTCGGGCCGAAACCCAATGGCATCTGTTCCCTTGTCGCCAAATACAGTAATGGATGTTGCGCGGGATTCGCACCCGACTTCTCTCTTGGGGGTCGCCCCACCATGCCGAATCAATTGTGATATATCATAGAAACGCAGGGAACGTTTGCCCCGAATGGTTTCCATCGAATACTTTTTCATTATAATCTCTTTTGCTCGGCGATTCAACGCTCTTTTTTGTGTTAAGATATACAGTAGAACAAAAGCGGAGGTTCCGGTATGCAGGAAGAGTCAATCACAGAATTACTCAAACGGCAGCGCGATTTTTATCGCGCGGGGAAAACGGTGGCTCTCGACTTTCGCCGCGCGGCGCTCGAGGCGCTTGACGCAGCGCTTGTGCGCTGGGAGAGCGATCTCTATGAGGCGCTTTGGCGCGACCTCGGCAAGAGCAAAACGGAGAGCTATGCAACGGAGCTCGGCTTTGTGCGCGCCGAAATCCGCCACACGCTGCGCCATCTGCGCCGGTGGGCGGCGCCGCGGCGGGTGCGCACGCCGATGATGCTCTTTCCCGCGCGCGGGCGTATTTTACAGGAACCCTATGGGGTGGCGCTCATCATCGGGCCGTTCAACTACCCGGTTCAGCTTTTGCTCGAGCCGCTCGTCGGGGCGATTGCAGCGGGCAACTGCGCGGTGCTCAAAGCGTCCGAACTCACCCCTCATGTCGCCCAGGTGCTCGCCGAGCTCGTCTCACAGACCTTTGACAGCGGCCATGTCGCGCTTGTCACCGGCGGACCTGAGACGGCGCAGGCGCTTCTGCGCTGCCGGTTTGACACCATTTTCTTCACCGGCAGCACCCGGGTGGGCAGACTGGTATATGAGGCGGCGGCACAGCATCTGACGCCGGTGACGCTCGAACTCGGCGGCAAGAGCCCCGTCATCGTGTCGGCGCGGGCAAATCTCGCCGTTGCCGCCGAGCGGATTGTCTGGGGAAAGCTGCTGAACGCGGGTCAGACCTGCGTTGCGCCCGACTATGTTTTGGCTGAGCGGCCGATTGTGGGTGAGCTCACTGAGAAGATCTGCAAGACGATCACAGACTTTTACGGGCCTGACCCGCGCCGGAGCCCGGACTACGGCAGAATCGTCACACAGTCCCATACCGAGCGCCTGCGCGGACTTCTTGAGGAGGACCGCGACCGGATTGTCTTCGGCGGCGAGACGGATGTTGAGAGCCGCTATGTGGCGCCGACCGTGGTCATGGCGCAGCCGTCGAGCGCCTGCATGCGCGAGGAGCTCTTCGGGCCGATTTTGCCGGTGCTGGAGGTGGGAGATCTTGACGAGGCCATCCGCTTTGTCAAAGAGAGGGAAAAGCCGCTTGCGGCCTATGTTTTTACCGAGGACCGCTCTGAGGCGAAGCGCGTGACGCGGGTGATTTCCTTTGGCGGGGGCTGTGTCAACGACACCATCACCCATCTGATCAACCCCAATCTCCCCTTTGGGGGCGTCGGCCTGTCGGGCCTTGGCGCCTACCACGGAAAGGCGAGTTTTGACACCTTTTCCCACGCAAAGTCCATTGTCACAAAGACGACGCGTTTTTCCGTCCGGGTGCAGTATCCGCCGTACAGTGAGAAAAAACTGGGGCTGCTGAAAAAAGTGATGAAATGACAGGCCGCGCCGCCGTGCGGCGGGCCGGTTCATAGAGTGGAGGAGAAAGAATGGTATTGTATTTTTCCGCAACGGGCAACAGCGAGTTTGCGGCAGAGCGCATCGGCCGGACGACAGGCGACGAGGTGCAGAATCTCTTTGAAAAGATCAAAACCGGCGATTTTTCCCGGATGCATTCGGACCGCTCGTGGGTGGTTGTCGTGCCGACGTATGCCTGGAGAATCCCGCGCATTGTGCAAAACTGGCTGGAGAACACGACGCTCTCGGGGAACAGACGGGTGTATTTTGTGATGACCTGCGGCGAAAATGTCGGCAACGCAGGCAAATACCTGAAAAAGCTCTGTGAGAAAAAGAAGATGGACTACTGCGGATGCTTTGCAGTCAAAATGCCCGAAAACTACATTGCGATGTTCACCACGCCGAATGAAGACGAGGCGGCGCGCATCGTGGAGCGGGCCGAGGGCGAAATAGACCGCGCGGCCCGTCTCATTGAAACAGGCGAGAACTTTCCGCAGAGCGCCGTTTCCCTCGGCGGCAGAGTGAGCAGCAGTTTTGTCAATAAGATGTTTTATCCGCTGATTGTCCACGCAAAAAAATTCTGCGCTACCGACGCGTGCATATCCTGCGGCCGGTGCGTTGAAGTCTGTCCGCTCTCCAATGTCCGCCTCAAAGAGGGAAGACCGGTGTGGGGCGACCGCTGCACACACTGCATGGCGTGCATCAACCGCTGCCCGACAGAGGCGATTGAATACGGGACGCACAGCAGGGGACTGCCGCGCTACGTCTGTTCAAAGAAAGTGTAGGCAGAAATGTAAAAAAGGGAGATGATACCGGTTTGGTATCATCTCCCTTTTGTCTCTGTGCCGCCTGTTGTTATGTTCTGTCTTCAAACCGGCCGAGAGGGAAGTTCGCGTCAATGGAGACCGCCATCTCACAGGTGAGTTCGGCGAGCTGAGCAATGTCTGCAAGCGAGCTCGTCTCAATGGGGGTGTGGGTGTAGCGGGTCGGCCAGGCGAGTTCCAGCATCCCGATGCCCTCGCCCTCAAATTGCAGATAGCAGGCGTCGGTCACCGTACCGATGGAGGCTGTGCGCTGCAGATTGATGCCGCGGCGCTTCGCGCAGGCGAGCGCGTGATCGCGCAGATTCTTGTGGGCAATGTAGCCGTTGAGGGTGCCGCGGCCGTGAAAGTCGTAGAGCACCATCACAGGGCCGTTGTCCATGGTGACGTTGTCCTTGCCGTGCAGGTCGGGTGTGTCGCCGCACTGCGCGCAGTCGAGACTGATGGCAAGATCGCACTTCGCCGTGCGCGCGGCCATCATGGCGCCGCGCAGATTGAACTCCTCCCAGCAGGTGCCGACGACATAGATGGTCGCCTCGTGCGGGAGGCCCTTGAGCATGGAGGCCACCTGACACAGCGCCGCAACACCGGCCTTGTCGTCAATGGCGGTGCCGCTGACGCGACCGTTTTGCAGCTCGCGAAACGTCGGCGTGTAGCAGATGGGACAGCCGACCTGAATGCCGAGCGCGCGCACCTCGTCGCCCGATTTGCAGCCGATGTCGATGTAGAGCTCGGGAATTTTGTTGACGACATACTTCTCCTCGGGCGGGGTGACGTGGTGCGCCTTGTTGCCGACAACGCCCTTGTAGAAGCTCACGCCGTCCTCCGCGCCGACGGTCATCTCAAGCGCAGGCAGTATTTTTTCCGGAATGCCGCCGAGGCGGTCAAAGCGGATGTAGCCGTCGTCGTCGATGCAGCGCACAATGAAGCCGAGCGTGTCCATATGCGCAAAGAGCATGACGCGCGGCGCCGCGGGATTGGAGCCGGGGAATGTGGCAATCACATTGCCGATTTTATCCTGTACAACATCGTCGGTGTATTTTTGGAGTTCCGCTTTCACCTTGTCTGCGAGCAGACTCTCGTAGCCGCACAGGGAAAAGGTGGTCATAAACTCCCGCATGGTCTCTTTGAGTGGGTACATGGTATTCCTCTCTTCCGATTAAAGTTTGTGCATGAGCTCTTTTGTCGCCGGGTAGAGCTCGTCGTAGAGCTTGCGCAAAGGCTTGTAGAGCTCGTGCTGCCCGGCATTGGGCGAATAGGTCACACCGGGCTTGATCAGCCGGTCGAATTCGCTGCGGTCACGGTAGTAGCCGACGCCGAGGCCGGCCAGCATGCAGTCGCCGTAGGAGGCGCCGACCGTGATTTGACTTGTGTGTATGGTCTCGCCGGTGACGTCGGAGATCATCTGCAGCCACGGCGGATTCTTCGTGCCGCCGCCGACCGCCATGACCTTGCTGATGGTGGAATTGCCCGCGTGCCAGATGTCAAAGTGCTGGGCGATGGCGTACGAGATGCCCTCGAGCGCCGACTTGTAGAGGTGGGCGCGCGTGTGGTTGAGATTGAGCCCGAAGAAGACGCCGCGGGCCTTGGGGTCCTGAATGGGCGTGCGCTCGCCGACAAAGTAGGGCAGGCAGATCAGCCCGTCGGATCCTGCGGGGATTCCCTCGATTTCGTCCATCATGATGTCGTAGGCGTTGCGGCCGGTCTCACGCTCTTTCTCGATGGCGTCGAAGAAGATGTTGTCGCGAAACCACCTGGTCAGTGTGCCCGAGGTGGAGGTTCCGCCCGCGATCATATAAGTGTCGGGGAAGATAAAGGGGGCGGTGGAGAGTAGATCGTCCTGCTTCCACTCGTCCGTGACGAGAATGAAGAACGTCGAGGAGCCGAGCATGACCATCAGCGATCCTGTGTTGTAGACGCCGGTTGAGACGGCCTCGGCAGGTGCGTCGATGGTGCCGACGATGACGGGCGTGCCCTCGGCGAGACCTGTGGCCTGCGCAGCTTCCTTTGTGACCTTGCCGGCGATGTCGGTCGTCCAGCCAAAGTCGGCGAGCTTGTCGCGCGGAATGTCGACGAGTTTGCCGACGGTCTCATCGTAGGCGAGCTTGTCGTGACGGTAGAGCGGCGACCAGCCGTTGCAGGTGTAGTAGTCCATCACGAAGTTGCCGGTGAGCTTGGCCACCAGATAGGTTGCGCCGGGAATGAGCTTGTAGGTCTTTTTGTAGATCTCGGGCTCGTTGTTTTTGATCCAGAGCGCCTTGGGCAGCAGGGTCGTTGTGTTCATGCGGCGCGTCAGTGAGACGTTCTCGCGCTCGAAGAGGTCGTTTAAATAGGCGATTTCTCTGGTGTTTCTCGTGTCGATGCCATAGAGGATGGCGTTTCGCAGGGGCTTGCAGTCGCGGTCGACCGGCAGCACGTCGCCGCCGTTGACGCTTGTGCCCACCGCCGCAATGTCGGTGGGTGCAAGGCCGCTCTTCTCAAAGAGGGCCCGGGTGATCACGCACAGATCGCCCCACCAGGACTGCTCGGCGTCGTGCTCGCACCAGCCCGGTTTCGGCGTGAGAAGTTTGTGGCCGACGGCGTGCTTGGCAATCAGATTGCCCTCGCCGTCCATGATGGAGCCCTTGCTCTCATAGGTGCCGACGTCCACGCCGAGAAAATAGGTCTTTTCCATGTTGCCTCCTCCTCGCACAGCGGCGAAGTGAATTTGAGGGAAATGTCAATACCAACATTATAGCGAAAAGCCTCAGAGGAAACAAGGGTGGGAGGACGATTGTCCTCCCACCCGAGACAGGGAAGTCAGAGATTATTTTTCAAACCGGCCGAGTTTGAAGTTCTTGTCAAGCGAGCAGACCATCTCGCCGACGATGTCGCCGACCGCCTTGATGTCCTTGACGTCACAGACCTCATTCGGGCTGTGGGTGTAGCGGAAGGCGTTGCCGCACTCGAGCATGGCGACGCCGTCGCCCTCGAGCTGCAGATAGGCCGAGTCAGTCAGACCGCCGATGCCGGCAGTGCGCTGAACAGGGAGTCCCAGGCGGTCGGCGCACTCGACGAATTTGTCGCGCAGACCACGGTGCACAATGGTGCCGTTGAGAGTGCCGCGGCCGTGGAACGTGTACGTTTTCAGGCAGGCGCCGCCGCCCATTTTGGCGTTTGCGGAGCCGCGGGTGTCGGGGGTCGTGCAGTCGGCGCCGCCGTCGATGCAGATGCCGATATCAACGTTGCAGGTGCGGTTTGCCATCATGGCGCCGCGCAGATTGAACTCCTCCCACACAGTTGCGACGACAAAGACAGTCGCGGCGTGGGGCGTCTTCGACAGACGCTCGGCAACTTCCACCAGAGCGACGCAGCCCGAGCGGTCGTCAACCGAAGTGGCGGCGATGCGGTCGTTTAAGAGCTGACGGAACGCGGGCGCGTACACGACCGGGCAGCCAACCTGAATGCCGGCGGCATAGACCTCCTCGGCGGATTTTGCACCGATGTCAATGTAGAGCTCGGGAATGGTGTTGACTTTGTATTTCTCGCTGGCGGGCGTGATGTGGTGGGCCTTGAAGCCAAAGGTACCGGGAACCCAGCCGGAGCCGTCCTCCTTGCCGACAAGCAGCTTCTTCGCCGGCAGGACTTTCTCGGGGATGCCGCCCATACGGTCGACGCGGATGTAGCCGTCGTCATCGATGCGGCGCACGATGAAACCGAGCTGATCGGTGTGGCCGAAGACCATGATTCTCGGCGCCTCGGGATCCGTGCCGGGGAATGTGGCGATGCAGTTGCCGACCTTGTCGATGCGCACATCGTCTGTGTACTTCTCAAAGTAACCCTTAATCTTGTATGCCATTTCCGACTCGTAGCCGCACAGCGCGGGAGTCAGGCAGAAATCCTTTAAAATTGCGTTGAGTTCTTGTACATTCATCTGGTTATCCTCCTTTTCGTTGTGGTTTAGAAACGGTGCAGATCGAACGACTTGTCGATGCTCAGGCAGACGTTGCCGGCGAGAATGCCGAGCATCTGCACGTCGAGCAGGCCGCTGAGCTCGCCCGGCGAGTGGTTGTAGCGGCTGGTTGCGCCGACATTGATGCAGGCGACGCCGTCGTTTTCAAGCTGCAGGTAGGAGGTATCGGACAGACCGCCGATGGCCGCGTTGACCTGGTAGGGCATATTCAGCTCTTTGGCCACCTTGATGAAGCGGTCGTAGAGACCCTTGTGGGCGATGGTGCCGTTGAGGGTGCCGCGGCCGTGGAACGAGTAGGCGCTGATGACAGGGCCGCCCTCGTAGACGGTGTTGTTGACGCTGTTGTTCTTGAGATCGGGGGTGTCGGCGGCGAGGCTGCCGTCAAGGCAGATGCCGATGTCGCACGGAGCGGTGCGGTTCGCCATCATGGCGCCGCGCAGGTTGAACTCCTCCCACACCGTGCCGACAAGGTAGATTGTCGAGGCGTGGGGCTTCTGCGAGATGATCTCGGCAGCCTCGATCAGGGCGGTGCAGCACTTGCGGTTGTCACCGGAGGTGCCGAGCGCGCGGTGGTTGAGCAGCTCGGTGAAAGCCGGCTCATAGACGACCGGGCAGCCGACCTGGATGCCGGCGTCGTAGACCTCCTGAGCGCAGAGCGCGCCGATGTCGATGTAGAGCTCGGGGATGGTGTTGACGGTGAACTTCTCCTCAGCGGACTGCTTGTGGTGGGGCTTGACGCCGAAGACGCCCTGCACATAGCCGGAGCCGTCCTCCTTGCCGATCCAGACGGCAGAGGCGGGAAGAACTTTCTCGGGGATGCCGCCCATGCGGTCGACGCGGATGAAGCCGTCGTCATCAATGCGGCGCACGATGAAGCCGAGCTGGTCCATGTGGGCAAACATCATGATCTTCGGCGCCTCGGGATCGGTTCCCGGGAACGTGGCGATCATGTTGCCGATCTTGTCGAGCCGGACGTCGTCTGTGTAGGCTTCCATATAGGCTTTCATCTTCTTGGCAACAAGAGATTCATAGCCGCACAGGCCCGGCGTCAGCATGAGGTCTTTGCAGATTTCTGTGACACGATTGATATCCATTTGTCGTCCTCCTTGCGCTATTTCAATTTGTACTGACACGGTTAGGGGAGGTTGCCCTCCACCATGAATTCTACCATAGCGAATTTGGGAAAACAACGAGCGCCGCTATGGAATCGCCGAAAAAAGAGGCAGAAAGGTACAAATTGGTTTTTTGAAATTAGACCATTCTATGAAAGGTTCAATACCATATGGATACCATTTACAGCTGACCCCGCGGGTATATGAAAAAAGAGAGGACGCCGAAGCGTCCTCTTATTTTATGCGGGGCTCTCGCTGCCTACGATTTTGGTCGAGAGCTTTTTCCAACTGCCCGAGTGGTAGCGAATGGCCGACGGTATGAGGCCGAGCGCCCAGCCGATGGGAACGGCGTAGCAGACCCCGTGATAGCCCCAGAGGATGCCGAACAGAACAGACAGCCCGATCTTGGCCACCAGTTCCACGATACCCGACAGAAGCGGCACTCTGACGTCGCCCATGCCCTGGAGCATGTAGTTGTAAAGCCAGATGAGCCCCAGAAAGACGAAAAAGGCGGCTGAGATGTTCAGATTCATTCGCGCCAGAGGGACAATGTCCTCAATGTGGGCGTCGGCATCCGAGATGAACAGGCGGATGAGCCGGTCGCCGAAGACAAACAGAATGCCGGCCGCGGCAACGCAGAGACCGGTCACGATGCCCGCCACTTTGCGGTGCCCCTCTCTGATGCGGTCAAATTTCTGGGCACCGAGATTCTGCCCGGCGTAGACTGCAAAGGCCTCGGCAATGGTGAAGTAGATCATGGTTGCGAAGTTTTGAATGCGGTAGCTTGTGGAGTGAGCGGCCACCACATCTGTACCAAATGTGTTGACGACGCCGGACACCGTCATATCACCGATGGAGAGCAGGACGCTTGAAAGGCTCATGGGAATGCCGATGCGCGCAATCTGCCCGATGCTGTGAAAGTCGGGGCGCCACTCGCGCCCGCGGGCGCGAAAGATCGGGAAGCGCCGCCAGATGGTGACGACGCACAACGTCGCCGAGATGATCTGCGAGAGCACCGTTGCGATCGCGACGCCGGCGACCCCCATGCGAAAGACCAGCACGAAGATCAGATCGAGCAGAATGTTGAGCACCGACGAGAGAATGAGAAACAGCAGCGGCGTGCGGCTGTCGCCGACCGAGCGGAGGATGGCGGCGGCCGCATTGTAGGTGAGCTGGCCCACGCTCGCGCCGATGCAGATCTGAAGATAGAGCGAGGCGCTGTCGAGAATCTCGGCCGGCGTCTGCATCAGAATCATCAGCGGCCGCGCGCCGAAGATGCCGGCAAGGGACAGCAGAACCGCGCAGACCGCAGTGATGTAACAGGAACTTACCATCGTGCGGCGCACCATCTTCTCGTTTCCGGCGCCGAAGTACTGCGCGATAACGGCCGAAAAGGCGGTGGTCAGCCCCATGGTGAACGAGAGCAGGAAAAAGGTCGCGTTGCCCGTCGTACCGATTGCCGCAAGCGCGCGCGAGCCGTCAAAATTGCCCACGATGAGCATGTCGATCACATTGTAGAGCTGCTGAAACACGGCGCCCACCAGCATGGGGATGGTGAAACGCAGAATGAGCCCGAGCGGCTTGCCGGACGTCATGTCGTTGACCATGGAGGACCTCCTCTCCGAATTAAAACGTTTTGATTATAAAGAACCTGCCTAGCTTTGGCAGGCATGGACGAAATCTTCAAACAGAGCGAGACAGGCGCCGTCGCGAGACACGCGCCGCTCGGGGTGAAACTGTACAGCATGCAGATAGGCGCCCTGTGTCCCTTCGATAGCCTCGATGACGCCGTCGGCGGCTCGAGCCGTGACACGGAGCCCCTGACCGAGCGCTTTGATCGCCTGGTGGTGGGTAGAATTGACAAGCGACTTTTCGCCGCCAAACAGCCGTTCCATTCGGCTGCCGGGTTCGATGGAAATGCCGTGGTGCAGGTCATAGGGCTCACCGGGCTGCCAGTGGGCGAGAGACTCGGGAAGCTCTGTCGGAAGATCTTGATAGAGGGTGCCGCCGAGCGCGACATTGAAAAGCTGCATCCCGCGGCAGACGCCGAAGAGCGGCAGACCCCGCTCGCGGGCGAGACTGACCAGCGCAAGCTCAAACACGTCGCGCGCCATGGAGCAGGCACTGCAGCCGCGAGCCGGTTCCTGCCCGTAGAAAGAGGGGTGAATATCCGCCCCGCCCGGGATGAAGAGACCGTCGAGAAGCCTGATCATCTGAAGGAGATTCTCCTCACAGTCGTGCTGATGAAGCAGCAGAGGAAGTCCGCCCGCTGCAACGATCGCATTCGGATAGTCCTCATAGAGAGAACACTTGTTGTATTTTTCCGCCTCATCTACAAAAGTGGGAATTCCAATGACCGGTTTCAAGTAAAAACCCCCTTTACACAGTACCATCATTATACAAAAGCCGCAGTGAAAGTACAAGAGATTTCAAACGTATGACAGGGGCGCACCCAATGGGTGCGCCCCTGTCAAAAAGAAAAAAAGGGGGGATTAAAAACGTTTCACATCAAAGCTCGCGTCGAGACTTGTCACAATGGCGGCGACAAGCTCGCCGGTCTGCTCGATATCCGAGAGCTGCGAGAGCTCCGCCGGAGAGTGGGCATACCGACCCGGAGAGCCCATATCGAGAATGGCGACGCCGTCATTTTCGAGCTGCATATAGGCCGAATCGGTGAGACCGCCGATGCCGGCGCGGCGCTGAACGGGAATGCCCTCGCGCTCGGCGCAGGCCACGGCGAGATCAAAGAGATGCCTGTTGGCGATGGCGCCGTTGAGTGTGCCGCGACCGTGGAAATTGTATTTGGTGATAACGGGGCCGCCGCCGACTTTGACGCTGTTTTGCGAGCGGGTGTCGGGCGTGTCGCCGCTGCCGCCGCCGTCGACCGAGAGGGCAATGTCCGCCCGGGCGGTGCGGTTGGCCATCATGGCGCCGCGAAGATTGAACTCCTCCCACACCGTGCCGACGAGGTATACCGTACAGGGGTGCTCTCTGTCTTTGAGAAGAGAGGCCGCCTTGACGAGGGCCGTACAGCCGGAGCGGTTGTCGCGAAACGTCGTGACGACGCGGCCGTTCAGCACCGGCGTGTTTTGCGGCGCATAGACCACGGGGCAGCCGACCTCAATACCGGCGGCGCGCACCTCTTCGGCCGACTCCGCGCCGATGTCGATGTAGAGCTCGGGCAGGGTGTTCACCCTGTATTTTTCCTCGGGCGGGGTGATGTGGTGGGCCTTGAAGCCGAAGACGCCGGGCACCCAGTCCGTGCCGTCTTCGCGGCAGATGAGAACCGGCTTTGCAGGCAAAACCTTCTCGGGGATGCCACCGAGGCGGTCGACGCGGATAAAGCCGTCATCGTCGATGCGGCGCACGATAAAGCCGAGCGAGTCCATGTGCGAAAACGCCATGACCTTCGGCGCGCTCGGGTCGGTGCCGGGGAATGTGGCGATGACATTGCCGACTTTATCAATTCTCACATCGTCGGTAAAGCGCCCGAACTGGGCGCTGAGCGCCTGCGCCATGCGGGACTCATAGCCAGAGGGCGCGGGCGTCAGAGTAAAGGTGCGATAGATTTCACGAAGCTCTGTTCTGTCCATACAATCCCTCCTCAAAAGCGCTTCGGGTCGAAGTCTGCGCGTAGCTCAAGCAGCATGGCGCCCACAAGCTCGCCCGTCTTTTCGATGGAGAAAACATCGGCCGACTCGTTCGGCGAGTGGGCATAGCGGCAGGGCGAGCCGATCTCGATGCAGGCGACGCCGTCGTTTTCAAGCTGTAGATAGGCGGCGTCAGTGAGACCGCCGATACCCGCCGCTCTCTGACAGGGCAGGCCGTGGCGCTCGGCGGTTGCGAGCGCATGCTCGAGAAGAGGCCGGTTGACAATCAGGCCATTGAGCGTGCCGCGGCCGTGGAATGAGTACTTCTTGACCACGGGTCCACCGCCGAGAGTGAGGTTGGAGGCCGAGCGCATATCGGGCGTGTCGGCGGCGCTGCTGCCGTCGACGCAGATGCCGATGTCGCATTTGACTGTGCGGTTTGCCATCATGGCGCCGCGCAGATTGAACTCCTCCCACACTGTGCCGACGAGGTGCACCGTGCACTCGTGGGCCTGACCGGCGAGAAGAGACGCCATTTTGATCAGCGCCGTACAGCCGGAACGGTTGTCAATCGAGGTGCCCGCCACATGAGTACCGAGCAGCTGCTGGAAAGCGGGGCGGTAGACGACCGGACAGCCGACCTCGATACCGGCGGCGCGCACCTCTTCGGCCGACTTTGCGCCAATGTCGATGTAGAGCTCGGGCAGGGTGTTGACGCGAAATTTCTCCTCGGGCGAGGTGGTGTGGTGAGCCTTGACGCCGAATGTGCCGTCGATCCAGCCCGCGCCATCCTCCCGGCAGATCTTAACCGGCGACGCCGGAAGGACTTTCTCAGGGATGCCGCCGAGACGGTCGACGCGGATGTAGCCGTCGTCGTCGATGCGGCGGATGATAAAGCCGAGCGAATCCATATGGGCAAAGGCCATCACATGGTGGGCGTCGGGTCTGGTGCCGGGGAATGTGGCGATGCAGTTGCCGACGCGGTCGATGACAACGTCGTCGGTGTATTTGAGAAAGTACTCTCTCATTTTGAAGGCCATCGCCGACTCGTAGCCCGACGGAGCGGGCGTGAGCATCAAATCGCGAAGTACGCCGGTCAGTTCGCTGGTATTCATAGCGGCCACCTCAGAAGCGGCTCGGGTCAAAGTCCCGATCAAAGGTGCAGAGCATTTCGGTAATCAGCTCGCCGACCTGAACCATATCGCCCATGTCGGTCATTTCGACCGGCGTATGGGTATAGCGGAACGGAGAGCCGATTTCAATGATGGCGACACCCTTGTCTTCGAGCTGTACCCACGCGCCGTCGTTGACGCCGCCGAAGCCGGAGGCACGCTGGATGTTGAGACCGAGCTTTTTCGCGGCTTTGAGCGTGTGGTTGACCAGCTTCGTGTTGGCGATTGTGCCGTTTAAGGTGCCGCGGCTGTGGAAAGTGTACTTGGTCATGCCGGGGCCGTCGCCCATTTTGATGTTGTTCCAGCCCTTGAGATCGGGGGTGCAGCCGTCGAGGCCGCCGCCGTCGATGGCGATGGCGATATCGGGGTGTGTCGTGCGGCAGGCGATCACCGCGCCGCGGATGTTGAACTCCTCCCACACGGTTGCAACGAGAAAGACGGTGGAGGCGTGCTCGCGGTTCTTGAGCAGAGAGGCAACCTGCACGAGATTGGCGCATCCGGCGCGGTCGTCGATGGCCGTGCCGATCACGCGGTCACCCTGAAGCTCTTCAAAATCGGGCTTGTAGACGACCGGGCAGCCGACCTCAATGCCGAGCGCGCGAACCTCCTCGGCCGATTTTGCGCCGATGTCGATGTAGAGCTCGGGGATGGTTGCCACCTTGAACTTCTCGTCAGCCGACGTCAGATGGTGAGACTTATTGCCGAACATACCGGTGATATAGCTCTTGCCGTCCTCCGTGCCGATGAGCACCTTGAGCGCGGGCAGAACCTTTTCCGGGATACCGCCGAGGCGGTCGACGCGGATGAAGCCGTCGTCGTCGATGCGGCGCACAATGAAGCCCAGCGAATCGGTGTGGGCGTAGACCATGACTTTGGGCGCTTCGGGGTCGGTGCCGGGGAATGTGGCGATGACGTTGCCGATCTTGTCGATGCGCACATCGTCGGTATAGGCCTTGAAATCCTCCTGGATGCGATAGGCCATTTTGGATTCATAGCCCGACAGGGAGGGGGTCATACAGTAGTCGCGAAGAAGTGCGGTGAGCTCCTGTTTGTTCATAAACTTAAATCCTCCTCAATCTTACCATAATGGATCACTCTAAGCTCATTCTAGCACGGAGACGGCGGCAACTCAATGGACCGCGGCCGGAGCCGGGAAAAATTTGCAGATTCCGCCGGAACTGATATGGACCACCGGTTATTTGGAGCTGAACCACATCAAGACCAATTCCCGCGCCGTAATCGAAAGCCCCGCCGGGGCTGCCGCATCCGCCGGCGCCGGCGGGAGAAAGCTCTGATTGCCTTGTCTGGCCCCGGCGATCGGTGGTATACTGGTATCAACAAATCTGTAGCGGGAGCTGATGAGATGGAACTGCTGTTGGACACGGGCAATCTTCATGAAATTGAGCGCTGCTGCGCGCAGTATGCTGTCGCGGGCGTGACGACCAACCCGAGCATCATGTCAAAGGAGAGCGCGGACTTCTTCGAGTTGCTGCGCGCCATCCGCGGCGTGATCGGCAGGGAGGCGACGCTGCACGTTCAGACCGTGGGGGCGAGCACGCAGGAGATTTTGAGAGACGCCGACACGCTGCTCGACCGCGTTGGGAGCGACACCTATATCAAGATTCCGACCACCGCGCAGGGGCTCACAGCGATGAAGCAGCTCAAGGAGCGCGGCGTACATGTGACGGCAACGGCGGTCTACTCGGTTTCGCAGGCGCTCATGGCAGCCTCTGTCGGAGCCGACTACATCGCGCCGTATTTCAACCGAATCTGCAACTTCGGCGCCGACGGCGCGGCGGAGATTGCGCGGATGGCCGAGCTCTACCGCGTACAGGGCTGCAAAACCAAGATCGTGGCCGCGAGCTTCAAGAACATCGGCCAGGTGATCGAGGCGCTGCTCGCGGGCGCACAGGCTGTGACGGTGCCGGGTGAGCTGCTCGACCAGATGACGGCCAATCCCGCCATTGAGCAGGCGGTCAAAAACTTCCGCGCCGACTGGGACGGCCGCCATGGCGGCAGGGCGATCTGTGAACTCTGACGGGGTGGTGAACATGCAGCTGCGCGACTATCTGCCTTTCTGGGCGAAACTCGACGGCAGTCAGCAGGACCGCCTGAACCGGGCGGCGCTGTACTGCACGGCGAAGAGGGGAACCATCCTGCACAACGGCTCGCAGGACTGCGTCGGTGTGCTCGTGCTCACCGACGGCCGCATGCGGACCTACACCCTGTCCGGCGAGGGGAGAGAGGTGACGCTCTACCGGCTGTTTGAACGGGATATGTGCGTCTTTTCGGCGTCCTGCGTCATGCGGGGGGTCACCTTTGACGTGACCATTGCGGCGGAGAGCGACGTCTCTTTCTTTCAGATTCCAAGCGATCTGTTCCGCGAGCTGATGCGGGAGTCTGCCGTTGTGGCAAACTATGTCAACGAGCTGATTGCAACGAGGATGAGCGACGTGATGTGGCTGCTCGACCAGGTGATGTACCGCCGGATGGACGCACGGGTCGCCGCCGCGCTTCTTGAGGAGGCGGAGCTTGAGCAGAGCGAACAGCTCAAGCTCACCCATGAGGAGCTCGCGCGCCATCTGGGCAGCGCCCGCGAGGTGATCACCCGCATGCTCAAGTATTTGCAGAGCGAGGGGCTGGTCTCGCTCGGGCGCGGCGCCGTCTGTCTGCTCGACGAGGCGGGGCTGCGCCGCCTTGCGGGAGACAGCCTGCGCTGAAACTGTGACATGGTCACGGAAAGAACTGCTGCGAACGCGTATGATACAGACAAAAGAACCCGAAAGGAGAATACGCCATGTCAGTCGTATCTGTAAATGAGAGAAATTTTGATTCCGAGGTGCTTCAGAGCACTCTGCCCGTCCTCATCGACTTCTGGGCACCCTGGTGCGGGCCGTGCAAGATGTTTTCGCCGGTGGTGGATGAGGTCGCCGAGAGACAGCAGGGAAAGCTCAAGGTCTGTAAGGTCAACATCGACGAGGAGCCCGGTCTCGCACAGCGCTTTGGCGTGATGAGCATTCCGACGGTCGCGCTGATTCGCGGCGGCAAGCTTGAGAAGACCTCTGTCGGCTACCGCACCCGGGAGCAGTTGGAGGAGATGCTGTGATGAGAGTTGTTATCATCGGTGGAGTGGCGGGCGGCGCAACGGCGGCCGCCCGCCTTCGCCGTCTCGACGAGTCGGCGGAGATCATTGTACTGGAACGGGGCAACTATGTCTCCTATGCGAACTGCGGGCTGCCCTACTATGTGGGCGGCGAGATCACCGACCGCCGCCGTCTGACGCTGCAGAGCAGGGAGGGCTTTTGGAGCCGGTACCGCATCGACGTGCGCCTCAACAGCGAAGCTGTCGCGATTGATCCGGCCCGGCGGAGCGTGACAGTGCGCGAGGGCGGGGACACCTACGAGCTCGACTATGACAAGCTTCTGCTCTCACCGGGCGCGCGCACGGTGATGCCGCCGATTCCCGGCATCGACGGCGAGCATCTCTACACGCTGCGCACGGTCGACGATGCGCTCGCGCTGCGTGACGTTGTGGAGAGACGCCGCCCACGGGAGGCGGTTGTGGTCGGAGGCGGCTTCATCGGTCTCGAGGCAGCGGAGAATCTGGCGAATGCCGGTGTGCATGTCACGCTGATTGAGCGGCTCAATCAGGTGATGACGCCGCTCGACTACGATATGGCCTGCTCGGTGCACACCTATCTGCGCGATAAGGGCGTTACACTGCTGCTCGGGCGCGGGGTAGAGCGCTTTGAGCAGACGCCGGACGGCGTTCTCGTTCACTGCGACGGCGCACAGGTGCCGGCAGAGCTTGCGGTGCTCGCCATGGGCGTCTCGCCGGAGAGCGCGCTCGCACAGCAGGCGGGCCTTGCGCTCGGCATGCGCGGCGCGATTGCTGTGGACGAATTTCTGCGAACGTCCGACCCCGATATCTACGCCGTGGGCGACGCGGTGGAGATTACGCACTTTGTAAGCGGACAGAAGACGACAGTTCCTCTCGCGGGCCCGGCAAACCGCCAGGGGCGTATTGCGGCGGACAACATTCTCGGGCGGAGAGTGCCCTATCACGGCGCGCAGGGGACAAGCATTCTCAAGCTCTTTGATCTGACGGTGGCTGCCACCGGTCTCAATGAAACCGCAGCCCGGCAAGCCGGGCTCGCCTTTGACAAAGTGGTCACGTTTTCCCCGTCCCACGCGACCTACTATCCCGGCGCGAGCAACATGACTGTCAAGACCCTCTTTGAGCGTGAATCGGGCAGGATACTCGGCGCCCAGATTGTGGGCTTTGACGGGGTGGACAAGCGCATTGACGTTCTGGCAACCGCCATTCGGGCCGGAATGACGGGCGAGGAGCTCACCGAGCTCGATCTCGCCTATGCGCCGCCCTACTCCTCGGCGAAAGACCCGGTGAATATGGCGGGTTATGTGATTGAGAATGTGCGCGACGGCACGGTGCGGCAGTTCCACTGGGATGAAGTGGAGAAGCTGCCGCGCGGGAGCGTGACGCTTCTGGATGTGAGAAGCGCGCGTGAATTTGCGGGCGGACACATCGAGGGTGCTGTCAACATTCCTCTCGATGAACTGCGGGACAGGCTCGCAGAACTCGACGCCGCAAAGCCGGTCTACGTCAACTGCCACAGCGGCCTGAGGAGCTATATCGCCTGCCGGATTCTCACGCAGCGCGGCTTTGCGTGCTTCAATCTCTCGGGCGGCTACCGCTTCTATGAGAGTGTGCTGTGCGCCGACCGATTCAACGCGGATCCGGCTCACTCCTGCGGGGTAAAAATCGAAGAGAAGTGAGAACCCGCGACACTGCGGCAGATAGAGCGGAAACGACAAAAGATAAAACACAAAGACAGGAGCCGGTTTGTTGCTGGCTCCTGTCTTTTGATTGAGGCAGGCCCTGGTTTCTCCGGCGCTCGATGAGGGGCGGCTGTGTGAATACCACCGCCGGTGGAGCGCTCGACTTTCAACTTGCAAATGTTTGTTTTGGGGAAGAGAATACGGATTGATAACGACTGAAAGTCCTGATATAATCACAATATGAAAACTATAAAACGATTCTGAAACAGCGCTTTTGTGAGCAATGCCTCTGTGCGCCAATATCGTATTTATGGGGAGAAGGAGAAATGAAAAGACGTGTTTCTGTTCTTGCTGTGATACTATTGCTGTGTCTTGGTCTGGCAGCGTCTGCCCAGGCGGCAGGTAAGGTTCCGGAGATCGCTATCACATGGTTGTCCGGGGCAGAGCGGCCATCTGCATACAATCGTGATCTAAATTGGCTGACCGTGACCAGCGACAAGTATGAAGTATCCACTTTGAATCTGGAGACGGGCGAAAAAGTAGATGACTTTGTTGTAGTATTTGAAACTTCCGATGGGTTGATATTGGCAACAGTGGATGGTCCAGACGGATATTGGAGATATGGCTTTATCAACAAGTCGGGTGAGATCATGATACCTCTGGAGTATGATGGCGGAGGCTCGTTCACTGAGGGCCTGGCGGGTGTAATGAAAGTGGATGCCTACGAGAATAACAGGTGGGGCTACATTGACAAGACCGGAAAAGTTGTGGTGCCCATGGAGTATGATTATATTCAGCCCTTTGCTGAAGGACTGGCGGCCGTCATGAAAGAGGATGCCCGCGGATATGACAGATGGGGTTACATTGATAAGACCGGCAGGGTCACGGTGCCGCTGGAGTATGATGACGTCCGGCCTTTTTCCGACGGACTGGCAACGGTTATGAAAATAGATGACGATTTTTACCGAAAACACGGCTATATCGATAAGACCGGCGAGGTTGTGATACCACTGCAGTACTACGATGCAAGACCTTTTTCCGAAGGATTGGCGGCCGTGGAGGCAGACGGCTTCTACGGATATCGCCGGTGGGGCTATATAGACAAGGCTGGCGAGATCGTGGTACCACTGGAATATGATGATGCCGGTCCCTTTTCCGAGGGCCTGGCAGCGGTGATGGAAATAAATCTCTATGGGGATATCCTGTGGGGCTACATCGATAAGGCCGGTGAGATCGTGATACCGATGGAGTATAACGACGCCAGTGTGTTTTTCGATGGAGTGGCAATCGTAATGAAAGAGGATGCCCGTGGAAATGAAAAATGGGGCTGCATTAACAGGAATGGAGAGGTAATAGTACCACTGGAATACGACGATATCGGGTATTTGTCAACAGGGATGTTTTGGGCAAAAAAAGGAGCCCGCTACGGTATATTTGAAAGTCCCTACTATCGTTCAGATTCATCTAAGAACATGGCGATACCTGCTGTGATTGCCGTTTCGGTTCTGGGCGCTGGCGCGGTGCTGCTGGTATTGGTATTCAAAAGGAAAAAGGGTGTAACTTGCGCAGAGACGGAGAAAGCCGGAAAGGAAAGTCTCACAGCGGAAAAGAACGCTCAGAATCCCGCCGAGGCTGTGCCAAAAGAAACCATTGGAAAAGCGAGCAATCTCTGCTCCTGCGGGGCAGAGATCGAGGCGGGGGCGAACTTCTGTTTTAAGTGTGGCAGACCCCTTGGTGACGGAGCAAATACCCCGGATGCATAAAAGAGCTTTTGGCGCTGTGCCGATCGTAGAGACACATTGCTTTCCAGGTATGGGTATCAGCAGACTCTGTACTGAGATCACAAAACGGAGTGGTCATAAAAGACCACTCCGTTTTGTGGTTGCATTTTCTACAGTCCCTCGCCGTCAAACAGGGGGATGAAGCTCTCGCTTGCGGTATCGTCCTCCTGAATGAAGCCCTGTGTCACACCGAGAGACAGCGCATACTCTATGGCGCTCTCGTAGTCGCCGGGGTCGACTCTGCGCTGGAGCTCGGGATACTGCTCGAGCCCTGCCATCGGCGTGTACTGGTTCATCAGGCTCAGGTAGACACGCCCGCCGAAGCGGTCTTGGATGGCGGCGATGATGCGTCGGGTATCGGCGAGCTGGCCGGGCAGCATGAGATGGCGCACGATGACGCCGCGGCGCATCATGCCGTCCGGCTCAAAGACGGGCGAGCCCGTCTGGCGCACCATCTCGGCAATGGCGGCGCCGGCAATGGCAAAGTAGCCGGGAGCCGCGCTGTAGCGTCTGGCGAGAGCGTCGTCGCAGTATTTGAAATCGGGCAGATAGATGTCGACGGTGCCCTCGAGCAGCCGCAGGGTCTCGACGCGCTCATAACCGCTGCTGTTGTAGACGATGGGCAGACAGAGACCGCGCGAGCGCGCGAGCGCGACCGACTCGATGATTGTCGGGACAAAGTGGGTGGGCGTGACGAGATTGATGTTGTGCGCGCCCTTGTGCTGAAGTTCCAGAAAGATGTCTGCGAGTCTCTGCGTGGTAACCGGCTTTCCCGCATGGTTGTGGCTGATGGCGGCATTCTGGCAGAAGACACAGCCGAGCGGACAGCCGGTAAAAAAGACAGTGCCCGAGCCACGCTCGCCTGACAGACAGGGTTCCTCCCAGTGGTGAAGAGCGGCGCGCGCCGCGCGCAGCTCGGAGGTCTCCCCGCAGACGCCGGTCTGGCCGTGGGCCCGGTCCGCCCCGCAGAGACGCGGGCAGAGGGTGCAGTTTTCGTAGTTCATAGAACTTCTCCAATCCCATTGAAAATCCCCCGCGTGAGCGGGGGATTTTTTTACTTCAGTTCGTGCATGAGCTCCTTTGTCGCCGGATACAGACGGTCGAAGATGCTGCGGAAAGGTTTGTACTGCTCGTGCTTTTCCATGTCGGGCTCAAAGGTCATGCCGGGCTTGACGAAATCGGCGAGAGCCTTGGTGTCCTTGTAGTAGCCGATGGCAAGCCCCGCGAGCATCGCGTCGCCATAGGAGGCGCCGATGGTGATTTTGGCGGTGTTGATGGTGCGCCCGGTGATGTCGGCGATCATCTGCAGCCACGGCACATTTTTTGTGCCGCCGCCGACGGCCATCACCTTGTTGATGGTAAGACCCATCTCGTCATAGATGTCAAAGTGCTGCGCAATGGCAAAGGCAACGCCCTCGAGCGCCGAGCGATACATGTGCGCGCGGGTGTGATTTAAGGTCAGACCGAACATGGCCCCGCGGGCAAACGGGTCGTTGAGCGGCGTGCGCTCCCCGAGAAAATAGGGCAGGGTGATCAGCCCGTCCGAGCCGACGGGGATGTCCTTGATCTCGTCGAGCATGGCGTCGTAGGCGTTCGGGCCACCGTCTTTCTCGTCGGCGAGCTTGTCAAAGTAGATGTTGTCCCGGAACCACCGCGTCAGAGAGCCGGAGGCCGACATGGCGCCTGCGACCATGTAGGAATTCGGGAAGATGAACGCCGAACCCTTGAGCTTTTCGTGGTTTCTCAGTTTGTCGGTCAGCGGGATGAAGAAGACCGAGGAGCCGAGCATGAGCATCATGTCGCCCGGATTGATGACGCCGGTGGAGATCGCCTCGGCCGACGCGTCGCAGGAACCGGCAATGACGGGAGTGCCCACCGCGATGCCGGTGGCGGCAGCGGCCTTTTCGGTGACGGTGCCGGCGATATCGGCCGTGTAGCAGAGATCGGCGAGCTGATCTTCGCGCAGATCGAACAGCTCGAGGAGCTCTCTGTTGTAGGTAAGCGTATAGGGGTTGTAGATCGGTGTCGCGTCGGTGCTGGTGTAGTGGTCGATGTAGTAGTTGCCGGTGAGCTTCGCCGCGAGAAACGAGGAGCCGGTCAAAAACTTATAGGCCTTGTTGTAGATCTCCGGCTCATGGTTGCGAAACCACAGAATTTTCGGAATCATGGACGAGGAGGTCAGCGGAGCGCCGCCGTATTCAATGACCTTTTCAACGCCGCCCATCTTCTCGGTCATGTAGACAATCTCGTCAGCCGTGCGGCTGTCGATGCCGTAGAGGATGGCGTTGCACAGGGCGTTGCAGTCCCGGTCCACCGGTACGCAGTCGCTGCCGAGAGCCGAGAGGCCAACGGCCTTGACGTCGGTATTTTTGATGCCGGTCTTCTCAAAGAGAGCTTTTGAAATGGTGCAGAAGTCGCCCCACCACTCGGTCTCGGCGTCGTGCTCAAAGCGACCGGGCTTGGGGGTCAGCAACTGATGCTTGCAGACGTGCGTGCCCATAATGACGCCGTCGCTGTCCATGATGACGCCCTTGCTCTCCTGTGTGCCGATGTCAATGCCCAAAAAGTAGACTTTCTCCATGGATCACACCACCTTAACTTATTTCTTCAACTCATGCATGAGCTGTTTGGTTGCGGGGTAGAGGTCGTTGTAGATCTGACGGTAGGGCTGATAGGCCTCATGGGCCACCGGGTCGGGAACGAGCGCCTTGCCGGGCGTGAGAAGCTTCTTGAGTTCCGCTGTGTTTTTGTAGCGGCCAACGGCGAGCGCCGCGAGCAGCGTATCGCCGAAAGAGGCGCCAATGGTCACCTCACGGATGATCTGCGGGACATTGGCGATGTCGGTGATCAGCTGCATCCACGAAAGGCTCTTGGTGCCGCCGCCGACAGCGTAGACGTTTTTCGGCTCCTGTCCCATGGAGCGGATGATGTCAAAGTGCTGCGCGATGCCGTAGCCGACACCCTCGAGAGCCGAGCGGTACATGTGCGCGCGGGTGTGATTCAGAGTCAGGCCGAACATCATGCCCGTGGCGTTCGGATCGTTGATCGGGGTGCGTTCCCCCGAGAAATAGGGCAGGGTAATCAGTCCGTCGGATCCGGCGGGGATAGCGTCGATGTCGTCGAGCATGATGTCATAGGCGTTGCGCCCGGTCTGCCGCTCCTTTTCGAGCGCGTCCGTGTAGAACTTGTCGCGGAACCACCTTGTGATGGTGCCGGAGGTGGACATGCCGCCCTTGATGACATAGGTGTCCGGGAAGAAGTAGTTGCCCGCATAGAGGCGCGCGTCGTCGCAGAGGCGGTCGACCACGTCGATCAGAAAGATGGAGGAGCCGTACATGAGCATCATGTCGCCCGGGTCGATGACGCCGGTGGAAAAAGCCTCGGCCGACGCGTCGGCGGTGCCGACGATCACGGGCGTTCCCTCGGCAAGGCCGGTGGCCTTTGCAGCCTCTGCTGTGACGCGGCCGCCGATCTCGGTGGTCCACATCGGGTCGGGCAGCTGATCGCGCCGGCAGCAGAGGCCCATGTAGGCGTCGTCGTAGTCGCCTTTTTCAATGTCATAGACGGGAACAAAGGCCGCCAGAGAGTACCGGTCGGCGACAAAATTGCCCGTCAGACGCGCCACAAGAAAAGATGTGCCAAGCAAAAATTTGTAGGTTTTTTCATAGACTTCGGGCTCGTTGTTCTTGATCCAGAGCACTTTCGGCACAAAGGACTGGGTTGTGATGGGATTGTGGTAGCGGGCGATGAACTCTTTCTCGTCAAAGAGAGATTTGACATACTCGATCTCTTTGGCCGTGCGTGTGTCAACCCCATAGAGAATGGCGTTTCGCAGGGGCTTGAGCTCGCGGTCCACCGGTACGCAGCAGGTCGCCGCGGTGCTGCAGCCCAGCGCTTCAATCTGGTTCGGGCTGACGCCGCTCTTCTCAATGAGATTTTTTGAGATGGTGCACAAGTCACCCCACCAGTCTCGCTCGGCGTCGTGTTCACACCAGCCGGGCTTCGGGGTGAGAAGCTCGTGCTTTGCCACATGCTTTGCTACAATGTTGCCGCAATCGTCAGAGAGCACGCCCTTGCTCTCATAAGTTCCGATGTCAATTCCCATAAAATATTGTCTGGACAAATATATCACCATCTTCTCGCAAATTTCGGTAACTCTATTATAATATGAAACGGCGCAGAAATCCACAGAAAAACAGCACCGATGGAAAAAGCCCGGCGCTGCAGCGCCGGGCTTTGATTCTGTGATTAGAGACCTTTGCTCTTTCTGAACTCTTTGACGATGTTCATGAAGTCCTTGACTCTCGGCGGATCGACGAGGTTGTCGAACTTGCCGTCCACTTTGAACGTGGTGCCGGTCACGCAGCCGTCGGCAGCGGTGAGCTGCGTGGCAACCGTGTGGGGCTTGACGCCGGTGTTGCAGAACACCAGAGTGTCCGGCACGGCCTCTTTGACCTTGTAGAGAAGCTGGGTGTCGGTGTCGGCGCCGGCGGTGAGACCAGACACGCAGAACGCATCGGGATGGGCGGCGAACACAGCGGATTTCGCCGTGTCGACAATGTCTTTCTCCTCGATGAAGGTAGCGGCCTCCGGCACGATGTTGAACAGCAGCTTCACATGCTCAAGACCGAGCTCATTTCTGTGGCGGATGGACTCGCCGAGGCAGGTGTTCCACAGGCCGAAGTCGGAGCCGTAGACGCCGGTCCAGATCTCGCGGATGAACAGCGCGCCGGTGGCGGCGGCAAGATCGAGGGAGGCATAGGGATCCCACAGGACGTTGACGCCAAAGGGGATTTTGATCTCGTGCTTGAGTTCGCCGATGATGCGGGCCATGGCGCAGGTGGTCTCGGTCTTGACCTTGGTCAGATAGGGCAGGGAGAACTCATTGGAGAACATGACGGCGTCGACGCCGCCCTCCTGCAGGGCGAGGAAGTCGTGGCGGGCATCCTCCATGACTTTCTCCATACCGCCCTCATAATCAAAGAACGGGTCGCCGGGCAGCGCCCGGATATGGCACATCGCAATAACAGGTTTTTCAGTACCAATTACGTCTTTTGTCCAACTCATGGTAAGTGATCCTCCTTAAGATTTATCTAATTTTATCAATTCCACTTTGTACCGGTCAGAGCCGGTGCATCAGTTCCCGCGTCGCGGGATAGAGCTCGTCGTAGAGCTCACGGTAGGGTTTGTATTCAGCGTGGCGGCCGGGGTCCGGCGCCACAGTGATACCGGGGGCGATGATGGCTTTGAGTTCCCGGGGACTGCCGAAGACGCCAACGCCGAGACCGGCCAGCAGCGCGTCGCCATAGGCGGCGCCCACCGTGACCTGAGCGGTCTGCAGCGTCTCGCCGGTGATGTCCGCAATGATGGAAAGCCAGAGCGGATTGCGCGTTCCGCCGCCAATGGCGAGCACCCGTTCGATGGGTGCGCCGAGTGAGCGCATGATGTCGAAGTGCTGCGCAATGCCGTAGCCGACGCTCTCGAGGCAGGCGCGGTAGAGATGCTCTCGTGTGTGGCCCAGTGTGAGGCCGAAGAGTACGCCTCGCGCTTTCGGGTCATTGATGGGCGTTCGCTCGCCTGCAAAGTAGGGGAGCATCACGAGTCCGTCACTGCCCGCGGGGATCGCGCCGGCCGCCTGGTACATCCTCTCGTAGGCACTTGGGCCGCCCGTCTGCTCAAGGCGGACATAGTCCGAAAAGAGCGTGTCCCGAAACCATCTGGTCAGAGTTCCGGCGGTTGCCATGCCAGCCGATACGGCGCTTGTGCCGGGCAGGATATACTCGCTGATCCAGAGCCGGGAATCGGCCACTTTTCGATCGGAGCAGAGTATCATGAAGTTCGAGGAGCCGAGCATGAGCATCATGTCGCCCGGCGTCAGAACGCCGGTTCCGATCGCCTCGGCCCCGGCGTCGCCGGTGCCGGTGGTCACGGGCGTTCCCTCGGCGAGCCCGGTTTCGCGGGCAGCTTCGGCGCTGACGCCACCCACAACCTCTGTGGTGGGGAGCACCTGCGCCAACTGATCGGGGCGGCAGACAATGTGTGCAAACGCAGGGTCGGGTTCCCCGTTTTCGTCCAGCATGGGACGGTAGGCGGCGAGCGCGTTGTAACGGTCCATCACACAGCGGCCGGTGAGCTTGGCCACCAGAAACGAGGGGCCGGTGAGAAACTTGTAAGTTTTCTCAAAGACTTCTGGCTCATGCCGCCTCACCCAGAGAATCTTCGGCATGATATCCGAGGAACACAGGGTGTGGCCCATCAAAGAGATCAGTCGCTCTTCGCCAAACCGGCTGTTGAGCTCTTCACACTCGCGCTGCGCTCTCGTGTCGATTCCGTAGAGAATCGCAGGACGCAGTGGATTGAGCTCGCGGTCCACCGGCAGACAGTCGGCGCTGATGGTGCTACAGCCGACGCCGAGTATCTCGGTGTTGCGGATGCCGGCGCTCTCGATGAGCTCGCGGGAGAGCAGACAGAAGTCGTGCCACCAGACCTGCATGGCATCGTGCTCGAAACAGCCGGGTGCGGGATTTGACATGGAGTGGGAGACCTCGGCTGTGGCAATTACTCTGCCGCCGCAGTCTGTGAGAACGCCCTTGCTCCCGGAGGAGCCGATGTCGATCCCCATGAGGATTCCGCTCAATTTCATCACCGCCGCATGTGATCTTCTAACGGATCTTAAAGAGTCTCGCGGAAAGCGCGGACCTTGTTCATCAGCTTCTCAACCTCTTTGGGATCGACGTAGTTCTCAAACTTGCCGTCAACCTTGAAAGCGGTGCCGACGAACGCGCCGTCCGCAATGGCGAGATGGGTCTCAACGTTGTTGTAGCGAAGACCGGTGTTGTTCATGACCGGGACATCAGGGCCGACAGCCTCTTTGACAATGGCCAGTTTGTCCTTGTCGGTCTCGCCGCCCGCGCAGGCGCCGGAGACGCAGACCGCGTCGGCCTTGCAGTTGAAGACGGTGGATTTCGCGATGGAAGCGAGGTCGCGCTTGCCGAGATAGACAGCGCCCTCGGGAGTCAGGCTGTAGAACATCTTGAGGTCTTTCAGGCCCAGAGCCATCTTGTGGCGGGCGGTCTCACCGACGTTGCGCGAGACAAGGCCCATACCGTCGGAGGCGTAAGTACCGGTGATCTGGCCGCGGATGAAGCTCGCGTCGATCGCAACGGCGAAGTCGAGCGCGGCATAGGGATCGGCGATGATGTTGGCGCCGTAGGGCACTTTGATCTCGCTCATCAGCTCGCCGACGATGCGGCTCATGCAGGCGACAGAGGAGGTCTCGGCCTTCTGCAGATAGGGCATACCAAACTCATTGGAGAACAGGATGCCGTCAACGCCGCCAGCCTGAAGAGCGTGAAGATCGTTTCTGGCAATTTTGACAATTTCTTTCATGTCGCCCACGTCCGTCTTGTAGCGCGGTTCGCCGGGAAGAGCGCGGACATGCATCAGAGCGATAATGGGTTTCTCAACACCAAACATTTCTTTCAACCATGACATTTTGAAGTTCCTCCTAAAATAAAAATTTTGATCTGAATTATGTGTGAACACAGAGGACCGCTCGCGTCTTCTCCACTCCGCGGGGGCTTGAATTCTCCATCACACAAATCAAAACTTCCCATGACATAGTATCACAGAAGCCCGCCGTTGACAAGCAAAAAAGCGGCGCGGGACCGCCTGTAACGGGCCCTGCGCCGCTTTTCATCAAAAACTCACGAAAGCTTGTGCATGAGGTCTTTGGTTTTTGCGTAAAGTTCATGAAAGATGGGCTTGATCTCATTGTACTTCGCGACATTGGCGGGAATCGGCTCGATGGTCTTGCCGGGCTTGATGACGCGGTAGAGATCGGCATAATCTTTATAGACACCGGTGGCGAGCGCAGCGGTGATGGCGTCACCGTAAGAGGCGCCGATGGTCACCTTTGCCGTGTGAACCGGCTTGCCGATGCAGTCGGCGAGAATCTGCAGCCAGATGGGATTCTTCGTGCCGCCGCCGACCACACGGATCTCCTCGACGTCGACGCCGATTTCCTCCATGATGTCGTAGTGGACGGCAATTCCCATGGAGACGCCCTCCAAAATGGCCTTGTGAATGTGATCACGGGTGTGATTGAGCGTCAGGCCGAAGAGTACGCCGCGCGCAAGCGGGTCATTGAGGGGAGTGCGCTCGCCGGAGAAGTAGGGCAGGGCAATGAGCCCGTCAGAGCCCGCGGGAATGTCGTCGAGCCCCTCGAGCATGATATCAAAGGCATTCTTGCCGGTCTCCTGCTGCTTTTGGATGGTCTCGGGATAGAGCTTGTCACGCAGCCAGGTCGACATGCCGCCGGCGTTGTTGGTCGCGCCCGAGAAAGAGTAGGTGCCCGGCACGACATAGCGGATGCAGGGGAAGCGGTTCTGGGGATCCTGGAACGGCTTGTCGGTGCAGGCGTAGAGACAGCAGGAGGTGCCGAGCATGATGGTCGACTTGCCGGGCACAATGACGCCGGTGGAGACCGACTCGGCCACCGCATCGTCCATGCCGGTGATGACCGGAGTGCCTTCGGCAAGACCGGTCTCGGCGGCAGCTTTCGCGGTGACGGTGCCGACCACTTCGTTCGCCTCGCGGATGTCGGCGACCTGATCGCGCCGGCAGATCATGCTCAAAAAGTCGGGCTCGCCGATCTCTTCGGCCGTGTAGATGGGGTGGTAGGCCTTTGAGAGATAGGCGTCAATGAAGAACTTACCGGTGAGCTTGGCTGTCAGAAAAGTCGAACCGGTGATGAATTTATAAGTCCTGTTGTAGACTTCGGGCTCGTTTTTCTTGATCCACAGCACGCGCGCGATCTGGTCACCGGCTGTCATCGGGCGGCCGAAGATCTCGATGATGCGCTTTTCGCCAAAGTGGGCGGTGATCTCCTTGACCTCCTCGGTCGCGCGGGTGTCGATGCCGTAGAGAATGGCGGGACGCAGCGGTGTGCAGTTCTCGTCGACCGGCAGGCAGTCGGAGCCGAGGCAGCTCGCACCGAAGCCGGCAATCTGCGTATTGGGAATGCCCGTCATCTTCAGAAGTTCTTTGGAAATGATACACAGATCGTTCCACCAGATCTTCTCGGCGTCGTGTTCATAGTAGCGCGGCTTCGGATTGGAAAGCCCGTGCTTGGTGGCAAATTTTGCGATGAGCTCGCAGTTCTCGTCAATGATGACGCCCTTACTCTCCTGGGTGCCGATGTCAATGCCCATAAAGTACTTTTTCATAAGGGAAGTAGCTCCTTTTTGTCATAGTGCTTTTAGTTTATAACAGGTTACGGCTCTTGTAAAGAGAGAAGACAGCGAAAAAGAGGGCGCGCCAATATGGCACGCCCTCGGAAAAAGCTGCTTACAGAGTCTTGCGGTACTCCTTGAGAGTATCCATGAACTCCTTGACGCGCTTGCCGTCGACGGTGTTGTAGAACTTGCCGTCTTTCTTAAACGCGGTGCCGACACAGGCGGCGTCAGCAATCTGCATCTTCTCGACAATGTTGTCCTTGTTGCAGCCGGTGTTCGCGAAGACCGGAACCTCACCCGCAACGGATTTGACCGCCTTGAGCAGATCGTTGTTGGCGGCAAAACCGGCATGCTGACCGGAGACACAAAGGCCCTCGGGATCGCAGTTGAAGATCATGGATTTGACGACATCATAGATGTCGCGGTCGTTGAGCCAGACAGCCGACTCGGGGTTGCAGTTCATCATGATCGGCAGATTCTTGATGCCGAGCTCTTTCTTGCGGCGATAGGTGGCGGCGACATCGTGGTCGGAGAAGCCGCCCTCGCCGACGAACGCGCCGGTGAATGTGCCGCGCACAAAGCTCGCGTCGGTCGCCTTGGCCAGATCGATGACGGCGCGGTTGTCAGAGATGACGTTGACGCCGTAGGGGATTTTAATCTCGCTCATCAGCTCGCCGATCAGGCGGGCCATGCACTGAGAGGTGACATAGTCGGTGTGGCCCTGGTAGGGAAAGCTGTACTCGTTGGAGAAGAGAATGCCGTCGACGCCGCCGTCCTGCAGAGCGTGCAGCTCCTGACGGGCGATCTCGATGACTTTCTCCATCGACATGGTGCTGTCATCGTAGTTGAAGTCGCCGGGGATCTCACGGATGTGCAGCAGAGCGATGATCGGTTTCTCCACGTGGAACAGGTCTTTGAGCCAGGTTTTCATTTTTATTCCTCCATAAAAATATTATTGAAAACGCCGGAAGCCCTCATCTCCCGTGCGTTCTCTCACAGAGTTAGAGTGTCTTGCGGTACTCTCTGACGACCTCCATGAAGTCGCGCACGCGGTTGACGTCCACGGTGTTGCGAAATACACCGTCGTATTTGAAAGCCGTGCCGACACAGGCGGAGTCGGCAACCGAGAGTTTTTCGGCAATGTTTTCGCGCCGGCAGCCATTGTTTGCGAACACCGGCGTCTCGGGAGCGAGATCCTTGATGGCACGAATCAGGTCGGAGCTCGCCTCAAAGCCGGCGCACTGACCTGAGACACACAGCCCGTCGGGGTCACAGTTGAAGACCATGGACTTGACGACGTCGCGCACGTCGCGATCCCCCACCCAGACGGAGAACTCGGGATTGACATTGTAGAGCATGTGGAGACCGGCGATGCCAAGCTCCTTTTTGCGGCGTTTGACCCGTGCGATGTCGGTGTTGATCAGACCGAGTTCGCCGACATAGCAGCCGGTGAAGTTGCAGCGCACAAAGCTCGCGTCCACTGCGCGGGCAAGCTCGACAGTCGCGAGGCCATCCTCGATGACATTGACGCCGTAGGGGACACGGATGTCGCGCATCAGTTCGCCGATGACACGGGCCATGCACTGGGAGGTGACGTAGTCCGTTTTTCCAACGCCCATCTGGTAGGGGAAAGAGTACTCATTCGAGAAGAGAATGCCGTCGACGCCGCCGTCCTGCAGAGCAATGAGGTCACGGCGGGCGGTGTCAATGACTTCTCTCATCGACATGGTGCTGTCGTCAAAGTAAAAATCGCCGGGCATCTCCCGGATGTGGAGCAGTGCAATGACCGGTTTTTCCACATGGAACAGGTCTTTGAGCCAGGACTTCATAATACAAACCTCCATATATCATTCAACGGGTTTTATTGTCGGCACAAGTCAGCGAAGCCGGTGCATCAGTTCCCTGGTGGCGGGATACAGCGCATTGTAAATTTGCTGATACTGCCGGTAGCTCTCGTGGTTTGCCATATTCGGCACAAATGTGACGCCGGGCTTGAGATGGGTTCTCAACTCATCAAAGCTCTGGAAACGGCCGGTTGCGAGAGCGGCCATCATGGCGTCGCCGTAGGAGGCGCCGATAGTCACGGCGCCGGTCTGTATGGTCTTGCCGGTGATGTCGGCAATGATCTGCATCCAGGGACGGTTCTTGGTACCGCCGCCGACGGCATAGACGTTTTTCAGCTCGACATGGTTTTCTGCAAAAATTTCAAAGTGCTGGTTGATGCTGTAGCCGACTCCCTCGAGAGCAGAGCGGTAGAGGTGTCTGCGGGTGTGGTTGAGCGTAAGGCCGAAGATCATACCGCGCGCCGCGGGGTCGTTGATCGGGGTTCGCTCGCCGGCAAGGTAGGGAAGCGTGATCAGCCCCTCGGAGCCGGCCGGAATATCGTCGATTCCCTCGAGCATGAGATCGTAGGCATTGACCCCTGTACGTTCTTGCTCGGCCATGACCTCCCAAAAGATGTTGTCGCGAAACCAGCGGGTGAGCGTACCGGCCGTGTTCGTACCTGCCGAGATGCTGTAGGTGCCGGGCACGACATACTCGCTCGACCAGATGCGCTCGTCGCGAACGAGGCGGTCGACACAGTAGTACATGAAGCAGGAGGAGCCGAACATCAGCATCAGATCGCCGTTTGCGACGACTCCCGTGGAGACAGCCTCGGCTGCCGCGTCGTCCGTTCCGGTGATGACCGGTGTGCCCTCGGCAAGTCCGGTCTGGCGGGCGGCCTCCGGCGTCACGCAGCCCACAACGTATGCTGTGGGGACGCACTCGGCGAGCTGATCGGGCCGACAGAAGAGCGCGCACTCAGCCTCGTCGATGGTGCCGTCGGCCCGATAGGCGGGTCGAAAGGATGACAAGGCCAAGAGCTTGTCAATGTAATATCTGCCAGTCAGCTTGGCTGTCAGATAGGTGGAGCCGGTGATGAACTTGTGTGCTCGGCGATAGATGTCGGGCTCGTTGTTTTTCAGCCAGAGTATCTTGGGCATGATGTCCGAGGAGCACAGCGGAGAGGGAAAGAGCTCTTTTGCGCGAGAGCCATAGTGCTCCTCCAGCCAGGCGATCTCCCGATCGGCGCGGGCGTCGATTCCATAGAGCATGGCGGGCCGCAGGGGAGTGCAGTTCTCATCAACAGGCAGGCAGTCGGCGCCGAGCGCGCTGCCGCCGATGCCGCAGATGGAGGTGTTCGGTATACCGGTTTTCTCAAGAAGCGCGTTTGAAATGGCGCAGAAGTCATGCCACCAGACTTTCTCGGCGTCGTGCTCAAACTGGTTTGGCGCGGGGTTGTCCATGACATGCTTTTCCACATGAGTGGCCACGATGTTGCACTCACTGTCAATGATGACGCCCTTGCTCTCATAGGAACCAATGTCGATTCCCATATAGTAGGAAGCTTTCATACACCCTCCGGAACAGTCAAACGACGATTTCACATATTGTAGGCAAAATTACGTGACCATCGTAACATAGAAGAGTTGGAATGACAAGCCCATTTGGAAATCTTTCGCAGCACAGGAGGGCCAGCTTATATGTAAAGTTTAAAAACTTTACATATAAGCTGGCAAAATGAAATATCATGAAATTAGTAAAAAATCAACATTATTATAATATATATGTAATAAAACGCTTTAAGGGCAAACAGAGAAACAGTCCGGAAAGAAAAGACAATTTTCAATGGGCATTTTATACAAATTAAAACCTGAATATTCGGTAATATGACGAATCGAGCCCCAATAAATGACTATTTTCACGTATGAAAACAGGAATACAACATTGCGCATTGGTATTATGGGATCAAAGTGGATGAACCACATTGCGAAACTGTTTGAACTGGCAAAACAGTGCCAGAAATGTAAATTTTACGAAATTATGAACTAACTTATTGACAAAATAAACAGTGGTGCTTACAATATGTAGATATAAGTTGTACAATCTACATAGACGCACTCATGAACATTGAAAATTAAAGAGTTTAGCGGGTTGGTTATAACTCGAAAATAGGCTTGTCAAGGGGCTTTTTTCGGAGAAGTGACAGAAAATAGCCGTTTGATTTTGACGCAACTGTCAAAATCTTTGAAAGTTGACAAAACAGGCTTGAAAAAAATGACTGAAACTGCTATCATTGTTATTGCATTCCAGGTGCGCGCATTGTTCGCGCGGAATGTACATACGGACAATCCCGGCTGCGAACAGCAGGCACCTTGAAATTCCCACTCGGTATTAAGTCGCTTTTTCTTCAGGGCGGCTCAATATAATATTAAAACATGTGGAGGAAAATATGAAGAAATTTCTAGCTTTACTTCTCGCAGCTGTCATGCTGACAGCGGTCTTTGCTGGTTGTAAGCCCGCAGAGAAAGATCCTGGCACGACCGATCCTGGCACCACGGATCCCGGTACGACCGATCCCGGCACTACGGATCCCGGCACCACCGAGAGAAAGAAACTGACCATCGTCAACGTTCCGAAGAGAAAAGGTTCCGACTGGTTCAACAGAATGGACTACGGCAATCAGCTCTGGGCTGAGAAGACCGGTGACGATGTCACCCAGCAGGGCCCGAACGCCATGGACCCGGTCGCTCAGGTTCAGAACCTCGAGGACTGCATCGCCGCTGGCGTTGATGTTGTCACTGTCGTTCCGTCTTCGCCTGAGGCTGTTGAGCCCGTTCTGAAGAAAGCTATGGAAGCCGGCATCGTCGTTCTGACTCACGAAGCTGAGAATCAGCAGAACTGCGACTACGACCTCGAGGCTTTTGACAACACCGCTTATGGTGCTCACTTCATGGATAACCTGGTCACCCTGGCCGGCGATTCCGGTGAGTATGTCCTGATGGTTGCTCAGCTGACCCATGCGACCCACAGAGTGTGGTCTGAGGGCGCTGTTGAGCAGAACAAAGCCAAATACCCGAACTGGAAGATGGCTACTCCGGACTTCCTCGAGGGCCCGTCTGCTGAGGAAGGCCAGAAGAAGTTTGAGGAAGCTCTCAACAAGTATCCGAACATCACCGCTTTCATTGGCTGCGACTCTTCCAACCCGCCCTCTGCGGCTGCTGTTGTCGAGTCCAAGAACCTCTATGACAAAGTGACTGTCATGGGTACTTCCATGCCGAACCAGTCCAGAAAGTATCTGGAGTCTGGCGCGATCAAGCAGATCTCTTTCTGGGATCCCGGAATGGCTCAGATGGCTATGTGCGCTGTTGCTGACATCATGATCAATGGCGACGGTGTCATCGAGACCGGTATGGATCTTGGCGTTGAGGGCTACAACAACATCACTGTCAAAGAGACCGACATCAACACCGTTATCTACGGCAATGCGTGGGTTGACTGCGACAAGGATTCTGTTGGTGAGTACAACTTCTAATTTCCAAGTGAACATGGTAACAGAAATCTAGTTATCAAAAATGCAAAGCACGCTGTGTGCCGGCGCAAGCCGGCATACAGCATGCTTTCATTATGTAACGGAATTCTTTTGCCTGTTGCAATCGAAAAAGGGGGCTCTAATGTGAGTGAATATTTGGTAGAAATGCGGGGCATCAGCAAAGCGTTCCAGGGCGTCCAGGCGCTTAAGAATTGCGATTTCAGTCTGAAGCCCGGCGAGGCCTGCTGCCTGTGCGGCGAGAACGGCAGCGGCAAATCAACGCTGATCAAGGTCCTTACCGGCGTCTACACAGCCGATGAGGGTACGATTACCATCAATGGCGAGACCTTTACCGAACTGTCTCCGATGCAGGCCATTGACAAGGGCATTCAGGTTATCTTCCAGGACTTCGCGCTGTTCCCCAATCTGACTGTTGCCGAGAACATCACACTCAACAACAGCATCAGAGCGAAGAAAAAGTTTGTCAACTGGAAGCAGATCTACAAAGACGCGCAGGCCGTTATCGACAATCTGAACGTACAGCTCGACCTCAAAGAAATTGTTGAGAATCTGCCGGTCGCGCAAAAACAGCTCGTCGCCATCTGCCGCGCGCTGGCACAGGATGCGAAAGTTGTTATCATGGACGAGCCGACAACGGCTCTGACCCAGAAAGAGGTTGAATCCCTCTACAAAATCATCGAGGACCTGAAGAAGAGAGGCATCGCGCTGATCTTCGTCAGCCATAAGCTTGATGAGGTCTTCGAGGTATCGGAAAAAATCTGCATCATTCGAGATGGCCAGAATGTATGTGAGGGACCTGTCAGTGAGTTTGATAAGTCCAAGGTTACATATTACATGACTGGTCGAGAGATTGAGTCGCACAGCTTCGAGGGTGAAGCGAAAAACGATACTCCTATTCTTAGTGTTCGAAATTTAACAAGACCTGGAAAGTTTGAGGATGTCTCCTTTGACCTCTACGATGGCGAGATCCTCGGAATCACCGGTCTTCTTGGATCCGGACGTACGGAGGTTGCGAAAGCGATCTTTGGCGTTGCGCCGGCAAAATCGGGTGAGATCTATCTTGACGGCAAGCTTGCTCACATCAAAAAGCCGAGCGACGGCATCAAGAACCGCATCGCCTATGTTCCGGAAGATAGACTGACTGAGGGCCTGTTCCTCAGAACGGAAATTGGCACCAACATCATCGCTGCTATCATCAGTCAGCTCAAAAAGCACAAGATCTTTATTGACGGAAAGAAAAAGGACAAAATCATCGACGATGGAATCAAGAATCTTTCGATCAAGCTTGGTTCGCCTGACAACCCTGTCTCGAGTCTCTCGGGTGGTAACCAGCAGAAGGTTCTGATGGCCAAATGGCTTGCGACTAACCCGCGTTATCTGCTGCTCAACGGACCGACTGTCGGTGTCGACGTCGGCGCAAAGAGCGATATCCATGAGATCATTCGCAACCTTGGCAGAGCGGGCATCGGCGTTATTGTCATTTCCGATGACCTCCCTGAGATTCTTCAGACAACCAGCCGTATCATCATTATGAATCAGGGCCGTGTTGTTACCAGCGTCAAAACCGCCGATGTGACAGAGAAAGATCTTCAGGCTCTGCTCGTCAAGGCTTGATCAGGGGGGAATAAGATGAATACTACAACGATTAAAAAGAGAGAATTGCCGGATTTTGTAGTTCCGGCGGCTTTCCTGGTACTGATGGCGATTGTCTTTACCTCCATCAGCCCGGTCTTCCTTTCGCTGGAGAACCTGTTCTCCATCATCCGCAATACAACCGAGTACGCGCTGTTTGGCTTTGCGCTTCTGTTTGGCACCATCGCCGGCGGCCGTGACTTCTCGTTTGCTTCCATTGCAAACTTTGCATCTTTTGCTGTTACCATCACGCTGATCGACTACAATCTCGATCTGCCGCTGATCGTCACGTTCCTGCTCGCGGCAGTTGTGGGCGGCATTCTTGGACTGCTCAATGCGTTGATTATCTCGAAATACCGCCTGAACGTGTTTATCACCACCATTGGTATGCAGAACTTCTTCCGCGGCCTGATGTTCACCATCTTTGGTCTGCGCACAGTCTATGACATTCCGCCTAAAATGGATGCTTTTGGCAATGCAAGTATTCTGACCATCATGGATGGCGATACGCCTCTGAGAGTGCATCCCGGCCTGATCTTCGTTGTCATTGTTGGCATTTACACCTACATCATTCTGAAGTACACCATGATCGGCCGTGGCATCTATGCCATGGGCGGCGACATTGCTGCCGCAGAGCGTATTGGCTTTAACATTCCGATGCTCTATACGTTTATCTTTGTCAACAGCGGCGTCCTCTCTGCGATCACCGGTATGATGCGTGTTTCGCTCTACCGTGTTGTCGCACCTGGCGACCTGATTGGTAAGGAGATCAACTACATGGCTGCTGTCTTCCTTGGCGGTGTCAGTGTTGGCGGCGGCAAGGGTACGGTCGGCGGCACCATTATGGGTGTTCTTGTTATGACCGTGCTCACATCGAGCCTTGTTCTGCTCGGTATTCCATCCTACTTCCAGGTCTTTACCACAGGTATTATCGTAGTTATTGGTACTGCGCTGTCCGCTTACCGTGTGGCCAAGGCTGAAGCACAGAATATTTAAGGAGGGGACGAAGATGAGTAAAACAACCAACAGCAAACTGTCCCGCTCGATGCACAAGCCGGTTAATCAGTGGATTTTCCGTATCATCATTATCACCATTGTCATTTTCCTGTTCTTTACCTTTGCTACCAGATTCGTTACTGGTGATTTTAAGTTCATCAAAAAGGCCAATATCACCTCGATGATGTACCAGATGGCTGACGTTGGTACGATGGCCATTGCTATTATGTTTGCCTTTGTCACCGGTGGTATCGACCTGTCGGTCGTCGGTGTTGCAAACTTCTCAGGCGTTGTATGCGCCATGTTCCTGACGAAGCAGTGGATGATTCCGGGCATGGAGTCCGACACTCAGATCATGATTATCGGTATGATCGCCGGCATTCTGACTGGTATGTTCGCAGGCTTCATCAATGGTTTCTGCGTGACACAGCTCAAAATCACGCCTATGCTTGCAACCCTTGGCACGCAGTCAATATTTACCGGCGCAGCGATGATTATCACACGTGGTAGCGTTGTTCCGACTTTCCCGTCGAACTTCCAGTATATTGGCGGTGGCTCGTTCTTCGGCGGCTGGCTGCCTTTCTGCTTCCTGCTCATGATCTTCCTCTATATCATTACCTTTATTCTGATGGAGAAGACCACGTTTGGCCAGAGACTCTACCTCTATGGCGCAAACAAGAGAGCGTCTTACTACACCGGTCAGAACAACAAACTTCTCGGCTGGACTGCATATGTCATGAACGGTTTCCTGGCAGCGTTTGGCGGCATCATTCTGATCTCGAAGAACAACTCTGCCCGTGCTGACTATGCGACAACTTACAGCACCCTCGCCATGATCATCATCATTCTGGGTGGTGTATCGCCGTCGGGCGGCGTTGGTCGTGTCATCGGCATCTTCTTTGGACTGCTCTCCACGCAGTTTATCTCTTCGGGTCTGAACCTGATCAAGGTCACCCCGTATTTCAAAGAGTGCCTCTGGGGTGCGATGCTCGTTCTCGTTCTGATCATCGACTACTACTCCACAAACGGCTTCCAGAAGAAGCGCAGAAAACCCAAAGCGCCCAAGGCACCCAAACAGGCACCTGCGGCGTAACCAACCTTTCACTCACAGCAAAGGGGGCACATTATTGTGCCCCCTTTTTCTATGCAAAAGGGAGAGCCGTGCGGCTCTCCCTGATCGGTTTGCAAAAGTGTCAATTCTGTGTGGAAAATTTGTTGATGACCTTGTCGATTCTCTGCTGATTGGCCTGTTCGGTCGGATACCAGCCCTTACCCGACATCTTGGTGTAGATTTCGTTTTGCAGCTGAAGTGAGTCGGTAAGAGCTGTGCAAAAAGCCTGGTGAATGTTTGGCGTGCCAGACTCAATTGAACCGTGCAGGTAGAGGTCACAGACTCCTTTTTCCTGTAAAAGGAGATCCTCCATCAAGTTTTTATCATCCATTTTGGGCGCCTCCTATTTGAGTAATTGAAAAAGGGAAGAATAGATCTGCTGATGTTTGGTAGCCATCTGTTCGACGAAGGATTTCAGCTCTGCATCCTGGAGCTTGGAAGCCTCCTCATTGCACTTGGTCTGCATGAATTTCTCATGACCCAGTGCGTCTTCGATATAAAGCAATTCTTTGGGACTCATTTGCAATTCACCTCCGGTATTTAAAATACCCATTATTCACCAAACTATACATTGTGTTCAACAGTCTCCTCGAGTGAGATTGTCTGCGTAGTGGCACATCGATTCAAAGGAATTGATGCTGTCGGCGCGGTTTTCCATCTGCTCTTTGACATAGTCAGGAAAGGAATCATAGAATTTTTTTGCCTGTGGATTTGCACGAAGCAGTGCGTGAAGAGTGGGGTACTGGTGCATGAAATAACCTCCTTATCCGTTTTTCAATGTTGCGACATAGTGCTGCATCTCTTCAAAAGAGGAGAGATCGTATTTTTCGATTTCCGACTGAATATTTTTCGGTAGAGAGTGGAAATACTCATAGCTGGACAGATCCTGATCCAACAGATCGGAGAGACCGTTGAAATAACTGCCGTTTTTCATTTGATCACCTCAAGCAAAGTTTTTGCGTTTTGCTCCAAACCATGAGCGCGAGATTTTGGAAACGACGAGCCAAATTTTGAGAGAAAAACTGCTTGACTTTTCTAAAAAAAACAGTATAATGATAAATGCACGCTGCGAGATTGTGTAATGGTAGCACGGCAGACTCTGACTCTGCTTGTGAGGGTTCGAATCCTTCTCTCGCAACCATATAAAAAGGCCCGGAAACACTTGATTATTCAAGGCTTCCGGGCTTTTTTTTGTTTTCTTACTGCATTTCTT